>NZ_QEOA01000005.1:0-401040 GCF_003096855.1 Bacteroides galacturonicus | reverse complement strand
GATGTAAACACAGTAAACCAGCTATTGACATATTCAAAGCAGGCAGAGGCAGGAATACACCAAAAAGCAATACAGATGTTGCTTGGAGCAGGAAAACACACTTATTACAACAGTATCCATTTCAAGTGCATTTTTGGGGAATATGAAGCAGGGACATAAAAGATAGTAAATGTGATATGTAACATATAGTGTATTTAATACATATACAGCAGTATTGTAGATATTATCAGAATAAAGAGAAATAACTGAAATCCTATGTTTATAAATTGAGAGATGTCTTAATTATAAACATAGGATTTTGTTATATGGCAATACAATAGAAGAGTGTCAGGAAATACTTAGTGAGCAGGGGTGTAATGCTGATGAAAATAGCATCATGGAAATGTAGTAGTACTTTTAAATTAAAAAGGCTCTAAGATTTGATGTGAATTTTATAATGAATTATGTTTCCATATTTTTAAAGCAGCCTTTAGTGTAACTGGTATTTGTGTTATAGTAATGATAACAAAACATCAGGAAGTAAGAAAAAATGAGTGATAATAATACATTAGATTACTACAACCAGCATACAGCAGATTTTGTCAATACAACTCAAAATGTGGATTTCCATGAAATACAGGAACCTTTCCTATCGTTTTTGCCTGCGAAAGCAAAAATATTGGATTTTGGATGCGGTTCAGGAAGAGATACTAAGTATTTTATAGATAATGGATATGAAGTTGATGCAATGGATGGTTCAAAAGAATTATGTAAGGCAGCAACAAAGTACACAGGTATTCAGGTACAGTATATGCTTTTCGAGAATTTTAATGACAGTAATATATATGATGGTATATGGGCATGTGCATCAATTCTTCATTTAAAGAAATGTGAATTGTCGGATATGATAAAAAGATTATATAAGGCACTTAAGGAAGATGGTGTGATATATATGTCTTTTAAGTATGGCGATTTTGAGGGCGTAAGAAATGGAAGGTATTTCACATATCTTACAGAGGAAAGTTTTGATATGTTGATGGAGCCTATAAATGGATTTAAGAAAGAAAAAATCTGGGCAACAGGTGATGTAAGAGAAAACAGGGGTACGGAGCAATGGCTGAATATTATACTTCGCAAGGTGACAACCATTTAATAGTTGAACAAAAATATTACAACATGCTGGATATAGAAGGATTTTCACAGATGATGAAAGATCCGTCATATTGTTATAAGTTCTACTGGCTTGAGGCTATTGTTCATCTGATTTCAGAAAATGTTTATCAGACAACATTTGATGAGATAATAGATGAAATGATATCAAATGCATGGTATTCAGTAAGAGAGTTCCATATACATCTTAGTGGAATACAATCTGATGGAATGGTAAGGGACGGGCTTGAAAGGGCAGTAAATTTGTTATCTGAATACAGCAGCTTACCTGCTAATGCATCAAAAGTAGAAATAAAAAATGCAATCAAAGAATACAATAATGAACTTAAGGCGGTAAAGGAACAGCTTACAAATATGGTTCCTTACAGGGCTTTGTCAGGATTCTTTTCAAAAAGTGATGAGCCTGCGGACTGGGGAAGTGTAAAAAGACTGACTGCATATATTAAAAAGATCAATCAGATGATTGTGCCATTACCTTATATTCTTGGAGACAGCAGCAAATTAAAAAAAGAAGTATATTTTAATCCTGACTGGGTTTTAATGATACAGGATAATACAGTAAATATACTTGGCTGGATTCAGTATGAAAAGGTTAAATGGCTGCAAAACAACAATCCGGAAGTACCGGGATTAGTATATAAACTGGCACCTATGGATGAAAAGATGCGAAAGTTACCGCATGTAAGAAAACTTTGGGAAGGAATACTTGATGTATGTGAGGTAAGAGATGTATTTACAGGTAAACTGGTAGATGAAAAACAATATGACATAGATCACTTTATACCATGGTCATTTGTAATGAATGATGAGTTGTGGAATCTGATGCCAATGGACTCTTCACTCAATTCCTCTAAGAATAACAAGCTTCCTAAGTGGGAACCTTTCTTTGAAGTATTTGCTGGCAATCAGTTTATTATGTATGAAAAAATATATGAAAAGCCGGAATTACATAAACTCTTTGAAGCTTGCTACAGAGATAATCTGCATTCTATATGGGCTGTAAGGGAACTGTATACTGCAGGAAAAGGTAAACCGGAATTTTGCCACATATTAGAAAAGAATATGCAGCCGGTATATGATTCTGCGAGACGTCAGGGATATGAAATTTGGAATAGGGACAAAGTACAATAATATTTGAAAGTACGAGATAGACCAAATTACAGATGAAGAAATCAATATAGTTTTGAGTTATTTGAGGATGCTTATATTAAGAGATGGTATAAGCTGTCAACTGATTTAAAAATCGATTAATTGTTAAAAGAGGTAATAATGCACATATATGTAGATGCGGATGCATGTCCTGTCATACGGATAGTAGAGAACATAGCTAGAAAATACAATATAGAAACAACGCTTATATGTGATACTAATCATATGCTTACATCCGATTATAGTGATGTAGTAACAGTAAGCGCAGGGGCTGATGCAGTTGATTTTAAGCTGGTTAACTTATGTACGCGTGATGACATAGTTGTTACACAGGATTATGGGGTTGCAGCTATGGCGTTGAGTAAGGGTGCATATGCAATTCATCAGTCAGGAAAGTGGTATACTACCGACAACATAGATCAGATGCTTATGCAGAGGCACATAACTAAATGTGCGAAAAGAGCAAGCAGTAAAAACCATATAAAGAGACATAAAAAGAGGTCAAATGAGGATAATATTCATTTTGCAGAGTCGTTTGAAAAACTTGTGCTGTTGGCACAGACAAAGAAAGGGTAATGTAAATGGGATTATTTAGTAAGAAAAAGATAGTGCATTCTTATGATAAAGATAGCAAAAGACCAGTAATTAAGGCCAGTATATGCACTGGTGAACAGGTAGCTGGATTTAAGGATATTCATACAGGTAAGATAGAAGAGGTTATGCTGATTAGGAGTGAGGCAGACCTTGATAATTTCAAGAAAATGTATGGAATTAACGAAAAAATAGAAAAGGAATATTAAGATGAACATTCAGATATTTGGAACTAAGAAATGTAATGATACAAAAAAGGCAGAGCGTTTCTTTAAGGAGAGAGGTATTAAGTACCAGTTTATTGATATGAAAGAAAAAGGGTGAGTGTCGTCCGGTGGACGACTTGCTACGAACCGACCGAGCCGGAAGGCGAGACTGAGCAAGGGCGAATTTAATTCAGTTGCTCAGGTTAATGGTGGACTGGAAAATATGATTAACTGGGAAAGTAAGGATAAAGATACCCTTGCACTTATCAAATACACGGCAGATGAGGATAAATTAGAAAAGGTGCTTGAAAATCCACAGGTTATAAAAACGCCGGTAGTAAGAAATGGCAGGGCATCAACTCTTGGATATCATCCTGATATCTGGAAAGTGTGGGAATAAATGGAATTTGGGTTAGCAGATATAGAAGATTTTAATGAAATACAGAAACTTTACTGGAATCTTATTAATAAAAGCAGTAATGAGCCTTCATTTCCTGGCTGGAAATGCGGTGAACATCCGTCAGATGATTTTATAATGGCAAGTATTGTGCAAAAGGAAATGTATGTAATAAGAGATGAAGGACAAATAAAAGCATGTGCGGTATGTAACTGTATATCAAATGATGAATATGAAAAGGTAAAGTGGCAGGTTACTGACAGAGGAAGCAATGTCTTAGTTATACATGCACTTGCGGTAGGATATGAGTATCGTGGCTGTGGTACAGGCAGTAGGCTGCTAAAAGATATACTTGCTGTGGCAAGGAATAATAAATATGAAGCGATACATTTAGATGTCATTGACAATAACGAAGCTGCCAAGAGATTTTATAAAAAGGCAGGATTTAAGTATATTTGTACTCAGAACATTTTCTATGAAGTAGTAGGAAACAGGAATTTTGAGATGTATGAATATGTGATTATTGTATGAATTTTAGAAGTTCATATAACAGGAAGTTGTGTGGTGAGGATATATGGTATTGAAGAATGATATATGAACAGCAGAGCAATATTCTGTATATTGAATGAAAAACAGAGCGTATATAAATAAGAGGGCAATGTGCAGAGAAGAGATACAGATAGAATATTAAGAGGTTACTGAAATGATTATTCAGACAGGAATGAGAACAGATATTCCAGCATTTTATCCAGATTGGCTGATGAACAGAATACAGGAAGGATATGTCTTAGTTAGGAATCCGTACAATCCTGTGCAGGTGACAAAATATAGTCTTTCTAAAGAGGTTGTAGATCTGATTGCTTTTTGCACGAAGAATCCGGAGCCTATGCTTATACATATGGATACATTGAAGCAGTATGGGCAGTACTGGTTCGTTACAATTACACCATATGGAAAAGAGATAGAGCCTAATGTACCAGATAAAAAAATAGTGATGGATAGTTTTAGGCGCTTATCAGACATCGTAGGGATAGACAGCATCGGCTGGAGATATGATCCAATTATGGTTGATGCCACACATACGGTAGAATGGCATATTTCTGAGTTTGAAAAAATGGCAGCGACATTGAGTGGATATACAAGAACATGTGTAATAAGTTTTATAGATATTTATAAAAAGGTGGAACGCAATTTCCCAGAGGCAATGGAAGTAAGTCATAATGATAAAATCACGATTGGAAAAGCCTTTATTGAGATTGCGTCACGATATGGTATGACTATAAAACCTTGTGCAGAGGGAAATGAACTGGCAACATATGGAGCAGATTGTTCTGGCTGTATGACAGTGGATACCTTTGAGAAAGCACTTCATAACAGATTAGAGATTCCAAAGGGAAAGGTTAATCAGAGGAATGGGGCTTGTGTCTGTGTGCTTGGTGTGGACATAGGTGCGTATGATACATGTGGACATTTATGTAAATATTGTTATGCAAATGCAGATAAAGCATTAGTGAGAGCAAACATGAAAAAACATAATCCGGAATCTCCATTCTTAATCGGTGAGAGTATGCCAGGAGATGTTATACACGAAGCGATACAGAAAAGCTGGATTGACAGGCAGCTACGGTTTGATTATTTTTATTAGATTAAGTGTCCTTACAGGATACAGATATTCATATAGAATAAGTGAGAAAGAGTAAAAAATTATGATAAAGGAAATAGAAGATAGAAGAAGCATAAGAAAA
Organism: Bacteroides galacturonicus; assembly: GCF_003096855.1. Taxonomy (NCBI): domain Bacteria; kingdom Pseudomonadati; phylum Bacteroidota; class Bacteroidia; order Bacteroidales; family Bacteroidaceae; genus Bacteroides; species Bacteroides galacturonicus. The sequence goes on along the minus strand of NZ_QEOA01000005.1, from coordinate 395,803 downwards.
TATAAACCAGATAGAGTTAATAAAACCATGATTGAAGATATGATATACAGCGCTACACTTGCTCCATCTGCTAAGAACAGACAGCCATGGAAATTTATCGTATATCAGGGAGATGAAAAAGACAAATTGGTTGAAGTAATGCAGCAAGGTATTAATGCAGAAAAGATCAGCCATGAACTAATGCCAGAATGGGTATTTGCAATACCAGATGCTGAGAATACTGTAAGAATCATGCAGGAGGCACCATGTCTAATTGCTGTGCTTAATACTAATCAGAAGACACCATTTTCTGGCATAGAAAATGAAAAGAGAATTGTAGAAATCTGTGACTCATTATCTATAGGTGCTGCCATTCAAAATATGATACTTACAGCAACAGGGTATGGATTAGGTACTTTGTGGATTGCAAATACATGCTTTGCATACAATGATCTTGTTGATTTTATTGGAACTGACTGCCAACTGACTGGATTGGTTGCGGTTGGAATTGCGGATGAATCTCCAGATAAAAGACCAAGAAAACCATTTGAAGATATAATTGAATTCAGGTAGATGAGAGATTTCTCAGTTTAAGAAGTTTATGGGGTCTGTCTCCAAGACACTCCAAGACACGTTAATTTGAATTGTTTATTTTCATAAAATGTGTTACAATCAAGTTAGTCGCAACTAATTGTATTGTAAAAAAGGTAAATGTATGAGTGAAAGAATAAAACCTACTATCAGTGGCAGTGCTGAGACAATGCTCCAGAGCTTTTATGCCAGAGCCCAATATTCCAAAAGTAAACATAATAAATTCTATGATGCAAAGGCGGTAGAATTAGTCGACAAAATTGATTATGATTTTTCTACAGCGGCTAGGGATTCTACGATGGGGAAAGGGGTAATTGCCAGAACGGTAGTTTTTGATGAATTAGTAAAGAATTTTATAGAGAAAAATCCTGATTGTACGGTGGTTAATATTGCCTGTGGTCTGGATACGAGATTTTATCGCATGGATAATGGTAAAATCACCTGGTACAATCTGGACCTGCCAGAAACGATAGCAATCCGCAATCAGATTTTCGAGGAATCAGGACGTGTTTCTACGATAGGAATTTCTGCACTTGACCCTGCATGGTCAAAAGAAGTAAAAGTGCGGGGGAAAATGCTTTTTATCATTGAAGGATTATCAATGTATCTGACAGCAGAAGAAAACGGTAAGATATTAAAAATAATAAAGGACAACTTTGATAATGCATGTATTCTTATGGAATGTCTGGCAAAGGCATGGGTAAAGAAAGAAGGAATAGAAAAATCCATACAGCAAACAGGCTCAAAATTTGTCTTCGGTGCAGATCATTTTGAAGACCTTGGGAATATGACAACAGGGTATCATAAAATAAAAGATGATAATATTCTTCGTGGCATGGAGTTATTTTCATCTGCATACAGACTTTTGGCGTTATTACCTATTGCAAAAAAGGTTACGCAGAAGATTCTGGTATTTGAAAAGGACGAACAAAGCCTGTGAAAGAGTCTTTATACGTGAATGTAAAACCACACGTCTGATGTTAAAATTGAAATTTGACGGAGTAATAGATATGAAAATCCGAGAAGTGAATGAGAATAAAAAGCAATTTATAGCATTATTGTTATTAGCTGATGAGCAGGAAAATATGATTGATCACTATCTTGAAAAAGGTACTATGTATGTACTTGAAGATGGTAATGTAAAAGCTGAATGTGTCGTTACTGATGAAGATAATGGAATACTTGAAATTAAAAATATTGCAGTTGATCCTCAGAATCAAGGACAGGGCTATGGGAAAGCATTGATTGACTTCCTTGTAAGTAAATATGCAGATGAATATTCTATTTTGCAGGTTGGAACAGGTGACAGCCCGTTGACCATACCGTTTTATGAAAAATGCGGATTTGTCCGATCTCACAATATTCCGAATTTCTTTACGGACAATTATGACCACTCAATTTATGAGTGTGGTGTACAGTTAATAGATATGGTATATTTGCAAAGATGTTTATAACTTCCAGTTTACCAAGCCCTTTGAGAGAGGAGAAATCCTTTTCTCAAAGGGCTTTTTAATTTTACCGACATTCGTAAACTACAAGTAAAAGCCAAAACTTCATATACTCTAATCACAGAGGAAGTGGAGGTTTTGATATGAGTAACAGCTTAGCGGAAGTACATCCCGAATTGATTGCCTATTGGTCGGAAAAGAATTTGCCGTTGACTGTTGTTTAGCACATTAAATGTTACTCCATTCCTCATATTAAATGGGGTAAATATTGTCTAAGTAAGAGAAGCTATGTCACTTTCGTCCTGAATTATCCTGAAGTTATCCGGCTTTTTATATGCGGGTTCATTCCCCAGCTCCTTAACAAGTTAAAACGGTAATGTTTTTCTTGTGCACAGTAGAGCACTATAGTATAATGAAACCAGTTTTTTTGCATAAGTTTAAAAGCTATAATAAGGAAATCGGCAAACCAGATGAAAGTCTGGGACGCAAAGCTACAGGGCCTTTAAAATGGCAGCCAGTTGTATGAAATGACGTGCACTGTCTGTTTGACAGTGTTTTTTTTACGGAGTTATTTCACAGACGTAACAATAATGATTTTATCAGGAAAGAAATAGGCAAAGTATGAAAAAGGCAAAACGTTGTCTGATAGCAGTGGTGTCAGTATTCCATGGATCTTGGTGAAGACTGGTCTAATAATGAAATCATCCAGGCTGTGGCAATCGGTGAGTTTACAAACCTGGATGGTATTGAATGGCGAAACGGTGCAGAGACTGAAGCGGATGAATTTTTGATGCGTTTACCCGTGCGGAAAGTTCCATTACAAACAAAATACAGGGAACCGGACTTGGTATGGCTATTACTAAGAATCTGGTTGAGGAAATGGGAGGTACCATTGATGTGGTCACTGAACAGTGACAAATGGATTTGATGCGGCAGTGCAATTTTATTAAACCAGGAGGTTGACAGGGAGATGTATAGAGAAATATATTTGACAGACAGGAGATTTAATATGATTTCGAGAGCAAAGAAATATGTGGCAGTATTACTGGCTTTTGTATGCGTGTGTATGATATTTTCTCCACAGACTGCATATGCAGCCGAGGACAGTTCGCAGCATGAAACTGTCAAAGTCGGTTTCTTTGCCATGGATGGTTATCATGTGGTGGATGAAGAAGGCAACCGCAGCGGGTATGGCTATGATTTTCTTCGGCTGATGGCCCGTTATTGGGATGTAGATTACGAATATGTCGGATATGATAAGAGCTGGGATGATATGCAGCAGATGCTTGAAGATGGCGAGATTGATATGGTAACATCTCCCAGCAAAACACCGGAAAGAGAAGAAAAGTTTGATTTTTCACGTCCGATCGGAACCAATAATGGGATTCTGACCGTGCGCAGTGACAACAGCACGATTGTGGATGGCAATTACAGTACTTACAACGGTATGCGTGTGGCACTTTTTAATGGAAGCTCCGAGATAAAGAGTTTTGCGGATTTTGCAGGCAACAAAGGATTTACATATGATCCATTTTATTTTGATACGACAGCAGAGATGGAGGAAGCTCTTCAGAGTGGAAATGTTGATGCTATTGCTGCTAGTTCTCTGAGAAAAACAAACAATGAGCGTATCGTGGATAAATTTGACAGCAGCGATTTCTATGTCATGGTTAAAAAAGGTAATACAGAATTGCTGAATGAGATCAATTATGCAATCGACCAGATGAATGCAGTTGAGGGCGACTGGAAAACGACACTTTATAATAAAAATTATGAAAGCATAGAAACTAAGAATCTGGAATATACCAAGAAAGAAAAAAGTATTATTTCACAGTATTCCAAGGACAATCCGCTTCATGTTCTGTGTGATCCGACCCGTTATCCATATTCTTATAATGAAAATGGTGAGATGAAGGGTATTATCCCGGATCACTTCCGTAAAATTGCAGACTATGCCGGGATTTCCTATGAGTTTCTTACACCTGCCACCAGAGATGAGTATATTGCCTATCAGAAAAATAAGGATATTACAGATATTAGCATCGATGCACGCCTGGAAACAGATAACTATGCTGAGACGAAAAAATGGGGGATTACTGCACCTTTCATTACGATGCAGCTGGCAAGGGTGACACGGCGTGACTTTGATGGAAAAATTAATGTTGTTGCTACTGTTGACCAGACAGTAGCAAATTCAATTGCAGATGCAATGGCACCCGATGCAGAAAAACTGATGTGCAGTACCCGACAGGAAATGATGGAAGCTGTCCGTAAGGGTAAAGCAGATGCTGCCTTCGTCTACTATTACATGGCACAGGCGTTTGTGAACAGTGACACTACGGGAACCATGACATATACTATGCTGGAACAGCCTACATTCACCTACCGTATGGTAATTTCATCAAATGAGAACCATGCGCTGGCTGGTATTCTGACGAAAGCAATGTATGCCATGCCCAAAAATCTTGTTGAAGATCTTGCAGCACAGTATACCACATACAAAGCAACAGATCTGACATTTGTTGACTGGATCCGTCTGTATCCTGTTGTTACTGTTTTGGTTCTTCTTATTTTTGGATTGCTGCTGACTACTATGGCTGTGACAATGGCGCATCTTAGTGCAAGAAAAAAAGCTCAGAAGGCGGAACAGAAGAAAACTGAGGAAATGGCGGAACTGGCAGAGCATGCACAGGCTGCAAACAAGGCAAAAACAGCATTTCTGTCACATATGTCCCATGATATGAGGACACCGATGAATGCAATCATAGGATTTACCGGTATTGCAATGAAAAACAATCCGTCAGACGAAGTGAAAAATTGTCTGGAAAAGATTGACGAAAGCTCAGAGCATTTACTGTCGCTGATCAATGATATATTAGATCTGACCAGCATCGAAAGTGGAAAAGTGAATTACAATCCGGTACCGGCGGATGTGAAAAACATTACAGATTCTGTATTGGATATTACAAAAGGCTTTCTTACGAACAGGGATATCAACTTTAAGATTCAGCGTGAAGAAGCAAAGATTCCAAATGTACTTGCGGATCCTGCACGCCTGCGTGATGTGCTGGTCAATATTCTGAGCAATGCCGTGAAATTCACTCCGGATGGAGGGACGATTACATTTGAAGCCCAGTGTCAGGAAAAGGGTGGGGATGGATATATAAATATGCGTTACCGCATTTCGGATACTGGTATTGGCATGAGTGAGGAATTTACAAAAGAAGTTTTTGAGGAGTTTGCACAGGAAGATTCCGATGTGAGAACGCAGTACCATGGAGTTGGACTGGGGATGGCTATCGTAAAGAAGTATATATATATGATGGGTGGAACCATTTCCGTGCAGAGTAAAAAGCATAAGGGAACTACATTTACTGTCGATATTCCTTTGGAAATTACAGATAAGGAATGTAATAAGTCAGACACAGGTTTTTCTGAAAAGGTAAATCTTACAGGTGTGAATGTCCTTCTTGCAGAGGATAATGAACTGAATGCAGAGATTGCTACCGTGCAGTTGGAAGAGTTCGGGATGAATGTAGAAAGAGCTGTGGATGGAAAGAATGCCGTTGAGATTTTCAGAAATCATCCGGAAGGCACATTTGATGTAATCCTGATGGATATCATGATGCCTGAAATGAATGGTTATGAAGCTGTAAAAGTAATCAGGGCAATGAATGACAGACCGGATGGAAAAAACATTCCTATTATAGCAATGACAGCTAATTCATTTGCAGAAGATGTTCAGGCATCACTGGATGCAGGAATGAACGCGCATTTGTCAAAGCCGATTGTGATTGGTGAAGTTATAAAAACGATTTTAAGGTATGTAGATACTTCCACTTTTGGAACAAGAAATAAGTAGTAGTTAGGAGATAGAGAATTGGTAAGACAATACAGCGATAACGATATAGACGCAGTGATGCAGATATGGCTTGATACGAATATTCAAGCACATCATTTCATACCGTCCGATTACTGGCGTACTAACTGCAATATGGTAAGAGAAATGCTTCCTCACGCAGAAATATATGTACATGAGGATGACTGTACAAAGCAGATAGATGGCTTCATTGGATTGAATGATGACTATATCGAAGGTGTTTTTGTAAAAGAAACAATGCAATCAAAAGGTATCGGAAAACAACTTCTAAATCATGCAAAGGAATTCAAATCAAAATTAAAATTAAGTGTCTATCAGGAAAATGAGAAAGCAATCAAATTTTATTTACGTGAGAAATTTAGTATTCAATCCGAAAGTGTAGACGATAACACAGGCGAAAAGGAATTTATAATGGTATGGAATCGGTAGATTCATATTTGTCTGATTCGCAATAATTTAATAAAGTAAACCTCCAAACTGATGTAAGATAAAATTAATCAGTTTATTGGCCACATAATGGTTTACAGATGCATCAATAGCGCCAGCCCCTAAACCATATGGAACTGCAAAATGGTTTTGGTTACAGAATGCTTGCTGAGGCAATCAAAGCAGACCTGCAATATCGTATCAGTTGTCCGGTACTTCTTATCTGTGGCGAAAAGTATAAAGCGGGTTCAGCAAAAAGATATAATAGAAAATGGCATCAGAGGTTTCATTTCCGGCATTATTGCAGTCATATCGGTATTGGTAATATTAGCAGGAACCTATATGACGTCAAGTGAAATTAAAAACTGTAAATGAATAATGCTTGCAAAGAATGTAAGTATGTCCTGGTTGATTGTAACTAGTATATGAGAGGTATATGATAATATTTTACAATGATTTTAGTTGACAGTCAGAAAATGAGATTATACAATTAATTCGACAAATGTTAAGAGTATATATTGGGTATATTAGATTGGTGTGTTCAATATATTTTCTTAATATACAATATATTAAAAGTGAGGTGACGATAATGGACGGGCATGATAGTCCTCGAATAGGGAACAATGACATAGATTATAAGCCGACAAAGCTATTGTCTGCGTTTCTTAAGGGACGTGTGCAATAGTCTGTTAAAGTCGCGTATTTTCTAATCTTAGTCATTGTTCTTGCCATAATGAAAGGAGAATAATGATGAATAAGATTCTATCAAATGTAGTTATACATAAGGATTATAGCAAGGATATTGTTAGAGTCCTTAGAAGTAGTAAATCTGATGAATTAATCCGCAGGAAGTTATCTAAATATCACGAGAATGATATAGCAGATGCAATTAAGCTTTTGGACAAAGATACAAGAATAAGGCTTTACAAGATTCTTGGTGTAGACTGGACGGCAGAGATTTTCTCATATCTGGAAGATACACCTGAATACATTGAAGAATTTATGACAGAATTATCTGTAGATGAGGCGGCAGATGTCCTTGAAAAAATGGATGCTGATGATGCTGTAGATATTCTTGATAATGTATCAGAAGAAGAAAGACAGGCACTTATATCACATATGGAAAAGGATGCCAAAGATGATGTGTGTCTGATTTATTCATATGACGATGATGAGATTGGTAGTAAGATGACTACTAATTTCATATGCATAAACAATAAGCTTACAATAAAGGAAGCTATGAAAGAGCTTGTTGCACAGGCAGAAGAAAATGATAACGTCAATACAATATATGTGGTTGATGATAATAACATATATTATGGTGCAATAGATTTAAAAGATCTTATTGTAGCAAGAGATTACCAGAAGCTTGAGGATATAATAAGTACATCATATCCATATGTATATGCTCACGAAAAGATGAGCGAATGTATCGAAGATTTAAAGGATTACAGCGAAGATTCAATTCCAGTATTAAATAAAGACAAAGAAATAATAGGTGCTATCACATCTTCTGATATCATAGAAGCGGTAGATGAAGAGATGAGCGATGATTATGCAAAGCTTGCCGGTTTGACAGAGGAGAATGACCTTACAGAGGGGCTTTTTGCAAGTATGAAGAAAAGGCTTCCATGGCTTATTCTGTTACTGTTACTTGGTATGGGAGTATCATCTGTAGTTGGCATATTTGAAAATGTAGTGTCACAGCTTGCGATTATTGTATGCTTCCAGTCACTCATACTTGATATGGCAGGAAATGTTGGAACACAGTCACTTGCCGTTACAATCAGAGTTCTTATGGACGAAGATATATCAGCTAAGCAGAAGCTTGAATTTGTGTTAAAAGAGATGAGAATTGGTTTTGCTAATGGCTTACTGCTTGGTTCTATGGCATTTATATTACTTGGAATATATATTACCCTTGTTAAGGGCAAGCCAGTACATTATGCATTTGCAATATCGGGTTGTGTAGGTGTATCATTACTGCTAGCAATGCTTATATCAAGCCTTATTGGCGTGCTTACACCAATGTTCTTCCATAAGATAAAGATAGACCCTGCTGTAGCTTCTGGTCCACTTATAACAACAATTAATGATCTTGTTGCAGTTGTTACATATTATGGACTGGCTGCGGTTGTGCTTATCGGTATGCTTCATATAACAGGATAAATGATATATAAATGATACCAGAATTGTGGAAGTGCGTAGCACGGAACAATTCGTAGGTATCAAAGTCGGGGGCTTTTGACCCCGACATCATATAAATATAATTATAGAAAGGAAGCGCACTATGAGTGATATATTAGATGTTATTAAGACAAGAAGAAGCGTAAGAAAGTATAAAAATGATATGGTTCCTGCGGAGATTATAGATAAAATTATTGAAGCGGGAACATATGCGGCTACAGGAATGGACAGACAGTCGCCAATTATACTTGCAGTTACTGACAAGGAATTAAGAGATAAGCTTTCTAAGATGAATTCTAGAATAATGGGAAAGTCAGAAGATTTTGATCCATTTTATGGTGCACCAGTTGTGCTTGTTGTTCTTGCTGATAAGAGTATGCCTACATATATATATGATGGTACTCTGGTTATGGGGAATCTTATGCTTGAGGCACACGCACTTGGTGTGGATAGCTGCTGGATACATAGAGCTAAGGAAGAATTTGAGAGCGAAGAAGGCAGAGAGATACTTAAATCACTCGGCATAGAAGGTGATTATGAAGGAATCGGACATTGTATACTTGGTTATGTAGATGGAGAAGAACCTCAGTGTCACCCAAGAAAAGATAACTGGGTATACAGAGCATAGTTTTTAATATTTTGATGAAATTATACATTTAATAGTTTTGCAAATTGATATTTAACAGATAAAAATGCAGGAAAAAGAAATGGAAGAATAAAGAAACTGATAGAAAAGGAGATTAAGATATATGGTTAAACACGTTATATTGTGGAAGTTAAAGGAAGAACTTACAGCAGAAGAGAAGGAAAATGTAAAGGCAGGTATTAAGGAAGGTCTTGAAGGACTTGCAGGAAATATACCGGGTCTTGTAGATATAAAGGTTAATATCAATGGTTTAGCAACATCAACAGTAGATGTTATGCTTGATACAACATTTACAGATGCAGATGCTCTTAAGGCATACAGCACTAATCCGCTTCACGTTGCCATAGCAGATGGAAAGGTACGTCCATATACGGCAGTAAGATCCTGCCTTGATTATGAAGTGTAGAATTAATTATTGAATAGACTTCAGAAATTGAATCATAATAATTTTTAAAAATGGAAAAATAAAGTTATAGATTGACATGATTCATAAGGATATGCTATTATTTATCTATATGAATATATTAAAGACTGGGAAAGAGACTTCTTTTCATGGAACCTGACAGGAAAGTGATGCCACCGACTGAAAGCATACACAGGGAATTGTCAAGAGGAACACTCTGGAGTTGAATATCTGAATTATATCAATGCCCTTGGAATATGTTATGAAATGCGTATGCATGCAGCTGTTATAGACAGGCAGGTGATATATGTAGGTTATTACGTTGTACGCGTTAAGTACTTAAAGAGGAATGATAAGAAGCCTGAGTGGTTAAGTTATTGAAGACAAGTTTCTAGATGACAGCTATTCAGAGGCGGATTTCGTTCAATGCGGGTGGTACCGCGGATAATTATGTATTATTCGTCCCGGAATGCTGGTAAGGCATTCCGGGATTTTTTGCGTGCAGATAACGATTGCCACTAAGTTATATCGTTACAGCCTTTGCAGAAAGCAGGAACAATATATTTATCAGCTGCAACAAGACACACATTAACAATATAAAGCAATCAGAAAGGAGCTATTATCAAGATGGCAAACATTTACAGAGATGTCACATTACAGAATGTAAGTGAGAACGACATTGGAAAGCAGATGAAGGTATCAGGATGGGTTGAGAACATTCGTGATCACGGTGGAGTTTCATTCATCGATTTAAGAGATATGTACGGAGTATTACAGGTAGTTATCCGTGAACCAGAACTCTTAAAGGGTATTAAGAAGGAAGAATGTATCAGTATCGATGGTATTATGGAGCAGAGAGATGAGGAAACTTACAATCCTAAAATTCCATCAGGAACTATTGAACTTGAAGCTAAGAAGATTACAGTATTAGGACAGGTTTACCAGCAGGTTCCATTTGAAATCCAGACATCTAAGGAAGTAAGAGAGGATGTAAGACTTAAGTACAGATACTTAGACTTAAGAAACCCTAAGGTTAAGGATAATATGGTATTCCGTTCAAAGGTTATCTCATTCCTTCGTCAGAAGATGACAGATATGGGCTTCCTTGAAATCCAGACACCTATTCTTTGTGCTTCATCACCAGAAGGCGCAAGAGATTATATCGTTCCATCAAGAAAATATAAGGGCAAGTTCTATGCACTTCCACAGGCACCACAGCAGTACAAGCAGCTTCTTATGGTATCTGGTTTTGATAAGTATTTCCAGATAGCTCCTTGCTTCAGAGATGAAGATGCAAGAGCTGACCGTTCACCAGGAGAATTCTATCAGCTTGACTTCGAGATGAGCTTTGCTACTCAGGAAGAAGTATTTGCAGTTGGTGAAGAAGTGCTTACAGAGACATTTGCAAAGTTTGCACCAGAGGGTTCAGTTGTAACACAGGCTCCTTATCCAATTATAAGCTACAAGCAGGCTATGCTTGAATTCGGTTCAGATAAGCCAGACCTTAGAAACCCACTTAGAATTATAGATTTGTCCGATTTCTTCAATAAATGTACATTCAAGCCATTCCAGAATAAGACTGTAAGAGCTATCAATGTTCACGCTAAGCTTTCAAAGGGCCAGCACGAGAAGCTTCTTAAGTTCGCTACAGGAATTGGTATGGGTGGACTTGGTTACCTTGAGGTTCTTGAAGACCTTTCATATAAGGGACCAATTGATAAGTTCATTCCAGAAGAACTTAAAGGCGAAATCAGGGAACTTGCAGGACTTCAGGCAGGAGATACTATTTTCTTTATCGCTGATAAGGAAGATAAGGCTGCATTCTTTGCAGGACAGATTCGTAACGAACTTGGCACACGTCTTGATTTAATAGAGAAAAATGCATACAGATTCTGTTATGTAAATGACTTCCCTATGTTTGAAAGAGACCCAGAAACTAAGAAGATTGGTTTCACACACAATCCATTCTCTATGCCACAGGGTGGTCTTGAAGCACTTAATACTATGGATCCACTTGATATTCTTGCTTATCAGTATGATATCGTATGTAATGGTGTTGAATTATCATCAGGTGCTGTGCGTAACCATGATATGCAGATTATGGTTAAGGCATTTGAAATTGCCGGATATGATGAAGAAGTACTTAAGGCTAAGTTTGGAGCACTTTACAACGCATTCCAGTTCGGTGCACCACCACATGCAGGTATGGCACCAGGTGTTGACCGTATGATTATGCTTCTTAGAAATGAAGAGAATATCCGTGAGGTTATTCCATTCCCAATGAGTGGTACAGCACAGGATCTTATGTGTGGAGCACCTAATGAGGTAACAGAACAGCAGTTAAGAGAGGTTCATATTAAGGTCAGGGACTAATGGAAAAAATCCACTAATAAAAACAAAACAAAGATTTTTCCATACAGGATTTGCGCGTGAGGGCACAAACCTGTCTGACATAATAGAAAGGATGATATGTTATGGCTAATGTGATTAGTGATGAAACTATCGAATATGTAGGTATTCTTGCTAAGCTTGAGCTTTCTGAGTCGGAAAAAGAGGATGCCAAGAAGGATATGGCAAGTATGCTTGATTATATAGATAAGCTTGGCGAGCTTGATACAACAGGCGTTGAGCCTATGTCACACGTATTCCCTGTTAATAATGTTATGAGGGAAGATGTTGTTACTAACGGCGATGGAAGCAAGGCTACACTTGCCAATGCACCAGAAGCTAACGAATATGGATTTATAGTTCCAAAGACTGTTGAATAAGAAAGGGAAATGCTATGAGTTTATTAGATTGTACAGCCGTTGAACTTGCTGCAAAGATTAAGGCAGGTGAAGTGACAGCGGTAGAAGCTATGCAGGCTGTTGTTGCCCAGATTGAAAAGTCTGAAGACAAGCTTAACTGCTATGTGACATTTGACAAGGAAAAAGCATTACAGGCAGCAGCTAAGGCTGACGATGATATCAAGGCTGGAAAGCTTACGGGACCTTTAGCTGGTGTACCTTTTGCTATTAAGGATAATATGTGTACAGAAGGCATGCTTACAACATGTTCTTCTAAAATACTTGGTAACTTTGTTCCAACATTTTCTTCTGAAGCAGTTATAAGACTTCAGGAGGCAGGTGCAGTTATTATCGGTAAGACTAATATGGATGAGTTCGCCATGGGCTCAACAACAGAAACAAGTGCATTCGGAGCAACTAAGAATCCAAGAAATACAGAGCACGTTCCTGGTGGTTCATCAGGTGGTTCAGCTGCAGCAGTTGCAGCAAATGAATGCTTTGCGGCACTTGGTTCAGATACAGGTGGTTCTATAAGACAGCCTGCATCTTACTGTGGTGTTGTAGGTATGAAGCCTACTTATGGTACTGTCTCAAGATATGGACTTATAGCTTATGGTTCATCACTTGATCAGATAGGACCATTATGTAAGGATGTAACAGACTGTGCTACTATTATGGAGGTAATAGCAGCAAAGGATGATAAGGATTCTACATCAGTAAAGAGAGAAGATACAGCATTTACAAAGGCTTTAGTAGATGATGTTAAGGGACTTAAGATAGGTATTCCAAGAGATTACTTTGGAGATGGACTTGATCCTGAGGTTAAGGAAGCTGTTATGTCGGCAGCTAAGGTGCTTGAAGAAAAGGGTGCCATAGTTGAAGAATTCGACTTAAGCCTTGTAGAGTACGCTATACCTACTTATTATACAATAGCTGCCGCTGAGGCAAGCTCTAACCTTGAAAGATTCGATGGCGTTAAGTATGGTTACAGGACAAGTGAGTATGAAGGTCTTCACAATATGTATAAGAAGACACGTTCAGAGGGCTTTGGACCTGAGGTTAAGAGAAGAATAATGCTTGGTTCATTCGTACTCAGCTCAGGCTATTATGATGCTTACTATTTAAAAGCATTAAGAGTAAAGGCTCTTATTAAGAAAGCATTTGATGAAGCATTTGCAAAGTATGATGTAATACTTGGACCTGTTGCACCAACAACTGCACCTAAGATAGGCTCATCTTTAGCAGACCCTATCAAGATGTATCTTGGCGATATATATACAATATCAGTTAACCTTGCAGGTCTTCCAGGAATAAGTGTACCTTGTGGAAAGGACTCTAAGGGGCTTCCAATAGGTGTACAGCTTATAGGTGACTGCTTTAAGGAAAATAATATAATACGTGCTGCATACTCATATGAGCAGGCACGAGGAAGATTTGAATAAGGAGGAGGTCAGGCAATGAAAGATTATGAAGTAGTTATTGGTCTTGAAGTTCACGTTGAGCTTGCTACAAAGACTAAGATATTCTGCGGCTGTTCAACAGCATTTGGTGGAGCACCTAATACACACACATGCCCTGTTTGTACAGGTATGCCAGGCTCTCTTCCAGTTCTTAACAAGAAGGTAGTAGAGTATGCTATGGCGGTTGGTCTTGCAACTAACTGCTCTATAACAAGAGACTGCAAGTTTGATAGAAAGAATTATTTCTATCCTGATAATCCACAGAATTATCAGATATCACAGCTTTATCTGCCTATATGCCGTGATGGACATGTAGACGTAAAGCTTGAAGATGGAACAGAAAAGTCTATAAGAATCCACGAGATTCATATGGAAGAGGATGCAGGTAAGCTTATACATGATGAGTGGGAGGATGTATCCTATGTAGACTATAACCGTTCAGGTGTGCCTCTTATAGAAATCGTATCTGAGCCAGATATGAGAAATGCAGAAGAGGTTATTGCTTATCTTACTAAGTTAAGAAATACTATCCAGTATCTTGGAGCATCTGACTGCAAGTTACAGGAAGGTTCCATGAGAGCTGATGTCAATCTTTCTGTAAGAGAAAAAGGCAGCACTGAATTCGGTACAAGAACAGAAACTAAGAATCTTAACTCATTTTCAGCTATCCAGAGAGCTATTGAGGCTGAAACAGCCAGACAGATAGATATAATTGAAGCTGGTGGACAGGTTGTTCAGGAAACAAGAAGATGGAATGATGATAAGGAATATTCTTATGCTATGCGTTCTAAAGAGGATGCACAGGATTACAGATATTTCCCAGATCCAGACCTTGTACCAATCCACATAAGCGAAGAATGGCTTGATACTATTAAGGAAGCACAGCCAGAGTTTAAGGATGAGAAAATGCTTCGTTATAAGGAAGAGTTCGGAATTCCTGATTATGATATCAATATGATTACAGATTCTAAGAAGCTTGCTGATATATTTGAAGAAACAACAGCCTTATGCAATAAGCCAAAGAAAGTATCTAACTGGCTTATTACAGAGACTATGCGTATTTTAAAGGAAAAGAATATGGATCCTGAGGATATCACATTCTCACCTAAGAGTCTTGCAAGAATTATTGAGCTTGCAGATGAGGGCTCTATTAACAGTAATGTTGCTAAGGAAATATTCGAGAAGATATTTGACGAGGACATTGATCCAGATAAGTATATTGATGAAAATGGACTTAAGCAGGTTAATGACGAAGGTGCACTTAAGGCAACAGTTGAGAAGGTTATAGCTGATAATCCACAGTCAGTAGCTGATTACAGAGCAGGTAAGGAGAAGGCTATTGGATTCCTTGTAGGCCAGACTATGAAGGCTATGCAGGGTAAGGCTAATCCGGGTATGGTTAATAAGCTTTTAAAAGAGTTGCTGTAGATTTTGGGAATATGTTTAACAAAGACGATGTGGGAAGAGGCAAGGTGCAGAGTGCGGCGGACGGCGGACGGACGATTTGAGAAATCGGCGGAAGCAACAAAGACACGTTTGCACTGAGTGTCGCTCGCAGCGGTACTAAAGCGCTAAAGGACAGCGCTTAAGTGCCGGCGGCTCCCCATCGTCTTTTTATGCTTCCGCCGGTTTCTCCAATCTGTGTGTTGGCGGACTGCGATGTTGCGGGGCTGGAGTGGTGAACATATTTTGTTAAATGTATTTGGAGATAGACAGATAAACAGAAAGAGAGGGGTGTACCGCCTCTCTTTTTTGATGAAAATATACTAAAATATATATTTGGATTTATATGTTTGGGGTTATTCTGTGTGGGTTATTCCACTGTTTAGTGTGAATTATTTCACTTGGGTTATTAGGCTTGTGGGGGCTCGGTGTGTGAGCTGTAGTTGTCTACAGTGTCACCTGTGACGGGTGACATTCCTACGAATTCACAGCCGTATGCGTAGAGGTCTGAGTTATCTACTGGCTGACAGCGGATGATTTTGACAACACAGTTTATTGGGTCTTTTTCATCATCTAACTGTAACACAGCATCAAAATAGAAATCTAAAGGTAAAATGCTTTTTGAGCGAAAGCCGATTCCACCTTTTGATATATCAGTTATATTTATAGGTGAGTCGAGATTTCTTATATTGATGTAATCCTGCTTAAAAAGCTTAGACACATTTAATGTTAAATTCGCCTTGTGGCGGTTATAGCGTCTTTTTTCAATTCCATCATTCATAGTACAATCCTCCATCTACAATTGCGTATAATAATAATCTGAATACATAAAAAAGTTGAATAAATAAAACATATTGTATAAAGATTTTCTATAATAATACAATTTTTAAGAATAATATGCAAGTATTGTCTATTGATTTTGGTAGTGTACTGTTATATAATTTTTAGTTGTTGAGTGTATAATTAAATTCACTATTACTATAATTTAAAAGGATGGATGCGATCATGGAAAAGTTTAAGTTACTTTATGAAGGCAAAGTAAGAGAAGTGTATGATATAGGAGATAAGCTTGTTATAGCGGCAACAGATCGTATATCAGCATTTGACCACATTTTAAAGAATAAGGTCACAGATAAGGGTGCAATTCTTACTCAGATGTCTAAATTCTGGTTTGATTATACTAAGGATGTTATTCCTAATCATATGATATCTGTTGATGTTAATGATATGCCGGAATTCTTCCAGAATGAAAAGTATGCAAGAAGAAGTATGATGTGCAAGAAGTTAACTATGCTTCCAATCGAGTGCATCGTCAGAGGATATATAACAGGAAGTGGCTGGGCAAGCTATCAGAAGAATGGTACAGTCTGTGGAATTAAGCTTCCGGAAGGTCTTGAAGAGTCAGAGAAGCTTCCTGAGCCAATCTATACACCAAGTACTAAGGCTGAGGTTGGTGACCATGATGAGAATATCTCATTTGAGCAGAGTATTGAAGTGTTAGAGAAGAAGTTCCCAGGTAGGGGGCTTGAATATGCAACTAAGATTAAGGATGCTACAATAGCACTTTATAAGAAGTGTGCAGAATATGCTTTAAGCAAGGGAATTATTATTGCTGATACTAAGTTTGAATTTGGTCTTGATGAGAATGGCGAAGTTGTAATCGGTGATGAAATGCTTACACCAGACAGCTCACGTTTCTGGCCATTAGAAGGATACAAGAAAGGACAGGGACAGCCATCTTACGATAAGCAGTTCGTTAGAAACTGGCTTCTTGCTAACCCTGATAGTGATTATCTTCTTCCAGATGATATCATTAACAAGACAGTAGAAAAGTACAAAGAGGCATATAAGCTTCTTACAGGTGAAGATTTCTAATTTAATTACATTGCTAATACGAATACTAAGACAGAGGTATATATGAACGACAGTTATATTGATGACAGAAAGCTTCACGAAGAATGTGGAGTGTTTGGCGCATATGACTTCGATTGCGGAGATGTTGCGTCAACGATATATTATGGCTTGTTTGCATTACAGCACAGAGGACAGGAAAGTTGTGGTATCGCTGTGAGTGATACAGAAGGCCCTAAGGGAAAGGTCCTTTCCCACAAGGATATGGGACTTGTGAATGAAGTGTTTAATTCTGAGAATTTAGAGAAGTTAAAGGGTAACATCGGTGTTGGACACGTCCGTTATTCTACAGCAGGAAGTTCTACAAGAGAAAATGCACAGCCACTTGTATTAAATTATGTTAAGGGTACGCTTGGAATGGCACATAATGGTAATCTTCTTAATGCGGTTGAGTTAAGGGAAGAACTTTCATATACAGGTGCTATATTCCAGACTACAATTGATTCAGAAGTTATTGCGTATTTAATAGCGAGAGAAAGACTTAATACACCTACGGTAGAAGAAGCTGTTAAAAATGCTATGAAGAAGATTAAGGGTGCATACTCGCTTATAGTGATGAGTCCTAGAAAGCTTATCGGAGCAAGAGATCCATTTGGTTTCAAGCCTCTTTGTATAGGAAAGAGAGACAATACATATTTCTTATCATCAGAGACCTGTGCACTTGATACAGTAGGTGCTGAGTTTATAAGAGATGTATTACCAGGAGAGATAGTTACAATAACTAAAGATGGGATACATTCAGATACATCACTCTGCCAGAAGAATACAGCAAGGTGTATATTTGAATATATATATTTTGCAAGACCTGACAGCAGGATAGATGGTATGGGAGTATATGAATCAAGAGTTAATGCTGGTCGTATACTTGCAAAGACACATCCAGTAGAAGCAGATTTGGTTGTCGGTGTTCCAGAATCAGGAAATCCAGCAGCACTTGGTTATTCTATGGAGTCAGGTATTCCTTATGGTAATGCTTTTATAAAGAATAATTATGTCGGAAGAACATTTATTAAGCCAAAGCAGGAGCAGAGAGAGTCTAGCGTTAAGGTTAAACTTAACGTGTTGAAAGAGGAAGTCGCAGGCAAGAGAGTGGTTATGATAGATGATTCTATTGTAAGAGGAACAACAAGCCGCAGAATTGTTAATCTTTTAAGACAGGCGGGGGCTAAGGAGGTACATGTAAGAATAAGTTCTCCAGCATTCCTTCATCCTTGCTATTTTGGTACTGATATACCATCAGAGGATCAGCTTGTAGCATCAGGAAGAACGGTTGATGAAATCTGCAAGTACATAGAAGCAGATTCTCTTGGCTATCTTGAAACAGATAAATTAAGTGAAATGATATGTAATCAGACAGGCTTCTGCGATGCCTGCTTTACAGGTAATTATCCAATTGAACCACCAGAAATAGATATTCGTGGCGAGATGGGTTAAAATAACCGGATTGGGAGGGTAAAGCCCTCCCTTTTTGTGTAATAGGGAATCACGGTAGAATTTACTGTTACGTAAAAAAGCACTATATGCCGATGATATACATTCATGCGATGATATGGTTTGTCACAAACGACTATGCTTGCTATTGGAATATGCTTTGCACGTTTTTTAAAATTTCAATATTAATACCGGGGAGAATAATTAATGAAGAATAGCGGTCAGGATAATAATTACAAGATTAATAATAATCAAGACGATAAACAGAATAATAATCAAGAGAATAATAATCAGGACAGATTAATTAAACAGATTAAATTTATAGAGGAGATTGATAAAGAGAAACTTATAGGAAGACAGACATATCTTGCAGATGCTTCAAGGAAAGAAAATGATGCTGAACACGCGTGGCATATGGCAATTATGGCGGTGCTGTTAAGCGAGTATTCTAATGAAAAGATTGATGTGTTAAAGACTATGACAATGCTTCTTATACACGATATAGTAGAGATTGATGCTGGTGATACTTACGCATATGATGAGGATGGCAAGAAGACACAGAGACAGAGAGAATTAACTGCTGCAGATAGAATATTCGGGCTTCTTCCAAGTGACCAGGCTGAATATATGAGAGGGCTTTGGGACGAATTCGAGGAAAGAAAGACACCTGAGGCAAAGTTTGCAAGGACACTTGATAATATACAGCCTGTAATGCTTAATAATGCTTCTGGTGGAAGAAGCTGGGAAGAAAAGTGTGTCCATTTAAATCAGATACTTAAAAGGAATGAGAATACTAAAGATGGTTCAGAGACTTTGTGGGATTATGCGTATAACAATTTTATCAAGCCAAATGTTGAAAAGGGAAAAATAAAAGAGGACTGACATCATATTGAATGAATAGAATATATATGGTACAATCTAATAAGTAGTGTTCAGTATATTCTATATATGCTGTATTGATGGTTAATAATAGCCGGCTACAATTATAAGAATTATGACAATTTAAGAAAGGCGGATTGCAGGAATGAACGACAGATATCAGACACCACTTGCAGAAAGATACGCAAGCAAAGAGATGCAGTACATTTTCTCTCCAGATATGAAGTTTAAGACATGGAGAAAGTTATGGATTGCATTAGCTGAAACAGAGGCAGAATTAGGACTTCCAATCACACAGGAGCAGATTGATGAACTTAAGGCTCATCAGGATGACATTAACTATGAAGATGCGAAGAAGCGTGAGAAGGAAGTACGTCACGATGTTATGTCACATGTATATGCTTATGGTCTTCAGTGTCCTAAGGCTAAGGGAATAATTCATCTTGGTGCTACATCTTGTTATGTTGGTGATAATACAGATATCATAATTATGACAGAGGGCTTAAAGCTTGTTCGTAAGAAGCTTGTTAATGTTATTAACGAACTTTCTAAGTTTGCTGACAAATATAAAGCACAGCCTACACTTGCTTTCACACATTTTCAGCCAGCACAGCCAACAACAGTTGGAAAGAGAGCGACATTATGGCTTAATGAATTAGTTATGGATTTAGAAGATCTTGACTATGTATTATCAACAATGAAGCTTTTAGGCTGTAAGGGAACAACAGGTACACAGGCTTCATTCCTTGAATTATTCAATGGAGATCAGGATAAGATTCGTCAGATAGATAAGAAGATTGCCACAAAGATGGGCTTTGAGGCGTGTGTTCCAGTATCAGGACAGACATATTCAAGAAAGGTTGATACAAGAGTTCTTAATGTTCTTGCAGGCATTGCTGCATCAGCACATAAGTTCTCTAATGATATAAGATTATTACAGCACCTTAAGGAAGTTGAAGAACCATTTGAGAAGTCACAGATAGGTTCATCAGCTATGGCATATAAGAGAAATCCTATGAGAAGTGAACGTATGGCTTCACTTGCAGATTATGTACTTTGTGATGCCCTTAACCCAGCTATAGTATCAAGCACACAGTGGTTTGAAAGAACACTTGACGACTCAGCTAATAAAAGACTTTCTGTACCAGAAGGCTTCCTTGCAGTTGATGGAATACTTGATCTTTACCTTAATGTTGTTGATGGACTTGTTGTATATGACAAGGTTATTATTAAGCATATGATGGCAGAGCTTCCATTTATGGCTACAGAGAACATTATGATGGATGCAGTTAAGGCTGGTGGAGACAGACAGGAACTTCACGAAAGAATAAGAGAACTTTCAATGATAGCTGGCAAGAGAGTTAAGCAGGAAGGTCTTGATAATAATCTTCTTGAGCTTATTGCAGATGATCCAATGTTTGGAGTTACTCTTGAAGAGCTTCAGGCTAAGCTTGACCCAATTAAGTATGTTGGACGTTCAAGAGAGCAGGTTGATGAATACCTTGCAGATGTTATTAAGCCAATACTTGATGATAACTCAGATATACTTGGTCTTACGGCTCAGATTAATGTATAAATCGTATATATCAGATAAATGTGTATATAAGTAACATTGTCAGATTAAATAAGAACTATAATTATAATAATGACTGCCACATTAAATGTATATGAATATGTGGCAGTTATTATTTTGTATATTGAATGCACTGGTATAAAAGTCTGTAAGTGCCGCAAAACAAGCCATTTTTTCTACAGATAATAAAAAAAGAAAAAAATGTATTTTTTTTGCGTTTTTTTGAAAAAAGTAGTTGACAAATAGTGCATTTTAATATTATAATAGCGAAGCAGTGTTCGTGAGACACGAAACACTAACAAAGCGAACGGGATCTTAGCTCAGCTGGGAGAGCATCTGCCTTACAAGCAGAGGGTCACAGGTTCGAGCCCTGTAGGTCCCACTTAGGACATTAAGTCCTAATGTATGTGGTTTGCATACAATATAATATATGGCGAGATAGCTCAGTTGGCTAGAGCACACGGTTCATACCCGTGGTGTCGTGGGTTCAAATCCCTCTCTCGCTACTACTGTAAAAGAACGCGTTTGCGTTCTTTTTTTTATGTAATTTTATTACAAAAATAGTGGTTTAATTGTGTAGTATCTGTGGACTGATTGTGAAATGTGCACAAGTAAAATACGTTGTTATTGTAAATATCGGTGAAATTACATAAAACATCTTGAAAAATCAAATACAATATGCTATTTTAAATACACCATTACAAATACTTTTTACAAGATTATTTTTTTTCATATCGAATTCATCAATTATTTTAATTATAGGTGAATTCTCCCTCCTTTCATCATAGCATAAGCAGCTATGAATTTTGCCCCTTATGAGAGAACGGCTCATAAGGGGATTTTTTTATGTAATAGGAAATTCTATTAGAATTTCCTATTACATAAAAGGCACTATGTGCCGATGATGAGCACTCGCACGAAGAAGTAGTTTGCCGCAAGCGACTATGCTCGGCGCAGGAATGTGCTTTGCACATTCCTTTTATTTATAAAATGGTAATACTTTGCATCTTGACATAATGCGTGATATTAAGATAAATTATAATTAAGTTTAATAACACTAACTGTAATTAGAGAGGACGTATCGATGATAAAGAAACAATTAATTCAGACAATACCTGAGAGTAAAAAATATATAGCAGGAAATGTCATATTCCAATGGCTGGCTCTGGTTTCTAATATTGTGCTTATGACGATAATAACAACATTTATTGCGGGCCTTATAGACGGTGGCAGTGGAATAGGAAAATATAATTTTTCTAGTATGGCAGCTATGGTGATAAGTCTTATAGTATGCGTTATTGTAAGGGCAGTTTGTAATATTGGTTCATCAAAGATGAGCTATCTGTCATCTAAGACAGTAAAGAGAAATTTAAGACAGATGATATATGAAAAGCTTCTTCGTATGGGAGCATCATATAATGAGAAGGTTAAGACATCAGAACTTGTACAGGTTACAGTTGAAGGTGTAGACCAGCTTGAAACATATTTTGGAGCATATATGCCCCAGTTTTTTTATGCTATGCTTGCACCGCTTACATTATTTGTTTGCATATGCACTATAAATGTGGTTTCGGCAGTAGTTCTGCTTATATGCGTACCACTTATACCAATATCAATTGCATTTGTGCAGACCTGGGCCAAGAAGCTTTTATCTAAATACTGGTCACAATATACAGCTCTTGGCGACACATTTTTGGAAAATCTTGAAGGGCTTACAACTTTAAAGATATATCAGGCAGATGATTATAAGAACATACAGATGAACGAGGAGTCAGAAAAGTTCAGAAAGATAACAATGAAAGTGCTTACAATGCAGCTTAATTCTATTACAATAATGGATTTTGTTGCATATGGAGGAGCAGCTCTTGGAATTATTCTTTCTGTGACGCAGTTTAGTGATGGTAATATTAATCTGGCAGGCTGTCTTCTGATTATACTTTTATCAGCGGATTTTTTTATTCCAATGCGACAGCTTGGCTCATTCTTTCATATAGCTATGAATGGAATGGCGGCAAGTGATAAGATATTTAATTTTCTTGCACTTGAGGAAGAGGATAAAGGAAGCAATGAGTTTCCGGCCAATGAAAATATAGAATTAAAAAATGTACATTTTTCGTATGAGAAAGACAGGGAAATTCTTAAAGGTGTTGATATGACATTTTCTGATAAGAGCTTTACAGCGATTGTCGGTGAGAGCGGCTGTGGTAAATCAACGCTTGCAGGAATACTTATGCACCGCAATAAGGGTTATATAGGAGATATCAGGATTGGAAGTGAGAAGCTTTCTGATATAAGCGAGGCTTCACTAATGCAAAATGTTACATATATAAGCCATCAGAGCTATCTGTTTAAAGGTACGATAAGGGATAACCTTATTGTTGCTTATCCGGAAGCGACAGATGAGCATATGTTAGATGTTCTTAAAAGAGTTAATCTATATGACTTTGTTATGTCTGAGGGCGGACTTGATATGAAGCTTAATGAACAGGCTTCTAATCTTTCGGGTGGACAAAGGCAAAGACTTGCACTTGCAAGGGCACTTATGCATGACAGAAATATATATATATTTGATGAGGCAACTTCTAACATTGATATGGAGAGCGAAGACGATATTATGAGAGAGGTGCTTAATCTTGCAAAGACTAAAACAGTGATTCTTATATCTCACAGACTTGCTAATGTAGTTAATGCAGACAATATATATGTGCTTGAAGCTGGCAGAGTTGCAGAGGCTGGAAAGCATAATGAGCTTTTAGCAAAAAATGGAGTATATTCAAGATTATGGAATGTACAGTATGAGCTTGAGAATTATGGTTTTAAAGATGATGTTGAAAAAAGAACATCAGGAAATGAGGCATAAATATGGGCAAGGTGGATAATAATAAGCATATTGTTAATAGTTCAGACGGAAAATCCGGACGTAGTGGATTAAATGTAATGTTAAGGCTTATAGGTCTTGTAAAACCGCTTGCTGGTTATATGGCGGTGGCAATTCTTATGGGACTTGCAGGACATTTATGTGCTTCTTTTATAACAATATTCGGTGGTTATGCAATACTCGATGTATCAGGGTATGATACAGGACTCACACTTGGTGTGATATTCGTGTGCGTAATTGTGTTCGCACTTGTAAGGGCAGGTTTCAGATATGCAGAACAGTCGTGTAATCATTTTATAGCATTTAAGTTACTTGCAATAATAAGAGATAAAGTATTCAGGGCATTAAGAAAGCTTTGTCCAGCAAGGCTTGAGGGCAGGGACAGAGGCGACCTTATATCTATAATAACTTCGGATATAGAGCTTCTTGAGGTGTTCTACGCACATACAATATCACCTATTGCGATAGCTGTATTGTATACAATAATTATGTGTTGTTATATAGGCTCATTTCACTGGTCGCTGGCACTTATTGCACTTATAGCATATATATGTGTAGGTGTTGCGATACCGCTTATTGCATCTAAGGCAAGCGGAGATGATGGTTTAAGATACAGAACTAAGTCGGGAGAACTCAGCAGCTTCGTGCTTGAAAGCCTAAGAGGTGCTTCTGAGACAATACAGTATGGCAATGGTGCTAAACGACTTGAACTTATGAATGGCAGGTCGGATGATTTATCAGAAGATGCAAGAAGAATGAAGAATGTGTCTGGTGTTAATACAGCGGTTACTAATGTGTGTATACTGGTATTTGACATAATTATGCTTCTTGCAGGTGTTAAGCTTTATTATGCCGGTATTATAGGCTTTGATGGTGTACTCCTTACTACTATTGCATTATTCTCATCATTTGGACCGGCAGTGGCGCTGGCGGCGTTAGGAAGTACATTGCAGAGTACATTTGCGGCAGGTAACAGAGTTCTTGATATATTAGATGAAGAACCGGTTATAGAGGAACTTACGGGTAATAAAGAAATTGAATTTGAAGGTATTAATGCGGAAGATGTTACATTTGCCTATGGAGAAGAAACTATACTTGATAATTTCAGTATTGATATTAAGAAGGGTGAAATAACTGGAATAATAGGAAAGAGCGGAAGCGGAAAGTCAACGCTTCTTAAGCTGTTTATGCGTTTCTGGGATACAGATAAAGGAAGAATAAGTATTTCAGGCAGTGATATTAAGAATATTAACACTTCTAACTTAAGGGATATGGAAGGTTTTATGACACAGGATACACATCTGTTTCACGACAGCATAAAGAACAATATAAGAATTGCAAAGCTTGATGCGACAGATGAAGAAATTGTGAATGCCTGCAAGAAAGCTTCCATACACGATTTTATACAGTCGCTTCCACAGGGCTATGATACACCTGTAGGAGAATTGGGAGATACACTTTCGGGAGGAGAGAAACAGCGTATAGGACTTGCGAGGGTATTTCTTCATAATGCACCTTTAATACTCTTAGATGAGCCTACAAGCAATCTTGACAGTCTTAACGAGGCGGCTATCCTTAAATCGCTTAATGAGGAAAGACAGAATAAGACGGTTGTGCTGGTGTCACACAGACAGTCAACTATGAGAATTACGGATAAGATATATTCCGTAGAGAATGGGCGAATGAGTTAATAATTATGAAAAAGACAGATATTAATAAAAAGAGAGAAAAAGAGAAGCAGATGGTTTCTTATATGATAGCGTTATATTGTAAGAAAAATCATCATAATAAATATAATAAGGGCAGTATCAATAAAAATGGCTTGTGTGCTGAGTGTCAGGAGCTTGCTGAGTATGCAGGATTAAGAAGTGATAAATGCCCATTTATGGAAACTAAGACATTCTGTGCTAACTGCAAGGTACATTGCTATAATCAGGAGATGAGGGGAAAGATAAAAGCAGTAATGAGATTTTCAGGACCGAGAATGATGTTTCATCATCCGGTTGCGGCTATTCATCACATTGTTTCAACAATGCGTGAGAAGAAAAGGCTAAGAAAGGAAAGTGAATATTAAATATGAGAATTGAGGCGGTATATGGGGTGTTAATTCCTTTATTGGGAACAACACTAGGAGCAGCTTGTGTGTTTTTTATGAGGAAGAATATGAAAGATGGGATACAAAGAAGCCTTACAGGCTTTGCATCCGGAGTTATGGTTGCAGCTTCTGTATGGAGTCTGCTTATTCCGTCAATTGAACAGTCAGAAGGTATGGGAAGATTTGCGTTCGTGCCGGCACTTGTCGGTTTATGGGCTGGTATGCTGTTCTTGCTGCTGCTTGATAATATAACGCCTCATCTGCATATTAATAGTGAGGTTTCGGAAGGACCAAGAACTAATCTAAAAAAAACGACTATGCTTGTCCTTGCAGTGACAATTCATAATATACCTGAGGGGATGGCAGTTGGTGTTGTGTATGCGGGCTTTCTGCTTGGCAATTCAGGAATTACAGCAATGGCGGCACTTGTGCTGTCGGTTGGAATAGCAATTCAGAATTTCCCAGAGGGAGCTATTATATCAATGCCGCTAAGAGCTAACGGGCTTGGCAGGGGAAAGTCATTTCTGTATGGATTTCTGTCAGGCGTGGTTGAACCTGTAGCTGCATTCGTAACGATACTGGCAGCAGGAATAATTACACCTGCAATGCCATATCTTTTAAGCTTTGCGGCAGGAGCTATGATATATGTTGTAGTAGAAGAACTTATTCCGGAGATGTCACAGGGGAGGCATTCTAATATTGGAGTAATTGCATTTGCGATAGGTTTTGGAATAATGATGATGTTAGATGTGGCATTAGGATAAATGTGTATTAGGAACTTGTAAATGTTACTAAAATGTGGTTTACTTATAAGGATATGATATTGATAGGCTTATGCGTACTGAGAAAGGTATGGTTATTAGATGAGAGTTGGATTAGGTTATGATGTTCATAAGTTAGTTGAAGATAGAAAGCTTATAATCGGTGGAGTAGAGATTCCTTATGAGAAAGGATTGTTAGGCCATTCAGATGCAGATGTATTATTACACGCAATTATGGATGCACTTTTAGGTGCTGCGGCACTTGGAGATATAGGAAAGCATTTTCCAGATACAGATGATGCTTACAAGGGCATATCAAGCATTAAGCTTTTAGAGGAAGTTGGTGTGCTTCTTGATAAGAATAATTATATAATCGAGAATATAGATGCTACAATTATTGCACAGAAGCCTAAAATGCGTCCTTATATAGATACTATGAGAGAGAATATTGCAAAGGCATTAAAGATTGATGTCAACTGTGTTAATGTAAAGGCGACAACAGAAGAAGGTCTTGGCTTTACAGGAACAGGTGAGGGCATATCCTCACAGGCTATATGCAGTCTTGTGTCAGTGTCTAATTATATATATGGTGATTCGGATATGACTAACTGTTGCAGCGGCTGTAATGGATGTGCTGCAAGAAGAACACAGGAGTAAGTCTGGTCACAGGATTACAATTGAGTAATTATTAGGAATTCAGCATATCTGATTGTGATTAAATATCATATAATAGATTAAGATTAATTAGTTAGGAAGTTATCAGATATGAAATATTTAGATTTTATAAAGCAGGAAATGGCTGTCATTATGGATAGGGATCCTGCGATTAAAAGTAAAATGGAAGTGTTCCTTTATCCAAGCTTCTGGGCATTGTTAAAGTACAGAAAAGCCCATAAGCTTTATAAGAAAGGGCATTTCTACAGAGCAAGAAAGCTGTCACAAAGAACAGCAAGAAAGACAGGAATAGAAATCCACCCAGGTGCAACTATTGGCGAAGGGTTATTTATTGACCACGGACATGGTGTTGTCATCGGTGAAACTGCTATTATAGGAGATAATGTAACACTCTATCAGGGAGTTACGCTTGGTGGAACAGGCAAAGAGCAGGGCAAACGTCATCCGACACTTGGAAGCAACATAATGGTTGGTGCAGGTGCTAAGGTATTAGGTTCTGTGACTATAGGTGATAATTGTAAGATAGGTGCAGGTTCAGTAGTGTTAAAAAATGTGCCACCTAACTCAACAGTTGTAGGTGTCCCTGGCAGAGTTGTTATGAGAGGTGATGTAAGAGTGCTTGAAGATCTTGACCAGATACATCTTCCAGACCCGGTTATGAGCGATATAGAATATCTTAAGGAGCAGAATAAGAAGCTTAAGAAACGTATCGCACATCTTGAAAATCTTGTTAATGAGCCAAGAAATATAGAAGAATAGAAGATTAATTTTACCGACATAAAGAAAGGATCAAAGTTATTATGAAGATTTATAATACACTTTCAAGAAGTAAAGAAGAATTCGTGCCATTAGAAGAAGGCAAAGTTAAAATGTATGTATGCGGACCAACAGTGTATAACCTTATACATATTGGTAATGCAAGACCTATGATAGTGTTTGATACAGTAAGGAGATATCTTGAGTACAAGGGATATGATGTTAATTATGTATCTAACTTTACAGATGTGGATGATAAGATTATTAAGAAGGCTATAGAAGAAGGAGTTACAGCAGAAGAAATCTCTAAGCGTTATATTAAGGAATGTAAAAAGGATATGGCTGGAATGAATATTAAGCCAGCAACAACACATCCTCTTGCTACACAGGAAATTGACGGTATGATTGATATGATAAAGACACTTATCGATAAAGGTTATGCCTATGAGAAGAATGGTACTGTATATTACAGAACAAGACGTTTTGAGGGTTATGGAAAGCTTTCTAAGAAGAATATAGATGATTTAGAGGCTGGACATAGAGATGATGCACACAAGCTTAAGGTATCAGGTGAAGATGAGAAGGAAGATCCACTTGATTTCGTATTATGGAAGCCAAAGAAGGACGGAGAGCCTTATTGGGAGTCACCTTGGAGTGAAGGACGTCCGGGCTGGCATATAGAGTGTTCTGTAATGTCTAAGAAGTATCTTGCAGATGAGATAGATATTCACGCAGGCGGTGAGGATTTAATATTCCCGCATCACGAGAATGAAATTGCACAGTCAGAAGCTGCTAACGGAGTTCCGTTTGCCAAGTACTGGATGCACAATGCATTCCTTAATATTGATAATAAGAAAATGTCTAAGTCATTAGGTAATTTCTTTACAGTAAGAGATATTTCAAAGGAATATGATTTACAGGTATTAAGATTTTTTATGCTTTCAGCACATTACAGGAATCCTATTAATTTCAGCCATGACCTTATGGAGGCAGCCAAGAACGGTCTTGACAGAATAATCACAGCAGTTACTAATCTTACACATCTTGAAAAGAGTGCTAAAGATAGTGCTATGACAGAAGATGAGAAGAAGGTAATAGATTCAACTAAAGACATTTATGGTAAATTTGAAGCTGCTATGGATGACGACTTTAATACAGCTGATGCAATATCAGCAGTATTTGAATTAGTTAAGCTTGCTAATTCTAATTCATCAGAGGACAATACTAAGGAATATATAACAGCACTAAAGGAAAGTATTGTTACACTTGCGGATATATTAGGACTTAAGGTTATTAAGGAAGAAGAACTTCTTGATGAAGATATAGAAGCACTTATCGCTGAAAGACAGCAGGCAAGAAAAGATAAGAATTTTGCAAGAGCTGACGAGATAAGAGATGAACTTATGGCTAAGGGGATTATTCTTGAGGATACAAGAGAAGGTGTCAGATGGAAGAGAGCATAAAAGATAACCTGACAAGTGATATATGGGATGTACTTGGACTAAAAAGTGTAAGTCCAAGACAGCTTTCCCCACTTGTTCTTGCGTATATAGGTGACAGTATATTTGACTTAGTAGTAAAGACTAAGATAGTTACTGCTGGCAATACACAGGTTAATAAGATGAACAGGGCTGCAAGCAGTATTGTCAAGGCTGAGTCACAGTCTAAGATGATAGGTTATCTTGAAGATAAGCTTACTGAGGAAGAAGGAAGTGTATACAAGAGAGGCAGAAATGCCAAATCCTACACATCAGCCAAGAATGCTTCCATAAGTGATTATAGAAGGGCGACAGGCTTTGAGGCACTTATGGGTTATCTGTATTTGTCAGGACAGTATGAAAGAATGTGCGAGCTTATTAAAGATGCACTTGACTGGCTTGAAAATGATAATAAACAGGCATAAAAGAAAGGTTAGAATTCATAAATATGAGATATAAGGAATTAACATTTGAGGGGCGTAATGCAGTCATTGAGGCATTTCGTTCTGGAAAGACAATTGATAAGCTGTTTATTCTTGATGGTTGTCAGGACGGTCCTATAAAGAGTATTGTAAGAGAAGCTAAGAAGACTTCAACAATAATTAACTATGTGGACAAGGAAAGACTTGACAGACTTGCCAATACAGGACACCATCAGGGCGTTGTTGCAATAGGTGCAGCTTACGAATATGCAGAAGTTGAAGATATATTAGAAGCTGCAAGAAGCAAGGGCGAAGCACCATTTATATTTGTTCTTGATGAGATTGAAGATCCACATAATCTTGGTGCAATAATAAGAACAGCTAATCTTGCAGGAGCACATGGTGTTATTATCCCTAAGAGAAGAGCTGTAGGGCTTACAGCGACAGTAGCCAAGACATCAGCAGGTGCAATTAATTATACACCAGTAGCCAAGGTTACTAATATAGCTAACACTATTGAGGCATTAAAGAAAGAGGGCTTGTGGTTCGTATGTGCAGATATGGGCGGCGAAACTATGTATAACCTTGATTTAAAAGGACCGATAGGCCTTGTTATAGGCAATGAAGGCAATGGCGTAAGCCGTCTTGTAAAAGAGAAATGTGATTTTGTTGCCTCAATTCCTATGAAGGGAGATATAGACTCTCTTAATGCTTCGGTTGCGGCAGGAGTTATGGCGTTTGAAATAGTAAGGCAGAGAATGGTATGAAGCATTATGAGTTGTACAAAGATGAAGAACTTGTAAGTATGTATCGTGACGGAGATGCAAGAGCTGTGGACGAGATTATGGAAAGATATAAGAATCTTGTTAGAAAAAAAGCGAATGCTATGTATATAGTCGGCGGGGATAAAGACGACCTTATACAGGAGGGAATGATAGGACTTTATAAGGCAGTCACAACATATGATGAGCTAAAGGCAGCTTCGTTTGCTACATTTGCCTCACTATGTATTAACGGACAGCTTATGAATGCAGTAAAAGCTTCTAATGCCAAGAAAAATACCCCTCTTAATTCCTATGTATCATTTGATACGCCAGCGAACAAATCAGACGATGAGTCAGATATGAAGCTTGTGGATACATTAGTACACGACAGTGAACAAAATCCAGAAGCACTATACATTGACAGGGAAGTAACAGACAATCTGGAAGAAAAAGCCTTCGAGTCATTGAGCCCGTTCGAGAAACAGGTAGTAACACTCCTTATGGAAGGCAACGACTATATAAAAATAGCCGACCAGCTAGGCAAGACACCCAAATCAATAGACAACGCAATACAGCGTTCAAGAAACAAGATAAAAATAATTGTAGATTAGCTATAAATATACTTGATTAATCATTACAAAAATGATATAAATAAAATTGCTGTAAAATACAGCAGTTATGCTATTGTAGCTCAGTGGCAGAGCACTTCATTGGTAATGAAGAGGTCGGGGGTCCAATTCCCCTCAATAGCTTGCGCGAGTAACGAGTACAATACCACCGTCACATAATTCACATACGTGAATTACGCAACGGTGGTATTGTACTAAATAACAACAGACAACAGGCTGACATTCTAGCCCAGCTTGTCCAGTGTCAAGAGAACCAAAAAAATTTTCCACCGGGATATGCTTGCATACATCGGTGGAAAATCTTTTTTGGTTCTCAAAGGCGCAGAGCGCCGCGCCAGACAATGCGAAGAATTGGCTGTTTGAATATCTAAATCAAGTATATGCTTTAAGCCGCACGCAGACAGTCAAATTAAGTAAAATCACCTAACCACCACCGCCTGATAATAATACTTCTGATAATAAGTAACAAATTCCTCCATTGACCTCTCCACAATCCCATAAGTCGGGTCAGCCAATGTCACGACCCCTCTGTCAATATCATATCCGGAAAGTGCTGCACAATGCTCATTGCGAGGCCATGTAAATACAGTCCCATCATCAAGTGTTACATCATTATACTTAACATCGGGGTCATTATAATTATAGCTTGTCCATACAATAACAGGATGTCCAAGTGACAATTCGGTAAACAGATCCTCAACCGGTGAGTAACTCATTATGTATGCTGAATAAGACGAATTCTGGCTCTTTAAAAATGAGTTGGCGGCATTAGCAATAGCAGGAGCGAAACAGCCGCTGCCTGTTGTCTTCCACGGAGAACCCCAGAAATATTCAACGAAACACCCTTGCGTTACAGTGTCACGCATATCAAGATAATTTCTTGCAAGAGTTTCTTTATCAATGCCATAGCCAAGATAATTAAGCACCTCTGTCAATGATGTTATCTCACAGCCTGTTGGAAGTTCAGGATACTGGCTCACAAAAGGAATATCAAGGCTGAAAGAATTAGGATATTCGTAATTCTCTGCAGCTCTTGTAGTGTGTTCAAGTATTGCTGATTTAATTCTTTCAGGGTCAACAGAAAGAGTTTCAAGTGTGCTGTCAACATTTAACACAACAGTGTTGTCGTCCTCCTTTTGTTTGTGGTTATCACGGTAATATATGCCAATAACCAGACACAGGGCAGTAATAGATATAAGAAGTATAAAGGTTGTTAATATATTTTTTCGTTTCTTGTTATTTTTTTTGTTCTTTTTGTTCTTAGCGGCTTTATTGTTACCTGCCATATATAAAATCCTTTTCTTTTATTAATAATTAATGCTAATTTCTTAATATATGTAGTTCCTTGGTGGTTTTATATCCGATTGTCATCATATAATGCACACCACGCACTGAGCACGTTAAGACAGTCTTTATTAAGCGTGTAGTCCGTTCGTGATACAGTTTTCTCGCAGTTGTTGATTGGCAATCTTAAATATGAGGTCTGTCCAGTTACAGCAAGAATATGAAGCAATTCTTCAATTTCACCATTGTTAAGAATTTGTTCAAATGAAGATGGAGAAAAATATTTGTTATTACGATTACGCATTAGCCACCTCCGTATACAATTATGATAATAGGTAATTGTGAAACTCAGTATTACACTTGTAAATATGTGAAAAATCAACAAAATCAACAAAGACACGCTTTTGCTACTTGTCGCTCGCAACGGTACTAAGTGACTACAATACAGTCGCTAAGTGCCGGCGGCTCCAAAATGTCTTCTTATGATTTGTTAATTTTTCACTATGCAGCCGTCTATATAACCGAGTTTCGCAAACGCCTACAATTATGATAATTATATATAAAAATGCCTTAAAGCTCAATCGTAAAACAGCAATCATTCTAATTTATGGTGTGACTAATTATAATTTGATATGCAGAATACATATGAAGTTCAAGAACATATTATTATAATGAACTTGCTTGTTTTTCAGAATAATTAAACTACTTTTGTAAACTTCTTTCATAAACCCATTGATTGAAACTGCCAACTTGTGTTATTATATCAGTTGTGGTTTTCTGTTTACAGGCCACTAATGTTATA
Source organism: Bacteroides galacturonicus (assembly GCF_003096855.1). Lineage (NCBI taxonomy): Bacteria > Pseudomonadati > Bacteroidota > Bacteroidia > Bacteroidales > Bacteroidaceae > Bacteroides > Bacteroides galacturonicus. Next base: position 362,216 of record NZ_QEOA01000005.1, on the reverse strand, counting down.
TGCTATATTAGGAACTAGCAGAATGGAGGAAGCTATGGTAAAAGCTATTGTTGGTGCGAACTGGGGAGATGAAGGTAAAGGTAAGATTACAGATATGCTTGCCGAAGAATCTGATATCGTTGTAAGATTCCAGGGAGGAAGTAACGCTGGACATACAATCATCAATGATTATGGTAAGTTTGCATTACATCTCCTGCCATCAGGAGTATTTTATAATCATATTACAAGTGTAATCGGTAATGGTGTTGCATTAAATATTCCATACCTTGTAAAGGAACTTAAAAGTCTTACAGACAGGAATGTTCCAATGCCTAAGATTCTTGTATCAGACAGAGCACAGATTATGATGCCATATCATATAGATTTTGATACATATGAAGAAGCCAGACTTGCAGGTAAGTCATTTGGTTCAACTAAGTCAGGAATTGCTCCATTCTATTCAGATAAATATGCTAAGATTGGTTTTCAGGTAAGTGAATTATTTGGAGATGAGAATACCCTTAAAGAGAAGATTGCCAATGTATGTACATTAAAGAATGTAATGCTTGAACATCTTTATCATCAGCCACTTCTTAATGAAGAAGATATATTTAATACACTTATGGAATACAAAGAGATGGTTAAGCCATATGTATGTGATACATCAGCTTATCTTCATCAGGCACTTAAGGAAGGCAAGAAGATTCTTCTTGAAGGTCAGTTAGGTTCACTTAAAGACCCAGACCACGGAATATATCCAATGGTTACATCTTCATCAACACTTGCTCCTTATGGTGCTATTGGTGCTGGTATTCCAGCAGCTTCAATTACAGATGTTGTAACAGTTGTTAAGGCATACTCATCAGCAGTAGGTGCTGGTGCATTTGTAAGTGAGATATTCGGAGAGGAAGCTGACGAGTTAAGAAAGCGCGGTGGTGACGGCGGCGAGTTCGGTGCTACAACAGGACGTCCAAGAAGAATGGGCTGGTTCGATGCAGTTGCTACACGTTATGGTGTGCGTATGCAGGGAACAACAGAAGTTGCTCTTACAGTAGTTGATGTGCTTGGATATCTTGATGAAATTCCTATGTGTGTAGGCTATGAGATAGATGGAAAGGTTACTAAGGACTTCCCAACTACTTCAGAGCTTGAGAAGGCTAAGCCAGTATTAAAGACACTTCCAGGCTGGAAATGCGATATAAGAGGAATTAAGAATTACGAAGATCTTCCAAAGGAATGCCGTGATTATGTAGAAGTTATCGAGAAAGAGATAGAAGCACCTATAACAATGGTATCGAATGGACCAGGAAGACACGAGATTATTCACAGAGTAAGCTCATACAGCAAATAATTAATAATAACAATAATGCCGTATCTGTAGTCATTAAGATTATCAGATACGGCAAATTTGCGTTAAATAGATTGGTTATATATAATTAATGGTTTCGTGCGGACAGATATTTGTACATAAGCATCATAGCGTAGGCTACGATGGGAAGAACAATATCTGTAAAGATAAGACCTTTGAATAAAGTATGTGCTGTTTCATTATCAATAAATGCTGTGATTAAGGTTGTAAGCAGTAATATGCCCCACGCTATAACTATTATAAGTGCGGCGGCTTTTTTGAATTTTTTCATAAATTATCCTCATTTCTAATGGATTTAATAATATAGAAATGTTATCATATTTTTATTATATATAAAAGGGATATAATTATTAACTATATATAGTTATGTATAAAGAAATATAATTATATGAGTGCTGTGATTATCAGGCGGCTCATAGATGTGAGAGAAAGGTATTAACAGAGGTAGTGATTATGACAAAGAATGTATTGGATTATTTGTATACATCTAAAGAAAAGTTTCCATTAAAGACGGCAGTGGCTGATAATGTATCATCAATGACATATACAGAACTTGTAGATAATGCGACAACAATAGCTGTTGCACTTCTTAAGTACACAGGAACAAGAAGGGCAGTTCCTATATATATGGATAAAAGCTGTGTTGCACTTGCGGCATTTATGGGTGTAGTAATGACAGGCAATTTTTATGTGCTTTTAGAGCCAGCACATCCGGCAGAGAGAATTCACAGCATACTTGATACTCTTCAGGCGGATATTATTGTTACTAACAGAAAGAATGAGAAGAAGGCTGCAAAGCTTGAGTTTACAGGCAATATTGTATACATTGAAGACCTGCTTGAAGCACAGGTTACAGATGAGGACAGAAAGAAGCTTTCGGATATTAAGGCAAATGCTCTTGATATAGATCCATTATATGCAATATTTACATCAGGTTCTACAGGAGTACCTAAGGGAGTTGTTGTAAACCACCGTTCGGTTATAGATTTTATAGAATGTTTTACAGATATATTTGGAATAACAGACAAGGATGTAATTGGTAATCAGGCACCATTTGACTTTGATGTATCAGTTAAGGATATATATTCAAGCTTAAAATGCGGAGCAACACTCCAGATTATACCAAAGAGTATGTTCTCATTCCCGACAAGGCTCTTAGACTACCTTGATGATAACAATGTTACAACTCTTATATGGGCTGTATCAGCGTTATGTATAATAACTACACTTAAGGGCTTTGATTATAAAGTGCCAAAGGCAATTAATAAAGTTATATTCTCAGGTGAGGTAATGCCTATAAAGCACCTTAATATATGGAGAGAATATTATAAGGATGCGTTATTTGCCAACGTATATGGTCCTACAGAGATTACCTGCAATTGCACATATTATATTATAGACAGGGAATTTGCCATTGATGATGTCCTTCCAATGGGCAAGGCATTTCCTAATGAGAGAGTATTCTTATTAGATGAGAATGATAAACTTATTAAGAATAGTGAAGCTGATAAGACAGGCGAGATATGTGTATCAGGAACAGCGGTTACAATGGGTTACTTTAACAATAAAGAAAAGACAGACAGTGCATTTGTCCAGAACCCACTTAATGGCAGTTATAATGAAATTATATATAGAACTGGTGATTTGGGATATTATAATGATAATAAGGAAATGTGTTTCTCGTCAAGAAAGGACTTCCAGATAAAGCACAATGGACACAGAATTGAATTAGGAGAGCTTGATATGGCTATTAATTCAATGGATAACATACAGAGAGCCTGCTGTATATACCAGCAGGAGGAGAATAAGATATACGCTTTTTATGAGGGGGAGCAGGATAATAAGTCACTCACTCATTATCTTTTATCCAAACTTCCTAAATTTATGATTCCGGAGGTTATGATTAACGTAAAGTCAATGCCTCTTACTAAAAATGGAAAGATAGACAGAAAAGCTTTAATGGAGGAATATAATGCTTAGTACAGAAAAAATTATTGAGATAGCGGACCAACATTCAACACCATTGTATATATTAGATAAAGAAGCACTTGAAAATAGAATTAATGAGATAAAGGCTATATTAGGAGAAGGGGTTACACTCTGCTATGCTATGAAAGCTAATCCATTTTTTGTAGATGCATTTAAACATCTTAATACTAAGTATGAGGTGTGTTCACCGGGAGAATTTGCAATATGCGAGCGAGAGAAGGTCAATATGAAAGATATTGTATTATCCGGTGTTAATAAGGAGAAAGCTGATATATGCCACGTTTTAAATGATTGCGGCGGAGTTGGTGTTTATACAGTAGAGTCAAAGGAACAGTATAGCCTTTTATCAGAATGTGCAAGGGAAGCTGAAGTTACAATAGATGTGCTTTTAAGAGTAACAAGCGGCAACCAGTTCGGACTTGATGAGGAAGATATTAAGGATATTGTTAAGAACAGGGAGAAATATCCAGAACTTAATATTCGTGGTGTACAGTGTTATACAGGTACACAGAAGAAAAAGTTCGATATTATAAAGTCAGAAATAGAGTGGCTTGACGGACTTTGCGACAGCCTTTATGCAGATTATGGCTTTAAAGCAGAAGAATTAGAGTATGGTCCGGGACTTCAGGTATCATATTTTGGCGATGCGGCATATGATAATAAGTATGATATGTTAAAGGAGCTTGCAGCTTTACTTGAAAATTACAAGGCAAAGTACAGCATAACACTTGAAATGGGCAGATATCTTGTAGCTGAGTGTGGTATATATGTAACAGGAATTGCCGATATTAAGAAGAACAAGGGACAGCAGTATGTAATAGTTGATGGCGGCATTAACCATGTTAATTATTATGGACAGGCTATGGCTATGAAGATACCGGCATATTCATATGTAAAAGCAGATGGAACAGTAGTTAAGGATAGAAATGTAATGTCAAAGCTTAACGGAACAGATGATGAGAAATGGACAATATGCGGTTCACTCTGTACAGTTGCAGATCTCATTGTTAAGAATCTTCCAATTGGCACACCGGAATGTAATGACAAGATAATATTTTACAATATCGGAGCATATTCAATAACAGAGGGTATATATCTTTTCTTAAGCAGGAAGATGCCTGTTATAACAGCCTGCAATAAAGACGGAAGCGTGGAAGTGTACAGAGATGTAATATGTTCAGACAGAATTAATTCAAGACAGAATTTATTGAGTTAAATTTACTGGATTAAATATGGCTGATACGAAATAATCTGTATGGGATATTGCAGCTTATACAATATATGATAATAATTTATATAAAATATGCTTGACTTAATATATACATATGTTATATTTTGTATCTGATAGGATTCCTGTTTTTAGTGAGGGCAGAGTGCTTAATTGTAGCTGCCTTATATTATAATGGAATTATTTTAGATGGTGGAAGTTAACAATTTAACTATTCATGACGATATTTTTATTAAGAAAGGCTAGGTTTTTTATAATGGATCAGTTATTGGATATTTTGACAGAGGTTAATTCAGATGTGGATTACGAAACATGCGATACACTCGTAGATGATGGAATTTTAGATTCTTTTGATATTGTATCAATTGTAGGTGAATTAAATGACACATTTGATATCAATATTACTCCTGTTGATATTGTACCTGAGAATTTTAATTCAGCAGAAGCTATGTGGGATATGATTCAGCGTCTTTCTGAGTAATTAACATAATATATGGCTGTTCTTAGAGCGTGGTACGTTTAAGGATAGTCATTAATAAGTTAATTGAAGTTAGTATGTATGTAAGGCACGGAGGCCGAAGTCAGCAGACAAGGAGGAATGGTTATGGCAACAATTTCAGCTTATACTTCCAGTTCAATTTCAACATTGTTTTCTGGTCTTAATTCAAGCAGCAGTAACAACAGCTTTGGAATTGGAAGTCTTGATCTTAGTACTTACAATTCAATTAAGACAGGTGCTTACAAGCAGTTATTAAAGTCTTATTATGCTAAGAATCCTGTTTCATCAAACAGCAGTTCATCTAAGACAGATAACAGCAGTGCAACAACAATTTCATCACAGAAGATTAATGCGACTAAGACTAAGGATGCTTCAAAGGCAGTTGTTAATGATGCAACTGATTTAAGAAAGACATCTTTATGGCAGAAGAAGTCTGTTACTAATGAAGATGGAACAACAGAGAATAAGTATGACGCAGATGCAATCTATAAGGCTGTATCAGCATTTGTCAAAGATTATAATTCTATGATTGATGCGACAGGTGACTCTTCTGATACAAGTGTATTAAGAACAGCATCTAATATGGTTAATACAACCAAAGCTAATTCCAAGGTATTAAAGGAACTTGGAATAAGCGTTGACAGCAATAACAAGCTCGTTATTGACAAAGACACATTTATGGCAGCGGATATGTCAGTTGCTAAGTCGGCATTTGCTGGTGCAGGCTCATTTGGACAGTCTGTTGCTAACAGTGCAGCATCTATATACAGTAGTTCGGCTACTACATTAGCTAAGTTACAGACACAGAACCTTTATGGCTCTGATGGCAGCTACAGCTATGTTTCAGCTTCTGTATATAATCAGTTTACTTAAAAGAGAGGTTAAATATAATGGCATTATTAGATACATGGAGAAATCTTGCTTACCAGACAGAGATGGATAATAAGACAGCTAACGAATTCTGGGGAAGCTATTTTACACAGGAAAAGGCTATATATGAGCAGATTCTTGCAGATCCGGATACAGTAGTTAAAGGAACTGTTAAAGAACTTGCTGATAAGTATGGAGTGGAAGTGCTTCTTATGACAGGATTTCTTGATGGAATCAATGACAGTCTTAAAACTCCTAATCCAATTGAGACAATGGAAGAGGATACAGAAGTAAGTCTTGATTATGACAAAGAAAAACTTTACTACAATATGGTTGCTTGTAAGGCAGATTGGTTATATGAGCTTCCACAGTGGGATAACCTTCTTGATGAAGCTACAAGAAAAGATTTATACAAGAAGCAGAAGTTATCAGGAACTATCGTTAAGGGCAAGAAGATTGGACGTAATGATCCATGTCCTTGCGGAAGCGGTAAGAAGTACAAACAGTGCTGTGGAAAGAACGCTTAATTGGTAATAAACAGTTTGTCGGTTAACCTGCAGGTAGTCTTAAGACTACCCGCAGGTCTTTTGAATTTATGCGAATTGGAGATAATATGGAAGCATATACAGGATTTGCCTATGTCTATGATGAGTATATGGACAATATACCATATGACGAATGGGAAGAGTATTTAGTAGAATTATTAAAAGAGAATGGTATAGACAAAGATAATACAGTTATAGACCTTGGCTGTGGTACAGGCACAGTGACAAGAATGTTGGATAAAGAGGGGTATAACTGCATAGGAGTAGATTTATCTGAGGATATGCTTTCTATAGCAAGTGACAAGACATATGACAGCGGACAGCAGATAATATACAGTTGTCAGGATATGAGGGATTTCGAAGTTCCATATGAGACAGATGCATTTATAAGTATTGGTGACTCAATGAATTATATAACAGCTAATGATGATTTGTGTGATGTGTTTAAATGTGTAAAGAAAGGCCTGAAACAGGGAGGAGTATTTATATTTGATTTAAAGACAATACATTTTTTTAAGGATATATTAGCTGATAATACATATGCTGAGAATAGGGAAGATTCAGCGTTTATATGGGACAATTATTATGATGAGGAAAGCTCTAACAATGAGTATGAGCTTGCCGTATTCGTAAGAAATGAAGATGGAACATTTGACAGATTTGAGGAAGAACACTACCAGCATGGTTTTACTTTGGGAGAAGTAGCTGATGCTGTAAAAAAAGCGGGACTTAAAATCAGGAATGTATATGATGCATTTTCACATAATGCACCTGATGATAATTCCGAAAGGCTGTATTATATAATAGAAAAATAGCTGCGTGCCATTATGCACGCATATAAGCAATAAAGTATTATATAACAAAAGTAATAATGAGTTATGTAATACGCAGATAGTGAATCGTGCACTGAAATATGCACAGGAAAGAGGAATGTTATGAAAGACTATATAGTAAGAGCAACAGCCGCTAATGGACAGGTAAGAGCATTTGCGGCTACTACAAGAGGTGTTGTTGAAACAGCAAGAAAAGATCATAATACAAGCCCTATAGCAACTGTGGCACTTGGAAGACTTCTTACGGGTGCAGCTATGATGGGAATAATGATGAAGAATGATTCAGATATACTTACTGTCCAGATTAAGGGAAATGGACCAATTGGTGCGATGACAGTAACAGCAGAGCCTAATGGACATGTAAAGGGCTTTGTTGCCAATCCGGAGGTTATGCTTCCATTAAAGAATGGACATATGGATATAGCCGGTGCAGTTGGTATCGGTGTTTTAAGTGTAATTAAGGATATTGGCTTAAGAGAGCCTTATGTTGGAGATACTATTCTGATAACAAGTGAGATAGCTGATGACCTGACATACTATTTTGCAACAAGTGAGCAGGTTCCATCATCAGTAGGACTTGGTGTTCTTATGAATAAGGACAACACAGTAAGGGAAGCTGGCGGATTTATTATACAGCTTATGCCTAATGCAACAGATGAGTTTATAGATAAGCTTGAAAAGAGAATTAAAGAGATTAAGTCGGTTACTAATATGCTTGATGAGGGCATGACACCAGAGGATATATTAGAGCATATATTAGGAGATATGGATTTACAGATACTTGATACAGTTCCTACAGAATTCTACTGCAACTGCTCTAAGGAAAGAGTAAGTGCGGCTGTAATAAGTGTTGGTAAAGAGGAGCTTCAGAAGATGATAGATGAGGGCGAACCAATAGAGGTAAACTGCCATTTCTGTAACAGCCACTACAAATTCAGCGTTGATGAGTTAAAGGATATGCTTATTAAAGCAAGATAATGAATATAAATCAGCTATTTCTTGAATTTATTATATAATTGCTGTATTATTAATTTAATATGGATTGATTAAGCAGGAACTGTTTAGGAGGAACTTACTAATGGATAACGAGACTGTTTCAAAGAATTTTATTGAACAGATTATTGATAAGGATATTGAGGAGGGACATTGCCAGAAGGTAGTCACAAGATTCCCACCAGAACCTAATGGATATCTTCATATAGGACATGCCAAATCAATATTACTTAATTATGGACTTGCCAAGGAATATAATGGTCAGTTTAATATGAGATTTGATGATACTAACCCAACAAAGGAAAAGGTTGAGTTCGTAGACTCTATTAAGAAGGATGTTGAATGGCTTGGTGCTAAATGGAATGGAGATGTTCTTTTTGCATCTAATTATTTTCCACAGATGTATGAAGCTGCTATCAGACTTATCAAGAAGGGAAAGGCTTATGTAGATGACCTTTCAGCAGAGGAGATAAGACAGTATAGAGGAACACTTACAGAGCCGGGCAAGGAAAGTCCTTACAGAGAGCGTTCTGTAGAGGAAAATCTCAAGCTTTTTGAAGAGATGAAGGAAGGTAAGTATGCAGACGGAGAGAAAGTATTAAGAGCTAAGATTGATATGGCTTCTCCTAATATCAATATGAGAGATCCTATTATATACAGGGTTGCTCATATGACACACCACAGAACAGGTGATGAGTGGTGCATATATCCTATGTATGACTTTGCACATCCTATTGAGGATGCTGTTGAGGGAATAACACACTCTATCTGTACACTTGAGTTTGAAGACCACAGACCATTATATGACTGGGTTATTATTGAGACAGGATATAAGACATCACCAGAGGAAAATCCTAAGCAGATTGAGTTTGCCAAGTTATATCTTACTAATGTAGTAACAGGTAAAAGATATATTAAGAAGCTTGTAGAAGATGGTGTTGTAGACGGCTGGGACGACCCAAGGCTTGTATCTATAGCTGCTTTAAGAAGAAGAGGTTTTACACCAGAATCTATAAAGATGTTCGTGGACCTTGTAGGTGTTACTAAGGCACAGGGTTCAGTTGAATATCCTATGCTTGAATACTGCATAAGAGAAGACTTAAAGCTTAAGGTTAAGAGAATGATGGCTATTCTTGATCCTGTTAAACTTGTTATTGACAACTATCCAGAAGATCAGGTTGAATATATGGACGTTGCCAATAATCAGGAAAATCCAGAAATGGGAACAAGAAAAGTACCATTTACTAAAGAATTATACATTGAAAGGGAAGATTTTATGGAAGAACCTCCAAAGAAGTATTTCAGAATGTTCCCAGGCAATGAAGTAAGACTTATGAATGCTTATTATGTAACATGCACAGGCGTTGATAAAGACGAGAATGGCAATATTAATTGTATTCATTGTACTTACGATCCAGAGACAAAGGGCGGCAATTTTGCTGGAAGAAAAGTTAAAGGAACTATACACTGGGTATCAGCATCAAGGGGAATAAATGCTGAGGTAAGATTGTATGATAATATTGTAGACGAAGAAAAGGGTGTATACAATGAAGATGGTTCTATGAACATTAATCCTAATTCACTTACAATTCTTAAGAACTGTGTATTAGAGCCAGAGCTTGCTAATGCCAGGCCAGAGGACAGATTCCAGTTTGTAAGAAATGGATATTTCTGCGTTGACAACAAGGATTCAAAGGGGAATGTATTGGTGTTCAATAGAATAGTTTCATTGAAAAGCTCATTTAAACTTCAGAAGTAATTAATGCCATTATAATGGCAGTATGGGTAATGATATGGAAATCAAAGATGAAAAGTCTTATATATTTGATAAGACGATGAAATGCAATGTATGTAACAAAGAGTTTACTACTAAGCAGGTAAGAACTGGCAAAGCCAGATATACAGGAACTAACGACATACTTAAGCCATTGTATACAGGAATAGATAGTACGAAGTATGATATTATTATGTGTCCTCATTGTGGCTATGCGGCAGTTCCGAGAACTTATGGAAAGCTGACACCTAAACAGAGGCAGCTAATCAGAGATAATATTGAAGGTAAATTCAAGGTTACATGGAAGGAAGAGGACAGCTATTCTTATGATGTAGCGATAAGACGTTGTAAAATGGCACTTCTTACGGAGATGATAACAGGTACTAAGATAAGTGAAAGTGCGTATCTTTGTTTAAGATTAGCGTGGCTTTATGATGGCAGGATTGAAGAACTTAGAAGCCAGAATGCCAGTGAAGAAATAATTAACCAACACCTGAAATCCCAGCAGGAGTATATTCAGGATGCCTATAAAGGATTTAAGGAGGCAGTTCAGACACAATACCCTCCTATATGTGGTATGGATGAGAATACAATTAATTATCTGCTCGCCAGCCTTGGCATAAAATGCAAAGATTATGGTACAGCAAAGCAGTTTGCCTCATCAATAGTAACATCCAGGTCTGCACAGGCAGGTCTTAAGGAGAAGGCAAGGGGATTGTTAGGACAGATTAAAGCAAATGAATAGAATTAAGACAGTGTTTCAAAAGCTATGGTCATATGAGACATTTCATATATTCATGTATTCAATTGCACTAAATGCAGTGATTGAATGTCTTAATAACAGAGGATTAACAGGACTTTTGAAGATATTCACAAGTCCTGTTATCTTTCTTATGAACACCTTGATAATAATGACTACATTATCAATAGGGTTGTTCTTTAAGAGAAGAATATTTGTATATGTGCTTATGGCTGTATTGTGGATTATATTAGCATTTATTAACTTTGTAGTGTTGTATTCACGAAAGACACCATTTACAGCAATGGATATATATCTTATAAGTGATGCCATAAAGGTCATACCGCTGTATATTAATGTATTCCAGATGATACTTATAGTAGTCGGGATAATCGCAGTTATATCGGGGCTTGTAATGTTGTTTAAAAGAACAAAGGTGTATACACAGGAACTGCCATTATATAAGCAGTTATTACATTCAGGCTTTAAGTTTGCAGTGATATTCCTGCTTACATATGCGGTTGCGGCAAGTCTTATAATTAATGGATATGTACAGACACATTTTGGCAATCTTGCACAGGCATATAAGCAGTATGGATTTGTGTATTGCTTTACAAGCAGTATTAAAGACCGTGGAATAAGCAAGTCCAAGGAATATTCAGAAGAATATATTGATGGAATAAAAGATGAGCTTGATGAAAATGTACCTGACGCATCAGAGACTTCACCTAATATAATATTTGTACAGCTTGAATCATTTTTTGACCCTAAGCTTGTAAAGGGTGTTACATTTTCAAGTAATCCAACACCTAATCTTGACAGGATAATGAAAGAATATTCGTCAGGATATCTGTCAGTGCCTTGCTTTGGTGCAGGTACGGCTAATACTGAATTTGAGGTTCAGACAGGTGTTAACCTTGATGATTTTGGACCAGGTGAATATCCTTACAGGACAGTTATGCAGTCAAAGACGTGTGAGTCAGCCGCTTATGATTTAAGAAAGCTTGGCTATTCAACACACGCAATCCATAATAATGATGCAACATTTTATGACAGATATAAGGTATTCTCACATCTTGGATATGATACTTTTACATCTATTGAATATATGGATAGTGATTATCAGAAGACGCCACTTGGCTGGGCTAAGGATAAAATGCTTACAGCACAGATAAAGAAGGCTCTTGACTCAACAGAAGGAGCAGATTATATATTTACTATATCAGTTCAGGGACATGGAGATTATCCAACGACAATGCCAGAGGGCTTTATTCCAGGAATAACAGTTTCAGGATTTTTTGATGAAGAGGAACAGGTACAGTTCGAGTATTATGTTAACCAGATTCACGAGATGGATACATTTATAGGTGAACTTACTAATATGTTATCCAGAAGAAATGAAGAAACCGTACTTGTTATGTATGGCGATCATCTTCCAACATTTAATTTCACTAATGATACTATGGAGAATGGTGATATATACCAGACAGAGTATTTTATATGGTCTAATTATGGTTTAGAGAAGAAAGATATTGATCTTCAGGCATATCAGCTATCAGCTGCAGTGTTTGACAGGCTTGGAATATCAGAAGGTTATATTATGAAGTTCCATCAGGCAAAGCATAATGATGCTGATTACCTTAAGAAGTTAAAGGTACTTGAATACGATATATTGTATGGTGATAAACAGATATATGACGGAAAAGTTCCTTATGTAGCCACAGATTTAAAAATGGGAATTGACGATATTACAATAGATGAAGTGTATGATTATAAGGATTATGTATGTATAAGCGGTAAGAATTTCAATGATTTCAGCACTGTATACATTAATAATAAAGAGCAGGAAAATGCAGAGCTTATAAGTAGTACAATGATAAGAGTACCTAAACGCAGTATCAAATCAGGAGATGAAATAGCAATAGCCCAGAGAGGCAATGATAAGATAGAGCTTGGAAGAACCACATATATTGTGCCAAATTAATTAGAATTATAATAAATAAATTGACACTAACAATTGAAAATGTTAATATGAAAAAGGTGTAATCACCACATATTAAATTTGGAGGTACTTGAAATGAAAGGTACAGTAAAGTGGTTCAATAACCAGAAGGGTTACGGCTTTATAAGTGATGAGTCTGGAAAGGATGTTTTTGTTCATTATTCAGGACTTAATATGGAAGGTTTCAAGTCTTTAGAGGAAGGTGCTGCTGTTGAGTTTGATGTAACAGAAGGTGCTAAGGGTCCTCAGGCTGTCAACGTAACAAAATTATAATCCGAATGGTTTGCAGTGTGCCTTTTCCTGATTTATATATAGATTTTTGAAAAGATATATTGTTATACAATTAAGATTATTAAAGAGCAGTCGCTTCTGGGTGGCTGCTCTTTTGTATATAGTGGAGATGATTATTATAATTTTTTTTATATATAGTTAATTGTATAAGAAGTGCATTGTATGTTAGAATTAATAACAGATAAATATTACGGAGGAATTATTGTGGAAGAATATGGTATCAGTTTAGAAAATGGAATACCTGCAGGAGCAGAGAATATGCTGTCAGCAGGCGGAATTCTTTTATTATCGGCATTTATAGTGCTTACTATAGTTGTCATTAAAAGGTGGAATGGACGTTTTGTTAATGTGCTGGCTGGTGCATTTGCATACTCAATATTTGTATTTATATGCTGTAACCTGATTATGTCAGCACTTGCACTTATCCCATCAATAGATGAAGCATTTACTAATAACAGTACAGCATATACAGTTGTATATTCAATTCTTGCGGCTGTTGCAATGACATTTGCAAGATATGTATTGTGCAGGTTTATGAATGGGAGATTTGAAAGAAAAGGCGATATATATTTATCAGGTATAGGTCTTGCTTTAGGTGATGGAGTTCTATATGGACTTACAGTCATATCTACAATGTCAATAGCCACAGCTATTAACAATGAGGGGATTGATGCAATGATGGCAGGACTTACACAGAATGATACAGAAACATTTTACCAGACACTTGGTAATCTTGTTAATGCACCATCATATTTGTGGTTATTAATGGGAATAGCCTTCACACTTGATGTTATTCTTTCTATAGCACTCAGTGCTGCTATACAGGCATATGTTAAGGGTGTGGCTTCTTATATGACAGGCTGTTATGTTGCAATAATACAGTTTGCAAGTTATATATCATTCCAGATATTTGATTACAGTTCGCCAGTATCAATAATAGTCTGCTTTGTTATTAAGATGGTTATAGATATTGCGGCAATAGCATATGTGTTCAAGGTTGTTGTCAGGGAGATGAATTACGCTAATGACTGATATAGTAACTGGTTTAACAACAGAAGAGGTAAATAAATTAAAAGAGCAGGGTTTAGATAATATTCCTGTAGGCAATCAGTCTAAGACAATAGGACAGATAATCGCAGGAAATGTATTTACATATTTTAACTTTGTATTTGCGGTATTTGCAGCACTTTTAATTCTTGTAAGGTCATATATTAATATGACCTTTTTGCCTATTATATTGCTTAATACTATACTTGGTATAGTACAGGAAATAAAAGCCAAGATAGTATTAGACAGGCTTACTGTTGTTAATGCCCCTAGAACTAAGGTTATAAGGGACAGTGCTGTATCAGAGGTCGATTCAGTTACACTTGTTAAAGGCGATGTATGTATATTCACAGCAGGCAACCAGCTCAGTGCCGATGCCATACTTGCAGAGGGCTGTGTCAGAGTTAATGAGGCGATGGTAACAGGTGAATCTGACGAAGTTATTAAAAATAAAGGAGACATATTATTATCAGGAAGTTATATTGTATCAGGAGAATGTAAGGCAGTTCTTACGCAAGTAGGCCATAAGGCGTATGCGGCAAGACTGGCATTGGAAGCCAAGGCAGGGCGTAAGAAAAAAAAGACCGATATGATGAAATCTTTGGATAATCTTGTCAAAATAATTGGAGTTGTAATAGTTCCACTTGGAATTATTATGTATGTGCAGAGCCATTTCTTTCTTGGGCATACTATAAAGAATAGTGTTGTATCTATGGTTGCCTCACTGGTAGGAATGATTCCGGAAGGTCTGTATCTGCTTGCCAGCGTGGCTTTAGTAGTCAGTGTCAAGAAGCTAGCCAGGAGCAATGTATTAGTACATGAGATGAATTGTGTGGAGACACTTGCAAGGGTTAATGTGTTGTGCGTTGATAAGACAGGTACAATTACAAGACCGGATATGTCTGTAAGTGATGTTGTATTTTTAAAGGACAATGTAGGAAAGCTTATTGCAGGAGTTGCCGGCAATATGGATGATGATAATGAAACGATGAAAGCGATAAAGGATTATTACCATATTACGGGCAGGGATAATAGTGCAGAGAGAGTATACTCATTTTCTTCACAGAACAAATACAGCGGAGCAGTATTAGATGGCAGATGTTATATATTCGGTGCACCTGAATATGTACTGCTTGATACATATGCAGAATATGAGGATATATTTGAAAGATATTCAGGACACGGAGAAAGAATACTTGTATTTGGCGAGTGTGTGGGTGACCCTTGCGGTAATATTATAGAAGAAGCAGTTAATCCTTATGCTTTTATAATATTGGAGAATGAGATAAGGGATACAGCCAAAGAAACATTTGGATACTTTGCTTCGCAAGGTGTGGATATAGTTGTTATATCCGGAGATAATCCGGTCACAGCTTCAAAGGTGGCTGTGAGGGCAGGAATTAACAATGCAGAGAATTATATAGATGCAACGACACTTAAGAGCAGACAGGATATAAGGGAAGCGATAACTAAGTATACTGTATTCGGAAGAGTTGTTCCAAGCCAGAAGAAGGAGATTATAGAAGCCTATAAAGAAAGCGGCAAGGTTGTAGCTATGACAGGAGATGGAGTTAATGATGTGCTAGCGTTAAAATGTGCTGACTGTAGTGTGGCTATGGCATCGGGAAGCGAGGCAGCAAGCAATGCGGCACAGGTAGTTCTTTTAGACTCAGATTTTTCCAAAATGCCTCAGGTTGTGCTTGAGGGCAGGCGTGTGGTTAATAATATACAGAGGTCAGCTTCTCTATTTCTTGTTAAAAATATATTCTCGATATTAACGACAATATTTACACTTATAGCGGCTAACCTTTATCCGCTTTATCCAACTCAATTGTCACTGCTTGGAGCATTTACAATTGGAACACCGGCATTCTTTCTGGCATTACAGCCTAATAAGAATATAATACGTGGGGATTTCCTTACGAATGTCATTATAAAGGCACTGCCCGCAGGAATAACTGATTTTATTATGCTGGCGGTGATATCGATACATGGTGCAGTTATTGGAATGAGCAATGAGCAGATATCAACAGTTGCAATAATAGTACTTCTTATAATCGGAATGATGTCACTTATAAGAATATGCAGGCCATTTGACTGGCTGAGGGCATTGGTATGTATTGCGATGGGGGTTGGAATTGCAATATGTCTATTATTCTTTAAGAAGATATTTGCAATCGCAGCTATCAATATGGTAATGCTTAATATGATTATTGTGTATGCAGTTGTTGCAGTTGGACTGTTTGTACTGATGTGCAGGATTGTAGGCACAGTAATAGAATATATTGAAGGTCATAGCAGAAGATTTAGAAAGCTTCTTAAGGGGTAGCTGCAAGATTTATAAAGATTGGTGGAGCTCTTGGTTGTATCGGATTGAATATATAAAATGTATATAATATGCAAAGATATATAATATGCAAAAGATATATAATGTATAAAATGTATGGATTATGCCGCTGTGGCTGGATTATAATCCATACATTTTTAATTTTAAAAGGCAGATTTATTTTCCAGCCGCCTTTTTAGAATAGTCAGTTGTTACAAGCTTTTCATAAGGCACATCACTGCCAAGCTCGCCAGACTGCTTTAATATGTCTTTAAGAAGCTCAAAGCTTTTCTTTTCAAAGATAGTGTCGCCCTTCCATGTATCCTGCGTCTTGTAACGGTCAACAATGGTTGTTATAGTATCAAGGTCGGTTTCAGGAAACTGTGGAGCGATAACTTCTGCGATTTCACTGCTGGTGTGGGAATTGACGTAGTCAAGGCCTTTCTGGATAGCGTTAGTAAAGCCTTGGATTACATCAGGGTGTTTTTCAATAAAGCTTTTGTTAGCACAGTAGGCAGTATAAGGAACATATCCGCTGTCAGTACCAAGAGAAGCTACTACATAGCCTTCCTTCTGCTGTTCAAGGAGCGTTGCAGAAGGCTCAAATTCTACAGTGTAATCAGCTATTCCTGATGTGAAAGCGGCTGCTGTAGAACCAAAGTCAACATTTTGAAGTATTGTAAGGTCATCTACAGGAGATATTCCATTTTTATTAAGGATATATTCGAAAAGCATCTGAGGCATACCGCCGGCTCTGCCACCAAGAACTGTCCTGCCTTTAAGATTATCCCATTTAAAATCAGTTTCATTATCGCGGGATACAAGAAAATTGCCTGCACGTTGGGTAAGCTGGGCGAAGTTGACAGCGTAGTCGGTAGAACCTTCCTGATATACATATATAGAACTTTCTGAACCCATAAAACCGATATCAGCTTCTTTTGATACAAGAGCGGTCATTACCTTATCAGCACCAAAGCCTGTGACAAGATTAAGGTCAATGCTCTCATCTTCAAAATATCCAAGCTCAATAGATACATATTGTGGTGCGTAGAATATAGAATGGGCAACCTCGCTGAGTGTAATCTTAACTGTAGAATTATCGGTATCTTTTCTGCACGCAAATGCACTCATTATCATCATTACACATAACAGCATAGCAATGACACGTTTGATTGTCTTCAATAAAATCCTCCATTCTAAATGTATAAAACACATTTTTATCTGTTCAATAATTATATTATTCAGATGAATTAATATATGTGATTAAATCTGTGAAAAATGTTAAAAAAGCTAATTATTTAGTTGGCTAAATATATTAAATATGTTAAAATAAACTATAAAAAAAGTAGCAATGAATGGAGGTCGTTTTGTTATGTTTGGAAAAAATAGAACAGCACAAGACACATTAGGCAATGACAGAGAATTATTATTGCAGGCTATGGATAAGATTATAGCCGGCGATTTCAGTGAGGTCTCTGCTGAAGGTTTTAGAGATCCTATATATGCAGAAAAGCTTAACCAGATGATTGGCGCATATAAGAAAGCTAATAATAATTATATTATGAGACTTAATGAGGCAATGCAGTCTATAGGAGATAATTCATATGTTAAGAATATGCTTGATCAGGTGTATACACAACAGCAGTCTATAACAGATATGAATTCTTCAAGCCAGATACTTAAGGAGTCAATTGGTAATATTTCAGACGCAATGGGTGAGATTCGTGATAATACCCACGATATGTTACAGGTGTCACAGAGTAGTGCTGCTAATATGAACGACAGTATAACAGTCGTTAATGAATCATCACAGAAGATAGCAGATATTAATAACCAGGTTAATGCATTCCACGAGAAGATTAATAAGATCGGCGAGATTGTTGATATCGTTAAGAAGGTAGCAAGCCAGAGTAATCTTCTTGCACTTAATGCTTCAATTGAGGCTGCAAGAGCAGGTGAAGCAGGAAAGGGCTTTGCAGTAGTTGCTGATCAGGTAAGACAACTTTCAAGCAATACATCTGAGTCGGCAGAAGATATTGTTAAATATGTCAATGAACTTAAGCAGGATATTGAAGTGCTTGCTAATTCAATGAATGAGACAACGGTCAAGTTATCAGAAGGTAATGAAAAGGTAGAGATATCATTAAGAGATATTGAGCGAATGAATGAACAGATGGTAGCAATCAATGCTTCTGTAGAAAGCATTTTCAATGACATTGACAGACAGTCAGAGACAACAACAGAATTTACTAATCAGGTACAGACAATAGCAGATTCTTACGGAATGCTGACTAAGGAATGTACAGAGACTGGTACCCATATATTCAAGATAGGAAGATACATAGATACCTGCCGAAGCGATATGTTCAGGGAAGCTGGTAAAGTAACAACTCAGGATATGTTAAAAATATTCGAGATTGACCACTTTATTGTTATGTGGAGAGTGTATAACAATGTCGCAGATTTCGAGAGATTAAAGATAACACAGCTTAACAATCAAGACAGTTGTAAGCTTGGTAAGTGGATGCATGCACAGACAGATCCTAAGATTACAGGAAGTCAGGAATTCAAGAAGCTTGATTCTGCACACAGACTTGTTCACAAGTATGCTTGTGATTCTTGGATGGCTAAGGATAAGGGAGATGCTGCTGCAGCTATTGCGGCATTTGAAAAGTGCCGTGAAGCTTATGGAGAATTCAAGAAGGCTATCGGTGAGATGAGGAGCTATATGAGAACAATTGGATATACAGATGAGACTAAGATAGTTATCTTCAGGAATTAGTTAAATATAATCACAGATTATAAGATAAGCTGGAATTTACATAGCTGTCTTTAATGCAGGATATGCCTTAAGGATATAAGCTTGTAGAATTCCAGCTTTTTTTATTTATAAAATTTAATTATTTATATACTATTTATATATGGGATTTAATTAACAAAATTTAACCACATATATAATGGATTTTAATAATAAAACTCAATCATCTATATACTGGACTTTTTAATAATAAGAGTTCATAATATAAGTTATGAATAAATAATGATATATTCGTGATTACTATGACAAGCAGGTATGCATTAAGACTGCCTGTTGTCCCTTCGCAATACAGCAATGTTGTATTAAATTGCGTAAGAATGGAGATTGTTATGAGAGAGGTATATGTAATAGGACATAAGAACCCGGATACAGATTCGGTGTGCTCAGCAATATGCTATTCCAGACTGAAAAATCTGATTACTGGAAGTGAGGATTATATTCCTAAAAGAGCAGGACATCTTAACGAAGAAACTCAGTATGTTCTTGAAAAATGTGGTGTAAAACCTCCTGCATATATTAAAGATGTTAGACCTCAGGTAAGAGATATTGATGTCAGGAAGATAAGTGGAATATCGGAAGATCTTTCAGTAAGAAATGCGTGGAAATTAATGAAAGAAAGAGGTGTTGAGACACTTCCTATCATTGAAGATGATAAGCTGAAAGGACTTGTTACAATCAGTGATGTTGCTAAGTCATATTTTGAAATGTATGACAGTGATATATTATCTGTTTCAGGCACAAGTCTCAGTAATATCGTGGATACCCTTAAGGGCGAAGTTATAACTGGTGATATAGATAAGCATTTTAATAAGGGGAAGATGATTATTGCTGCCGCCAATCCTGATATGATGGAAAATATGATTGAAGAGGGTGATTTTGTAATTCTTGGCAATAGATATGAGTCACAATTATGTGCTATTGAGATGGAGGCGGGATGTCTTATAATATGTGAGGGTGCAAAGGTATCAAGCACAATAACCAAGATAGCTGCACAGCATAATTGTGTTATAATATCGACAGCGTATGATACATATACAGTTGCAAGACTTATTAATCAGGCCATTCCTGTAAGTTTCTTTATGAAGCAGGAAGCACTTATTAAGTTCAAGCTAAACGATTTTATTGAAGATATACAGGATATAATGGCTAAGAAGCGTTACAGGGATTTCCCAATTGAGGACGATACAGGCAGATATGTCGGTATGATTTCAAGAAGAAATATTATTAAGACCGATAAGAAGAAGATAATTCTTGTAGACCATAATGAAAAAAATCAGGCTGTATTTGGTATTGAGGATACTGATATATTAGAGATAATAGATCATCACAGACTTGGCTGCATACAGACGATAACACCTGTATTTTTCAGAAATCAGCCGCTTGGCTGTACTGCAACAATAATATATCAGATGTACTGTGAGCATAATATAGATATTGATAAGACGACAGCCGCACTGTTATGTTCGGCAATAATATCAGATACGCTTATATTAAAATCACCAACCTGCACACACTATGATGTTGATGCCTGTCAGGTATTAGCTGATATAGCTGGTATTGATATAGAAGAATACGGCAGGGAAATGTTCAGGGCAGGAAGTAATCTTTCCGACAAATCAGAAGAAGAGATATTCTATAGGGATTACAAGAAGTTCTCAATTGGAGAGATAACTGTAGGTGTTGGACAAGTAAATTGTATGAGTCAGGAAGAGATAGAGGGGCTTATTAAGAAAGAAGCTTCTTATATCACAAGTGTTACGGATAAGTCAGATGAGATAAATATTGCATATCTTCTTCTGACAGATGTAATGAAAGAGACATCTTATGTTATGTTATCAGGTAAGAATGCTGAACAGGTGCTTATGCAGGCATTTAACCTTGATGAGATAACCAACAATTATGTAATACTTCCTGGTGTTGTTTCGCGTAAAAAGCAGTTCCTGCCAGCTATAGTTGAGGTATTACAGCAATAATGTGAAGGTGAGGATATATAGCAGTAATTAGTAATTTGCAGGTATAGTTGATGTAGATATATAGTGGTAATGCACAGGTATAGCTGATGTAAATATATAGCAGTAATTAGTAATTTGCAGGTATAGCTGATGCAGATATAATGTGGTATTGCATATGTATAACAGTATTATAAATTGGTATTGTATATATAGTAATATTACAGATTATAAAGTGTATATATGCACAGAAATGAGGAGTAACAACAATGAAGAAGTTAATGAGAAATGACCCTTGCTGGTGTGGCAGTAAAAAGCCTTATTGTGAATGCCATATGGATTTTGATAAGAAAATTGAAATGTACAGAAAGAAATTCCACAAAGTTCCGCCAAGAAGCATTATAAAGAATGAAGAACAGCTTCAGGGTATGAGAGAGAGCAGTAAGATTAATATTGCTGTACTTGATTATGTAGCTGAGAACATTAAAGTGGGTATGACAACACAGGAAATTGATGAGATGGTGTATGAAAAGACAACAGCTATGGGTGGAATTCCGGCACCTCTTAATTATGAAGGATTTCCAAAGAGTGTGTGTACATCTATTAACAATGAAGTATGTCACGGTATTCCATCATCTAATATAGTATTAGCAGATGGTGATATCGTAAATGTTGACTGCTCAACAATTCTTAATGGCTATTTTTCAGATTCTTCAAGAATGTTCTGTTTAGGAAATGTTGCACCAGAGCATAAGAAGCTTGTAGATGTTGCAAAGGAATGTGTGGAGCTTGGACTTGCACAGGTTAAGCCATGGGGACATCTGGGGGATGTTGCAGATGCAATAAGCAAGCACGCCAAGGAAAATGGATATTCAGTGGTTCGTGAAGTGGGCGGACACGGAATTGGTCTTGAATTCCACGAAACACCATTTGTCAGTTATGTTATTAAGAAGGGAACAGGTATGGTAATGGCACCCGGTATGGTATTCACTATTGAGCCAATGATTAATGCCGGTTACCCGGATGTATATGTTGATGATGACAATGGCTGGACAATATACACAGAAGATGATTCATATTCAGCACAGTGGGAAATAATGGTTCACGTTACTGATGATGGATATGAGGTTATGACATACTAATTAAGAATATATAATTATTATTTGATACAAATTATTATTGGATATAGAAGCTATCTGATGTGGAAGAATTCGTATGGTTCACACGCAGCTTGTATAGACAGGAAATATAAGGAAGATACAGGAGAGCGTACACCTGCCAGACAGCTTTATATATTAATAAAGGGGCTGCCGCACTAAGAAATGTATATATTATATAGATTGATAGTTAAGTCGGTATATCTATATAGTTATATTTTCTTATTGCGACAGCCCAATTTTATGCTATAGACTATGATTTCATATTGGCATAATTATTTCTTGATACAGTTGCAGTTTTTATCAAATTCAGGATTGTATAGATAGTAATTATTACAGTCAAGCTTGCTCTGTATTATAGATAAGGCTTCACCAAAACGTTGGAAGTGGACGATTTCACGCTCTCTTAAGAATTTAAGCGGGTCGAGAACATCGGGGTCATCTTTGGCAAGCCTTATAAGGTTATCGTAAGTTGTTCGTGCCTTTTGTTCTGCTGCAATCATATAAGAACAACATTTTAGGTTGATTGGTTCGTTTCAGTCCCATTTCAGGACAGTTATCAGAAATTCCAGTGAATTTCGATGGGAACATCCTTTGTTCCAGGAATCCTCTTGCCTATCACGATGTAGTCAATCAGGATTTCAACGATCTCCCGTGTCAGGTGTTCCAGATTGGTGTACTGTTCGATCAGTTCACGACGATTATCACCAACAGCAATCCGTTCTTCGATTTCTGCAAGCTGCTTCTGGCCGTCGATCATCACACGCTCTAAGCGTTCTTTTTCCGTGGTAAAGTCCTTCGACAATTCCACAAAATCGCTCTCGGATATGAGGCCCTTGACTTTATCCATATACAGCTCACGGATTCCTTTGCTGTACTCGGCAATCTTCTTTTCATAGGCCGACATATCGGCAAGCAGCCGCTTTTTCTGTCCCTGTAAGTTGTCGCAAAACTCAATATTCTGTTCCAGCTCGTCTTTGTCCAGATACTCCGCAGCCAGCCGATTCAGTTCGGCAATCACCATCTGTTCCAATTTATCCACGGAGATAAAGGAGCCAATGCAGGCGTCCTTGGCTACATGGCGGTTGGAACATTGAAGATAATGTTTGCCCCGGTTTTTGGAGGAACGCATTGTATAGCCGCAGTTGGCACAGCGGGCTTTTCTGGCAAACAGGCCAATGGTGCCGGTATCAAAGGGTTTCGCACGTTCTGCAATCATGGCCTGCACCTTATCCCAAAGCTCCCGATCAATAATCGGCTCATGGGTTCCCTCGACGACATACCATTCGCTTTTCGGGCGTGGTTTGTTCTGCTTCGTCTTATAAGAAACGCTGCCGTATTTGCCTTGCACCATGTTTCCGATATAGATTTCATTTATCAGCATATCGGAGATAGCAAAGTATTTCCAGAGCGTGCTGTTCTTCCTCTTGGGCTGCTGGTAACGCAGACCGTGAAGCCTTTTGTACTCCGTGGGATTTGGGATGCCTCTGTCGTTCAGCATCCGCGCAATAGCGGTTTTGCCATAGCCCTGCGAAAAGAGGGTGAACACTTCCCGGACGATAGCAGCGGCTTCTTCATCAATGATAAGATGCCCTTTTTGTTCAGGGTCTTTCTTGTACCCATAAAGAGCAAAAGCACCGATGTGAAAACCGTTCTGTCGGCGGTTGGTGAGAACACTTCGGATATTATCAGACATATCCTCTAAGTACCACTCGTTCACAAGGCCGTTAATCTGACGGGACTTTTTGTTTCCCTTATTGGCAGTATCGGCATTGTCTACGATGCTGACAAATCGGATGCCCCAAATCGGGAAAAGGCCGTGTATGTATTTTTCAACCAGTTCCAATTCACGGGTAAAACGGGATTGCGTTTTGCAGAGGACAATGTTAAATCGGCGGGCCTCCGCGTCTGCTAACAGACGGTTAAATTCCGGCCGTCTGCGGTCGGAACCTGTGTAATCATCGTCACTGTAAATGTTATATACTTCCCACCCCTGTTCCATAGCATATTGCAGCAGCATGGCTTTCTGGTTCTGGATGCTGTTGCTGTCGTCGGTTTCAAATTGCTTGTTCCGATCTTCTTCGGATAAGCGGCAATAAATAGCTACTTTCATATTCACATCTCCGTAGAGATAGAAACAAGCTATTCACATACATGAATTATACCATGTAAGTCAATAGCTTGTCATTACCGATTTTCGGCGGCTATCCTTTTATTTTTTTCAAGCTGGTTAATCAGTTCAATCCACTTGCGCGTGAATTGATTTTTGGTCGTTGTGCTTTCGCCGCTTTTGAAAACACTTTGACACGTCTGCTGAACCGGTTGTGTAGAATTCTGTTCTTGCATCGACATCGCCCCTTTCAAAACAGCGTATGCGATACTGCTTGTTCAATATTATTACAGAATAGGGGAGATGGGCATAAAACGGACGGCTGATGGCATCAGCTCCACAGGAATTTCACCTCGGCCCATGCTTGTGGGTGCGCCGCGCAATGCTGTGTGGGCGTTCAACGCGGGAGTATCGTTAGCGTATGTGCCGCTGCTTACGAGCTGCCAACTCTCGGTGTAGATGGTTCTCGCTCACTCAAAGGATATGAGATCATGGCGCATCCACCGACGCGGAACATACAGAATGTGTCCGTTGCCCTATACTGCGCCGTTGGCCTCCCAACGGGCTTTCTTTTTCAAGGTGCTGCCAGTGGCCCGCCGCAGAGGGAAGAAACAGGGAAAGGGTTAAGCTGTTTCAGCCTCCGGGGGGCCGGTTCGTCACGGTATCGTGACGATGGAAGAAATGAGCTTGATTTCCAGACGGCGCTTCATGTACTCGTCCACGCACACATGAGGCTGGCCGTATTCGTCGTAAAGCGTCCGGGTACACAACTTGTTGATGTAACCCTCGTAGTACCGCAATACTCGTTCCACGGCCTCGGCATCACCGGCGCGGGCGGCCTCGATCACCGAAAGGGGCAAAAGCTCAATGCCTTTGTAGTTGGGATTTTTCATCCGCGTCTAACCTCCCTCCGGCATCAACGCCATCAATTTTGTTCGCAGCTCTTTCAGCGTTTTAGTCCTGTGCCGCTGGACGGCACTTCTGGACATTCCCATGAGTGCGCCGATCTCGCCGTCTGCCAGTTCCAGAACACAGTGCAAAACCAAAATGCTCTGCGCCTGCTGGGGCAGTTCGGCAAATGCGGCGGCTACAAGCTCGTTGTCGATATGTAAATCATAGCCGTGGGACGAAAACACAAAGTCGTCGCTGGGGTAATGATCTACGGTGTAGAGCTTGTCCAATTCTGCCTGCGGGAGAACGCTGAACGACGTTTCACGGTCGCGCTGGCGTTTCATATCCCGGTGGTAGTTTCGGGCCTCATTTCGCAGTACGGTTTTGCAGAAAGCATCAAACCGGCACTGAGCGCCATAGTCGCGGGGGATAGCTTCCATCTTCTCACCCCCTTTCTGTGGGGGATGTGGTGGTTCTGTCCCTTTCCGCCAACATGACACCAGACAGGCCCTTTGCTACCCGCTAAACGTCTCCTTTTTGATAATTCTTGAAAATATTTTTTCGGGCATGGCCGGGTTACAATACTCGACAAAAATCGCCCGGCAGGTCGTAAACCTACTGGGCGAAGAAATGATATATTTAAATAATCGCTTACATAGTATAGTTCATATTTGCCACCGTACTTATCCTGCGGAGGGGCAATGCTTTTTTTAGCTGATGAAGCTCATGGGAATTATGCAAAAATAATATTGACACGGCGGCATCCTCCTATGGGCCGCCGTGCCTCTGAACGTCTGGATGCAGACGAAGCGGCGGCCTTGATTTCTCAAAAGCCGCCGCTTCATGAGCGCGTGAAAATGCTTCTGCTGTACGACGGCTTTTTTTCTTTTGCCGTCGTCCGGCAGATAATTTCAATATTCGGTTGGAGTATCGTTATTCGGCGTTAAGTTCTACTAATACAACCTCTGGCCGATTATTAAAGCGGAATGGAATAATACTATTTCCAAGGCCACGGCTAACAACCATATTTGTTATTCCGTCTGTATAAAGACCAGAGTCGTATTTAGGAAACAGTCCTTGATCGGGCGCAATCAGGCCACCGATAAACGGCAGACGAAATTGCCCACCATGGGCATGGCCACTTAATACCAAATCAACACCACAGGCTACATACGTTTCAAACAACTCCGGCCTATGTGATAGCAGAACAGAATACACAGTATCGTATTCGAGCATACTCTTTAGTTTCGTATTGACCATTGCCGGGACTTCATCGAACAAATCCCCTTTGATGGTGAAATTCGGATCATCTATTCCGAGAAGCGCTATGACTTCTCCGTCTTGCTCTAAATATACAATTTCGTCCTCTAATAGGGTAACTCCCGTATCTTTAAGTTCTGTTTTCAAAGTGTCATATTGAGAACTGCTTGCCTCATGATTGCCGGTCACATAGTAGGTCGGTGCAATTTGGACGGCTTTTTGTGCGAAGCAAATTGCGACTTCTACATCCGTGTGCTGGGCGTCTATAAGATCGCCGGTTATAACAATAATATCCGGCTGACACTCGGACAGCATTTGCAATAAGGTGGCATTTTCCTCTCCAAACTGTGTATTGTGTAAATCGGATATATGAGCAATGCGATAGCCGGAAAAGGAAGATGGTAAATTGTCACTGGAAATTGAAATCTCACTCACCATCAGCGCCTTATTACTCCAAATAGTCCAGATAGCAAGGAAAATACCAATAAGTCCAATACACAGCAGAATAATATATTTTCTCTTGTGTCTGCTCATTTTCATAGACAAAATCCTCCAAGCGCTTTCTGTGTGTTTAAGTACATTCTATCTATTGTAACTTACAATCAGGTGAATTTAACCTTACGATTCTGTAAGGTCAAAAACAGGCAGGCGGTTTCAAAATCGAAACCGCCTGCCCCAAATTTATTGTGCGCTGAGCGTATCAACAATGGACATATTGCGTATTCTCTTGATTGGCCCATGCACAGCCAGAATAACAGAGATTACAACGATCAACAGAATAATGGCTAATTCCGAAAATGGAATAGTCCAAGTATCCCCCCATTTATAGCCGATCAGCATTTCAAACAACAGCTTATTACAAAGCATCCCCAACACCGTGCCAACTACACCGCCGATTATGGTATAGGTGAAGGCTTCTGCAACGATTATTTTACTTAGCTGTCCCACACTTACTCCAATGGCACGGAAAGCGCCATATTGTTTTAGCCTTGCGGACACACTCATGGCAATACTGTTGATTATATTAAAAACTGTAATCAATGCAATTAGGACGAGGAACCCATAGATGAACAGCCAGAAACAATAGTAGGTTCCCATGGTACTGCTGTTGCCCATACGTTCATCTGCGAAAGTAAATGAGGAATCTACCGTTTGACGGATCTCATAAACATCTTCGTCTGTTGCGCCTTTGGCTAACTGTACATCAATAATCGTATATTTTGATTCGCCAGTAATTTGTTCAAACGTATCCTCTGAACAGATAATGGTTCCAACACCGGCAGCACTGTAAAACGGACAGTCGGACAACATTCCCACGATTTGGATTTCTTTACTTCGTCCGTTTATATTCAGCGATACAGTATCGCCTATTTGTATTGTGTTCTGCGGATCATAAACGATTAAGCCTGTCCATACATCAGTTTGCACAGATTTAAGAGAACCCTCTAACAAATAGTGCTTTGCCCAATCAAATTGATACTGCTCATAAGAGATCAAATCCATCTTTTTTTCAATGCCGTTTGTGACAGAAGAAACCTCGTATGCAAACTTTCTTCCATACGCTAAATCCACAACAGGATTTTCCTTTAGATCATCAAGTAATGCTTTGTCAATAGCGCAGGAGTTATCAGGGCTTATGATAGATAGATCTGCTGTCCATGGTTGAAGCGGTGTTAAGGTATGCTGCATGAACTCAACTGTCACAGAGAATGAAAGGAAAAGGATAATACTAAGAGCAAATGAGCTTGTCATCAAAATCAGATTTTTTCGATTTGCTTTTGCGTAATAAATCCCAAGTGCTGTATCAATCTTAAACAGTCGAGTATTAGCGGCATTTCTTGTAGGTTCTAAGGCGTTTGCATTACCGGAAACTGCTGCCAACGGAGATACTTTTGCTGCCTTTTTTGCCGGAGAGTAGGCAGCAAACAAAACTGTCACTAAGCCCACAACGATTCCAGAAAAAATACTTGGTAGGCTAAATCCAAATGCAGGCATCGCCTCGAAATATTCTGGACTTAGGAAACGTAAAACCGCACATAAGGCCCAAATAACAATTACACCGATGGAAATACCCACAGGGATCGCCAAACGGCACCAACTAAGTGCCTCTTTCCGTACCAAGCGCATAACCTGTTTTGGCGTTGCACCGATACAGCGCATAAGGCCGAAAAATTCTGTCCGCTGGGCTACATTGCTATTCAGGCTGCTTGCAATCATCATAATACCAGCTAACATTACCAGTATAAACAATACAGCCGCAGCTAGGTAAACCTGTAACAAAAATGGAACGCGGCTTTGTCCAAGTAAGCCAAGCAGATTATTGTTGGAAGATATTTGTTCATCCGATAATTTGCATTGCTCTTTTAAATCTGCAATTTTCCCCTGTATATTTCTTGTGTTTGCAAATTGAGCAAAAAACAGGAGGCCGTAATCATTCGGTTCTCCATCGGGTACGTTCGGATAAATTGTGCAGTAATCTTCTGTGCTTAAAATAATGCCGTAAGAATCACCACTCATTATCGAGGCTGAATTTTTCATAAATCCAGATATGGTAAAAATCAGATTATCGCCATCTGAAGTTTCGACGGTGATGGAATCACCAACCGTAACTCCCATTATCTGCTTTACATTTTCAGTCACCAACGCTTCATTACTTGCCTGTGGAAAAACACCTTCTTCAAGTTGACCAGCCCAAATTTCGGTTATATAGCTTTCATCACATCCACATATCGCTACATTTTTTCCTCCTAAAGTGTAGCCTAAATCTCCACGATAATTGAGTACACCATACGGCGAAAATGCTTCAATATCAGGACGTGAAGCGATAATTGCCGCTTCTTCATTGCTGATATTTTCGATGGCGATATGCCAGTTTCCATATTCCTGCTGGGCCTGCAAAATCTGGCTGCGGACGAACATATCTGCCATGCCAAAAATGGTTGTTACCAAAAATACTGCCAGAACGATACAGAAAATGGACATCCGGTTTTGTTTCCTGTGGACTTTTGCGGATATGGGAACAAGGTCAAGATAACGCTTCATTTGTTTTTCCTCCCAAATCCGCCAAAACACCATCTGATACCCGGAACACCCGATCAACGGATGCCGTCAAATTTTTGTTGTGGGTAATCATCAGGATCGTTTGTTGATAACGGCGGGATGCCTGTGTAAGCAGAGCAATGACATCTTGACTGTTCTTGCTGTCCAGATTGCCAGTGGGTTCATCCGCCAGAATCAACTTAGGCTTAGTGATTAACGCCCGGCCAATAGCAACGCGCTGCTGCTGTCCGCCGGATAGCTGGTTCGGCAGATGGTGACGTCGTTCTGTAAGGCCCAAGAGTTCCAAAATTTCTTCTACCGCTGCCGGGTCGGGCTTACGATAGTCCAAAAGAAGAGGAAACATGATATTCTGCTCCACATTCAGCTCGGAAACCAACTGAAAGGATTGGAAAATAAAGCCGATATTACGACGGCGAAAAATCGTGCGCTGTTCCTCTTTCATGGAAAACAGGTCTTGCCCGTCAACCCAAATATCGCCGGAAGATGGAGCATCCAAAGCGCCGATGCAGTTCAACAGAGTACTCTTGCCAGACCCAGATTCCCCCACGACAGCGGCAAACTCTCCTTTGTCCAGCGAAAAGGATACTTTTTTCAGGGCGTCTACCTTTGCTTCGCCCTTACCATAAGTTTTGCATAAGTTGTGTACTTTCAAAATTTCCATAGTGTCAATGCCTCCTTTCTCAAAAGGATAGCAAAAGCAGCTTACAAACAGATGAATTTGACCTTACAATTCCGTAAGGAAAGAGAGCGTAAAGTTTGTTCCTGCGCCTAATTCACTTTGCACAGAGATAACGCCGTTTTGTCCTTCGATAATAGATTTAGCAAGTGAAAGCCCCAGCCCAATCCCCTGTGTGTCAAGAGAATGTTTGCTGCGATAAAAGCGTTTGAAGATATGGTGAATATCCTCCGGGGCTATGCCGCTTCCATTATCAGAAATAAAAATCTGAAACATAGCAGGAGTGCGATCCCATGTAATACGGACAACGCCGCCAGCTTGTGTGTGATCCAGCGCATTTTTTACGATGTTTCCAATCGCTTCACCTGTCCATTCCATATCACAAATAAGCTGCTGCTCACCATCGCCATCGATCTGAATTTGTTTATTTTCGTTTTTAGCCCGTGTAGTTAATTCATTGACCGAATGTGTAATCAGCTCGGACAAACGGCAGCTTTTTTTCTCAAAAACAATGCTCCCCGTATCCAGTCGGGTTATTTTCAGCATGGATAAGATTAGCTGCTCCATACGCTTTAGAGAAATCCCCATCTTAGCTGCAAATTGCTTTACCGTTTCCGCATTTTCCGGCTCACTCTCAATAATCTCCTGATACATGGCGAGGGCCGACAGAGGTGTTTTAAGCTGGTGGGATATGTCGGATATGGTGTCTTTCAAAAACTCCTTTGCTTTATGTTCTGTTTCATTTTTTGATTGGAGCATGGTTGCAAGCTGCTCTATCGAGGAAAATATTTGGAAAATGGCTCCCTCATAATTCTGCGGTAAATGACAAGAGTAATCCCCGTTGATGTAATTCGTCAATACTTTGTCCGCCTGTTGGTATAATCGCTTCCTTTTCCAGAAAAAAACGAACATTCCTATGGAAAGCACAAGGAGCAAAAACATCACGGCACAGAGCGTAATGCAGAAAGTAGATTGCTGAAATTGATTTAGAAAGGGCCGTATATTGATTCCTGTCTGTTTTCCCAAACCCGCAGCCGCTAATAATGACCTGCCATCTTCACTAATTTCTGTGTTCGTTAGGGCGGTTACAATCGCTTCTTTGGAAACACCCTGTTCCAAAAGCGAGGATACAACCGCTTCATCGTGAGTGAGCCACAGAACTTCCACATCGTTCACCTGATAGATGGCTAAGACGGTTTCTGTACCTACAAGCAGTAAGGCAAAGGAGATCAAAAATAGCAAGAAGCCTTTAATCTGTTTATCGCGGCATAGGTTCATACAGACACCTCTTTCCATTGGTAGCCAAATCCACGGATTGTTATAAGGTGTTCGGGGCGCGACGGATCAGATTCCACTTTCTCACGAAGCCGCCGCACATAGACCGACAGGGTGTTATCATCAACAAAATTTCCTGTATCATCCCACAGCTCATTTAGAATGATGTCCCTTGTCACAACACGATTGGCGTTTCTTACCAGCAGACAAAGCAAACGATATTCGGCACTTGTCAAATCCAATGCTTTTCCCTTTAAGGCTGCACGGCTACCTAATAGGTCAATGGAAATGTCGCCACATTCAATAGAAGTGGTCTTTTCGCTTTGGGAAACCCCAGCCCGGCGCAGCAGCGCCCGGATACGGGAACACAATTCCCCCAGCTTGAAAGGCTTGGTGATATAATCGTCCCCGCCGCTATCCAATCCACGGATTACGCTGACTTCTTCATCCGATGCGGTCAGGAATATAATCGGTATCTGATGATTTTCTTTTCTTACTTTTTCGCATACGTTAAATCCTGTTCCATCAGGCAGGGTGACATCCAAAATCAACAAATCGTATCTGTCGAGTGCGGACAAGTATTGTTTTGCCTCACACACAGTACGGGCAACGTCAACATCAAATTCATTCTTTTTCAAAGAGTAGACCAAGCCATCTACCAGACTTACATCATCCTCCAATAGCAATATTCTATTCATGTTTTAATTCCTTTCCTTGTTTTGTCCTCATATCCACAGGCTTCTGTGCGTTTTTGGGAATTAGCCACACTGTTCCCATCTTCACAGCGCCGGGGATGCGGCCCGCAGCACAGTAATAATTTATCCAGCGCGGCGTCACGCCCCATTTTTCACTTGCTTCTTTCAACGTCATGTAGTTCATATACATTCCCTCCACTGCTATATTATAATTCGTTTTCTCGAAGAATACAACAAACAAAGTATGAATTATAAAGTTTAAGCTATCCGCATATAGCAACATTCCATGAGCAGACTATGAAATATAGAATGTAAATGGGTGATGCAATATGGCAAAAATTGAAGATTGCCCCGGTTTTGAAACTTTCGGCGCAGACGTAAAGGCGGCGCGGAAAGCAAAGCATCTCACACGAAAAGACTTAGCGGAAAAGGTAAACATCGAATCCCGGTATCTTGCCAATATCGAGAATGAGGGGACAATCCCCAGTCTGCCCGTCGTGATACAGCTTATCAAAATTTGCGGCTTGCCCGTGGAACACTACTTCAATCCAGAAGTCATGCGGGAGGAAAGCGAAGATCGGAAACGTGTCAACCACAAGCTGAAACTTTGCCCAGAGCAGTATCTACCAATCGTGGAGGGTGCCATTGACGGGGCCTT
Source organism: Bacteroides galacturonicus (assembly GCF_003096855.1). NCBI lineage: Bacteria > Pseudomonadati > Bacteroidota > Bacteroidia > Bacteroidales > Bacteroidaceae > Bacteroides > Bacteroides galacturonicus. Next base: position 329,183 of record NZ_QEOA01000005.1, on the reverse strand, counting down.
GAAAATCAAACAGCCAAACGAAGAAACGGAGGGTGAGTAAACACATCCTCTGTTTTCTTTTTATGGGGACGCGCAAGCGCCCTCTATTTTTTTCACTTTTTTCTTTCCAAGGGGCTATTTTGCGGGTAGTTTTGGGGTTTGGGAACGTCTTGTTAGCGGAGAAACAGTAACGTAGCAAGCATAGGGAGTGTAGCCACACTCCCGAACAAAACGGCCCGTCCCGTCCCTGCCGGGCCTCGTCCGTTTTGCTTGTTGGGGAAGTCCCCAAACCCCTTGAATGGAAAGGACGGTGAAGCATGGTAAACAGAACCAGAAAGATTGTGCTGCGCGTTCCCGTGACGCCGGAGGAACGAAAACTGATTGAACAGAAAATGTCACTGCTGCATACGAAAAACTTTTCAGCTTATGCCCGGAAGATGCTCATTGACGGCTATATCGTCAACATGGATACTACCGACATCCGGGCGCAGACCGCCGAGATACAGAAAATCGGCGTCAACGTCAATCAGATTGCAAAGCGGCTGAACAGCATGGGGCCGGTGTACGCACAGGACATCGAAGATATAAAGGGGGCGTTGGCGCAGATATGGCAGTTACAAAGATACATCCTATCAAGTCAACGCTGAAAAAAGCCCTGGACTACATCGAAAACCCTGACAAGACCGACGACAAGCTGCTGGTGTCTTCCTTTGCCTGTTCCTATGAAACAGCAGACATTGAATTTGAAATGCTGCTGGCGCAGGCGTACCAAAAGGGCAACAATCTGGCCCACCATCTGATACAGTCCTTTGCTCCCGGCGAGGCCACAGCGGAACAGGCCCATGAGATCGGGAAGCAGCTTGCCGATGAAGTGCTGCAAGGAAAATACCCCTATGTGCTGACAACCCATATTGATAAGGGCCACGTCCACAATCACATCCTGTTTTGTGCCGTGGATATGGTCAATCAGCTCAAGTACGTTTCCAACAAACAGAGCTATGCCTACATCCGGCGCACCAGCGACCGGCTGTGTAAAGAACACGGATTGTCCGTGGTGAAGCCCGGCCAGAGTAAGGGCAAGAGCTACGCCGAGTGGGACGCCCAGCGGAAAGGGACAAGCTGGAAAGCAAAGCTCAAAGTTGCTATTGATGCTGCCATCCCGCAGGCCAAAGACTTTGACGATTTTCTGCGGCTCATGCAGGCGCAGGGTTATGAGATCAAACCGGGCAAATTCATTTCATTCCGCGCTCCCGGCCAGGAACGCTTCACCCGCTGCAAGACGCTGGGGGAAGCCTACACCGAAGAAGCGATCAAAGAGCGTATCAAAAGCCGCGTCATCGCAAGGAGGCCAAAAGAACGCAAGGGAATTTCCTTGCGGATTGATCTGGAAAACAGCATCAAGGCACAACAGTCGGCGGGTTATGAGAAGTGGGCGAAGCTCCACAACTTGAAGCAGGCCGCAATGACACTGAACTTCCTGACAGAACATGGGATAGACACTTACCCGGATTTGGAAATCAAAGTAGCCGAGATCACCGCCGCCAACGACGAGGCCGCCGCTGCCCTGAAAGCCGCGGAACATCGGCTTGCAGATATGGCGGTGCTGATAAAGAACGTCACCACCTACAAGCAGCTCCGGCCCGTGGCGCTGGAATATCGCAAGGCAGCGGACAAGGCTAAATTTCGACGTGAGCATGAAAACACCTTGATTTTGTATGAAGCTGCGGCAAAGGCCCTAAAGGAACAGGGCATGAAAAAGCTCCCTGATCTGTATGCCCTGAAAGCCGAGTACAAGCGGCTGGCCGAGGAAAAAGAGCGGCTGTATGAACAGTACGGCGAAGCAAAAAAGCAGATGCAGGAATACGGTATCATCAAGCAGAATGTGGACGGCATTTTGCGGGTGACACCGGGAAAGGAATGGTCGCAAGAGTTATGAGCTTACCGAGAATGAATTACCCGCAATATCGCAAGGCCCGGAAGCTGGTGCGGGAGTGCTGCAATTACTGTGACGGGAACTGTCTGCTGCTGGACGATGGCAAAGAATGTGTTTGTATTCAAAGCATTTCCTATTCGCTGCTATGCCGGTGGTTCCGAGCTGCTGTCCTCCCGCTGGATGCGGCCCTGTGTGCCGAGATCACCAAAGACCGGGATGAGGTGAAACGCTGCTCCGAGTGTGACGCTGTATTTATGCCAAAGTCCAACCGGGCCAAATACTGCCCAGCCTGCGCCAAACGGATGCGCCGCCGCAAAGAGGCAGAACGACAGCGGAAAAGATACTGGCAATCTACGCATTTAGGGCCTTAAAAAGCCCGCTATTCCGGGACTTTTCCGGCATGGTTACATGTGTGGTGGAATGATTTATCCGATCCCCGCCGAAACGCTGTTCTAAATGCGTAGAAATGGGTAAAAAAAGAAAGCCACCAGACACAACAAACGTTTTGGTATTTGTGTCTGGTGGCTTCATAATAGACTTTACACTTTATTTCTGCTATAATTTAAGCGAATAAATACAATGTTTAGCGTGGGAGGTACAGTCATGGAGAAGAACAATTTTTCTTTGCTCCGATCTAAAGAAATTATAGCCATTTTAGATGGTGATAAAGACTTCGGTGAACTGACCTTTGAAGATAAATATGGAAACCAAACAAAAATAAAAATAGCGATGCCGTATTTAAGCGGGCCAGCTATTTGCGAGCTTTCGTCTTTCTTTGGGTTGCCAGCAACCTACTCATGGTCTGGCGGAGCGTTGAGCCGCTGGCAATACTTTGACAATATTATGGCTTTTTGCATTAAGCAAAATCGGATGTCTGATTTTCTTTCTTATCTTTTTTCAAAAGATAAATTTGTAGATGTGCTAAGAGATTTATCTGTAAAGGACATACAGAGCGCACACGAAGCTATTTTACAAAAAGTTTTGGAACAGATTAACAGCATTTTATACTTTGGCGGTCACGAATTACGCGTTATAGGCAAGGTATATCAGGTTTGTAATGTGGGGGAGGTTGTCGCTGTTGCTGCGCCAGCAGTAAAAATCATTGACCGCGCCTATATAAAAGATTTGGCTGGCAGAGCCAATAAGGACATTGATGAGGGAAATTTCGATAGCGCCATTACCAAGGCCCGCACCATACTCGAAGAAACCTTTTGCTATGTTATTGAGAAAAAAGGAGAAGTTCCCTCGGACAGCGGTGATATTGGCAAACTTTACGGTCAGGTCAAGACTTTATATAATATGCACGCAGACAAGAATTTGGACAAGCGCATAAACACGCTTCTCTCAGGTTTGGAAAAGATAATCTCTGCAATCGCTGAAATGAGAAATAAGGAAAGTGATTCTCACGGCGTTGGTAGTAAGCGCATTGGCATAGCTGATTATCATACCCGTCTCTTTGTTAATTCCGCAATCGCTATGGCAGACTTCATATTATCGGTGTATCAAAATGCAGATCGAGAGGCAAAACATGGGACAAACTTATAGAATTGATCGACTGAACCTTATCACACGCAAGCGTCGGCCTCAAAAAGTTGTTAATGAGGCACGTTGCCGTTACTTGGCCAAAAGTCAATTAGTCAAGTGTAATGCCCAAAATAAGCATTTTGATTATTTGAATTTTCGCGGTTCTCACTTCAAAAAAGTTGATTTTTCTTTTGCAAAAATTTCTGGATGTGATTTTTGGGGTACGAGTTTCAACAAATGTAATTTTTCCAATGCCTATATCACTGACTGTGTGTTTATGGGATGCAAATTCATCGACTGCAAATTTGATACTGCCCATATAGAATATACTACCATCGTCAATACGAATATATCTGGATGCAGGAACATTGTTTTGGGTAAATTTGTAGAGGTCTTATCCCAATATCCAGATTTCCAACACGCATCCGATTTAGAAGAAGTGCTGGAAGCATTGAAAGACAATACTAATATTCGCAAATACAAACTACTGCATCTTCCGGGAAACAAGTATAACAGATTAAATATTTATTTGTTACAGAAGAAGTTTTCACCAGAAGAATTACCTAAACTTTTGTGGCGCATCAGTGGAAAGTCGAACAAAAACTTAACCACATACAAAAAATTAGAACTGGAGTTGAAAGCTGAAAAAAGAGTGGTATAATATATATGTCCCGCCCCACACAATCGAGAGGTTGTGTTGCTAATGAGGCTTGGTAACAAGAGATCGGGGACTGTAACATGATAGCTAACATTCGAGGAGGGATGTCTATGATTTCTAATATGAGTACTATCGTCGGATTTCTTTGTCTGGTTGTTGGAAAAATGTTAAATCTTGTAGCCCCTCTCGATTGTTTGGGGTAAATAAGAAAATATGCGCCGGACGCAAGCAGCCACATGGCCGCCGCGCCCGGCGTTTGCTGTTATTTATTCGTTCTCGTATGTGAAATTGAACTTCTGGTTGTCATAGTCGGCATCCGTCATGCGTTCCAGCTTGGAAAGGGTTTGCTGGGCCAGTGCCCGCATATCCCCGTCCATATCTGGCAGGGCGGCGGTAATCTTGCCCATCGTCCTGCGCCGGTCTGCATTGTGATACATACAGATCAAGTTTTCTTCCTCCACAGTAAAGTGCATTTGGTTATACCTCCAATTCGTTTTTCTTGGTTCTGGCTGCCGCCTTTTTCGGGCTGGCGGCCTGTCTGCTGTCGGTGAGCTGCTTGCGGATAGAGGGCCGGGGCCTGCGTATTGACACATCCCGGCGCTCGTCCTTGCCAATCATGGCATACACGCCGTGCCGGTCTTTTATGCCGGTAAAGCATAGAGATTTATAGGGCAGCATGGCAAAGAGCCGGTCATTGTCTTTGGTGGAGGCCAGCGCGTCAAAGTGCGGTGAGATCTCCACCATGAAATGCGTCTTGTTGGGGCTGTTGGGTGCAGACAGATATTTCAGCTTATCCACGATGCGCTGGGCCTCGGTTTCAATCCGGCTGTCATGCAAAGCGGTGATGTGGGCTTTGAAATCTCCCGGTCTTGCCTGCTTCCGTCCGTGCTGCTCCTGCTGTAACGCCTCCTGCAGCACAGCCGGGTCGCGGGGCTGGGCCTCATACCGCAGGAAATCTCCCAGCACACGGTCTGGGCTTCCGTCAAAAAATTGTTCCGCCGGAGTGTCACGGCTTCCATGCTCATAAAAGAGCCGGTTCACACTCACCGGCAAGGCAGCATCAATGACGTGCTGAAAATACTGCTGGTAGTCCAGCTCATAGAGATTGCCCCGGATAATATCATCCTTGGTGCCGGTCAGCTCCACAGCGTAGGCCAGTATCTTGTCGCGGGTCTGCTCCCCGTAGAAACGCCATATATTGTGCTGCCGGGTATCTTTCAGGAACACATCACGTTCCCGGAAGCAGTACGTCCCGGAGGGCCGGGACATCCACAGCAGGGTCTTATCCACGGCCTGATCGCTGGCGGCGGCCCGCTTTATGATTTCTTTGTCAATGTCAAAGTCATTCCGATAAAACGCGGTGTTCTGCCGCATGATCTCGCCCAGCGCGGCCAGAACGTCCACATTTTCAAACTTCTGCATCCCTTACACCTCCAATTCCTGTGATTTTTCCCGTGCCGGTTTCTTTTTTGCCTGTTCCTCCTGTGCGGCTTTGAGCTGCGCCCGAATGGATGGCTTTTTCTGCTGGGTCTTGCGGGACTGTTTGGCCTTGGGCTTCTTGGACTCAGCTTTGGCAGCATCGGCAAGATCGGTAAGGGAAATCTGTTCCCCGGCTTTTACCTTGGCCTCCAACTCGCCCATGGACGGGGTGTTATTGATAACGCCGTCAATCATGTTTTCGTTCTGTTCCGTGGACAGCTCGGCGGTACGCAAGGGATTTTCCCGTAAAAACTCCGGCACCTGCTGAAAACCAAAGCTGTCACAGTAATGGGCCGTATCTTTGCCTCCCTGATGCAGCACCACCACGTCGGACACAGAAAGGGAATGTCCCTTGAAATTTGCCGGATGGTCGATGTTGAATGTGCGGTAGATGTCCTCCAACGTGGTCTTGCCATCCAGCGGCGCGGTGTAAACAAGGTCATAGTTGGCCCTGTCCACAGAGCGGCCCGTGGCTTGCAAGCGATCATAGGGTTCAAACCGATAGTCCCGCGTTTCATCACCACTCTTGATCTGATAGATAGAAAAGCTGTCCTGCTCTGGCGATTCATAGCCAGCCGCCGCATATTCCTCCACGGTCATACCGGCTGCGGCGGCCTCCTGTGCAATCTCGACCTGCACCTGTTCCTTATAGTCCTGCAAGGTCTGGTCAAAGTCGGACAGCTTAGGCGGCTCCGGCAACTGATACTGGCCCTGATTGAGAAGCGGGCGGCACTCCTGCACATATTCAAGAACGGCATGGAAATAGGCTTCCTGCTCCGGCGTCAATTCCTCCCCGGAAAGCAGGGGCCGTCTGGCTTCCTGTTCCATGTGGGAGAGATTACAATGCAGCTTCATATAAGGAACAAACTCACCCAGCAGCATATCCCGTTCCGCTTTGTCCTGCTCCCAGCCCTCTAAGCCGGTTTCCACAATCACATGATTTTTCCAGCTTTCATCCTGGGCGTAGTATTCATGATAGCTCTGGATGTGCTGTATCAGGGAACCGTCCCCATCGCCAAAATCCTGCCGCCCCTCGTAATTGTCCGGCTGTCCCCGGAAAGTAAAGTCAATGCGGAACTTGGTCTTGTCATAGCCCATGCCTGCCGGATATTCTGCATCCAGCTTGGCAAACAGGGCGTCGGCCTCATGCAGCGGCATGGTCTGGCCCTCTTTCAGATGTGGGCTTTCACTCCAAAGCACCGTAACAACCGGCTCCGCTGTCGGGTCAAGGGACGGAGCCTCGGTCTGGTCTGGCGTTTGCTGTTCCTGCGGCTGTTCGGCCTCCTGTTTTGCCTCGCGCTCCTGCTGAATCTGGGTCAGATGGTCGTCAATATCGGTTATCAGCTCATTGGCTGCTTTACGGATGGTTTCAAGGGAGGCTTTCAGCTCGGACAGCTCCCGCCCGGAACTCCAACCGGCCACATAGCCAAAGGAATAGTCCGACGTGTCCAGCCCGTAGTGCTGGCAGACAGCATACGCCACGCTTTCAGCCTGCACCTCACGGGTGCGGCGGTCAAGCCGGTCAGCCTGCTCGGTGGCTGGGGCGTCCTTGTCGATGGCGTGGAGCTTGGCATGGGCGATCTCATGGATGGCCGTTTTCAGGGTTTGCAATTCACTCATGCCCTCGTTAATGGCAATCCGCTTTTCTTCCAGATGGTAGTAGCCGTGTGCGCCGCCCTCGATGTTCTCAAAGGCAATCGGCACCGGCGACGCCTTTTCCAGCGCGGTGAAAAAATCCTGATACTGTTCCACGCTGCCGGTCAGCTCGGACACGGCAATGTCCGGGATTTCCTTGCCCTCGGTCTGGCTCACGTCAAAGACTGTGACGACGCGAAAGGCTGGGATTTCAATTTCCCGTTCCTCGGTGACGGGCTTGCCGTCTGCGCCGATTACCGGCTTTTGAGTAACCGGGTCAATTTTCTCCATCTGCTTTTTCACTTTGTAGGGGGACGGGGCCAGTATCTTGATGCCTTTTTCGCCTTTTTTTACATGGCGCTCAAAGTCGTCCCGCCACTTGCCAAAACCGGCAACCAGAGAGGCGTCCGGCTTCTGCATGGCAATCAGCAGCGTATTGTTGAAGCTGTAATTATGGAACTTGGACATCGCCGTGAGATAGGCTTTGTACTGTTCACTTTCAAAAAGGGCCTGTATTCCAGCTTCCAGACGGTCAGTGATCTCTTTCATGCGTTCGGCATTGTTCTTTCCGTTCAAGTCGATGGGGATAACCGGCTGGGGCTGCGGGGCCTCGGCACTCATTACCGCTGACTGCCGGGTCTTGATCTCATCCCGCATAACCTCCGGCCGGGGAAAGGCCATTACCCGGTATTCCTCCGGCACCGGATGCCCCTCATGGATGCGCTGCCACTTGTCGCCGCTTTTTACGATATAGCCGTACTCGGTAAAAGCTCCCTGTTCCTGCTGGGAAATGTGACGGCCAAACTGCGTCGTATCAATCCCGGCTTTCCATTCCTGCGGCATATCCACCATGCCGGAACGGTTCAGATAGTAATCGCCCAATGCGGCGGCGGTATGCACATCCGGCAGATGCACATAGTAGTCCACGTTTTCGGTAAAGTCGATGATCTGGCCGATACTCTCAAAACCACCCTTGGGATTTTGCAGGGCGGCGTTCAGCTCTGCGATCTCGGAGGCGTCAAGCTGGCCCAGCCGGACGGCAAGGAAATTCAGCTCGTCCACGTCGGCGGCCAGCACCATATCGTAAGGCAGCGCAAGACGCTGGCCCTCCGGGTAGGAATACCCGTTGATAAAAAAGTCCTGCGGATTGTCGGCGGAAATGCCGATCTGCCGCAGGGCTGCTTGTAGTTGTTCCGTTGTAGTAGGCATATCCAGCCAGACACCATCCTTGCCCTGTTCGTAGAGCTGGCGGTTATGGAGCTGGATAGAAAAAACTTCGTTCACGCGCTCACTCCTTTCTTTGTCCTGTTCCATTAGACGCTGCATCAGCTCGTAGTCCTCAATGCTCATGTTGCCGTCATATACATACGGGTCGATGTCCTCGCCATTATAGGGGCGCTCATAAAAAGGCATCCCCGCTTCATGGGCCTTGGCCTGCGCTTCCTCCAATACCTCCGGGGGCAGCACATCGTCGTGGGCCACCATAAACGGGGCGATATTACTTAGGCCGTTTTCGTAGTGGTGGCGCACTCCGGCGGCCAGCTCGTCCACGCTCATTTCCTCGCCTAGATAGCCGGAATAATAACCATTCACCACAACGGCCTTGGGGTCTGTGGCCTGTATCTCGGCAAGCCGCATTTTGTCCTCCGGGTACAAATAGTCGCTCATATCCAGATGAAACGCTTCCCCGTGCCATGAACGGCCCTCCCGCCAGAACGCCAGCCATGCAATGCCGCTTCGTAAATCGTCCTGATATTCTCTTACGGTGTCCTGTAAACTTGCCATCGGCAGCCTCCTTTCTCTGAAATATAAGGGTTTGGGAAACTCCCAACAAGCAAAATCCCCGGCCCGGTCAGGTGCGCCGGGTCAGGGATTTACCGGGAGTGTAGCCACACTCCCTATGCTTGCTCTGTTAGTGTCTTAGCTCCTGTGTTCCACACGGTAATTGACGTATTTCCCGCCGGTATCGGCCAAAAGCACCGTCCCGTCATAGGTTTTGCCGGTTTTCATGGAATAGAGGCCCTTTACCTTTGCTTTTCCGTCTTTGAGCAGCGCGGCGGCGATCTTCGGGGTGAACGCTTTCCTGCGTTCCTCAAAAAATCGGTCATTCTTCCACATGACAAACTGGCAGGCCCGGTTTCCGCAGTAGTAGTTTTTCCTACCCTCGTAGACGGCCTCGCCGCAGCGGGGACACGTCCCGATTGCCACACGCTCGGCCTGAAACAATTTCTGCTTATCTTCGCTGATGCAGGAATAGGTCTTAACCAGCTCCCGCGTCATGGCCTCAATACCGGCCATAAACTCGTCCGGGTCAGCCTGCCCTTTGGCGATCTCGGTTAGACGGCTTTCCCATTCAGCGGTAAGCTGGGGAGAGGTCAAAGCCTCCGGCAGAACCACGGCCAGATTGATGCCGTCCTTGGTGGGAATGAGCTGCTTACCCTTTCTCTGGACAAAGCCCATCTGAACCAGCTTTTCCAAAATAGCGGCGCGGGTGGCCGGGGTTCCCAACCCCTTGCGCTCGGCGTCCTCCGGCATATCCTCGGCCCCGGCCCGTTCCATAGCAGACAGCAGCGTATCTTCGGTGAAGTGCTTGGGCGGCGTGGTGAAATGCTCCGTGACGGATGCAGCCACGTCCGTAAAGGTCTGGCCCTCGGTCAGCTCCGGCAGCTCCCGCACGGCCTCGGCGTCCTCGTCAGAATCGGTTTTCAGGGAGGAACGGAAACGGCGGTCAATCTCTTTCCAGCCGGGGGAAAGAACGGTCTTGCCCTTGGCGGTAAACTCTTTCCCGGCACAGGTGAATGTGGCGGTGACAGCCTCATATACATAAGGCCCGGCCACGGCGCACAGCACCTTGCAGCAGATCAGGGACAGCAGCTTTCGCTCACTCTCGGCCAGTCCGTCAAAGCCCTGCTTCACAAATTCAGCGGTGGGGATGATAGCGTGGTGGTCGGTCACCTTTTTGCTGTTCAGGATGCGGTCATACTGCGGGGAAATGTTCAGCCCGGAAGCGAAAGGCACCAGCTCCCAAAGGCCGGACACAAGGTTTTCCGCCACAGGCAGCATATCGTCGGTGAGATATTGGCTGTCCGTTCTCGGATAGGTCAGCAGCTTCTTTTCGTACAGTGTTTGTGCGTAATCAAGGGTCTGTTTGGCGGTAAAGCCAAAGAGCCGGTTGGACTCCCGCTGCAAGGTGGTCAGATCATAGAGCTTGGGCGGCTGCTCCGTCTTTTTCTCCCGCGTCACGGAAGCACAAACGGCCTGCGCTCCGTCACAGGCCACCTTGGCAGTGTTTGCTTCGCCAGCGTCAGAAAAGCGGCTGCTTACTGCGTCCGCGCCATCTACACCGATATGGACGATGTGATATTTCTCTTTCTTGAAATTCGCGATCTTGGCGTCGCGTTCTACCAGCAGATTCAGGGTAGGGGTCTGGACGCGGCCCACGGTCAGGGTCTTGTGGTATAGCACAGAGAAAAGCCGGGTGGCGTTGATGCCCACCAGCCAATCTGCCTTGGCACGGCACAGGGCCGATTGATACAGCGGGTCATAGTCCGTTCCCGGTTTCAGGTGAGTAAAGCCGTCCCGGATGGCGCTGTCCTCCATGCTGGAAATCCAGAGGCGCTTGAACGGCTTTTTACAGCCTGCCATCTGATAGACAAAACGGAAAATGAGTTCTCCCTCGCGCCCGGCATCAGTGGCGCACACAAGGCCGGTCACGTCGGGGCGCTCCATCAGGGAGCGCAGAATGTCAAACTGCTGCTTTTTCTCGTCTGGGATGATGTACTGCCACGTTTCCGGGAGAATGGGCAAATCCTCATAGCGCCATTTCTTGAAACGCTCGTCATACCGGCCAGCATCGGCAAAGGACACCAGATGCCCGATGCACCAGCTCACCAGATAGCCGTTTCCCTGCAAATATCCGTCGTGCTTCTCCGTGGCTCCGATCATACCCGCAATGCTGCGGGCGACACTCGGTTTTTCTGCAATTACCAACTGATAACTCATTCCTCGTCCTCCTGTTCATTTTCGGTTTCCGGCGCTTCATCCTCCAAATCCTCGTCGTCGCCAAAATCATACTCGTCTAAGTCGTCGCTGCCCTTGGTGTCTGCCCTGGGCTTTTTGAACTTGAAGTAATACAGGGCTGCGCCGCCGCCAGCCATTGCTACCACAAGGAACACGATCAGGCCGCCAGCGCCGGAACCGCTGTTTTTCGGTTCCTCCTGCGGGGCATCGGTTTCCTGAGGCTGGGTTTCCTGCGGTTCCGGCCCGGTACATTCGCTCATGTTATTTTTACAAACCGGGCAATTCGTATTGACGGCCCCGGCCTTACATTTGGTGGTACAGGTGCAGACAGAAGCGGTGCTTCCTTTCTGGCCGTCCTCCATCAGCGCCAGCAGGTCGGCTTCATCCACCTGATTTAAGAAATGGACGGTTTCTTTTCCCTCGTCGTCCCGGTCAATAATCAGGTAAAAGATGTTGCCATTCTTGGTTTCCACGGTGATAAACTGCTTGCCGCTTTGGGTGGTGCTGCCGATGTCGTCAATCAGCGTCAGGTTCCCGTCCGGGGTCAGGGCAGCGCTACCGCCGGTCTGGCTGCCAGTGAACAACCCCAGCAGGGCGGCAAGTTCTTCTTCATCAAGGGAGAGGGAGAAGCTACCCTCGGCGGTGTTTTCTTTCTTGGTGTCGCTGACGGTCAGATAGTCGGAATGGACATAGCCGACACGCTCCGGCAGAAGAATTTTCACCCAGTCGCCGTCTGTGCCGATCACTTCCACCTGCGTTCCGTTGGGAAGTTGGGTGAACGCGGTCTTATCAAGCCCCGCGCCGGTGCGGACGTTCAGTTTTCCACCGTTTGTAGTCACGGTGCCGGTCTGGGTAGTTTCCTCCGTGCCGCTGGTGGTGATCTGGATGCCATCGTCCGTAGCGGTGATGCTTACCTTGGAGCCGAACAGAGAGGAAAGCAGGTCGGCGGCCTCCTTGCCGGTCAAGCTCTTGGTTTTATTGTCCTCCGTTTTGCCTGCGGCTGCGGTATTCGTCTTGTCGGGCTTCTCCGCGTCAGGCTCAACGCCGCCGGTTGCCTCGGCGGCAGCTTCCGGCAAAGGCTCCGGGGCCGGGTCGGCGCCGCCCGCAAAAGCGGTAACAGGAAAGACCGTGAAGCAGAGCATCACGGCCAGAATTGCGGGCAGAATACGGGAAATTCGTCTGGTTTTATTCTTCATGGGCATTGTCCTCCTGTTCATGGTATGCTGTGACAGCAGGGGCGGCCTGCATTGCGCCGGAACGCAGGAACGCGGCAAATTCCTCCGGCTTCATGTTCATGCCGCGCACAAGCTGGACGATCTGCAAATTCTCCTGTTCGGTTTTCTGCGCTTCCAGCTCCCGAAGCAGCTTCTGATACTCCACGATCTTGGACTTGGTTTTCTGGATGTCCTTCTCAATGCGGTCAAGTTTACTTGCCATAGTCAAAACTCCTTTCTGGCGTCAGGGCAGACGCCCGAAACTGTAAAAATGGGATTGCCAATAATTTGAATTGAGATTTGTGTAGGAAATGGGGTCGCCGCAATGCAGCATCACCGAATTGCCCACATACAGGCCGACGTGGGATACGCCGGGGGTATCATAAGTGCCAACAAAAAACACAAGGTCGCCGGGCTTGGCCTGCGAACTGGAAACAGGGGTGCAGATGTTGTATAGGCCCTGCGCTCCCAGCCGTCCCACGTTCCAGCCGGAATGATTGATGACCCATGAGATAAAGCCACTGCAATCAAAGCTGGTGCTGGGAGAGCTGCCGCCCCACACATAGGGATAGCCGATGTACTTTTCGGCTTCTTTCAGCATGGCGGCAAACTGTTCATCCTCCAAAGCCTCCGGGGGAACGTCATAATAGGTCGGTTCTTTCAGGGTGGAGGCGTGGGGGTACTGGCTGCCGGAAAACAGGTCGGGCCGGTTGCCCAGCGTGGACATATACAGGGAATAGGCACTTAGCGTTTCCTCGTCCATGATGTAGACCGGCACATGGGACAGGTTGAAATTTTCCAGCGTCACAGTGCAGATGTAATAGTCATACGGTACTTCTACTTCATACTCGTATTCCTCAGTTGAGATTTCGCCGGTGTCCGGGTCTGTGACCGTCCGTGTCCCTGTCCGGGTTTCCGTGCGGTAGCGCACTTCTTTCACAACGTTTTCCGTCAGGATGTATTGCTTGTCGAACAGCATTTGCAGGTCGCTTCGCACCTCTCCAATGGTAAACTGCCCGTCATGGAGCGCCGACAGAATGGAGATCATCACATAGGGGTCATGCTCGATGCTGTCAAGGTCAAAGTGGTATTCGTCATAGTCATGGGTAGCCTCGTAATTGTCCAGATACGCTTGCAGCTCGGCTTCCAGTGCAACGTAGGCGTCCTCGGCGGCCAGCATATCGCTGTCCTCGGAAAAGTAGGAGGACGCCGCAATGCCGCTTCCGGCGCTGCCAAACATGGCGGTGCAGGATTGCAGGCCGGTCAGAACCATCAGCAGCAAAAGCCCCAGCACCAGAACGGCCAGTGAACCTTTCCAGTGACGGGCCAAAAAAGAGGCGGCCTGTTTGCTTTCCTCGGCGGCTGCCTTGGCCGCTCTGGTGGAGGATGCGGCTGTCTTAGCTGCGCCCTGTGCCGCCGTCCCTGCGGTCTGGCCCGCTGTCCGGGCGGCTTTGGCATACTGGCGCTTGATCTGCTGCTTTTGCCAGAACCGGGAAACGGGATTGGTGGCCGCCTGCGCGATCTCCGGGTTATCCCGCAAGGACTTCTGGTAAAAATACTCCGCGTTTGCGGCAAGGGCCTGACGCTCGGCTTTTTCTGCGTCCCGGTAAGGTTTCAGCTTGTGGTGCCGGATGCTGCTGCGGATGGCCCGGCCAGCCTGACGCTCGGCAAGTTCTTCTCCCTTATGGCCGCCCTCCACCCCCACGTTTTCATGCTCAACTTCGTGGATTTTCCCGTGGGCGAACAATAATACCTCCGAAACGGGGCGACCTGCCGGGTTGGGCTTTAACTTGGGAGGCCCTTTGTCCTGCTGTTCAAAGCGCAGGGCGCTCTTGGCCTTGCCGGTGGCCTCGTCATAGACCGTTTCTTTCACAAAAACACGCTTTTTCGGGATAGCGTCACGGGCTGCATCCAGCCTGTCAGCTTTCTTATCTGCTTTGCGGATATAGGGCTGTAAGTCCGGGTCGGCCCGTTCTTCCTCGGTCAGTTGGAGCCGGGAGGATGGCCGGTGCAGGGCGGCGTCCCCATCGGCAGCGGTGGCCGCTGCCTGCTTTGCGGACTTTTTGGCCTTATGCCGGTCATGGGCATCATCGGCCCGTCCCAGCAGCTTTTCCGCTGTACCGCCAGCCTCCGGGGTATAGTCCTGTTCGGCCTCCCGGCTGGAAATGTTCTCAACCTCGCCGGTGGCCTGATTTTCCAGCGTCAGGCCGTCGCGGGTCATGGCCTGTGTCACCTTGGGTTTTGCTTTCAGCTCTTTCAATGGCCGTCACCTCCTTTGCTGTGTTTGGGGGTCATTGACTTATCACCTCGCTTAACCGGGTCGTCATAATCTTGTAAAGCTGGGTGTTGTGGGGGATCGGATTGGTAAAGGGCAGCACCACGTTTTCAAAGATCAAAAGGCCCTCGCCGGGTTCGGAATTGTCGATGTACTTCTGCTGGTCTGCCGACAGGTTGAGCCGTTCCGCAAGGATTTTTCTGTCCCCGGATGCCTGATTGAGCAGCGTGATAAAATCGCTGTTTTCCAGAATATTTTCAATCTCCGGGGAGGAAAGCAGATCTTTCACGTTCTGCGTCGCGCCGGTGGGGATACCGCCCCATTTCCTGAACCGTTTCCAGATTTCAGCGGAATAGGCCGCCGTCTGTTCCTCTTTCAGAAGCAAGTGGAACTCGTCGGCAAAGTACCATGTGGCCTTGCCCTGGCTGCGGTTGGCGGTGACGCGGCCCCAAATCTGGTCTTGGACAATGAGCATCCCCAGCTTTTTGAGCTGTTTGCCCAGCTCCTTGATGTCAAAGGCCACAAGCCGGTTGCCAATGTCCACGTTGGTACGGTGGTTAAAGACGTTCAGGGAGCCGGACACATACAGGTCAAGAGCCTGCGCCACACGGTCAGCCTCCGGGACATGCTGATCTAACAGGGCTTTGTGGAGGTCGGACAGAATCGGCATATTTTCCGGGCGGGGGTCTGCCAGATAGGGCCGGTAGATCACCCGCACGGCCCGGTCAATGACCGTCTTTTCAATGGGTTCCAGCCCGTTCTTGCCGCCCATGACCAGCTCGCAGAACGACAGCACAAAGTCGGATTTCAGGGCCAGCGGGTTATCGTCCTCGGAATAGTTCAGGTTGATGTCCAGCGGGTTCACATAGTCCCGGCTGGTGGGCGACAGCCGAATCACCTGACCGTGGAGCCGCTTCACCAGCGGATAGTATTCAGCCTCCGGGTCGGAAATAAAAATATCGTCAGGCGTCGTTAAGAACACACTGACGATCTCGGATTTACAGCTCATGGATTTGCCGCTGCCGGGGGTGCCTAATTTCAGACCGTTGGGACACCGGGCCTGTTTTCTGTCCAGCATAATCATGTTGTGGGACTTGGCGTTGACGCCGTAATACATGGCTGCGCCGCCCTGAAAAAGCTCCTGCGTCACAAAGGGGACGAACACGGCCACGCTGGAAGTGGTAAGGCCCCGCTGGATTTTGATCTGGTTGACGCCCAGCGGCAGGCTGCTCACAAGGCCCTGTTCCTGCTGGTAGTCCAGACGGACAAGGGAACAGTTGTATTTCTGCGCCACACCGGCGGCCTGAAACACATCGTTGCTCAACTTCTGTTTGGTATCGGCCACGTTCAGCACAAGAAACGTCAGCATGAAAAGGCGCTCATTTCTGGTTTGCAGCTTGGTCAGCAGCTTCTTGGCGTCCTCCCCGTAGGTGGCAAGGTCGGAGGGAAGTATGTCCATATCATAGCCGCTGCGGACGGCCTTTTTCTGCTCCTGTATCTTCATGGCGTCAAGGTCGGTGATCTTGCGCTTGATGGTCTTAATGGCCTCGGTCTGGTCGATGGCCTGCACATGGAGGTTCACTAAAATACTGCTGTCTGTATTGAGAAAATCGGCCAGCATTTCATCCGAAAGCTCCGGGGCGAGGATTTGCAGGAAGCTCACCGCGCCGTATTTGCCGCCCATGCCAAAGGTCTTTGCAGTGCCGAAGCACAGGGAGAATGGAGCGATAAAGTCCTTGGTGGAAAGGCCGGAGGGGGTCATCCACTTCCAGTCAAAATTGAACAGCTCCCCGTCCGGGTGGAACACGCCATGTAGCACCGCAAGCCGTTCTTTGCCGTTCATCACATGGGCCACAGCTCCCATCGACTTGAAGTAACCTAAGAGGTCAAGGCCGATGCGGTTCAGTCTGGCCCTTGCAGATTTCGGGCTGTCGGCCTCAATGGTGAACGTCAGGTACTTGGTCTTGACAATGCCGTTGTTGCCGTTTGCAAGCTGCTTTTGGAGGATGCCGGTGTACTCGGCCCGGATGTCGTCGAAGTCGTCCCCCTGCGGCACGATTTCAAAGCTCTTGGCGTACTGCACCGGGTCAACCCTGCGGTTCAGGAACGAAAACTGAACGTGAATAGAGGCGTCCACATAGTTGTAGAGGTCGCACAGGTGTTCAAAGATGGCCGTCTTGGTGTCCGGCTGGGCGAGCTGATAGCTGATGTCCTCAAAGGCAATGCACTTGGAAAAGGTATTTTTCGTCAGGCGGCACACACCGTCCGGGTACATGGCCTCATAGGGGATGGTGGCCTGCGCCGTATGGGGCTTGCCGTCGCCCTTGTACTTGCGGATTACCGCGTCAATTTCTTTTCGCTGGGCGCGGGTCAGCTTTGTTTTTTCGGGTTCTCTTGGGATTTCTTTTTTGGACAATGGCCTTTACCTCCTGTTCCATTTGATGCTGCCGCATAAGGGCGGCATAGGCGTTGTTGGTCTGGTAGGGGCGCTCCTTGGGGCGGAGGAAGCAGCACTGAATCATCTGCATTACCACCACTTCAAGGGGCTGGCCGTGACGCTCATACATGGCAAGCAAAAAGCCCGGCAGCATGATAAATACCATGAGCAGGGCCGCCGCACTGGTGGAGAGATAGTCACGGGTGAGAAAGTATAACGGGACGCCTACCAGCAGCGCACCGCCAAAACAGATCAGTTGCCGTTTGGTAAGGCCAAACACAACCTTGGATTTCACATGGGTTAAGTCCTTGGGGACAGTTACATAAGCCATCTGGCACCTCCTTTTACGATGGGTTCATGGTAAGATCACATTCCACTTCGTTGCCCCATGCATCCCAGCCGGGGCATTTCTGTCTGGCAAACAGCTCCACGCGGGGCAAGTCGCCCGCCAGCTCCACGATCTTGTCACGGGTCACATCCGGCTTTTTGCTGTGCTGTTCAATCGGGCTGATAATGAACTGGTGGACAGCGGCAGAATGACGTTTCGGTTTGCCGCGCTTTGCCAGCAGGCAGATTTCCGCGTTCCCCCTTGTCCAGTAACCCAGCCCGTAAAACCATGTAGGGCTTTTGCGGTTCTGTTTCAGCCAGACAAAGGCCACCGTCTTGAACGTAAAGCCCCATGCCCGGATAAGCTGCAACGCCTCCGGCAGCATGGGAAATGTGGCCCACAAAAACAGCAGACAGTCCTTGGCAGCCAGTGTTTCCACCGGCAGGGCGCACAGCTTGTCTATGCTCATGGTGGGATAGTGATTTTCCGCTGCACCCGATTTGTTTTTGCACTCATACCGCCACGGCGGATCGGCGTAAATGATGTTGTATGTTGAAATAAATGATTTCCTCCTGTGTGTAGTTGATTTTTAATGCGCCGAGAATACGGATTTACTGATGCTGCCGGTCTTGAACAGGCAGAAGCACAGAAGCACCGTATAGCCCATGCAGCCCCAGATTGCGCCGGATATGTCAGAAGCGGAAGCAATGTTCTGTATCAGCACCGCATAGATACCGACAACAACCATGATTAAAAAGGCTTGGAAGCCCAGCGCCAGCAGGGATTTCAAGTAGTTCTGGCCCATGCCGCGCCATTCGCTGTTTCCCATTGTGGCAAGGGGGATAGGCCCTAACGAGGTTACGACGTAAATTTCAATCATGCGCCCGTAGGTCACAAGGAAAATACAGATGGCGAGAATGTTCATGGTAAGGCCCACCACAAGGGTCTGGAACCACAGGCCCAAAAGCCCGCCCACGCTCATAGCCTCCAACTGGCTTTCAAGGTCAGGTATCAGGCTGTTAAAATCCACGGACGTTTCCCCGATAATCACACCGGCGCTTTGGTTGACGACGCTCTGGGTGGCGTCAAAGATGCCCATGACGATGTTCCATGTGTTGCTGACAATTAGAATGGCAAACGCAGACTTGAAAATCCAGCGGAAGAACATGGAACTGTCAAAGTCGTGCATATTGTTTTTCTCTGTTATCATCTGTATCAGCTCCATGCACATGACACAGGCAAGGATGGCCGCTGCGATAGGCAACACCACCGTTTCAGACAGGTTTTGCAGCATATTGAAAATGCCGCTGTTCCACGCCTGCGGGGTGGCCCCTACATCGGCGGCGATTTCTCCGACTTTGGCATTTACATTGTCAAACAGCCCGGACAGGTTGCCTGTGATGCCGTCGATTAGAATACCTTTTATCCATTCTTCAATGATTTCACTAATCACGGGTAAACACCTCCTTTCCCGCGCCCTCCCGGTCAGGCCGGGAGAGCGCGGAGGGGATTAGTGCGGATGGTTACGGACAAACGCCGGGCTTATCCCAGCAGACCGGACAGCAGGGGAATGAGGGTCACACCGATCAGGGCCACACCGCCGCCAGCGACAAGCTGCTTTACGCCCTGGCTCTTTACTGATGTGCGATAAAGAAGTAATAGAAGTGTAAAAAATTTTGCCGTTCCTATCCGGCACTTGCGCATTGTGTCGGATAGGTCGGGCGGTTATTCGGGCAAGTCCACCTTGCCAACAAAAGAATAATAAATCTCAATGTCCTGTCTGCGGGTCTTGTTCTCGTCATAGCTGCACTCATGCACAACGATTTTCTCTACAAACTCCCGCAGCAGAGTAGGGGTAAGTTCTTCAAAGCTGGTATGCCGCCGGACAACATTCATAAACTTTTCTGCGTTCACGGTGGCTTCCTGTGCTTTGGAAAGCTCCGCTTGAATAGCAGCGGCTCTTTCTTTCAGCTCCCGTTGCTCTGCTTCATAGTCTGCCGACAGCTCTGTGAAACGCTCGTCTGATATGCGCCCGGTCACGCTGTCCTCATACAGCCGCTTGAAGATAGCGGATAACTCGGCTATGCGTTTCTCGGAGGCTTCCAGTTCCTTTTTCTTGGCGGCGTTCCTGCGTTTGCCCCCGTCCTCGTTCTGCTCAATCAAGAGTTTCATAAACCGGGCTTCATGCTTTGCCGCATAGCTGGTCACTTTCCGCAGATTGGAGAGTACACCAGCGGTCAAGAGGTCGGTGCGGATAAAGTGCGCCGTACAGTCATGGGTGCGTTTCTTGTAGTTGCCGCAGATATAACAGTCCTGCTTGCGCTTGTCCGTCTGGTATCGCTGCTGATACATCACGCTGCCGCAGTCCGCACAGAACAGTATGCCGGAGAACAAACCCACTTCATCATAGCGGTTTGGGCGTTTGCGCTGTTTGCGAAGCTCCTGCACCCGTTCCCATGTTTGGGTGTCTATGATAGGCTCGTGGTGGTTCTCGAAAATCACTTGCTTTTCCGGGGGATTTTCTACACTGTGCTTGACTTTGTAAGAAAGTTTTTCTGTCTTGAAATTTACCAGACAGCCTGTGTATTCCCGGTTTTCAAGGATATGCACTACGGTATTGGTCGCCCACTTGCACTCATAGCCGGGGTGGTAGCGGCGGGTGCTGCCCGTCCTGCGGTATTCAAGCGTTCCCGGCGTGGGGATTTGCTGCTCTGTGAGCATACGGGCTATCTTGGTCGGACCATTCCCGGCAAGACAGAGGTTGTATATCTGCTTGACTACGGGTGCAGCTTCCTCGTCAATAATGAAATTTTCATCCTCGTCCATGAGGTAGCCTTACACAGGCTTGCTTGTGATGGGCTTGCCATTCATGCCTTTTGAGCGTTTTACTGCTTTGATTTTCTTGCTCGTATCTCTCACCAGCCATTCGTTAAAGATATTCCGCAGCGGGGCAAAGTCATTGTCGCCCTGTGCGCTGTCCACTCCATCATTGATAGCGATGAAGCGGACACCTTTCTGTGGGAAAATCATTTCCGTGTACATTCCCACTTGCAGGTAGTTTCGCCCTAACCTCGACATATCCTTTACGATAACTGTCCCGACTTTTCCGGCTTCAATGTCCGCAAGCATGGCTTGAAAACCGGGTCTTTGAAAGTTCGCACCAGAATAACCGTCGTCCGTGTACCAGCGCAGATTGGAAAAGCCGTTCTGCTTTGCATAGGTTTCAAGGATACGCTTCTGATTGGAAATGGAATTGCTTTCGCCTTGCAGCTCGTCCTCATGGGATAGTCTTGGGTAAAGGGCGGTAATTGGTTGTTGGTTGGTCTGTCTTAACATAAAATCCTCCGTTTCCGACAGCCAGCCCCACTATTCCGTACCTTGATTGTACCACATGGGGCGGCTGTCTGTATAGCGGCAAAAGCGTCAAATCTGCTTCTTTATGGTCGGTCAAATCGCCGTTTTTTGTGTAGCAGCTTCCGCTTCCAGCACTTTCATCATCTTGTCGGCTGCGGTGTCGGTTGCGCCCTGCTTGAAGAAGCCGGAAACGGTAAGGACGGAGTTGCCCATGCGGATTTCCGTCACACAGTCCGGGCGGCGGTCTGTTTTGGTGGTGCTTGTCTGTTTCGTTTCTGTCATAGGCTCTCCTTTCGCTGCTTCATCAGTTGCTTTAAGCGTTCCAGCTTTTCCTGTGCGGTTTCCTTTCGGAAGTTGCTGCCCGTGAAGCGGACGGGGGCGCACATGGAAGTCAGCCTGTCATAGATACGGGCGTGGGGCGTGTCCTGCGGGTGCTGCAATTCCTCCAGCGTGAGGTTGGTCGTGGCGATCAGCGGCTTGCCGCTTCGGTAACGGCTGTCAATCACGCTGTAAACCTGTTCCAGCCCGTATTCTGTCCCTCGCTCCATACCAAAATCATCAAGTATCAGCAGGGGGTAGCTGCAAAGGCGGGAAATATATTCGTTCCTGCCCTCAAAGCTGGCGGCAAGGTCACCCAGTATCGTTGCAAAGTTTGTCATGCACACCGGGACTTCCTGCTCCATAAGGGCGTTGGCGATACAGGCGGCAAGGTAGCTTTTTCCCGTCCCCACGCCTCCCCAAAACAGGTAGCCGATATTTTCAGCCTGCATGGTTTCCCAGCTCTCCACATAAAAGCGGGCGGTTTCGGTCTGTGGGTTTCTGCCGTTGTCATGCTCAAATGTCCAGTTCCGCATAGCAGGGTCAGTAAAGCCCCGGCGTTTCAAGTCCTCCACTTTTTCAAGGTGCTTCTGTCGGCTTTCGGCGGCTTGCTGCTTTTCACGGGCTGCCCGCTGGCAGTCGCAGTCTGTTGGGTGGCGGTCACGCCCGAAACAAGTCTTTCCCTCTGCAAAATAGGCTTCTTTGGGCGTATGGCACTTACCGCAGTATAAAAGCCCGTCCTCGCCTGTGTAATCCTCCGCTTCGGTGGTAGTGGTTGTAATGTCCGTAATCATAGCTTCAATCTCGTTTTTCATAAGCTCTCGCCCTCCTTGCATGAATAATCGGGTATGCCCTGTTTCGGGGCAGCCTTGCCTTTGGCAGCGTCCTCCTGCGCCCACTTGTAAATGGTGGCTGCATGGCTATGGTACTGCTTCCCGGTGGAAGCGATATGGCAGGAAAGCCGGTCAAGGTAATACTCCCACTTGTCGGGCAGCTCTGTTTTCAGCCCGGAAAGCTCTGTATCGGTCAGTATCACATTGTTGTATCTGCCATAAGCAGCGGGGGCGGGGTGTCCCGTTTCTCCCTCTCTCTCTTTTTCTATCTCTATCTCTTTCTCTAACTCTATCTCTATCTCTGGTGGACGAATGTCGGACAAATGTCCGCCTTTTGTCCGGGGCGGTAAAAGTGCCTTGTTTTCCAGCCTTGCAGCCCGTTTCCTCTCGGCTTCGGTAGAGGACTGTCCTATCATCAGCTCAATATCGGTCATATAAAAAGCCCCGCTGTCAAGCTGCTCCACAAGCCCCAACTGCCGGAAAATCTCTAAAGCCCTCTCAACCGTCCCTATCTGGTGGCGGGTCAGTGTCGCTATCATCTGCGCTGTGTAGGGGATATGCTCGTCAAGCTGTAATTTCCCGCCGTTTTTCAGCGATTTTAAGTACAGCTTCAAGAGGATATTGGAGTATAAAATCCCGTCTTTCATATCTTCCAGCAGCACAATGGAGTCGCTGTCAAAAAAGTTCTCTTTCAGCTTGAGGTAGTAATACTTGCGGTTATCTGCCATTGTCCCTGTCCTCCTTTTTCCGGCGTTTGGAGTAGTAGTGGGGGCAGAGTATGATAACCGCCCGGAAGCTCTGCTTGCAGCTATGGGTACAGCCCCGGCAGAGGTCGTTGTATGTGATACGGTCGCAGGTGGTATTCCCGACTTTTACTTGCCGCAGGAAAAAAGACCATTCCAGCCGCCGTTTCTTGCTCATTCTTGGCATGGGTGCGCTCCTTTCTGCCGTTTCCGCTGGTGTGGCGGTATCGGCGGTAATTCTGTATCATCTCGGTATCATTTTCGGGGTTTTTCTGCCCTGTAAGCCCGTTAAAAAATCCTTTGGTATTGCGGATAGGGTGCGGGGCAGCCCCCTTGTTCTGTATGGGTTCGGGTACATTTTGGGGCGGTTTTTATCGCTCCTGTTCCTGCCTTTTCACAGGCTTGCGTTCCCGGCGTAAAATCTGGTCGATATTGCCCTTGACAGTCTGTAAGCGGCGGTATTCCTCCCGTTTTGCCCGGTAATCGTTGTAGCCGCTGTTTTTCTCTTTGATAAGGCTTTCAATCTCTGCTTGCAGGGCTTTATAGCTCGGCAGCTTGGAAATGCCGTTCTCCCTGAAATAGCGGGCGGCTGCGTCTGCTATGATAAAGTCGCTTTCATGCTTCTGTCGGTAGGCTGCTTTTGCCTTGGCGTTTTTCTGCTGTTTCAGCCCGCCCCGGACAGGGCGGGTCTTGGAATAGGCAAGCACCTGCCGTTGCAGCTCCTTTTTCCCGTTCAGTGTCTTTTCCACCTGCTTCAGCTCTGTAAGGCTTTCCTGCATGGCGGCATAGGCGGCAGAACAGGCTTCGTCCAGTTCCTCCGGGGAAGAAAAGCCGTACTGCTGGTAGGCGGTAACGGTAGCTGCCATTTGCTTTAGATTGTGCTTTGACGCCCAGCGGTCATAGCCCACGCCCTTGCCCTCGGCTCGCTTGGCTTCCCGGTCAACCATGCGCTGCAAGGTGTTGTCTGCCGGGGTGGTTTTTGTGGTTTTTTCCCCTTGTAACGGCTTTTTAACTGCGGCAGGATATTCGGGTATGGCTTTGGTCTGTTCGGCGGCTCTGTGGGCGTTCTGCGTGAGCAGGGCAAGGACAGCAGCCTTGTCAAAATCGTCCCCCAGCTTCCGGGCTGTGATAGGCTTTGTCCTGTCCGGTGTGAGGTAGGAAAGCCGCCCCCGGCTCTCCTTGACGGTCACACCCTCCCGCAGCAAAAGGGAAGAAAACTCGTCAAAGCTGGTAGCTTGGGAAAGTGCCTGCCGTATCGTCCGGCGCAGCTTCGCCTTGTCCGTTTCAAACTTGGTGGGCTTGGTCGGCTGTCCTGCGGCTTCTCTGGCGGCGTTCTCTTTATCAAGGGCAAGCTGCCCTTTCTTTGCCGCCCAGTATTCCCGTTCGGTTATCCGTTCCTTGCTGCCGTTCAAGAGGTCGATTTGGTAAAGTCCCTCCCGGTGGCACATCTCCATGACTTCACTCTTGAAATATTCCATAGCGGCGTTGGTGCAGCGGTGCTTGCAGCCCTCCCGTGTGTCGGCTGGTCTGTCCATGTAGGGCAGAAGCGGGACTTCATAAATCCGCAGGGAGTTGATGACGATATGCACATGGATATTGCCGCTGTGGTTATGCCCGTCCGGGTGGGTGCAGACTAAGGCTTGGTGTCCGGGGAAATGCTCTTTACAGAACTGCTCGCCCAGCTCCTGCGCCCGGTCTACGGTCAAGCCGTTGTCTGTCCCGTCCCGTGGGTCAAAGCTGATGATATAGTGGTGGCTTTTCACATCTTCCCGTTTTTGGTTTTTCTCATAGCGGAGATTAGCCCGCATACAGGCAACAGCGAAATCCTCGCCCCCACAGTTGAGGGAAGAAATGCGGTAATCCTCCCTCGGTATCAGCCGCCCGTTTTCATCAAGGGTGGGCTTCATGGTAAACTCGTCATGCTCAAATGTGAGATAGGCTTCCGCTGCGCCATAGTCCGCATTTTTAGAGCTGATATGTTTGAATGTTGCCAACAGCGTCACCCACTTTCTGCAAGACTTCAAACTTTAGGGCAGCAAGGTCGGAAACCGCCGCCCGTACCTCCCCGGCAAGCTGCGGGTAGGGGCTGTGCCACTCGTTCAGCGTCCGGGCTATCTGGTTTAAGTTGCCGCCGATCCGACCGTATTCGGCGGTCAGCTTCCCGACAGCGGCAAGCAACTCGTCATTGACGGGGGAAACGGTTATGATGGGGCGTATGGCTGCCCCGGTTATGGCTTGCCGGATAAACTCGGCTTGGCTCATGTTGTAAGCAGAAAGCCTTTCCGCAAACTCGGCGTATTCTTCCTCGGTCATGCGTGTCTTGACTACCCGGCTGCGGTGCGGCGTGTTATATCGTTTTCGCATGGTAAAACCTCCTTTCGGCTGTGCGTGGTGTCCTCTCACTAATAGGAGAAAAACAGGGTGTAAAGCGGAACTGTTTTTGAAAAATCCGAAAAATTATTTTGAGGGATTTTTCAGCGGCGCAAGCCGCATAAGCAGGGTTTGGGGAAGGCACTCCCCAACAAGATTCCCGCAGGGGCAAAATGAGCGAAAAGCGAATTTTGGTACTGCGGTAGAATCTTGCTCTAAAAAACTACCGCTTTCCTCGGCGGCTCTGGTTTGCGGATATACTGGCTTGCTCCACCAATATAGCGATTGCGGCGGCGTGTTCTGCCCGCTGTTCACCACTACAACGGTGAAAAGGGGGCGTTTTGGCAAACGCAGCGGAAATTTTTTTGTTTTACCTGTCTGCTCCCTACAACAATCCGGCGGTGTGGTTTGCCAAAGATTTTTGAAAATGGGCGCAAAAAAAGCAGTAAACCTTTTCAAGATTTACTGCTTATCTGCCGCTGTGATGGGCGGCGGTATTAAATTGTCAGCCGTTTTTCAAATGGAATTTA
The DNA here is from genome assembly GCF_003096855.1 of Bacteroides galacturonicus. Taxonomy (NCBI): domain Bacteria; kingdom Pseudomonadati; phylum Bacteroidota; class Bacteroidia; order Bacteroidales; family Bacteroidaceae; genus Bacteroides; species Bacteroides galacturonicus. Next base: position 303,553 of record NZ_QEOA01000005.1, on the reverse strand, counting down.
TCTGCAATCGCTTTCTTTCTGCTTTCCAATTCCTTTTCTGTAATCTTCCATAATCCTAACGCAATGATCTGCTATCTTTTGCATTCCGAGTTTTTCAAAAAAGGCAATTTGTATTTTCATCATTTCTTCACAAACAGTCAACTTCTGCTCATCCATATTGCTAATAGCAAGCCATGGGAACGCTTTATATTTCTTAGTGTCCCCAATGAGAAAATTGTACCCTATCAACTCATTTTCACGGAAAACGAAATAGAATTGTGGGCCTGAACCTGGAACTGACTTTTCCATAATTTGCTGCATTGTTTTCACGCCGCCGTATGCCGGAAAAAAACCTATTCGCTCAAGAGCATTTAATATGTCAATCCTTTTATCTGTGGGTATGTCTCTATAATTGATAATCTGTTCCATTTGCTCTACCCTCATTGAAGTTTAATTTGTTAGGCTCTAATTATACAACTTTTCTGTTTAGCGGTCAAAGTGGAACTTCAACAGGCTTTCTATCAGTTGCCTGACGATATGCTCCTGCATATCCGTGTTAATCTGTCCGTCCATTTTCGCACAAGAGCGGATATATCCCGCATAATGGGATAGGACGGCGGCAACAGCTTCCGGGTCGCCCTCGCTTGCCTTAACGATTGTCTCATAGGGAAGTAGCTGGCTCATAGGACAAACCCTCCAACTCTGCCCGTAGCCGCCGTAAAATCATCTGAATACGCCGCCCGGTTGTGTTGCCAGCCCGTCCATATCTCCGTCCAATCTCCCTATGCGTCAATCGTTGGAAGTAGTACAAGAAAATGATTTCCTGTTCCATCTGTGATAGTGCGGACAGGGCTGCGGCAAGCTCTGGGCTTTCCAAAAGCACCATCTGACCACAGACGAAAAGCGGATAGCTGGTCATGCCGGATTGCTCCGCAAAGTATTTATCTGTGGTACTGAATGGATAGTGTTTTTCTTCTATCAGATATTCAAGCGAGATTTCCCGCTTGCGGCGGCTCCGTATGCTCCGGGCTGCGTCTATGGCAGCGTGGCGAATAACAGTCTTGCAAAAGGCATCGTGTGTATGCCGGATATGTTCTTGATACTTTTCGTGTTCGGTCATGGAAAATCCCCCTTTCTGAATAATGGCAGAGGGCGGCAACATCTTGTGCTGTCGCCCTCTTGATTACCGAACAGCAAAGACGGGCGGGGCTGTCAACAGCGGCGCATTTCCGCCGTTCATCTTGACCGTTGACAGGCTCGGCTGGGTTTGCTATCTGCTCACGGCAATTCACTCTCATTGATAGGAATTGCTTCAAGTTCCGTATTCAAATTGTTCCAATAAGAGCCGATATCCGCACTTGTGAAATACTTAAAACCGCCTGCTGCTGACTTCAATTCGCCGTTTTTAACTCCATAGCAGGCGTAAATCAAATCGTAGCTTGTTCCATCTGAGAGGTTAAATCTAAAGCTGGTCACAGCTGCTCCGGCAGTTTCCTCAGTTGTTTTGTCTTTTAAGGATAAGCCCTTGAACTTATCATACAGGGTCTTTATATCATTTTCAGCAACAACTACTTTCTTTTCTGCTGATGCAGGCACTTCGTCATAGTGGTACATTTCAACGCTTTCGACATCTTCAACCTCAAATGGGAAGTCGATTTTGACAGGCTCATAAGCAATGTTTATAGGTAACAGAAAGAGAGCTGCAAAAATTGCAATGATACAAAGAGCGATGGAAACGAGAACAGCAATCGTTATCTTTTTTTTGCCTCTCTGCTTTTCTTTTGCCTCATGGCGCATAATAACGCTTTCGCTTTCTTCGTGAAGAACATCTTCGTTCGTGTGAGAAAGCAATTTCTGATAAATTGCGTTACAGTCAGCACAGGCGTTCAAATGCTCTTTTACCATCTCTGCGCTTGCTTCGCTGCAAGCACCGTCAACATACAGCGGAAGAATATCTCGAACAATATCGCATTGTTTACTCATGCTTTTCATCCATCCTTTCTTGAATTTTTAGCTTTGCACGATGATAAGTAACTCTCGCCCATGATTCTGTTTTTCCAAAAATTGCAGCGATTTGTGAAAAAGATAGTTCCCCGAATACGCGAAGCTGAAAGACTTCTTTGTATGGTTCTTCCAAACGGTGAAGAACGAGGTGTATGCGGAACGCCATGTCAGAATCTGCAACTGAGTTCTCAACATTTTCATTTGATGGCAAGTCATTGATTTCACTCACATCAGCTACTCGCTGACGGCTTCGCATTTCATCATGGTAAAGATTTTTTGCTATGGAGCAGAGCCATGTCAATTCATCTGACTTACCTTTGAATTGTGATGTTGTAGAAACAGCCTTATAGAATGTGTTCTGCGTGATTTCCTCTGCTATCTCACGATTTTTGGCAAGAGAAATAGTATACGAGTATACCTGTAAATAGTAGGCTTTATAGAGCTTTTCATAGTCCATACTTGTCATCACCTCCTTCAGCTTCATAGGTTAGACGGAGAAATCGGAATTTCGTTACAAAGAAGTTTGAAATTTTTATACCTTTACGATACTCTTGCTTTCTGCGGACTATTGGTAGACGCGCATTAACGGCAAGCAAAGAGATTGCTGTGTCAGCTTGATATGTTCAAATGCTAATTAAGTATAGCACACAGCTATGAATTTTTCTATTGCGTTCCCCTGACTTCGGAATAGTGGCAGGGCTGGCTGTCTTTGTTTTGCTTTGTGCTTCTCTACCGTACATGAGCATTAGCGCCGGGGTTGTCCTGGCCGTAGCCCTCCAGAAGATTAACGCCGCCCCAGACGCACAGGCCGCCGCCCAGTCCGATCACGATAGTCTGCAAAGTGTTCACTGCGCTGTTGAAAAATTCCATAAATGGCCTCACTTTCTGCCGCGTTTTGCGGCTCACAAAATTGTTTGATTTGGTTTTGGGTATGAAAATAGCCGCTGCTTATTCAGCGGCGGCATCCTCGTCCGACAGATCAATTTCGTACAGGTCGAAAACCTCGTCCTGCGTCACCACTTGCTGCCGTTTCCGGCGCGTAGCAGTCAAAAACCTGTCCACATCAAAGGTGTTTTTCTTGCCGGCGTCAGCAAGATACTTGTAGCGGGGGTGCTTGGTAATATCGAATTTCTCCGACAAAAACGGACGCACACCCCGTAGCTGCAAGATGCACTTGCCGCCGTCCATCACAGCGATTTCGTCTTGGCTCATCAGCTCCTTTCCTAACTTTTGGTAGTTCAGTCCGTGGGATGTCTGGCTTCCCCGATTCTCGCTGGTGTTGAAACTGTCAATGGTTTCCTTGCCCAGCGCGTCGGAGATTTCCTTGGCATTTTTGCCGCGCCCACTCAGGAAAAGCACAGAATCACAGTTGTCCGATATGATTTCGGCAGCGTCCTTGTAGATGGCCTTTAACTGCGACTGGCTCTGCAAAATAATAGAAGCCGAGATTTCCCGGCTTCGGATGGTGGCGATCAATTTATCAAAGTTTGGTATCTGACCGATGTTGGCAAACTCGTCTAAGATCAGCCGCACATGGACAGGCAGCCGTCCGCCGTACTTATCATCGGCCCGGTCACAAAGTAAGTTGATAAGCTGGCTTTGGAGCATAGCCAGAATGAAATTGAAAGTGGTGTCCGTGTCGCTCATAATGAGAAACAGCACCGTCTTTTCGTCCCCGATGGTGTCCAGCTCCATTTCGTCGTCCTCCATCAGCTCGCGCACTTCCCGGATGTCAAAGGGGGCCAAACGTGCGCCGCAGCTTATCAGGATAGAGGAACGGGTTTTACCAGCGGACAGCAGGAATTTCTTATACTGCCGCACGGCAAAATGGTCAGGGTCTTTCTGCTCCAATCGTTCAAACATCAGGTCTACGGGGCTTTGAAACTCCGGGTCGTCCTCGCGGGCTTCACTGGCATTTATCATTTCCAGCAGCGTTGTGAAGTTCATTTCCTCTGCCGGGGCCTCATACCAGATGTAACCGATCAGGGCCGTGTAAAACAGCCGTTCCGACTTCACCCAAAAATCCTCTGCTGATTTTTCACCCTCGCCCTTGGTGTTGGCAATCAGGGTATTTACCAGCTTTAGCACGTCCTTTTCCGAGTGGATGTAGACGAAAGGATTGTATTTCATGGATTTCGAAAAGTTGATGGTGTTCAGAATTTTTATGCGGTAGCCCGCCTGCTGAAACATCTTTCCCGTTTCGAGAACAAGGGTGCCTTTGGGGTCAGTCACCACGAATGAGGTCGGGTAGTCCGTGGTCGGAAAGCATTGCATCAGGTTGGGCTTCACGAAAAAGCGGGTCTTACCCGAACCGCTGCCGCCGATCACCAGCACGTTTTTGTTCCGCGCTGTTTTGGGGTCTTTGGGCCTCCCGGTCATAGTCAGCCGTTCCGTTTGGGTCAGCAGGATATTGTTTTCAAACTTGGGGTCGATATAGGGGGCAATATCCTTGGCCGTCCCCCAACGGGCGCTGCCGTACTCCACACCCTTGCGGTACTTCTTGGCGTTCTTGCCCTTGCAGTACACCACCAGCCGCACGATCAAAGCACCGGCGACGCCGACGCAGAAATCAAACAGTTGCAGGCTGGGGAGGGGATTTGCAAAGGCCGCCGTGAAACCGTCCGCAAGATGCAGGAGCTTTCCCGACAGGTCGGCACCGGCGGCCAGCCGATACGCCTGCCCGCATTTTCCGAACAGGTACACAAAAAACAGATACGGGAGGTTGAGGATCACCAGCTTTTTCACATCAGGCTTCACCGTTCCAGCCCCCTTTCTCTGATTTTCTCCTTGGCCCTCTGCTTGGTCTGCTCCGCCGTTTTTTGCTTCATGGCAGACAGCACCTTGCGGATGGAGGGGCGTTGCTCCTTGGAGAGTGTCTTTGCCGTAAACTCCCGGAACGCCTGTTCCAGATTGTCCGCATCCTTGGATTTGAAGATCACGACGTAGTGGGGCGGCTGGGTGGTCTTATCCTTTCGCAAGGCAAAATCCACGCCGTATTTCTTGGCACAGGGCTTGAATGCGCCAATGTTGGCCTCGGTGATCTCAATGTTGGAGAGGGCCGCCCCATGCTTTTTGAGCTGCTTTAGGCTCTGCTGGCCGTGGTGCAGCGTGGTCTTGCCTTTGGCCCGGTGCTGCAAATACTTTTTCAGCGCCGCTTGCAGCACTTGGGCCGTGAGCTTGCCCGTTTTCATGGACAGGGCAATGGTTTTCTGATCGACTTCTTCCTGCAATAAGCATCCCTCCTTGTCAAAAAGTCAAAAATGGCGTCTAAGGTGGAACCACCAGAGGCCGCAGGTAACAACGGTTCAAAGCGCCTCCTTTTCCTCACAGGCTTTCATCCGGCGAACAGGAATAGTCCGGCAGGCCGGATTTTGGTTTGCCCCAATCCGGCTGCGCCATATCGTGCGCCACAAGGGACGTGTAGTAGTTACTAATGGTGCTGGGGGCATTGAACAGCATGGCCCGTAAATACTGCTTGATGTTGCGGACTTTCGTGGTGTTCTCCCGCAGGCAGTCAAAGACAAAGCGGATATGTTCACTGTTCAGCTTCATAAACTTGGACTTCACCAGCTCGGCGGGGTAATCATCCCCGGCAATACGGATGGTCTTGCGGGAGGTACAGACGGTTTCCAGCATCAGATCAACGATCTCGTCAAGCTGCTCCCGGTCAATGGAACTGTCCTGAATGAGATAGTCATACTCGATATTCTCCAAAAGGATTTCCCGATAAATCTGTACTGCCGCATCCTTTCCTGTTCCTTTCCGTTCCGGCTGTGCAGCCGCCGCTTCGTCCTCCACAGGGGCAGGGGTCAGGGATGGGAAAGGAATGGAATCGGTACTTTGTCCATCTGTATTTAATTTTTCTTTTCTTGGTAAGTTAGTTCTTTGTATCTCTTTATTTAATTGCGTTGGATTTCCCGACGCCGGATTATCCGATGTCGGGTTATCCGATGTTGGATTTTCCAACACCGGGTTTTCCAATACCGGCTTAGCCAACACTGGCTGCTCGTAAATGGTATAGACCATATCGGCCATTTTGCCCTTTGCGTCACGGCCCTGCTCCCGCCTGATATATCCGGCACGTTCCAGCTCCCACACCGCCGTCCTGATGGCGTCAATGCTTTCCCGGTTGATAAGGGACAGGCCCTTTAGGGTGTAGTCCCAATCCTCCGGCAAGGACAGCATTTGTGACAGCAGGCCCTTGGCTTTCAGGGACAGGGCTTTGTTCCGCAGGTGGTGGTTGGACATCACCGTATAGCCTTTGTTCTTCTCCACGCGGAATACTGCCATATCGTTGTCAGCTCCTTTCACTGTGAATTTGACCGCAGCAAAAGCGGTCAGCTTGCCCGGCTGATAGGGACACTTTGCATACACGCAGTATTGATATTTCCAATCCGGGCGATAGAAGCGGCAACTGCCGCAATCCTCCGGCGCGTTCGCCCCGCCGCCGTCGTAGTGATCGAAACCGGGCTTTTCCTGCATCAGCCGTTCAAAGGCCCGGTCTTGGCCGGAAGTAAAGTACATAGCGTCGCCTCCTTTCTGAATTTGAGCATAAAAAATGGGCGTCCATTTCTGAACGCCCATAGGTACGATATGGAATTTTGGTATGTGAAATAGCTTGTCCTATCTGTAATTTAGGTAGGTTGTCCTTTTACAAACGTAGCATGAAAAAACTCGTGCAACAAAAAATCCTGTATTTTCAAGGGTTTTCAGCCACGTTGTTCTTGCACAGTCGTACCATCTGCTGCCATATCTTCAACGATATCTGTTATAGAATCACCTTTTGACTGGAATTCGCACGCATTAAATGGAATACCACCTGCCGCCTGAGGCCACACTGCTGATGTATGGTCTACATAGTAGGCTTCAAAAGGAGTTCCTTTAATCTGTTCTATTGTAAGGTTTCTTGTGAGCTGGTGAACCATTGTGCTAATCATTTCAAAATGCCCCAGCTCCTCAGTGCCGATATCTGTAAGCAGCCCGGCAACTTCCCTGTATGGCATAGAATATCTTTGCGAGATGTAACGCATAGAAGCACCAAGCTCGCCGTCCGGGCCACCATACTTCAATAAGGTATACTGCTGAAAAGCCAGCATATATGCGGGTTTGACAACTTGGTAAAAATATAGTAAGTAAAATGTTTGCTATTTATTTTTGCAGGAAGAAGTACACTTCCAATTTATCATTTTCTTTATCATATACCATATGGTCAACAACACTTCTTATAGCATTAGCCCTTGTAAGAGTATCATTAGAGGTATCTTTTATAATGTCATATACAGTTGAGATGTTCTTAAGCATATCTGCATTAGAATCATCAGATGCCAAGCTGAAGGCTTCCAACTGTTTTTCAAGTGCTTTACGTTCGTCATTAAGCAGTTGTTTATTTTCTTTATATTCTTCTATTGTATCAATTCCATCCCGGTATGCTTGCTTTATTCTAGCTTCTTTATCATCAAGTTTAGATAGTTTACTAAGAAGTATATCTCTGTCATTTGTATTAGCTTCGTTTGAAGCCTTTTTTAGTTCGTAATGCAATTCGGTAGTTCCATCAAAAACTCGTTCAAATGCGTTATATACAGCCTGTTCAAGGGCAGCAGTTTTTATAAAATGGCTGCGCAGGCATTTGCCTTTGTTGTAATTGCCACATTGGTAACGTGTAGCATTAAGCCCAGCCATAAGAGAAGCTCCGCAGTCAGAGCATTTTACAATTCCGCCAAGCCAATGCTTCATATGTCCAGCGGCTCGTGCTTTGTATGGTTTGCTTCTTAAAGCCATAAGATGTTGTACCAAATCCCAAGTTTCTTTATCAATTATTGCTGGGTGTTTACCCATAACAATAATCCATTCACTAATGTCCTTTATTGTATGATTGTCGTGATTTTGTCTATTCCAGCGGACGGCTCCATAATAAAATGGATTACTTAATATATATTCAACAGTACGTCCCTCAAATGTAGCCCCACGCTTAGTTTTATATCCAATGGCATTAAGTTCCCTGGCAATTTCCAAGTAGCTGTGGCCGGCAATGTAGTCATTGTATATTTTTCTTACAATAACAGCTTCTTCTTCGTATATGTAAGGTATGCCAGTCTCTTTATTCATTCGGTAACCAAGAGGGAGAGAAGACTGGTAACCACCTCGTAAGGCTTTCTCAGTCATACCTCTTAGAACTTCGCCAGACAGACGAATAGAATAGTATTCATCCATCCACTCTATTATACGTTCTATTAAGGTACCAAAAGGACCATCAATAAGTGGCTCGGATACACTCACAACATCAACACGGTTCTTTTTAAGTAAAGATTTGTAGACAATCGATTCTTCCTGATTACGCGCAAATCGGCTGAATTTCCATACAAGAATAACATCGAATGGGTGTTCTTTGCTTTTTGCCATTCCTATCATTTTCATAAATTCTGGGCGTTTGTCTGCTTTCTTGCCGGAAATACCATTATCAATGTAAATGTTTTCTGCCAAAAGAGACATATTATTCTTTTTTGCAAAGTCAATCAAAAGCCGCTTCTGTGCATCTGGCGAAAGTTCTTCTTGTTTATCCGTGGACACACGTATGTAGGCACAAGCAGATTTCATATTAAGTATATCCTTAGCCATAATAATCATCCTCTCTGTAAAATATATGCAAGTTGCACCGGTGCAACTCAGTAAAAATGGGTATAAAAAATAACACCTACTTGCATAAGCGGTGTTAGAAATGATATAATATGGCTTGTCTAAGGCGGTATTATATCATAAGCAGTGCTTATGTAAGTATCGTGGTAAAAGCTCTTGTGTTGGTAGCACAGGGGCTTTTATTTAGTTAATTCTTGTTGTTTTTAACTTCCAAGGATGGTGGGTCAGAAGCATTTAATGGTGATATGACACTATGACCAAGTTTTGCCTCAAGTTCTTTGCGTGCAGTTTTTGCAACATTTCCACCTTCTGATGCAATTTGTTTGCTTTCAGAAATATCAGCAGGATTCTTAGCTTTAGATATAGCTGTAGCTGAAACTTCTGCTAACTGATTAAGAGTTAATTCAATGTTAGTCATGTTATCCCTGAGATTTTCTTTATGTATGTTTTTAAATTGCTTATACTTTTGAACTGTTTTTCCGGACCAGGCAGCAGTAAGTATATTTGTAAGAACAGCGTAATCTTTAGAATCCTTGATTCCTACACGTTTCCATTCATCTGTTAATTCATCACGTATAGTTTTAGATTGTAATCGTTGTTTAATCCACTCGTCAGAATATCCCTTTTCTCGATAGTAAGATAATCCTCTATCAAGTGCTTTTTCAGGATCTGCCATTTCGTCAAGTCGTTCTTTCCCAACTTTAGCAAGCCACATTTTAAATGGTTCAGCTTTTTTTGAAGGAATCGATTGAATGATACGAAATAGTTGCTCGGTATTAGCACAGTCTGTTAGTCGCATTTTTCCATCGGCTGCTTTCATTTTCAACTGGTGACATTTTGTCACCAGTTCACTTCCCTCGGCTGATAATCGCTGCTTTAACTTGTTCCAATATTTTCTACCATCAGAACTATCAGTAAGCAATTGACATACATCAACTATTGAGAAATACCATTCCTCGTCTTGCACGATCCATATCTTACGCACTTTATTATTAAAAAATTCAAACTCCTCTGGGCTAATGCCCTGTTCATCAATATGGTACGGAGTAGTTATACCAGTATCTTCATCGAACTCAAAGAAAAAGAAAATGTTCACCTTCTTTCGTGTTGGTAGCACAGGGGCTTTTATTTTATGATGTTATGTATTGCTTTGAGATAAAGCTTCTTCAAGTGGCATATTATATATATTATCTATCAGATTCTTTACGCGCATAAGAACATCATTTGGTAAATTGAAAATTTCATAAATATTTTTATTATTAAAAAGATGTTGCTCATAAGGTGCAAAGAGTGATGTTAAGTCAGATAATAAATTGGCACATAAATATTTATCGTTTAGCAGGATAACAAGTAAAAGCAATATAGAAAGCAAATCGCACTGAGCTAATCCATTATTGTATTCTTCAGAGGATACAGCGTAATGAGATAATTCTAATAATTGATTTTTTGGAAGCACAGGTAAGCCGGATATATTAAATGTTCGGTTTCCGTGTGCAATTTTATTTCTATATTCACGAGCTAATAATAATGCCTGGCGTAAAAATTCTTTTCTTTCGTCCATAGAGAGTGTTTCGGAAGAAATAAAAGCACTACATACATAGCTTTTTTCTGCATTTTTTAATATAGAATACCATTCAATCGTTAATCCAAATGGAATATTATAGGTTAATATCCATGGAGGAATATGATTCTTAGTGTTTATATAATGTTCAATAATATTATTATGATGGTTTTCAATTATACAATTCTTCAATTTTTTAACTATATCAATTCTTTTTCCAGTCGAAGAACTGTAATTTTTATAATATAAATAATCATTAGAATCTGTGCAAGATATATCATTTTTATCTGTATAAACACCAAATGATTGAGATACTATGTAAGATACTTTAGATTTTAATGATCGTTCTAAATATAGAATATATTTAAAAATTATATTATTAAGGCTAACATCAAGCTGATTAATAGTATAAAGTTCTTCGAATTTTGTACCTTCGATAAAGTCATCGGTTCCTTTTACCTGTAAAAATGTGTTTTTATATCCGTTAATTAAACTGTAATAAGATAAATTAGATAAAGCATTTTTAGCAAACTCTTTATCATTGATGATAATATTTCTTTTTTCCATCAAAGAAAGCATTTCATCATATGTTTTAAATGGTTTATCATATTCTGTATTCATAAAAGAAAAAATCCCCCTTTCCATACAAATGGTAAGAGGGATTTTCGCCAGTCATTTAACAACGACCATTTCTGTTTGAAGATATCTTACCATTTGGCATATAAATTGTCAAGAACTAAAATGTTTTTACAATGTCACCTATACGAATTGCATTATCTTCAGTTTTGATTTTATTTATAATGCTAGGATCTATATTGAGCTTTTTTCTTTTAGTTGAAGATTCTAAAAGAGGTGATAGAGCTAAATGATTATAAAGTGCAGTATATTTATCAGTTACAGATGGGAGTGCTTCACATACTGAAAAATTATTATATACTTCAGTAACACAAAGTTTTCCTTTACATATATCGTATCTGCCAATAATATTACCTTTTAAATCTTTTACAGCGTTGTTTTTTTCATATATATAGACCATATCATTTTTATTAACAATATTATTGCCTAAATCAATGATAACGCTATACTCATCAATTATTTTAATAATATGTCCAATTTGTTCTTTTTCACTCATAGTAATACCTCCTAATCATAGTGTTAATCTGTAGCCTGCATATATTCTTCTATAATGTATAAAGTAGGTATAAAGCCAATAAAATAATTATCTAATTTAGCATACACCCCATACTTTGAGCGGTAGTACTCAATGGCTTCTAGCAGAAATTCTTCCGTTACATCAAGATATTCAGCCATTTCGTGAATAGATTTACAATTGGCTTTATAGCAATCAATTAGACCTCTTAAGCCTATTTGTTTGTTATAAGCCCATAGGCGGGCTCTTAATTCCTGCTTTCTGTTAGAAGTATTTGACATATCTAATATGTTGCCAGTGGAAGTGTAGAAGTGTCCAAGTTCCTCAGCAAGGACACAGGCTTTTTCTTTCTGTGTAGGTAAGTCATTTTTGATAGCAATACGATTTCCTTTAATTCTTCCTGCGTTAGCGAGCAGAGGTTTTTCTTTTGTAATCAAATTATTGCTATCAGCTTCAATAAGTAATTCCTCGTAATTCAAATTTATCCCCTCTTTTATTTAGAAATTCTCATCATTCATAATATCGTCATCGTTAGCATTCTCTTCGCTGGTTGCGTTTTTAAGAGAATGAGCTGCATCTAATAAATTAGTATCCTGATTATATAAAGGAATATATGTTAGTTCTTCAACACGTTTAGTTGCTTCCTTTTTGCCAAGGTCATTGAGTACGTTATAATATTGAAGTATTGCAGGCGTTTCATCATCTTGCTTTTTTTCCTCAATTAGGTCTGATTTGTTAATATGGAAATAATCAGCTAAAGCTTGGACTTTTCCCATTCTAGGAATGGCAATTCCTTTGCACCAAGTATTAAAAGTTTGCGGTGATACACCGATACTTTTTGCTATTTCTAATTGTGTCTTACCTCGTTGTTCAATATACGAGTTTAAATTTTTTGTGAAAATTTTTTTTTGAACGTCATCACTCATTTAATCGCCTCCTAGTCTCTTATAAATACATAATATAATTAAATTTTATAATAGTCAACTGAAAAACAAAAAAAATTTGATTTAAGTATTGACATCAAATTAAATTTGATATACAATACAATCATCAAAGGAAAGGAGAAAAACGAAATGTCTAAGAAAAAGAAAGCAAAGAAAAAGCTGTCTACTAAAGACATAATTGAATTAATCATAAAAGCCGTTATCGCCATAGCTGCTTTAATTCAAGCAATTAAGTCTTAATAAGTAGACAGCAGAGGGGAGGGGTGAAAGCCCCAAACCCTTTGCATAATCTTAGCATAGCGTTTTAAATAAAGCAATGAAAAATATAAACAATGTAACAATTATGCTTGTACTTCTTCTTATAATGGCTCAGCTTGGAAACTGGGAAATTGCTTGGAAAATTATAGTTGGAACTTGTGCGGCATATGATTTGATATTGATTATATTGAAATTGTATAGTCATAACAAATAATGGACATAGCTGACCTAACGGCTATACGGGGAAGAAAGGAGTATATAAAAGCAAATGGAAAAATTACAAATTAGTCTGGCAGCAGCTAGGGTTAATGCTGGTCTAACACAAGATGATGTATCTAAGAATATGAAAATTTCAAAAAATACATTGGTTAATTGGGAAAAAGGTCTGTCAGAGCCAACAATAACACAGGGTAGGAGACTATCAGAATTATACAAGATACCATTAGATAATATTTTTTTACCTAATAAATCAAATTAAATTTGATAAGACATAACAAGGAGGTAAGAGATTGAGTGTATTGATACCACTAGTGATTTTATATGTATTAGCGGGTATATGTATTTTCATAATGAAAAAAATACAGCACGATAACAAAGTGTATTTCTTATATGTTGTATGGACTGTATTGGTGTGTATAGCAATTACAATTTTTGTAGTTACTTACGGATATTGTAAATAGGGAGGTGCATAGAGATGACTTTGTTACTTATGGCTACAACACTAATATGTGCAATAGGTTGGATAAAGAACAGAATAGATAAACTGATATTATCGAATTACTTGATAAGAAAAAACATTCACCCAACTAACAAAGAGTTAGATGAATGTTCAAGATTTGTTATTAACAAGATATTTCATATTAAGTAATAGAACAGGGAGGTAAGAGTGTGAAGACACAATCAATAACGGAGCTTCCAGATAAATTAGAAAGTTTGTATGTAGATGCACAGAATAAGATATTTCTACTTAATGGAAAGCCAATAGGAGCAGGAATAGAGTTTATACAGATTAATTTTGATGGAACTAAGTGGGGAGTAACTATGGAATGTGCGGCAAAAGTGATGAAAGAAATCGGCACATATAGCAAGGATGGAGAAAAACTCAGCTAGTATCAAAAGATACTAGCTGAATAAATTAAATGATATTTGAAGTTATGTTTGCTAAAAAATTAATAACCTCACTTAAATTGGATTTGAAGCGATTTTCCATAGTATATATAAAAGTTGGTTCAAGCGTTATATTGCCTAAGATATCTTCAGTTATATACTTATGATTTTTCATTTCTTCAATACAATAGCTAATATCATCATCAGAAAAATCAGGAAAATTAGAGGATGATAGGTTATTAAATTCAACAGCGATTGTTCTAGGAATATCTGATTTGATACGTTGTAAGTAATTTTTATAAAGAACAACAGCAAATTTAGTGGTTATTTTTGTAAGTTCCATAAAAAACTCTCCCTTCTTAAAACTAGGTGCTGCAACACCAGTAATTAAAGTATAGGAGTTAAGAAAGGATTAGGCAAGTAGCAATAGGTAGGAGGTGTAAGAGTGAAATATGTTTCAGAAAGAATAGTAAACATAAGAGATTTAAAAGACATAGTTCAGAAATCCAGATTAGATACATTAGGGATTTTAGAGGAATGTAAAAAGAAAGAGCCTTCCATAAAGGATATAGAAGGCTACGCAAAACAATTGGAAGCTAGACTTTATATGGCTGAAAATTTTGATTTTTTGATAGAAAGAGCAACAACAGTAGATAAAAGTTAAGAAGAGAATTTTTGAGGAGGTGAGACAGTGTTCTTAGATTACAAAGAAATAAAAGAATTTATAGAACACAAAGGTTATAAACAGTCAGTAATTGCCAAAAAGATTGGAATGTCAAGTGTAAAGCTGAACCAGATACTAAGCGGTAATCGCAAATGTGAAGCTGGGGAATATGCTGGAATATGTAAAGCATTAGATGTTCCATATGAAAAATTTATAAAAGAAGGCTGATTTGTATTTAATTCAAATCAGCCCAGCACCTGGATTAAAGGGATTTTTCTAAGTGATAAGTGAAGCCACTAGGATTGTTTGGAAAAAAAGATAGGGCAACAATCTTATAACCTAATTTAATCCATTTATCAGCAAGGTGCTTAGAGTAAGCAAGTCTTTTCAAGATAACACCGCCTTTCGCTTTGTTATAGATAGACAAGTTACATATCTATGATAAATGGTGTTATATCGAAAAGTAATATAAATATTATTAAAAACGATATTTAAGGAAGTGATATAAGATGCACAAAACTAGCTATTCACATAATTTTAACCATTTTACAGGAAAGAAATCGAAAATAAGAAAATGGAAAAAGGACAAGAGCAAAGTTAAACATAAGCACATTAATAAATACTTGGAGGTAAAGAAATGAATATAACAGCAATAGCAATAACAACTATTATCTGCATTGCATTGACGTCTATATGCAATGATGGAAAGAGAAAATAAGAAAAGGCAGGGACAACATTAATAACAGGCTGTCCACATTGTAGTTGATCATTCTGCGATTAAAAAGTAATTAAGACAATCAGTGTTGGCATATAAGAAAGTAACCAAACAAGAGGTGAAGCGTATGAACATAGTAATAAAGATTATGGAAGGCGACAAGATAATAGAACATAAGTCACTGTCTACAGAACAGAAAAAAGAATATGGACAGAAGTTAAATGAGCAGGCATTAGCTGCGGCAGGTTATGTTAGAAAGGAGTAATGGCGTGTTATATGCACAGGCACAAGAGCACTTTGAGAAAGAGCAAAGAGACACGAACTGGATAACATCTTTTGTGGCAGTTCCGTATAATAACCTGTATGACAGATTATTCAGGCTGGCAGAAGAGTATGGAAAGATAAAGGCGGAAGTCTATATAGATAAAACAATAACAGACACTATATATGTAAAAGTAAGCAAAGTATAGATGAATAATAGAAAAAGAGCTGGTACAAGGAATACCGGCTCTTTCTCAAAACACATATAGATAAATCTCATATTTATTATATGTGTAAGTTCACTGAAAGTCAAGCGGGCGCAGGCTCGTCTTTGTAACTTTATAAATATATTAAAGTTAGGACATTTAAGGAGACAGGTATGGCTTACAGAAAAGATGTATGGCACTTCCCTGGCTCTAATGAGTATGAGTACAAATTTATTGGTAATTATGGAGCTAAGGGCGAGAAACGCCATAAAAGACAGAAAGCAACACAGGAGCAGATTAGAAAGCAGAACCAGAGAAATAAAGAAAAGAGAGTAAGAAGATTAATAAAAGCAAACTTTAAGGAGGGAGATCTATGGACAACACTAAAGTATCCGAAGGGAACAAGGAAAAGCATCGACGAAGTAAGGAAAGACCTTAACAGCTTCTTAAGAAGTCTCAGGACAAGATATAAGAGTATTGATGAGATTGTGAAGTATATATACAGAATTGAGGTAGGAGCACTCGGAGGTGTGCATATACATATCCTTATAAACAGGGTTACAGGTGCAGATAAGATTATAACAAAGTGCTGGGAAAGGTTTGGACACGTTAACTATCAGAACATATATGAAACTGGCGGATATGCAGATCTGGCTGAATATATCGTTAAACAGCCGGAAGAAAATACGGAAGAATATGAACAGCTTAATATGTTCAGCGTACAGGAACAGAAAGAACTTGTTAAGTATTCCTGTTCAAGGAATTTGGTACGTCCTGAGCCAGAACGCACTGATTACAGCAGAAGGACGATGAGAAAGATTATAGAAAATGGTCCGGAGCCGACACCAGGATATTTTATAGATCCATTGTCGATAGTAATGGGGACAAACCCTTATACAGGAATGAATTATCTGCATTATACAGAGTACAAGCTATTACGATTACAGGATGACCCATAAGGAGGAGCAATGAGACAGGTAAACATATATACAGCAACAACCTTTAAGGGACTAAATGTACAGAATGGCATTATAGGCTACATATTGGAGCTTGTAACAGACACGGAGCCGATAACACTGGACAGCACAGAACTGCTGCACGATATGAAGCCTAATAGGGCAGAACTAATAGCAGTTATTAAAGCACTACAACGGATGAAAGAAAAATGTGAACTGGTTATATATACAGAGTCTCCTTATGTGGCAAATGCTTTTAATGCTGGCTGGCCAGACAAGTGGAAGCAGAATAATTATAAAACAGCAAAAGGCGGTGATGTGGCAAACGCAGATGAATGGATAAAGCTGGATGAACTGCTTGCAGGACATAAGTATGAATTTCGCCTGCAAGAGGAACATTCATACAGAAACTGGTTAAAAGGACATATAGAAAAAGTAAAGGAGTATGAAGATGTTTGATATATTCGGAGAGTTTAACAGTGCAGAAGAAGTAAACGAAGCGGCAGCAGCACAATTACAGGAAGGTGATACTGATGCAGTTATGACAATAGCAAGAGAAAATGGCATAGATGAAGATGATGCGCAGGACTATATAGATGGAATGGTGGATAAATTATGTTCTCCGCTTATGGCCGCATTTGGAAAAATAGAGGTTGAGACAGAGGAGCTACAGCCTAAAGAGATAATAGAAGACTGGGTTACCTACATAAAAAAGAGGTGTACAGAGTGCGAAGATATGGCTGTGGCGGTAAGAACAAAAGGTAAGAGCATTAAAGGCTGTATAGCGGCACTTCTAAAATGGAGTTTCACCAATTCGTATGATGTAGACAAAAATATAGTAAAACAGGCGGGCATAAGAAATAGCAATGTAAAAATGGGTATCCCCGGAATGGCAACAGCGTACAGGCTTATAGATGAATATTATCTTGGAGGCAGCAGATAGTGAAAAAGCAGAAAATATTAGCATATGAAGGCAGAATACCTGTATCAGATAGAGAACTGACAGCAGCTGTTATTGATATTGATAATAAAAAGCATCTGATAATAGACCTTTATATCGCTAGGACAATAAAGTACAGAATGGCAGTGAATGACAAAGAATATGCACATTTTAATTATGAAAATCAAAAATGGGACTGTATATCAACTTGCTGGAACAGGCCATATTCAGGAGAGTTGAGTAAAGCTAGTATAGACAGAGTGGATAAGCAGTTATTAAAAGAATGGTATGCAAAGGAAATACCTGCTGGCTGGGATAACGAAGATTTAATCTATGCAATAGAGCAGAAAGCATTTGATATTAAAACATCAGAAAGAATGTTAAAAGAAGAAAATGAAAAAGAAAAGTTATTTGCTATTATGCCTCAAAAACCAAAGTTCTTAGATGAAACTATTAACAGGTACATAGAAGCTGGAAATATTATTTATTACAAGCGCAATGGTAGTTATGCAGATTATTATTGCTGTCAGTGTGGAGAAAAATTTACAAGGCGAATAAAAGCCACAGAAGCTTATGCAGGTCCTTCGGTGGATATTGTGCCACGAAGATATCAATCAAAAGAGTGTCCAAAATGCAAAAGAAAAGGGACACTGCTTAACTGGGGGCGTGCAAAGATTACAAAACAGGAATTTGAAGTGCTTTTGTATCAGGTGGCAGAAGATGAAACGCTTGTAATAAGAGCCTACGCAGTAAGAGCAGTACGAAGCCCAGGCAGTGTATTAACTAAAAAGATATGGGAGTATGGCAGGGAGTTCTTAAGAAGAGATTATGAGAGGATATATGACAATAGCTGTAATACAGGAAAATGGTGGAAGAGTAAAAAGCTTGACATATACAGGTCAGGCAAGCTGTGTGAAGTTAATTACAGTGAGGCAGTTGAAAAAAGTGATTTAAGATACATCCCAGCAACAGCATATAAGCTTATAAGTGAGGTAGGTGCAAGAGAGGAAAGGCATATACTGGCCAGATATGATACTCTTACTGCTTATGCACACGCACCGCAGATAGAGCAGTTATACAAAATAGGCCTTATGCAGATATGCAGGAGGTTAGTTTTTGCGAATGGACAAACAAGAGATATTAATAAAAAAGCAAAAACAGCCGCAGGAATTTTAAGAATAACAACTGAACAGTTAAGGTATTTAAGAGAGTCCGAACAGGAACTGCTTGCATTAAGCGTAATTAAAATTATGAATTACAGAAAAATACCATTTACACAGCATAATGCAGAGATTGTTACAAGATTGTATATAGCTGCACCTACGGAAGATAAGCTAAAGCACATTTTAAAGTACCAAAGCCCTGAAAAGCTATTGAACTATCTTAATAAGAATATACCAGAACACGCCATTCTGGCAGATGCTATTACAGAATATGATGATTACTTAAGAGCGAGGGAAGCTAATGGAGATGATCTTAGCAATACAGTGTATTTAAGACCGAGAGAACTTCACAAAACATACATAGAGTTAAGAGAGAAGATGGAACGTGCAAAGAGTGCCAAATACATTAAACAGATGAATGAGAAATATGCAAGGATAAAGGTTAATTCAGCGAAAGTTACAACAAAATATACCTGGCAGCAGTCGGGACTGCTTATAAGACCAGCAAGAGATGCAGGAGAAGTTGTTATGGAAGGACGTATTTTACATCATTGTGTGGGTGATGACCATCAGAGGTATTTAAGCAACTATAACCAGAATAAAGCAATAATACTTGTAATAAGGCACGAAAATGAGCCAGATAAACCATATATTACAGTGGAATATGAAAATAACAAGGTACAGCAGTGGTATGGAATAAGGGATACCAAGCCAGACAAAGAGACAATAGACAGCTTCTTAAAGGCTTATGTAGCTCACATTGCAGGAAAGGCAGGGAAAGCAGGATGAATGAATTAGAAGAAATTAGGAATTATGATGAATATAAGACGGCACTTGATAAGCAGATGAAAGAAACTGCTGAGGGGTTCGTAAGAATTGGCTATCTGTTAAAGCTGGCAAGAGATACAGATATTCTAAAATGGTCTGCATATACTAACGTAATCGAATTTGCCAGGGTGGAGTATGGTCTGGACAAGACAATGGTATCACGTTTTATAAGCATTAATGACAGGTTCTCGGAAAATGGCAACAGTCCAGTGCTTAAGACGTCATATAAAGGTTTTGGGTATGCCAAGCTTGTTATTATGCTCCAGCTTCCGGATGAACTTAATGAGGAGCTTACGCCAGAGTATTCCAAGAGGGAAATACAGACACTTAAAGAGGAACTTGATGAGGAAAAGAAAATAAGTGATCTGGAAGTATATGCTGAGGGCACAGATACCGAAAAGACAGAGCTTGAGCAGATTATATACAAAATATGTGAAGAGAATATAGAGGTATATGAGAGCATATATAATGCAGTTACGCACGAGAAATTAAATGCTGACAACATTGTAGATATATTCGCACCTGCGGGAGATATGATTTATTCAGTTCGAATACAGGGAGCAGGAAGAAAAGCAGTTTCTTTCAAGCAGGGAGAAGATATAGCAGTTGTAAGCCTTAGGACATCAGAGAAGGATACATACAATCCACAGGAAGTATACATTGCCACAATGAACATAGCAGGCAGGAACATAATAAATAGTGAGGCTGATGCCAAGACAGTATGGCAGCAGATATATGCTAAAGAATATCCTAAGAAAAAACCCCTAGTTGCACCGGTGCAACACAGTTCCAAAGCTGATATAAAAAGGTCAGAAAAGAAAACAAAGGTTGTAAAGGCAAAGCAGGAGGAGATACACGATATAGAAAAGACAGTTCCAAAAGCATCTCCTATAGAGACACAGGAGCCTGAAAAGCCGATAAAGACAGAAGCTGAGCCTGTAGATGAGCAGGTTGAAGGACAGAAGAATATTGCAGATTATCCTGATGTTATGCCAGTAGAACGTGTTGAGGGGACAGTTGAGTCTCTCACATCAGAAGCTGATATAAAGAACAATATTGTAACTGCGGCATCAAATATTAAATTCACATTGGAAGCTAACAGTTATATTACAGACAACATTATAGACAGGCTTATAGCATTAGCAGAAAACATAAAGACAGAGCTTGAACAGCTAAAAGGAGGCAGCAGATGAAAGTATATATAAGTTTACCAGTAACAGGAACATCCGACTATAAGGAGAGAGCAGAGGCAATCGAAAAAGTTCTTACAGAGCAGGGACATACAGTAATTAACCCAGTAAAGGTGTGTGAGAACCTTCCCAAGGATACAACACACAAAGAAATTATGAATATATGTATTTCTATGCTTGATATGTGTGATGTGGCAGTATTTGCACCAGGGTGGGAACATTCAACAGGCTGTACGCTTGAGATGTGCAGGGCAATGAATAATAGAATTACAATTGGTTTTGTAGGAGAGTTAGAAGAGAAATGGGAAAATCAAAACAGGCAAGAGCACACGAATTTACAGAAAAAGCAAGAAAGGAAATCTATGCAAGAGACTTCGGCCAGTGTATTTTCTGCATTAAGAAATACAATATGCAGGGTTCAACGTGGTATTCACAGCAAATACTAAGCGTTATGCACTATATACCAAGGTCAGCAGGCGGCTTAGGAATACCGCAGAATGGAGCTATAGGATGTCAGTTTCACCATAATATGTTAGACAATGGAAATCAAGGAAAGAGAAAGGAGATGTTGGAGATATTCAGACAGTATTTGCAGGAGCTTTATACGGAATGGAATGAGGATGAGCTTGTATACAGAAAATGGTAAAAGGGGAGGCGATTCATAATGTTAACATTGCCAATCAAGAAAAAATGGTTTGATATGATTGCTTCAGGTGAGAAGAAAGAAGAATATAGAGAAATAAAAGAATATTATGAAACACGTTTTCAGAATCTTTTTGGTGCGATAACAATATACCCATCAAGTATTTTTAGCGAAAGATATGAGTATGAATTGCTACAAGGCAATGACGTTCCAGAGGAAATAAGACAAGATAGAGTACAAGAGATAATTTTTCGTAATGGATATTCTAAGAATTCTCCTCAGCTTAAATGTAAATGCATATTACGACTAGGAAAGGGTAAAGAAGAATGGGGAGCTGAAAAAGGAAAAGTATATTATATAATTGAAATTTTGGAAAAAGAAAAGTTTGATAAAGAGAGTAGTATGAAACAATGATAGGCCAGTTAAAGTTTGAAGAGTGTATGACATTTAAAGAAAAAATGGAAGCACAAGGGTGGCATAATTGCTATGATGCAGAACCAGATAAGCCAGGAATATATCAGATATACAGACGGAACGGAAGTAAAGGAAAGGCATATTACAAAGGCAATCATATATGGCAGCAGTTAACTAATAATGGCTGGGATTTTACTTGGTGGAGAGAGATGAAAGGAAGTGATTATATTGAAAGAAGTTAAACATTACATATGTGAGATATGTGGAACAGAATACAATGATAAAACCAGAGCACAGCATTGTGAAAAGGGACATTGTAAGCCATTGGAAATAATAAAGGAACGTTATTTAAGTGTAGGTAATAACGCTAAGGGATATCCATTGGAAATAATAGTAAAAATGGCTGATGGTACAGAACAGAAATACAAGAGATAAAAGAAAAATAGAACTATTAACAAATATTTATTCAATACAAAATAATATCACACAAAAAAAGAGAAGCTGATAGCCTAATTCCAATTACCACGCTGTCAGCTTCCTTTCTCAAAAACAGAACATATGTATTGTATCATAGAGATATATATTGTGCAAGAAAATTATAAAAATGAGAAGGGAAGTAAAGAGATATGGCAGCAGATATTAGGGAAGCGTTAATACAGTATTGTGACATAAAACAGGAATATGATTACATAAGAACAAGAAGAGATAAGTTAATAAGAGAGATTGAGAAAATGGAAAAGGAGCAAATGAGTGTAATTGATTCTGTTACAGGTGGGGATGGAGGTATACAGCATTATAAGATAGAGGGATATCCATATCCTGAGTATAGCAGGAAGAGGACATTGCTTATAGCAAGAGAGAGTCAGTTACAAAAGTATGAAATAAAATTATTAAAGATAACAAATGAAGTTGAGGAATTTATAGAAAAAATTGAAAATAGCAGAATAAGAAGAATGATTGAGTATAGATTTCTTGATGATTTAACCTGGATTCAGGTGGCACAGAGAATGGGAAAACATCACACAGAAGAAAGTTGCAGAAAAGCTATAGAGAGATTTTTAAAAGAAATTTGAAGTTTGTCCGATTTGTCCGCTTTTTCTGTGTTAATATATAAACTGGAACAAACAAAGAGAAATGTTGAACCACGGACTAGCATATAGTACGAATAAATTTTCTCAGATAGAGTCAGTAAGAACTGACAATATTACTCCGAATATGAGAACTATCCACCTCTAAAAGGTACTGGCATTAAGTTGTCAGTACCTTTTATTGTGCTTAAGTAAGAGAAAATAAAAAATGTTAATAAATGTTAATAGAAAGGGGGTACATAAGAAATGAAACCAAAGCAGATAAAGTGCCTGGAATTAATGGTTCAGGGCGAATTAACAGACAAAGAAATTGCAGAGGCAATTAACATTTCTCCTAAAACGATATGTGACTGGAAGAAAAATAACGAAGAATTCCGCAACGAATACAACAGAATGATGCGCTCAAGCTTGCAATATGCTGCCCCTAAAGCGTTTAGAAAGCAGGAAAAATTACTAAATTCAAAAAATGAGATGGTTGCATATCTTGCGGCAAAGGATCTAATGGATAGAGCAGGACTTAATCCTATTGAGAGAATAGAAGCAAATGTAAATGACACAGCTAAAAATGAACTCGCAGAGCTATTAGCACAGCGTAAAGCAAGGGGTGAGCCAGATGCTTCTAAGTGATAAGTACTGGGATTACATAGACACACCAGCAAGAGCAGAGTTCTTAGAGGGTTCAACTGCATCCGGAAAGACAACAACAGTAGCTGTTAAGTTCATTATGAATGTAGCTGAATCAGATATGAAGCTGCACGTTATAGCAGGTAATACAACAGGTGTTATTGAGAAGAATATAATAAATGCTGATATGGGATTGTTACAGATATTCCCCAATCTGGAATACTGTGGTAATGGTGATAAGGAGAACAAACTTCCACATATTAAATTCAAAACTGGCAGCAGTACTAAGATAATATATGTTCTCGGTTACGATAATGCCAGCAAGTGGAAGAATGCCTTGGGTTCACAGTTTGGATGTGTGTGGGTAGATGAGTGCAATACAGCTAACATAGACTTCATACGAGAGATATTCGGACGTTCTGAATATTTCGTAGGTACACTTAATCCTGATGCACCTACACTTCCTATATATTCAGAATACATCAATCATGCAAGGCCTATAGATAAGTACAGGGCAGATGTGCCGGAAGAAATATGGAAGGACCTTAACGGTTGTGAGCCTATTAAAGACTGGGTGTACTGGTTCTTTAATATGACAGACAATATATCTATGACACCAGAGAAGATAGAACAGAAAAAAATGAGCTATCCTCCTGGCACTAAGATATATAAAAACAAGATATTAGGATTACGAGGCAAGGCTACAGGTCTTGTCTTTTCTAATTTCTGCAATAGGCATATTATTACTAAAGAGCAGGCTAAGGGATATATCAGACGTGAGGCTGATGTAACACAGGACAAATATTTTACAATATTTACCAGTGGTCTTGATACAGCCTATTCAACTAAAAGTCCAGATACTATTGCTATGTCATTTATGGGAATAACTAACAAGGGCAAGCTGATAGTGCTGGATGAAAAGGTGTATAACAATGCAGAACTTGATATTCCAATAGCTCCGTCTGATACAGTAAGGAATTACATTGACTTCCTGGAGCGTAACAGAAAAGAATGGGGTGGAATGTCAAAGAATGTGTTTGTTGATAATGCGGACCAGGCAACAATAACAGAGTTCGCAAAGTATAAAAGAGAACATATTGACTGCCAGTATATATTTAACAATGCGTATAAGAAAGTAACTATAATAGACAGAATTAACTTACAGCTTGGCTGGATGTCCTTTAATGATAAGAAGGGCAGAGAGCCAAGCTTTTATATTGTCGATACCTGTACGAATTACAAGACTGAATTAGAGGTGTATTCGTGGCTGGAGGATAAGGACTGTGAGCCAGAGGACGGTAACGACCATATGGTAAACAGTGTACAGTATGGCTGGATTCCTTATCGCGACAAGATAGGAATAGAGAATAAGACATAGGAGTGTGAGTGAGGTGAATATATTTACAAGTATGGCAGAAAAGGCAAGAGCAGGAATAAGGACGTGGCTGCGTATACAGCCGGCAATGAATGGAACATTTACATTACAGGAAACGCTTGATTATGAAGGAAATGCTATTAAAAACAGAATATGGTACAGAGGTGAAAGTGAGGAACTTGCACAATTGTATAAACAGTTGGCAGGAGATCGTACAAGATTTTGGTCGGCAACAAGTACAGCGGGGTTAGAGATAAGAAAAATACACGTTGGATTGCCAGCTATGCTGTGTGATATGCTGGCGAGTATAGTTGTTGATGATATGAATTTAATAGACACTGGCAGCAGACAGGAAGAATGGGACAAGATTGCAGAAGAAAATGATTTTATAGAGCTGGTAAAACAGGCAGTTACAGAAGCACTCTATATAGGAGATGGGGCGTTTAAAATATCTTTTGATACAACCTTAAGCCAATATCCAATTATAGAATTTTATCCGGGAGATAAGATAGAAATTATAAGAGACCGTGGCAGGGTAAGAGAAATCATTTTTAAGACAGTGTACCATAGTGGAACAAGGGAATATGTTCTTCTTGAGCATTATGGAATAGGATATGTTAGATATAAGCTTGTAAATGGAGACAGGGAATGTCCTCTGGATACAGTGCCTGAACTTGCAGGGCTTTCAGATGTAGTATGGAATGACAATTTTATGATGGCAGTTCCTATGATGTTTTATAAATCAGCCAGATATGAAGGAAGAGGCAAGAGCATATTTGACGCCAAAATAGATAATTTTGACGCACTAGACGAGGCCTGGTCACAGTGGATGGATGCCTTAAGGAAAAACAGAACAAAGGAATACATTCCAGAAAATATGCTCCCAAGAAATCCATACACAGGAAAGGTGCTAAAGCCCAATGCCTTTGATAATGCTTATATAAGTACAGAGGTAAGTATGAAAGAGGGACAAACTAATAAAATAGACCTAGTACAGGGTAATATTCCCCACGAGAGTTACCTTGCAACATATATAACAGCGTTAGACCTCTGTTTACAAGGTATTATGAGCCCATCAACGCTGGGTATAGATGTTAAGAAGCTGGATAATGCGGAAGCACAGAGAGAAAAGGAAAAAGCAACATTATATAGCAGAAATAACATTGTAGGCCAGTTGCAGAAGGTGCTTCCAAAGCTTGTAGATATAGTATTTAAGGCTATGGATACATTTCATAAGACACCAATTAAGGATATAGATATTGATGTGACATTTGGCGAGTATGCGAATCCTAGTTTTGAGAGCCAGGTTGAGACAGTCAGCAAGGCTAAGCAGGGCGGTATTATGAGCATAGAGGCATCTGTTGATGAGCTGTATGGAGATACCAAGGATGATGAATGGAAGCAGGAAGAGATTGCAAGGCTTAAGGCTGAGCAGGGTATATCTGATATGGAAGAGCCGGCACTTAATATGCAGGCAGATGGCTTCTCAGTGGATGGCACTGATAACAGTTTCACAGGTTTTGATAACAAGTGAGGTAGCTTATGGCACTTAACACAGATTATGACATAGAGAAAGCCTTTCGAGCCATAGAAGATGAGCTGATAGCTTCAATGATACGGAATCTTGAACACCATAGGGCAGAGGAGACTAAAGAGGGATTTAACTGGACACAATGGCAGGTGGAACAGATAAAGGCGTTGGAGAGATATAAGGCTGAAAACAAAAAGAAGTTTAAAAAGTCATTCAGTAATATCAATGATTCAATAGAGGCTATGATATTTGCTGCCAGACAGGCAGGCGGTACAGAGCAAGAACAGAAGATATTAAGAGCAATAAAAAAAGGACTTAAAGCATCTAAAGTGTCACAGGGCACTGAGGGTGCTTTTTTCAAATTAAATACCAGGAAGTTAGATGCACTTATAAAAGCCACAAAGGCAGATTTTATTACAGCTGAACATTCTATGCTAAGAATGTCGGAGGATAAATACCGGCAGATAATATTCAATGCTCAGGTGTATGCGAATACGGGTGCAGGAACATATGAGAAAGCAGTTGATATGGCTACAAGAGATTTTCTTAAAGCTGGTATTAACTGTATTGAATATGCGAATGGCAGCAGGCATACAGTAAAGGATTATGCCAGAATGGCTATTCAGACAGCCAGTAAGCGTGCATATCTAACCGGAGAGGGAGAGATGAGACAGTCCTGGGGAATTAGTACAGTTATTATGAATAAGCGTGCTAATGCCTGTCCTAAGTGCCTTCCATTTGTTGGAAAAGTACTTATAGATGATGTATGGAGTGGCGGTAAGGCATCTGATGGTCCTTATCCGCTTATGTCATCTGCAATAGCTGCGGGGTTGTACCATCCAAATTGCAAAGACGTACATACAACATATTTCCCTGAGCTGGATGAAGAGCCAGACAGTAAGTTTACCAAGGAAGAGTTAGAAAAGGTCAAGGAAGATTACAAGCAGGACCAGAAGCGGCAATATGCAGGCAGGATGGTTGAGCAGTTCGACAGGCTTTCAAAGTATTCCTTAGATCCGGATAACAAGAAGATGTATGCGGCTAGAAAGGAACAGTGGGAGCAAAGTATATTATTTAATGGTAGTTCTGAAAAACATATTGAGGAATTACATAAGAATGATATAATGAATTTATCAGATAAAGAATTACAAGCAGTTACACAATATAAGAGCTTTGAAGCATATATTATAAATGATGTTTTAAGAAATGCAAATGATTTATCAAATTTAAAATCAGAACATAAACAACTTGTAAACAATTTAGATGTAGCACTGTCAAAAATATCAAAATTCAATGGAAATTTAATAAGAACTGTTGATTTTTCTGACAGGAAGGATGAGCAAGATAGAATTAAAGAATTTGTAAGTGAATATGTTGAAGGAACAATAATAACAATTAAACAATACTGGAGTACATCAAAGACAGAAGGATATAATGATTTAGCAAAAATAAAAATTTATATACAAAATACCAAAAATGGGCGAGATATAAGTTCTATTGGCTTAAATGAAAATGAAGTCCTTTATGAGCGAAATAGTAAATTTAAAGTTATTTCAAAAATATTAGTCGGGGAGATTTGGCATATTCTTTTAGAGGAGGCGGATTAAATGAAGTTAACAGCAAGAGAATGGCTTTTACTACCAGAAGCAGAGCAAATGCAAAGAGGAAAAGAACTTTCTCCAGAAGAATGTTTTAAACTTAGGATGGAACTTAGTGAAGTTAATTTTACGGAGGAGGAAAAACAAAAATTAACAAAAGAAGAGCGTGAGAGATTTATAAATCCACCCCAAAAAACTGATGAGGAAATAGAAAAAAATAATAGAACAACATTTAAAGTTTTACAGAACTGGAAAATTTTACCTAAAGATATAACATTTGAAGAATGGATAAAAGCAGGTAAACCTCTTAATTATTAATATAGGTGTATTTATATATCAAGTGACGCACTTGGTATAAATAAATATTAATGTAGGCAAGATAAGTGATTATGCAAAGAAAATGTATTTTGCAAATCGCTATGATGAAGTCGAAGCGGAATATATGACATTAATAAAAAGAAATGGAGGTAAATTATGCCAGTAAAATATCCAGAAGAGATACAGAAACTTATTGATATTTTTGAACCATATATGATTGGGTGTCATCTTGAAAATTCCCCTAAAGAAGCAATAGAAGCTGCTGAGAAATTTTAAAAGTGGGCTTGGGAACAGGAACAGTAGATGAGTAGCCACCAGTCGAGAGATTGGTGGTATTTTTATACCTAATTTTAAGAAAGTGAGGACAAGACAGTATGAAAAAATTATTTATTAGCCAGCCTATGGCAGGTAAAACAGACGAGGAAATAAAAGAAACAAGGAAAAAGGCAATAGAATATGCAGAGCTGCTATTAGGTGAGAAAGTAGAAGTTATAGAGTCTTTTTTTGAAGGAGCACCAGCAGAAGCTAAGCCATTGTGGTTTTTAGGAAAATCAATAGAACTTCTATCACAGGCTGATGTTGTATATTTTGTTAAAGGCTGGGATAAGGCTAGAGGTTGTAAAATAGAACATCAGTGTGCAGTAGCATATGATATTAAGAAAATTGAAGATTAGATTGAATAAACAGCTATAGAGCTGTTATTTTTATACCCAAGTTGCACCGGTGCAACAGAAAGGAAACGTATGTTGAAAAGATATTCACCGCCACCAGAGCCAGTGAAAAAAGAAAAATCACAATCTGAAATATTTATGGAAGATGATGATTTTGTAATGACACAGCTTAAAAGGCATGTATTAATATTACAGAATAGATTAACAATGGGAATGTATCAGGATGATGTAGATATTAAACTATATCATCAGGCTATAATAGATACTTTATATGAAATAGAAAAAAGGAAGAAATAAGCACGCATAGCAATACGCTGTGGGTGCTATTTTTATGCCCAAAAGAAAGGAAGATATGAAATATTTAATTGAATATAGGGGAGAAGTCCTGTCAGGGAAGGCTCCTGACCTCCCCAAGAATAAGCTAAGACGTGGCGAAAGGCTGCGTCTTTTTTGATTGCAGAGGTAGGCTGCAATAATAATTATTTAATAAAATTTATAAAATGGCAGTATTTTTATAATGTATTACATTATGCGTATCTTGCTAGATTTTTATTCATAAAAATTATAATAAAAAAGTATAAACTGACGAGAAATATAGAGAAATACAGCGGTTTACAAGCTTTTAATAAAGTGATAAGGTGAGCATACGATATATCGCAAAATAATTTTAAAAACCTCTTGACTTATGGTCGACCAAAAGTTATAATAAGATTGCAGTTGAGGAATACTTAACGAGTAAAGCAGGCAAGTAGCTGGAAAGGAGAAAAGAATGGAAGACGATATGAATATTGGTGAATTGCTTAAGGAAACAGCAGAAGAAAATCAGACAAGAAAAATTCTTGCAATACTCAATGAATGTAAAGACATTGAAGAAGCTAGAGAAAAAGTAAAAGCCCTGCTTAATAAATAAGCAAGGCTGACAACGAAAAATTCGGGCGGTACTTGCCACCGCTCGATACCAAATAGATAATATCATTTATTTGGTTACAAGGCAAGAGTCAAGAGGTGATTAAAGTAGATAAGAAGAAAATGGGTAGACCCACAGACAATCCTAGAACAGAAAAGATAGGCTTCAGAATGTCAAAAGAAGAAATTGAAGATATACAAGAATGTGCTAATGCATTGAATACTCAAAGAGTTAATGCAGTTGTTGAGGGAATAAAACTACTAAAAGAAAAATTGGGAATTAAATAACAAAAAAGAAGTTCGCCCACCTACCAAGCAAAACGAACTTCTTCAACACACCAATACCAAAGTACTGGTATTAATATTATATCTTACTTTTGGAATTGGTCAACATAATTTTAAAAGGAGATTGATTTAAAAATGAATAAGATAGAGCAGACGATAACAAGCATTGAAGTAGCCGAAATGGTTGGAAAAGAACATAGTAAATTATTAAGGGACATAAGAAATTATGTAGAGCAGTTTAACCAATCCAAGATTGGCTTCGTTGATTTCTTTACAGAAAGTACATACAAGGATAATAAAGGAGAAATAAGACCTTGCTACAATGTAACCAAGAAAGGCTGTGAGTTTATAGCACATAAGCTTACAGGCACAAAGGGAACAGAATTTACAGCAAGATACATCAATCGTTTTCACGATATGGAAGAACATATAAACAACAGCAAGCCACGCACAGCACTTGAACAACTTCAGTTGCAGAGTCGGGCAATTCTTGAAGTTAATGATAAGATTGATGAAGTTAAGCAGGAACTTGAAGACTTCAAGCAGGATATGCCACTTATGAATATAGAATGTGACAGAATAACAACAGCAGTACGCAAGGTTGGAACACGCGCTTTAGGCGGTAAAGACAGCAATGCATATCACGATAAGTCTTTAAGCGGTAAGGTATACACAGATATATACAGAGAGCTGAAGAGACAGTTTCAGGTTACTTCCTACAAGTCAATCAAGCGTAGACAGTGTGATACAGCAATATCCATAATAGAAGGTTATAGGTTGCCTGTGGTTCTGAAAGAACAGATACAGAACACTAACGCACAGATGAATATGGAGGTGTAATATGTCTGCTAAAATTGATTTTGAGAATGCTTTGTATGAACTGGAACAGACAACAGCAACATTAGGATTTGTTCAGACAGCATTTGCAGAGGGCGAATCTCTTATAGATAATGACGAATCTGCAGCAACTATATATATGTTATATTCAAGACAAAGGTCTATAGTGAATAAGCTCAAAGAAGTATTGAATACAATAAAATAAATAATATCATATTGATATCTGGGACGTTCAGCAATGGACGTCCTTTTTATATGCCCAAAACTTAATGGCAATAAACTTTAGGAAAATGCCGACGGGCGGTAAACGGAAAGGAGACAGGTATGAGAAAGACATTACCTATTAATTTACAGTTCTTCGCTGAGGGCGGAGATGGTAACGGCGACCAGAACGCTGGAAACAATAATAACGGACAGGCAGGACAGCAGGGTGGTCAGAATAATCAGCAGGCAGCTGGAATTGACTATGACAAAATACAGAGTATGTTAGACACCGCAACTGCCAAGAAAGAAAATGCTGTGCTTAAAAGCTATTTCCAGCAGCAGGGACTATCCGAGGAGGAAGTAAGCCAGGCTATTGCAACATTTAAGCAGAATAAACAGCAGCAGGTAGAACAGCAGCAGAACGCTAATGCTAATCTTCAGAATGAAGTAACAACAGCACAGAAAGATGCTGAACAGGCTCGTATAGAGCTTGCGGCTACACAGGTAGCAATGACACTTGGTATTAATGCCAAGACAGTACAATACGTGCTTAAGATGGCTGATTTCAGTAAGGCAAAGGGTACAGATGGAAAGATATCAGAGGACAATGTTAAAGCTGCAATTGAACAGGTTCTAAAGGATGTACCTGCACTTAAGCCAAGTACGGAGAATAATGCTGGATTCCAGATTGGCGCAGGGCAGCAGACTAATGGACAGCAGTCTTCTGCAGGTAGCAATGTAAATGTTCCTACAAAGAGATGGAATAGATTCAATTAAGAAAGGTTAAAAAGGTAAAATAATATGCCAAATTTAAATTATGCAGAACAGTGGAGTCCTGAATTATTAGCAATTCTTATTCAGGGCACACTTACATCACCATTTATCACAAACAATGTCAGATGGTTAGATGCAAAGACTTTCCATTTTACACAGATGAGTGTAAGTGGTTATAAGAACCATAAGAGATCAGGTGGATGGAACACAGGAGAATATAACCAGAAAGATGTTCCTTACACAGTAACACATGACAGAGATGTACAGTTTATGGTTGATAAGGCAGATGTTGATGAAACAAATCAGACAGCATCTATTCAGAATATTTCACACATATTTGAACAGACACAGGTAGTACCAGAGACAGATGCATTATTTTTCAGTAAGGTAGCACAGGCTGCACAGAAGACAGAATTATATCATACTGAAACAGCTTCCACAGAATATACATCAGAGAATGTATTTGCTAAGCTTAAGCATATTCTGGCAGCAGGCAAGCTTAGAAGATATAAGGCAAATGGAAGTCTCATTATGTATGTATCTTCTGACATTATGGATAAGCTTGAGGTATCAAAGGAATTTACACGTAAGATTGAAATGACACAGATTGCAGAAGGTGGTCTTGGCATTGAAACACGTGTAACTGATATTGATGGTGTGACACTTATGGAAGTTGTGGATGATGAAAGATTCTATGACAGATTCGATTGGGATGTTGCAGAGGGCGGCTTTGCTCCGCTTAAGTCAAAGTATACCATAACAACTGATACAGATGTGGTAGAAGGAAAGACATACTACACTAAGAGCGACAGCGCTTATACAGTTGTGGCAAAGCCTACAAAGACTAATATAGCCACATATTATGAAAAGACTGTTCAGGGTTCACGCAAGATTAATGTACTTGTCGCATGTGGCCAGACATGTAAGACAGTACCTAAGATTTCATCTATTTATTTCTTCGCACCAGGAGCACATACAGAAGGAGACGGATATCTTTATCAGAATCGTCAGTTAAGTGATACATTTGTATTCCCTAATGGCAAAGATGGTAAGGTTGATTCTGTATTCGTTGATGTAGATCCTGCAGAAGAGATTGCAGAGTAAGCCTATGGTATATGCAAGTAAAGAACAGTACCTGAGCGAGCATAATCTTATCCCGGATGAACAGATAGAACGAAGATTAAAGCAGGCGAGCCGTCATATCGACTCGCTTACTTTTAATCGTATAACATCAAGAGGCTTTGATAATTTGACAGAGTTCCAGCAGGCAATAATTATAGATGTATGTTGTGATATGGCTGATTTTGAGTATGAGAATGAAGACATGATTAATTGTGTCTTGCAGAATTATGCTGTAAATGGAGTATCTATGCAGTTTGGCAGCAGCTGGAATGTGCTTGTACAGAATGGCATTGCTGTAAAACGTGATACATATCAGGTACTTTGTCAGACAGGTTTCTGTTGTTTAAGTCTGGGGGTGTGAGTATGAAATATCCTTGTTTAGTATTAAAGCAGTTCTGTAAAACAGAAGTACATATTGAGATAGAGCAGGAAGGTCAAAACGTATATGGGGAGCAGTTAGACCCTGTGGTATGGGACGGATTATGCAACTATCAAGACAGTGGAAAGACGGTGCTCACAGCAGAACAGAAGCTTATACAGCTTGAGGGCTGTGCCTTAATACCTGGTGATATTGCGCCAGAACTGCCTCTTATTACTAAGGGTGAGATAACGGTGTTTGGCGAAACAAGGCATATATACAAGGGTACAAAATGCCGTAATCCTGATGGAACAGTAAATTATGTGAGATTGGATGTGATGTAATGGCAAAGAATGTTAAATCAACAGTAAAGCTTAATATGCCAGTGTTGAAAAGGCTTACGGCAGCAGCACAGGTGTCGCTGGCACAGACAGCGGAAGCAATACATACGAATGTAGTTCAAAGTCAGGTAATGCCTAGGGATACAGGTACACTGCAAAATGAAAGCACATTTGTATATACACAGGATATTGCCAATGGCAAGGTAGAACTTATATCAAGTACGCCATATGTAAGAAGGTTATATTATCATCCTGAATATAACTTCCATCAATCACCTTGGGTAGATGATAAAGGTAAAAGACACGAAGGCAATGCAAATGCCAAGGGCAGGTGGCTAGATGATTATCTTAAAGATGGTAAGAAAAGAAATTTTGCTCCAGATACATTTGCTAAGTTATACAAGAAAAATGCGGGGTTATGATGTTAGGAATAGGTGATGTAAGAGATTATATAGCAGGTCTTGGCATTGCAGACAATAATAATGTATATTGCGGCAAGCTTGATAATAAAAAAGATAAGAGTATAGGAGTATATAATCTTAACAGACAAAGACCACCACAGACGGCTGTAGGAGGTTTAAATAACAGCTCTTATCGTATTAAGTCTGTAAGTATATTAGTACACTGGAATAAGAGTGTAAGAGATACAGAAGAAACCTCGGAACAGCTCTACAATATGCTTAGAGACACCAACAATAAAATAATCAATGATACAAAGCTTCTATTTACTAAAATGCAGGTTGATGGACCTGTGGATGTAGGGACAGATGATAAAGGTATCTTTGAGAGTGTAATAGAATTAGATATTTATTATGAAAGGTAGGTAAAGGTATGGCACAGAATACTAAATTAGCTGGATATAATGCAGGAGCAACACCTCTTACTGGCGTTAATCCGGTGCATACAATTCAGTTCGGTGTATGCATAACAGGAAGAAAGAGCACAGATACACCGGAAACAGTAGAAACAAAGGTTGTAAAAGATGCAGAGAGCTTAAGCATATCCGTAGATGGAACAATTGAAGAATGGAATCCAATGGATCAGGCAGGCTGGACAAGAAGACTTACAACAGGTAAATCATTGGGTATGACTATGGGTGGTAAGCGTAATTATGGTGATGAAGGTAATGATTATATCGCAAGCCTGGCTTTAAAGACAGGACAGAAATGTAATACCTGGGTTTCAATTATTTTCCCAAACCTTGACCAGCTTCTTATCCCAGCAGTTATAAATGTAACTTCCCTTGGAGGAGACTCAACAAGCATTGATGCACTTGAATGGGAAGCACAGTCAGATGGAAAACCAACATATATTCCATATACAGAATAAAAAAGAAAGAGAGAATTTGAATAATGGCAAAGACAGATTTTAAAGTAATAGACATATCAATGAAGATTACAAACCAGTTACCTATGGTTCGTATTACTGATGACTTAGTGGTAACTGTGAATAACAGAAAGAACACAATTCTTAATGTACAGGCTATGGCTGCTGAGGCTGAAAAGAAGAAAGATAGTGACAACGGAATGGGATTTATAACAAAGGCTCTTGAAATGCTTATTGGCAAAGAGGCAGCAGATAAGATTGAGACTATGGACTTACCGCTTCCTGAATATAAGGAAATGTATAATGCAATAATGGGTGTTGCCACAGGCACATATGGAGAGGAGAATACACCCTCATAGTGAAATATATTATGACATATATGATGACTGGGAATTGATAGAGTCAAGCTTCCTGTCACAGTATGGCATACGATTACGGACGGAAGATGATATGTCTTGGGCGGAATTTTGTTCTTTATTATCTGGAATAATGCCTGAAACACCACTTGGAAGAGTAGTAAGTATAAGGGCAGAGAAAGACATTAAAGTTATCAATAGCTTTACTAAGGAACAGAAAAAGATACATGATGACTGGCTTCTGAAGCGTAATAGGAAAATGGTGGGAACACCACAGTATATAGAATATTGGACACGATTACAACGAGATTTTAAGGCTGCTTACTCAAAGAAGTAGGCAGCTTTTTAATTGTGTCAGAAAGGAGGGCGAATGTCAGATACAGTAGGTCAGATAGCTCTGGAACTTGGAATAGATAGTTCACAGATAGTTAATCAGCTTACAGGAGCTTCCAATAAGGCGGCTAAGCAGGCTACAAGCATATTTAGTGGTTTTGGTAAGAAGATAGCTGCAGGACTAAGTATAGCTGCAGTTACTAAGTTTACGAAAGATTGCATAGAAGTAGGTTCTAATGTAACAGAAGTACAGAATGTCGTAGATACAGCATTTAAGGACTTAAGCTGGCAGGCAGACCAGTGGGCTTCCAATGCTATGACTAACTTTGGCTTATCGGAATTATCGGCTAAGAAGTACATGGGTGTGTTTGGCCAGATGAGTAATGCTATGGGTATTACAGGTAAGGCGGCACTTGATATGGCTGAAAATGTCACAGGATTAACCGGTGATGTTGCATCATTTTACAATCTTAGTACGGATGAAGCATATACAAAGCTGAAATCTATCTGGACTGGTGAGACTGAAACGCTCAAGGACTTGGGTGTGATTATGACTCAGACTAACTTAGACCAGTATGCACTTAATAACGGCTTCAGTAAAACTACAGCCAAGATGACAGAGCAGGAAAAAGTAATGCTGCGTTATCAGTACGTTACAAGTGCTTTGTCCAATGCCACAGGAGATTTTGTTAAGACACAGGATTCCTGGGCGAATCAGACAAGAATACTTACATTAAGGTTTCAGCAGTTAAAGGCTAGTCTTGGTAAAGGCTTCATAGCATTGTTTACACCTATTCTGCGTGGATTTAATAGTCTGCTTGCAGGACTGCAGAAAGTGGCAGATGGATTTGCTAGTTTCGTGCAGATGCTTACAGGTGCCGATATATCATCCTCTATGGGAAGTATAAGTGCTGATATAGCAGGCATAGGAGATGATGCTGGAGGTGCTGCAGATAATGTAAGTGGAATAGGAGATGCAGCTAAGAAGACAGCAAAGGATATTGAGAAGTCGCTTGCAGGCTTTGACCAGATAAATAAGCTGACAGAGCAAACAGATGATAGTTCTGATTCAAGCGGTAGTACAGGTGGAATATCTTCAGGAATCGGAAGCGTTGACCTTGTACCAGATGTGAGTAAAAGTACATCTAATGTTTCAAGTACAATATCTGATATGGCAGATAAAGTCAAGAAAGCATTAGAGCCACTTAAAGCAATATCTTTTGATAATCTGATATCATCACTAGATAATCTTAAGAGAGCCGCACAACCATTAACAGAGAAGTTATTCGCAGGATTGGAATGGGCTTATTACAATATATTTGTTCCTTTGGCTAAGTGGACCATAGAAGATTTGCTTCCGGCATTTCTTGATGTATTAGCAGGTTGTTTAGATGTACTGAATAGTGCATTAGATGCATTAAAGCCTTTGTGGATGTGGGCTTGGGATAATTTCCTTGAGCCTGTGGCAAAGTGGACTGGTGGAGTGATTGTTGATGTTCTGAAAGGATTAGCCTCTGCTTTAGAGGGTATATCTGATTGGATAAAGGATAATCAAGGTCCATTTGATGCAATAGTGATAACAATAGGAGCATTTGCAGCAGTTTGGAAAGCTGTAGATTTAGCAGAATTTCTTATGAATGCTGGCGGTGTTGTTGGAATTATAAATAAAATGAAAGCGGCAATACATGCTTGTACATTAGCAAAAATAGCTGATAAGTTTGAAACAGTTCAGCTTTGTGCTATGTATGCAAAAGATTTTGTTAAAAGCATTATACAATCCATATCAAAGCTTGAAATATATTATACTACTTGGTTTAAGGTAAATATCCTGCAATCGGATACAGTAAAAGGTATTAAGGACTTAGTAACTAATATTAAAGCATCAACTATAGCATTGAAAGATGATATTGTTGAATGGGTAAGGAATACTGCTGAGAAGACTAAGAATAAAGCTGTTGATATAGGCGGAAATATTAAGAACCTGGCTATTGATATGGCAAAGGCAACTAAGGAGTTGGCACTTCAATCAATAGAGTGGGTAAAGAATACTGCAGAGAAAGCAAAAAATAAAGCTGTAGATGTTACCACAGGAATAAAAGATTTTATTGTAAATATGGCATTGGCGACAAAGGAATTAGTTTCTCAGGCCATACAATGGGGAATATCAACGGCATCTAAAGTAGCAGATACAGCAGCCACAGCAGCACATACAGCGGCTACTTGGTTAGCCACAGCAGCTACAACAGCATTTGGTGTTTCTATGTCAGTATTAACAAGTCCTATAACATTAGTTATAGTGGCTTTAGCAGCATTAGGTGTGGCTATATACGAGTTAGTAAAACATTGGGATGTAGTTAAGGATGCAGCAGGAAAATGCTGGGACTGGATTACTGATAAATGGTGTAAAGCAGGTGATTGGTTTAAAGGCATATGGCAGAATATTAAGTCAGCATTTTCTTCATTTGATAACTGGTTACAGAATATTTTTAACATAGATTTTTCAGATAGCTTCGGCTTTATAGGCGATATAATGAATGCTTATTTGCAAAATGTTTCTAATATATTTGGTGACGTAAAGCAGATATTTGGTGGATTGATTGACTTTATTACTGGGGTATTTTCAGGCGATTGGTCTGAAGCTTGGAATGGTATTGTGGATGCCTTTGGTGGAATATTCTCTTTAATTGCAGACATAGCCAAAGGACCTATTAATATGGTAATCGGACTTATAAATGGTATGCTTGACGGATTAGAAAGTGGTATTAACTGGATGGTTCGTAAGGTAAATGGCTTAAGCTTTGATGTGCCTGACTGGGTACCGGTTATAGGTGGTGACCATTTCGGGTTTGATTTGCCGGAAGTTGGGTTTGGCAGTATTCCATATCTTGCAGAAGGTGGATATGTAAAACCAAATACTCCACAGCTTGCAATGATAGGTGATAACAGACACCAGGGCGAAGTTGTAGCTCCAGAGGATAAGCTTATTGATATGGCACAGAAGGCAGCAGCTATGGCATCAAGTGCTGAATTGTTGTCTGAGGCTATAAGCATTCTTAAGCAGATACTTAAAGTGTTGGAAACATTAGATCTTGATATACAGCTTGATGGAAAGAGTCTTAAGAAATATGTAGTTGATAAGATAAATGAACATACAAAACAGACAGGAAAATGTGAGATTATAACTTAACAAGGATGTGATGAATTGATATTACAGTGTGATGGACAGGAGCTACCGGCTCCTGTGTCCATCAAAGTGGATGATGAGATAATATGGTCTTCTTCAACCGGACGTGCACTTGACGGAACAATGTTAGGTGATGTAGTTGCAAAGAAGAAGACATTATCTATTAGTTGGGGAGTGCTGCAGGAAGATGAAATGATACTTATTAAGAGTAAGCTTGTTGCAGGGTTCTTTCCTATAACATTCCACGATGATGGACAGGATATAACAATAACAAGTTACAGAGGCACACTAAGCAAAGACGTAATAGGAGAGTTAGATGATGGCATTTTCTATTATAGAAGTGCAAGTGTGTCAATTATTCAACAATAAGGAGAACTAGAAGATGAAAAAGACATTTACAATTAAACAGATTGACAGAATTTCAGCAGAATTACAGAAGTTACAGAATTCAAAGAAACATTGGCCGGTTAAGGTTAATTATGCAGTTGCTAAAAACCTTAAGGCATTATTGGCAGAATTAGAGGTATATAATGCTGAAAGAACAAGAATATTAAAGGAAAATGCCTTAAAAGATGAAAGTGGAAACGAAGTTATAAAAGATGGTTCATATCAATTTGCAGAAGATAAGGAACAGGAGGTAATTAAAGAAATTAATGATATGTATAACATTGAAACAGAACTTGATGTGCATATGATTAAGCTGGAAGATGTTAATGAGTGCGATTCAGAAGGATATGACGGAACTACATTAGAAGATATTACTGCAATAGAGTTTATGATACAGGAGTAAGTGTATGTATAACAATGTAACGGAAGTTTTTAAAGAAACAATAAGAAGTCCATCGAGGACTTTTGAAGCCAGATTAAGAATTAATGGAAAATGGTATAATTCCCGATTTAAAAAATTGGGCTATGAGACGTCCAGCACAGCAGATGAAGCATTACAGCTAGGGTCGGCGGTATCTGCTAAGATAGAGATTACTCTTAAGAAGATAGATGAATTATTTGAAAACACAGAGATACCAGTAGAGATAGGTTTAAAGCTGCCAAGTGGAAAGTATGAATATATTCCACTTGGCTTTTTTACAGCAGAGCACCCACAAAGCGACCAGACGACAACGACATTTACAGCATATGACAGAATGATGAAGACTACAGGACTATATATATCCAATCTTATATATCCAGCAAGTGCTGCTTCGGTTTTAAGTGAGATAAGTACAAGCTGTGGTGTTCCAGCAGAAGTAAGTGGTCTGGATGGCATAACGATACAGACTAAACCAGTTGGATATACATACAGAGAGGTGATAGGCTATATAGCTTCATTAGCTGGTGGATTTGCATGTGTGGACAGAGCCGGAACTATTGTTATTAAGTGGTATAAAGAATGTGAGTATTCTATAGATAAAACAAGAATTATGTTGTTTGAGCATAATGAAAGCAACTTTCATCTGGACTATGTTAACTGTAATGTGGATAGCCAGACTGAATTAACGCAGGGCGGTGGACAACTGGGAATAACCTTTTCCAACCCATTTATGACGTCAGACAGATTAAGTTATATATATCAGAGCATTAAAGGATTTACTTATAGAGGAGCTTCGTTAAAGACACTTGGAGATATACGCCTGGATCCGTGGGATATCATAACTGTCAAGGATGGTACTGGTGAATATAAAATGCCGGTTATGAATTTGGTACAGGAATATGATGGCGGTATGGCTATGACTGTTACATCTTATGGGAAGACGGAAACTGAGACTGAAACAGATTTTAAAGGTCCGACAACACAGCAGAACGAAAGAATATATTCTGATTTGATATTAGCAAAGGAATTAATAGCAAAGAAGGTTGATGCCGACTGGGTTAAGGCTAATACAGTTACGGCAGAAAAAATCACCGCTGTAAATGCAGAGATAATTGATATAAAGACTAATTATCTAAAAGCCGAGGATGCAGATTTGAAGTATGCTAACATAAAGCTTAGTAATATCGAGGCCGGCTCTATAAAGACAGCAATGATAGACAAAGGCGCGGTTGGTACAGCTCAGATTGCAGACGGAAGCATAACAGATGCAAAGATAGTAGATTTAACTGCTAATAAAATAACAAGTGGAACTATAGATGCCGCTAACATCGAGGTAATCAATCTTAAGGCTGCCAATATCACGGTAGGAACAATTAACGGTAAGCAGATAGCTGAAGGAGCAATAGATACATCCAAGTTTGGAACAGATGTCACAGACTGGATGAATACAACAGACAAAGATATAGAAAATGCAGCACAAAAGGCAGATACAGCTAATACAAATGCGGCTGGTGCATTAAGCACGGCGGAAGCGGCTAAACTTTTATCAGCTGCGGCTTCTAAGACTGCGGAAGGAGCACAGCTTACAGCAGATGGCAAGAATACAATATTTTATCAGACAACAACACCTTCAACGGAGAATAGAAAAACTAATGATATATGGTTTAATACAGCAGATTCTAATAAAATGTATTACTTCGATGGCAAAGGCTGGGTATTACGTCAGTTCGGAACTAATGCCATTGCAAATGCCTCTATCACCAATGCCTTAATAGCAGATGCAACAATACAGAATGCCAAGATTGCCAATATAGATGCAGGAAAGATTACCAGTGGATATATATCTGCTGACAGATTGGCAGCGGGCTCAGTTACAATAGGGAAATTAGATTCCACTACGCAGAATGATATTGCAGGAGCAGTAAAAAGATTTCAAACCACAGTAAATCTGACGGATTCAAAGTATGATACGAATACATATTATCCAGTATTAATAAATTCATCTATACCATATAACGGTTTACATAACTATGAATGTAATGTTCAGCTTAATAGCGGTTCTAAACCTGTATGGTCTACGCATAATCAAGGTTTTACTTGCAATCTTATTTTAAGAGTATTAGCAGGTGGCTGGGGAACAACAGATGCCGCTGGTTATTTGGAGGAGAATAATTATCGTTTTTGTAATAAAATGCCAGCATATGTGGGGCAGGTTCTTCAGCACAGTCAGATTTATTTTATGCTCCGTGGTGGGGCAAAGTATAATCTGTTCACACCTAACAGGAGTAATGGAGTAACAATATATACAACTAAAACAAACATAGCTCATAATACTGGTTATACAGTATATCTTGAACCTACCAAATCGCCAAAGAATGATTATGCAGAAGCTAAAGGTTCTACAATTGCAAGCTGGTGTGACACAAATAATAAAACCCTGATTAACGGCGAAAAGATATATACAGGCAGTGTTACGGCAACACAGATAGCGGCAAATGCAATAACAACAGAAAAGATAGCGGCAAATGCAGTTAATGCATATAAAATAGCAGCAAGTGCTATAACTTCGGCAAAAATAGCAGCAAATGCAATAACAACAGAAAAGATAGTGGCAAGTGCAGTTACAGCCGCGAAGATAGCTTCTAAGACAATAACAGCCAATCAGATAGCTGCCAATTCAATCACAGCGGCTGAGTTAAGTGTATCTACATTATCTGCAATATCAGCAAACTTAGGAACGGTTACAGCTGGAGTGCTTAAAAGTACCAATTATGTTGCTAATAGTACAGGAAGTACATTTAATCTGAATAATGGTTATTTGGAAATAAATAATGGAAGTGTAAATTTAAAAAATTCGGTTGCATCAACAAAAATAAATGCATCTGGTTTTATAACTTCTCAATTTTTAGGGCATACGTTAGACTGCACAGGAACCATTTTTAATGGAGTTACAATATATAAAACAAATAATAAAAGTGACTATAAAATAATGCTTGGTAATGAGGCAGTTTCGATATTTAAAGAAGAATCTGAAATTATTTCAGGAAAAAATGGTGCCAAATATTATAAAGATGGATTTGATTATTATAGAAATAGTAAATTAGTTACAAGAGCAGGATTTGAGGACAATGGCGGCGCTTTCTGGTTAGCTAATAGCCAAGGTGCTAATACAATTGGTTTGATAGGAAGTCAAGGTTTAATCTATGGTAGAAAAATAAGTGCTGATTATGGGATTCCGTTTGTTCAATGGGGAACTAACTGGAATTTTGGTAGTGGATCCTGGAAAGAATATATTATTATATTTCAAAAATCATATGCTGCACCACCATTAATTTCAGTTATGCCTACGACATTATTCTCTAATGAAAATATTTGTTTGACTGAAGTTACAGAAACTTATTTTAAGTATTCGGTGTATGAACCAACAACATCATTTGCATATGGAACCAGATGGATGGCAATAGGTGTTAATAATGGATAAAATCCACAGAAGTGGTAGAAAGAGGTAAAAATGTTAAATGTAAACAAATCTATAACATTAAATGGAACAAGCAGTGTAGAGGAGAATGGTGCAGTTACAGATATTATGTATATGAATGCTACAATCTCCGCCAATGGAGGGTTGTCTATAAATCGTAACATAGCTAATGCCCAGGCATATATAGCAAATAAGGCAACATATACGAAAGATGTAACGGAATTTGAAAATAAATTAAATGAGCTGGTAACAGAATTTAGTAAATAAAGGAGAGTAATAGAGATGATTAGAGCACCCAATAAGTAAAATTAAAGTAAATATATATAAATCAGGAGGAAACAAATGGAAAGAGCGAAAACAATTATAGTGGCAATATGGAGCATAATAATGAGTGCGTTAGGTATACTGGCAATACCAGTTATGTTATTGATAACCTGCAATGTAATAGATTATATAACAGGTCTTATAGCATCTAAATTTAGAAATCAGGAAATAGACAGCTATAAAGGAATAAGAGGCATAGCAAAGAAAATATGTATGTGGCTTTTAGTAGGAGTTGGTGTAATAGTTGACCAGCTCCTTTCTTATTCAGCGGATGTTGTTGGAATAACATTGCCATTTACATTTTTAGTTGCTTGCATAGTGGCAATATGGCTGATTTGCAATGAAATTATATCTATATTAGAAAACATCAATGATATAGGTGTTACACTTCCACCATTTTTACAGCCTATTGTAAGCAATCTTAAGAGTCAGGTGGAAAAGAAAGCAGAATTAGAAAATATTAAAGATAAAAATGAAAGCGAGGAATAGTTATGAAAAGAGGAATAGACATAAGCAGACATCAGGGAAATCTTGATTTTGATTACATTAAGGAGAATTTTGATTTTGTTATAATCCGTTGTGCCTATGGCAGTGACTTAAGCGAGGATGACAGCGAGTGCAGACAGTGTGATTCTATGGCACAGACATATATAGATGAATGCAAGAAGAGAGGTATTCCGTATGGACTTTATCTATATCAGTATGCTGGCAACAATGATGAATCGTTAAGCGAAGCTGCACATATCAGGGAATGGTATAATAAATGTAATCCAACAATGGGATTGTATCTTGATATCGAGGATGCAGACCGATACAAGGCTGAAAATGGCATTGATTATCATTATACACAGGAGCTTGCACTTGTATGGCTTGATGCATTATCAGACATAACTGCAAAGGGTATCTATGCAAGCCATAGTTGGTTAAATGATTATATGAACGTAGATGAACTTATAGAACACGGTGCTCTTATCTGGGAAGCTCATTGGGATGATAATGGTGAGATCTG
The DNA here is from genome assembly GCF_003096855.1 of Bacteroides galacturonicus. NCBI lineage: Bacteria > Pseudomonadati > Bacteroidota > Bacteroidia > Bacteroidales > Bacteroidaceae > Bacteroides > Bacteroides galacturonicus. The sequence goes on along the minus strand of NZ_QEOA01000005.1, from coordinate 259,087 downwards.
TGAAGATAAATTTGCTATGTCCCAGGAGACTAGTGACTATTATTTAAACGATGGTACAAGAGTAGATTATGACATTATGCGTGACGAGTTATTTGACAGACTTATACAGGCTAATGAGTATGATCACAGGAATGATAATTTTGATTCAGATGATAATATCAGTGCTGATGAGACAGATACAGAGCATTTACAGTATCAGATAGGAGATTATGTTGAGTATAATGCAATATATGCTTCATCAACATCAGAATCAGGACTTACACCATCACAGGGATTTAATAGTGGAACAATCAAAAGGGTTATTCCTTGGGCGGCCAATCCTTACTTAATCAATGATGGAACAGGTTGGGTCAACGATGGTTGTATTATATCAAGCGACAATTCGAATGTTGAAGGCTGTGATAATACAGATATAAAAGTTGGCGATAAAGTAAGAGTTATTCTTAATGTCGATTATGACACTGACCGAGCATTTAACCTTTACTATGATGAATATGATGTTATTCAGATTAATGGTGATCGAGCAGTAATTGGTATTGGCAATACAGTAACAAGTGCAATAGATGTACATAATATCGAAAGAATATAATGCTATTGTATATTTAAAAACACTATGATAATATACCTATATAAATAAGAAGGGAAACTGTATACCTTATTGAAGTATGGTCCACCATATTGACTGATTATCATAGCCGCCAGAGTAGGGTTCGTCTGTTTTATTTTAATAGGGTATTCAAGTCGTTTTTCATAATTCCACATATCAGCAGCCCTCCATTTCCCAAGGCATTGGAGTTGCTACCCACATCCAGTAATTGTCGTTGGAAATGTGTAATTTATCGAGAGGTCCATAATAATCTGCGTACTGTGTCATATAATCGCAGTATTTATCTTTAATCTGTGCATAATATTCAATTGCTTCAAGGTCATCGGGGTGAGTATCAAGGTAGAGATTGACTTCTGTTAGTACAAATCCCAGTTCATAAATATTCTGCATAAGCCCACGTTTGTCGGCTGTTAAAGCACAGCTGGACTGTCTGGTTGGAGTGAGGGCACTGTTGGAATTGCCGCTGTTGCACAGATTGTTATTGTAATTGCGGTTGTTATTACAGCTATTATTAGAATAGCCATTATTGCAATTCTGCTGGCAATTGCAGGAAGACCTCTGGTTCATAGATGGCTGGTTAGTCATATTATTCATACTCTGCCTCCTGCAAAAGGTTTGGATAATACAGGAAATAAAGTTCCACATTTAAGGGCTTTGCAAGGGTCATACAAATCTCCCCATTTCTGCCACGGTACATAACACATAGCAATCGCCCACGTATTCTGCATTCTCATAATCGAAAAAACTCCATATATTAAACTTATTAGTATTATATGTGGAAAATGACTTGATGCTACTATATGTAATTATATTGAATTTGACATATAATATGAGATTAAATATAATATTTGCATAACCTAACGGTAACAAAAGTGATAATAGAGCTGGATATAATAGAATTCGGCTAATTGTAGATTGATAGAGATACATTAATTGTATGCGGCTATGCTATAGGAGTAATTTCTACTGATTGTAGATTAAAGAGGTTAGGTTGTTAAATAACACGAAAGTGTTATTTTTTTAATTTACAAATAAAATAATTTAACACCTCTTTACAAAAAATACGAAAGGTGTTATTGTAAAAATATAAATGGCACTATTGTAATAATCAGAAATAATATATTTTTAAGCAATTATATATTCATTAATATTTATTAAGAAATCAGAGGAGGTACATCAATGAACAAAGCGGCAGACAATTATACAGGTGGTAATTACGATGAATTTATAGCGTTATCCAAAGTACAGAAGACTTTAAGAAATGAACTAAAGCCAACTCCATTTACAGCAGAACATATCAAGCAGAGGGGAATTATCTCAGAGGATGAATATAGAGCACAACAGAGTCTGGAGTTAAAGAAGATAGCTGATGAATATTATAGGAATTATATTACACACAAGTTAAATGGCATCAATAATCTGGATTTTTATAATTTATTTGATGCAATAGAAGAAAAATATAAGAAGAATGATAAAGACAACAGAGATAAGCTGGATTTGGTGGAAAAATCAAAGCGAGGAGAGATAGCTAAACTGTTATCAGCAGATGATAATTTTAAATCAATGTTTGAAGCCAAATTGATAACAAAGCTTCTTCCTGATTATGTGGAACAGAATTATATCGATGAAGATAAGGAGAAAGCACTTGAAACAATTGCGCTTTTTAAAGGCTTTACTACATATTTTACCGATTATTTTAATATAAGAAAAAATATGTTTAAAGAAAATGGAGGAGCATCATCTATATGCTATAGGATTGTTAATGTTAATGCTTCGATATTTTACGATAATTTGAAGACATTTATGTGTATAAAGGAAAAAGCCGAAACCGAAATTGCGCTAATTGAAGAAGAATTAACAGAGTTGCTTGATAGCTGGAGATTAGAGCATATTTTTTCTGAGGATTATTATAATGAGCTGCTTGCGCAGAAGGGCATAGATTATTACAATCAGATATGTGGGGATGTCAACAAACATATGAATTTGTACTGCCAGCAGAATAAGCTTAAAGCTAATGTATTTAAGATGACGAAGCTTCAAAAACAGATAATGGGTATATCAGAAAAGGCATTTGAAATTCCTCCAATGTATCAGAATGATGAAGAAGTGTATGCTTCATTTAATGAATTTATTAGCAGGCTCGAAGAAGTTAAGCTGACAGACAGGCTTAGAAATATTTTGCAGAACATTAATATATATAATACAGCAAAGATTTATATTAATGCCAGATATTATACAAATGTGTCAACTTATGTATATGGCGGTTGGGGCGTGATAGAGTCAGCTATAGAACGATATTTATGTAATACAATAGCAGGAAAAGGTCAAAGCAAAGTTAAGAAAATAGAAAATGCTAAGAAAGATAATAAATTTATGAGCGTTAAAGAACTGGATAGTATCGTGGCAGAGTATGAGCCAGATTATTTTAATGCTCCATATATTGATGATGACGATAATGCAGTTAAGGCTTTCGGTGGACAGGGTGTGCTTGGCTATTTTAATAAAATGTCGGAGCTGTTAGCAGATGTCAGCCTGTATACAATAGATTATAATTCTGATGACAGTCTTATAGAGAATAAGGAAAGTGCGCTTAGAATAAAAAAACAGCTGGATGATATAATGTCGTTATATCACTGGTTACAGACATTTATTATAGATGAAGTCGTAGAAAAAGATAACGCATTTTATGCTGAGCTGGAAGATATATGCTGTGAATTGGAAAATGTGGTAACACTGTATGACAGAATTCGCAATTATGTTACTAAGAAGCCTTACAGCACACAGAAGTTCAAGCTTAATTTTGCTTCACCAACACTTGCTGCTGGCTGGTCAAGGAGTAAGGAATTTGATAATAATGCAATAATATTGCTTAGGAACAACAAATATTATATAGCGATATTTAATGTGAATAATAAGCCTGATAAACAGATAATAAAAGGTAGTGAAGAGCAGCGATTATCGACAGATTATAAAAAAATGGTATATAATCTCCTGCCTGGTCCTAATAAGATGCTTCCTAAGGTATTTATTAAATCTGATACAGGAAAAAGAGATTATAACCCATCATCATATATATTAGAAGGATATGAGAAGAACAGGCATATCAAATCAAGTGGTAATTTTGATATTAATTACTGCCATGATTTAATAGATTATTATAAAGCGTGTATAAATAAACATCCTGAATGGAAGAATTATGGATTCAAATTCGAGGAAACTACTCAATATAATGATATAGGCCAGTTCTATAAAGATGTTGAGAAGCAAGGATACTCAATTTCGTGGGTATATATAAGTGAAGCAGATATTAACAGGCTTGATGAGGAAGGGAAAATATATCTATTTGAGATATATAATAAAGATTTATCATCGCATAGTACAGGAAAAGACAATCTTCATACAATGTATCTAAAGAACATATTTAGTGAGGATAACCTTAAGAATATCTGCATTGAATTAAATGGTAATGCTGAGCTTTTCTATCGTAAATCGAGTATGAAAAGAAATATAACTCATAAGAAAGATACAGTTCTTGTTAATAAGACGTATATTAATGAAGCTGGAGTAAGGGTATCTTTAACTGATGAGGATTATATAAAAGTTTATAATTATTATAATAATGATTATGTTATTGATGTAGAAAAAGATAAAAAACTTGTTGAAATACTTGAAAGAATCGGACATCGTAAGAACCCAATAGATATTATTAAAGATAAGAGATATACAGAAGATAAATATTTCCTTCATCTTCCAATAACAATTAATTATGGAGTAGATGACGAAAATATTAATGCTAAGATGATTGAATACATAGCTAAGCATAATAATATGAATGTTATTGGAATAGATCGTGGCGAGAGAAATCTTATATACATTTCTGTCATTAATAATAAAGGAAATATTATAGAACAGAAATCATTTAATCTTGTCAATAGTTATGACTATAAGAATAAACTTAAAAATATGGAAAAGACAAGAGATAATGCAAGAAAGAACTGGCAGGAAATAGGTAAGATTAAAGATGTTAAAAGTGGTTATCTGTCAGGCGTTATATCTAAGATAGCAAGAATGGTAATTGATTATAATGCAATAATTGTAATGGAAGATTTAAACAAAGGCTTTAAGAGAGGAAGATTTAAGGTTGAACGTCAGGTGTATCAGAAATTTGAGAATATGCTGATTAGTAAACTTAATTATCTTGTATTTAAAGAGAGAAAAGCTGATGAGAACGGAGGAATATTAAGGGGATATCAGCTTACATATATTCCTAAAAGCATAAAAAATGTTGGAAAGCAGTGCGGCTGTATATTCTATGTGCCAGCGGCTTATACATCAAAGATAGATCCATCCACAGGATTTATTAATATATTTGATTTTAAGAAATATTCAGGCAGTGGCATTAATGCTAAAGTTAAGGATAAAAAAGAATTTCTTATGAGTATGAATTCAATCAGATATATTAATGAAGGTTCAGAAGAATATGAAAAAATCGGACATAGAGAACTGTTTGCGTTTTCTTTTGATTATAATAACTTTAAAACATATAACGTAAGCAGTCCGGTAAATGAATGGACAGCCTACACATATGGGGAAAGAATTAAGAAGTTATATAAAGATGGCAGATGGTTACGTTCAGAAGTATTAAATCTTACAGAGAATTTAATTAAGCTTATGGAACAATACAATATTGAATATAAAGACGGACACGATATAAGGGAAGATATATCGCATATGGATGAAACACGAAATGCTGATTTTATATGCAGTCTGTTTGAAGAATTAAAGTATACAGTTCAGCTAAGAAATAGCAAGAGTGAAGCAGAAGATGAGAATTATGACAGACTTGTATCGCCAATTTTAAATTCGTCTAATGGATTTTACGACTCATCTGATTATATGGAAAATGAGAATAATACCACACATACAATGCCTAAAGACGCAGATGCCAATGGCGCATATTGCATAGCATTAAAAGGTTTGTATGAGATTAACAAGATTAAACAGAACTGGAGTGATGATAAGAAGTTAAAAGAAAGCGAATTGTATATAGGTGTTACTGAATGGCTTGATTATATTCAGAATAGAAGGTTTGAGTAGATGGAAGATTTGATATTAATTTCGAATCTCAATGATTTTATATTTTGTCCGGTTTCCATATATTTTCATAAATTATATGGAAATCAGGACAATTTGACATATCAATCACAGTATCAGATTAATGGTACGAAGGCACACGAGAAAGTAGATAATAAAAAATATTCTACGAGAAAAAGCGTAAAAATGGCATTAGATGTGTATTCAGATGAATATAAGATTGTTGGGAAAATAGATTTGTATGATGAAATTAGTAAGACACTTATAGAACGGAAAAAGTTTGTTAAGAAAATATATGACGGATATATTTTTCAATTATATGCCCAATATTATGCAATGACAGAGATGGGGTATGAGATTAATCATTTAGAAGTAAGAAGTCTTGATGATAATAAAAAATATAAAATTGCACTTCCAGATGATGATGTGGCAATGAAAAATAAATTTAAACAATTAATTAACCAGATGAGGTTATTTGATATGGATAAATTTGAGCAGACTAATAAAGAAAAATGCAGTAAATGCATATATGAACAGGCGTGTGATAAGTCATTAATAAAAGAGGGGATTTATGTTAAGTGCTAATGATTTTAAAAAGAAACAAGTCATTTTTTTAATGACAAACATAGGGGATAAATTATCATTTTCTAACGATAATGTTATAGTAAAAGATAAAGAAGGAAAGATTAAGTTTCAATCAACCTGTTATAGATTGTTTATGTTGTGTGTTGTTGGAAATATATCTATAACGAGTGGCTTGATACAAAGAAGTAAAAAATTTGGATTTTCTATATGTTTAATGAGTACAACGTTTAAAGTATATGATGTTATAGGTGCAAGAATGGAAGGTAACACACTTCTAAGGAAACACCAATATCAATATGATAGTAACGATATAGGCAGGCTTATTGAACAAAACAAAATTAAAAATCAAGCACAGGTATTAAAAAATATAAGAAAAAAGACAGAATACCAAAAAGAAGCAATTGAATTGTTAAATACGATGGTGGTAGAACTTGATAATTCCAAGGAGTATTTGGAAATTATGGGTATTGAAGGAAATGCTGCGAGAGTTTATTTCCCAAGAATATTTGATAATGTACAGTGGAATGGAAGAAAGCCAAGAATTAAAAGCGATTATGTAAATGTTGTGTTAGATATAGGTTATACAATGCTGTTTAATATCGTTGATGCAATGTTGCAGGTGTATGGATTTGATACATATTATGGAGTATTTCATAAGTGTTTCTATATGAGGAAGTCATTAGTGTGCGACATAATGGAGCCGATAAGACCAATTATAGACTATGAAGTGCGAAAAGCTATTAATCTGGGACAGTGTAAAATTGATGATTTTGAAAAGTATAACGAACGCTGGTGTTTAAAATATAAGAATAATCCGCAATATATACAATTTTTAATGCAGGCAATTATGGAATACAAAGATGAAATATTTATGTATATACAGAACTATTATAGATATTTTATGAAAATGAAAAGTGTATCAGAATTTCCACAGTTTAATATATAATCAGATTGGAGGTATTATGGTAATTGTAAGTTATGATATATCAAATGATAAATTAAGGACTAAATTTGCTAAATATCTGTCAAGATTTGGTCATAGACTTCAATATTCTGTATTTGAGATTGACAACAGCGAGAGAATTGTCGATAATATAGTTAATGACTTGAAGAATAAATATGAGAAGTCATTTTCACAAGAAGACAGTGTGATTATATTTAAACTTTCATCAAGCTGTGAAGTGTTAAGGTTCGGGTATGCGAAGAATGATGAAAAAGACTTTATTATAATAAGTTGAAGTATTATTACAAACCTAGGTCTTAATATTAAAAAATAATAAGTTACTTAACAAGATATGTAAATATTGCATAAAAAATAATAAAAATTAGGTTGCTTATAAAAGAATAATTGGTTAATATGACGATAAAAGAGTTTAAGTAACCTAAATAATTTCTACTATTGTAGATTCTATTGGAACAATATCCATTGAAATGTTTAAGTAACCTAAATAATTTCTACTATTGTAGATTTAATAATCCTTTAATAGGTCGTAATTGTTTAAGTAACCTAAATAATTTCTACTATTGTAGATTGTAATATTATATCCCTTAATATAAAAGTTTAAGTAACCTAAATAATTTCTACTATTGTAGATTTTCTCCGTCTAAACCTCTAGTGATTGTTTAAGTAACCTAAATAATTTCTACTATTGTAGATTTGGTATAAGTCAGATAACGTAATTTGTTTAAGTAACCTAAATAATTTCTACTATTGTAGATTTTTGTTATTTTCTCCAAACTCTTTTATGTTTAAGTAACCTAAATAATTTCTACTATTGTAGATACAGGCATTAACAGAACTTGACTTATAGTTTAAGTAACCTAAATAATTTCTACTATTGTAGATACTATGATACGTGACGAAATCCTTCACGTTTAAGTAACCTAAATAATTTCTACTATTGTAGATCCATTTAATTCTATAGATGTAAAACGGTTTAAGTAACCTAAATAATTTCTACTATTGTAGATTCACAATATTCAGACTTGCAAGAAGAGTTTAAGTAACCTAAATAATTTCTACTATTGTAGATGATAAGTGATTTGATATTGTCTGGCATAGTTTAAGTAACCTAAATAATTCCGCATACCCTTAAACACATAAAGACTTTAAATAATCACACCAAAGTATTATCTCCCCAACAATATTGAATATTCTCCCCATTCTTGCTAAAATACCACTACAAGATTAATAGAAAAGGATATCCAATTATGAAAGAAAAGATATATACAGTTCCAGTTAATGATGCGTTTGCGTTTGATAGTGAATGTCCGATTTGTTCAATGTTTGAAAAGCTGGAGAATGATGCGGTTGAGTATGCAATGGGTCCAAGCTATATGGAAGATGACATAAGAGAAAAGACTGATAAAATTGGATTTTGCAGCCGCCACATTAAGAAGATATATGAGCAGAATAACAGACTTGGTTATGCGCTTGTTATGAAGACACATATGGATTATGTCATTAAGCAGATAGAAAGCTATAGTGATGATAAGGGCGTAGGAAAGACATTACTTAAAAAGGGCAAAGAGGCACAGGTGTGCAGTTATATTGATGAGCTTGAAGGAAAATGCTTTGTGTGCGATAAGGTAGAAGATACCATTGAAAGATACATAGATACAGTGTTTTATATGTATAAACACGACAAAGATTTTGTAGAGAAACTTAAAAACTGCAAAGGCTTTTGTACCAGCCACTATGGACTTTTGATGAAAAGGGCGAGCGGCAAGCTTTCGGGAGCACAGTATACAGAATTCACAGAGCTTATCACTAAGCTTTATATAGATAATATGAAGAGAGTAAGAGATGATGTAGCCTGGTTTATTAATAAATTTGACCACAAATATGCCAATGAGCCCTGGAAAAATGCTAAAGACTCACTTGTAAGAGCAACATTAAAAGATACTGGAGTTAATATCCAATAACATAATAATGTGTTATTTTCGGAAGAAGATAAGTTCATTATGGTATAATGAGCACAAAAGTGCTCATCTTAAAAGTTCCTTATGGAACTTTATATGTGCAGAAAAGCTGCACAAGATTTATGGTATGATATATACATTATATTAAGAAATTAATTGATATTAATAAAAGCTGATTACCCTCATTAATAAAAATGGAGATAATCAGCTTTTTGTTGATATATAAATGTAATAATTATTACATTTATATATCAATTAATATGTAAATGTAACAGAATATAACGTGTAATTAACACGATCAATATTCTTATAAGAATAGGATAACTGCTGTCCGGTTCTTGATATTGCCTCTTTAAGATCTGCATTATAAGTTGTAGTGAATTCAATATGTGCAGTTTTATTTTTAACTGTTGAATATATGAGTTTATTTAGCTGGTTGACATTGCTTATTAAAGGTAGTTTTTTGTATCTGCAGTAGGAATATTTTGCACCACATTTTTCATAAGCGGAGTAACGGCTTCTGTCCCAAGTATGGTCGAGTGCCATATCGTCAGCACTGATATTAAAATATGAGTGGTCGATATAATCAGATGATGAGCCAACAGGGTCATCCCACGTTACATCAACGTGATACCAGTGATTATCAAGGTTGACAACATTCCATATGTGCTGCTGTCCGCCAGCCTCTCCTGAAATTGTCGCATTTTCTATTCCAAGCATATCTAACAATGTCTTAAAACATTCAGTATAGCCGCTACATACGGCAATTCCGTTGATTAATGCACTGTAGGCGTTGTAGGAAGAGTCGCCGGTATCAACATAATTGATGTTATCAACGAGATAATCGTGTATGGCAATCTCTTTTTCTATATCAGATTGATTTGGCGAAATAATCTCTTCAAGTATTTTGGTATATTTGTCATAAAGCACAAGCTGGCGTTCATTAAGATTATATGTTGACTCACTTCTGTAAGCTTTAATAATAGCAGAATTGTCCCAACATTCATAAGTTATCCGCACATTGAAACCATTTTTAATGCGCCTGTATTCACATCTTAACTGTTCTATGCCGTTAATTAATGAAAGCCATTTGTTGGCATCAATTAACTCCTCATCAGTAATGAATAATTCGCAGACATTATTATCACTATCCATACTTGCAATTATAGCCTGAACAATCTCCTCAGTTGTATCTGCGGACTGGGAAAATGCAGTCTTAGGTATTGTTATAGCTGAATTGGAAGACATATTAAACGATATTGGAATTGTACAGCCCGTCAATGCGACAGATAAAAGCACAAGTGTGAGTATAACGCAGACACGCTTATGGATAGGCTTATATAAATTTTTCATATATGTTAATAAATCTTTCTATAATAATTTAGGTTTATTACTTTGTTAAATTAAATGTAATTTGGTATTATTACATCATATATTATAATTATATTACATTATAAAATAATACACAACTGCTAGATATATGGATATTTATGGCAGTCTGATGATAAATATACCGTGCATTTTATTTTGTACAGGGAGGAGAATTAATATGAGCGATTATATTATTAACAAACCTGATGATTTTGAATTGAATGAAACACTTGAATGTGGACAGTGCTTCCATTTTAATAAGCTTGATGAAAATGATTATGTCCTTACAGCATTTGGACATATGTTACATATAATACAGACTGAAAAAGAAATTGTATTTTATGATACTGACGAGAAGCTGTATATGGATTTGTGGAGAAATTATTTCGACATAGACAGGAATTATGGTCTTATAAAGGAAAGGCTTTTAAAGAAAGATGATAAGCTTAAGGAAGCAATTGAGGCAATGTCAGGTGTCAGAATTCTTAATCAGGAATTTTTTGAGACACTTATTTCATTTATTATATCGCAGAACAAACAGATACCACATATAAAGAAGATTGTTGCAGATATTTCTGCAAAGTATGGCGATTATGCGGGTGAGGTGAAAGGTGTACCTATGTATACATTTCCTGATGTAAGGAAGTTAGCCAAAGCAGAAGTAGAGGATTTGAAGGAATTAAAGACAGGCTTTAGAGCACCTTACATATATGATGCCGTAAAATGTGTCGGCGAGGGAAAAATTAGCTATGATGAGCTTATTGCACTGGATAGTGAGCAGGGCATTGAGAAAATGTGTCAGATAAAAGGGGTTGGCAACAAGGTCGCAAGCTGTGTAAGCCTTTTTGCATTGGGTAAAAGGGACAGCTTTCCTATTGATGTGTGGATAAAAAGAATAATGGAATATCTGTATTTTGACGGAAATGATACTTCCAAAGATGTTATAGCTGCATTTGCTAAGGAAAGATTTGGCGAGCTTGGCGGATATGCACAGCAGTATCTTTTCTATTATGGAAAGACTGTCAAGATGGGTGTCGCTAATAAGAATAAAAAATAAAAAAAGTATAATCAAAATGTTAAATCATTAATATATTTAGAAATAGCTGTTGACAAATTATTAGCCGGGTGCTATCTTAATTTTATTGAAATTAGCACTCGGTTGAAATGAGTGCTAACAAGCAAAAAACAAATTGCTGCCATATACATTTCAGACAGCGGAATGGAGGATATATATGAAATTAGTACCATTAGGAGACAGAGTTGTAATTAAAGCATTAGTTGCAGAAGAAACTACAAAGTCAGGTATCGTATTACCAGGACAGGCAAAGGAGAAACCATCTCAGGCAGAGGTAGTTGCAGTTGGACCTGGCGGGGTTGTTGATGGCAAGGAAGTTACAATGCAGGTTAAGCCTGGTGATAAGGTAATATATTCTAAGTATGCTGGAACAGAAGTTAAGCTTGATGATGAAGAATACATCGTTGTAAAGCAGAATGATATTCTTGCGGTAATCGAGGACTAATCAGATACAGCCAGTTTACTGGCGTATAGATGAAAAGTGATAGTTAGTTGATATCAGATATATTTTTATTACAGATAATAATGGAGGTAATAGCAATGGCAAAGGAAATTAAATACGGAATTGAAGCAAGAAAAGCTCTTGAAGAGGGTGTTAATAAATTAGCTAATACTGTAAGGGTTACAATCGGACCAAAGGGACGTAACGTAGTTCTTGATAAATCATATGGTGCACCACTTATCACTAACGATGGTGTTACAATCGCTAAGGATATCGAACTTGAAGATGCATTTGAGAATATGGGTGCCCAGCTTGTAAAGGAAGTTGCTACTAAGACTAATGATGTAGCAGGTGATGGTACAACAACAGCTACAGTTCTTGCACAGGCTATGGTTAATGCAGGTATGAAGAACTTAGCAGCAGGTGCTAACCCAATCATCTTAAGAAAAGGTATGAAGAAGGCTACTGATTGTGCAGTTGAAGCTATTGCACATATGAGCGAGAAGGTTACAGGAAAAGACCAGATTGCAAAGGTTGCATCTATCTCAGCTGGTGATGAAGAAGTAGGTCAGATGGTAGCTGATGCTATGGAAAAGGTTTCTAATGATGGTGTTATCACAATCGAAGAATCTAAGACAATGAAGACAGAACTTGATCTTGTAGAAGGTATGCAGTTCGATAGAGGATATATTTCAGCATATATGGCAACGGATATGGATAAGATGGAAGCTAACCTTGATAACCCATATATCCTTATCACAGATAAGAAGATTTCTAATATTCAGGAAATCTTACCAGTTCTTGAACAGATAGTCCAGAGCGGTGCTAAGCTTCTTATCATTGCAGAAGATGTTGAAGGTGAAGCTCTTACGACACTTATCGTTAATAAGTTAAGAGGTACATTCAATGTTGTAGCTGTCAAAGCACCTGGATATGGTGACAGACGTAAGGAAATGCTTAAGGATATCGCTATTCTTACAGGTGGTCAGGTTATTTCAGAAGAACTTGGCCTTGAACTTAAGGATACAACAATGGATATGCTTGGTAGAGCTAAGTCAGTTAAGGTTCAGAAAGAAAATACAGTTATCGTTGACGGCGAAGGTGCTAAGGAAGATATCGAAGCAAGAGTTGCACAGATTCGTGCACAGCTTGAAGAAACAACATCTGACTTTGATAAGGAAAAGTTACAGGAAAGACTTGCTAAGCTTGCAGGCGGCGTAGCTGTTATCAGAGTTGGTGCTGCAACAGAAACAGAGATGAAGGAAGCTAAGCTTCGTATGGAAGATGCCCTTAATGCAACAAGAGCTGCTGTAGAAGAAGGCGTTATCTCAGGTGGTGGTTCTGCTTATATCCACGCTTCTAAGAAGGTTGCTGAACTTGCTGCTACACTCAGTGGTGATGAGAAGACAGGTGCAGAGATTATTCTTAAGGCACTTGAAGCTCCTTTATACCACATTGCTCACAATGCAGGTCTTGAAGGTGCAGTTATCATCAACAAAGTAAGAGAGTCAGAAGTAGGAACAGGTTACGATGCTCTTAATGATGAATATGTTAATATGATTGACGCTGGTATTCTTGACCCAGCTAAGGTTACAAGAAGCGCATTACAGAATGCAACAAGTGTAGCTTCAACACTCCTTACAACAGAGTCAGTTGTAGCTGATATCAAAGAAGATACACCAGCAATGCCAGCAGGAGCTGCCGGTATGGGCGGAATGATGTAATAAGTAATAATTTGCTATACATCAGTAAGTTGATAAAACAAATTTAAGACTTACATTATATTAAAAAAGTCCCTTTGTTTATGTTTTATATTCATAAACAAGGGGACTTTTTGTTGTGTAATGTATAAGCAATATGTTATGCTATCAAGGTTATTAAGTGGATTACAGCAGATTGAGCTGATTCATATATTTCAGGAGAGCTTGGTTTATGTTTTTTAATAGAAGAAAGAATGATGATTTGTCAGAAAAGCTGGTTAAACTGGTTGTTCCGATAGCTATACAGCAGTTTATGTTGGCACTTGTGAGTGCCACAGATGCGGTTATGCTGGGCTTTGTAGACCAGACCTCGTTGTCTGCAGCTTCACTTGCCGGACAGATACAGTTTGTGCTTAATCTGTTTATAGCAGGGATAACAGCAGGCTCAGGAATAATGATTTCACAGTACTGGGGAAAGAAGGACATAAAAGCTATTGAAAAGGTCATGCCGGTGGCTTTATATGCTAATCTGTTGTCAGGTGGCATATTCACTATTCTTGCGTTTCTCATACCTGAGGGACTTATAAGGATATTCACTAACGAACCGGAGCTTATTGCAAGCGGTACACTATATATCAGGGCGGTAGCCTTATCCTATGTGCTGTGTGCAGTATCACAGGTATATCTGATTCTTCTTAAGAATACAGGAAGGGCAGCTCAAAGCTCTGTTATCAGCTCATCAGCAGTTGCAGTTAATATAGTCTGCAATGCTGTCCTTATATTTGGACTACTTGGTATGCCACGTCTTGGCATACGTGGAGCGGCTTATGCAACTGTAATATCAAGAGTGATAGAGCTTGTATGGGCATATATTGCAGTTAACAAAGACAGGATTGCCACTCTGGAGTGGAAAGGAATTATTCATACAGATAAAGCACTTACAAGAGATTTCTGGTATTACACAATGCCTGTGCTATGTGCCTCCTTAGTGTGGGGCATTGCATTTGTATTATACTCAGTTATACTTGGACATATGGGAAGTGATGCTGTTGCAGCGAATTCCATAGCCAGTATAGTAAAGAGTATGGTACAGTGCGTTATAAGGGGCGTTAGTGCCGGGGCAGGAATTATTATAGGTAATCTACTAGGAGCAGGTAAGCTTTATAAAGCCAGGGAATATGGTGGAAGAATTACAAGACTGTCAATAGCGATTGGGATAATAACAGGTCTGCTTCTTATAGTTATAGCTCCGGTTGTATCGCGTGCAGCCCCTATGTCAGATACAGCGAAGGGGTATCTTGGCTTTATGCTGATAGTCCTCGGCATTAATCTGATGGGGCAGTCGGTGAATACAACTGTTCTGGATGGAATATTCTGCGCTGGTGGTGATGCAAAGTTTGATATGAAGGGAAATATTGGTGCAATGTGGTGCTTTGCAGTTCCACTTGGCTTTGTTGCAGCATTTGTATTCAATGCACCAGTCTGGCTTGTATATATCATAATAAGCCTTGATGAGCTTGTAAAGCTCCCGGCAGTATATATACATTATAAGAAGTATATCTGGGTAAGAAATATTACAAGATAAAACATTAGTGAAAAATACCAGGGATAGTTGTTTCTATTTAAAAAAGTCAGGGGGTATGTTATAATACTTCCATATTGGATTTTAATTGTCACGCAGGAGGAATGGTGATGGCTGATATTGATGAGCTTAAAAAGAAACTTGAAGATGGATGGATAAAGGGTGAACCTTATGTATTTGTAAGTTATGCAAGTAAGGATAAAGAGAAGGTTTATGAATTTGTATATGAACTTAGAAAACGTGGAATTAATGTATATATAGATATAGAGCTTCAGGAGAATATTTCTAAGAACTGGTTACAGAATATTAAGGAGCGTTTATATGATGTTGATTGTGTTGCTATGATTTCATTTCTTAGTCTTAACTATTTCCGTAGTTATGCCTGCCTTATAGAACAGCTTGTAACACGTTCAGAGGATTTAAAGATGGAAAAAGGCAGGTATCTTGAGAATTTTTATATTGCATTGGATGATAATATGTCTACAATACAAAAAATGGAAGATGCAGTGTATGATAATACAGTTGCAAAAGAAAGTCAGAGTATGGCAATAAAGATGGTTCCAGAGGAAGTAAATGTCCTTAAAGATGTCATGGAAGATAATATTGCAGTAAAGAGCAAGTTAAAGAAAGATGTCAGGTCAACTATAGATAGTCTGAATACAGCACATAGAGTTGCGATAAGTATGCTTAGTTATATTTTTAAAGAATCAAGCTATAGTATTCAGAAATATGGAACAGCTGGTGATTGTGCACAGTTAATGTATAACAATTTTACTAATGACAAGAATGACAAAATTAATATTGATGTATTAGAAGAACTCAAAAAAAAGTACAACAATGCCTCATCATCTGCCACAACTACATCATCTACAGCAAGTCAGAGCAGTGCTTCTGCACCAGCCGTTAAGAATAATACTACAGAAGTTGACATTGAGAATAATAGAACTTCTGATAATATTCAGAGTACAGAGTATAGCAATGTGGCAAATAATAATGATACAAATAGCGATGAAATAAACAGCAATGATATTATTGGCGATGAAAACAACACAGCAATAGACAGCGTTGCTACAGATGACCTTGCCACATCAACAGACAACATCAACACAACTGATAACAGCAGGACAAGACAGGCTACAAGTACAGGTGATATCAGATTTACGCTTTATGGCAAGGAGTATGAGCTTAATCAGTCAGATATGATGCTTACATTTTTTGCACACGTTCTTAATAAACATCAGGATATTGTGGACGAACTTCCTTCGTATAATGGGATGAACTGCGTATCTGATGTTGATTACAGTCTTCCAGAGAATCGTAAGGCAGATATGCCTACATATTTCAGAAGTTGTGAATTCTTTGAATTCGCTAATGGAAGCCATATATGCGTTGGAACATCATATTCAGTAGTAGACAAGTTAAAGAAAATGGCACTTCTGCTTAATATATGTGGTGAAAGCCCAGAGATATTCAGCTCAGAACAGGTTGAACTTCCAGCGGTAAAGGTCAGAGGTGGTTCTTCTGCTGGCGGCAAGGGAAGTGGAGCACTTGTGAAATTCAGCGTATATGGTAATGAATACGCGCAGAACCAGACAGATATGCTTGGAACAATATGCAGTTCTGTTATAGCTAAGCACCCAGACAAGTTAGAGGAAGCAGCAGATGCTTTATTATGTATTGATGTTAAAGATTATACAGATGTTGCTAAAGAAGACAGACCAGTATATTTCTCATTAATGAACAGATATGAAGTAAATGGTACAGCTTATAGTGTTGGTGGAAGCTTCGGAATGAAAGAAAAGCTTAAAATGATTGCTAAATTACTTATAATGTGCGACGAAAGCAAGGATATAATTGATATAGAAGACTATGAGATACCAGATGTAAAGGTTAAGGCGGCTGCAGGCACTAAGAAGAAAATTAATTACTTTGATTAATTGGAAGTATTACAAGATAGGAGTAGTTTTATGTTTGATGTAGCAGTAGAACAGATAGTAAAGGTAAAACCGCCTAAGACAGCAGTTGTTTATAAGGCATTGCTTATAATAGGTTGTATTGTGGCGGCTACAACCATACCACAGACAAGAACATTTGGAATAATTGTGCTTGCATTATTTGCGGTGATGACATTTTTGGTATTCCAGTATTATAATGCAGAGCTTGAGTATTCGATAGTGGATGATACGCTTACGATTGATAGGATTATGGCAAAATCAGCAAGAAAAAGATGTGGTGTGTATACACTTTCAAGAGCAAAGCTTGTGGCAAGAGCTGATTCGCAGGATGCACTCCGTATGAACCATATGGACGTTAAGACTTATGATTATTCAGTTGGTGCAAGCAACCACGATTCGGTTGTCATATATGCTTATAATGAACATAACGAACTGGTCAGGGTATTTGTATATCCTGATGAACGTATTCTTCACAGCATACAAAATGTTGTTGAAAAAGATGTGTTTAAAGTTATTGACTTTTAAAAAATGCTCTGATACAATTCTAATATTATAAACAAAAGGAATATGATAGAACGTTTATCAGATTTCTCCACACAGAAATGTCCGAATTAAGTATTCGGATTTTTTTGTACCAAGAATTGCGTTATTATGCGCATATAACTTAATTATTTTATTCACAGGAAAGCGAGGACAAAGGAAAATGGGTACAATTATTGGTGAGGGCATTACATTTGACGATGTGTTATTAGTTCCACAGTATTCAGAAGTAACACCTAATATGATCGATTTAACAACTAATCTTACAAAGAATATTAAGCTTAATATTCCTTTGATGAGTGCAGGTATGGACACAGTTACTGAACATAGAATGGCAATCGCTATGGCAAGACAGGGTGGTATAGGTATTATCCACAAGAATATGTCAGTTGAGCAGCAGGCAGAGGAAGTTGATAAGGTAAAAAGATCAGAGAATGGAGTAATTACAGATCCATTTTTCTTACATCCAGATAATACATTACAGGAAGCTAACGAACTTATGGGTAAGTTCAGAATTTCTGGTGTTCCTATCACAGATGATGATAGAAAGCTTGTTGGTATTATTACTAACAGAGATCTTAAATTTGAAGAAGATTTCTCAAGACCAATTAAGGAATGTATGACAAGCGAGAATCTTGTAACAGCTCCAGTTGGAATTACTCTTGAAGAAGCTAAGAAGATCCTTGGCAAGGCAAGAAAAGAAAAGCTTCCAATCGTTGATGATGAATTCAAGTTAAGAGGGCTTATTACAATAAAGGATATTGAGAAGTCTATTAAGTATCCTGCATCTGCACATGATTCACAGGGAAGACTTCTTGCAGGTGCTGCAGTTGGTATTACAGCCAATGTTATGGATAGAGTTCAGGCTCTTGTTGATGCAAGTGTTGACTGTATTGTAATTGATTCAGCACATGGTCACTCTAAGAATATTATTACAACATTAAAGAATATCAAGTCAGCATTCCCTGATTTACAGGTAATCGCTGGTAACATTGCTACAGGTGCAGCTGCTAAGGCACTTTGCGAAGCTGGTGTAGATGCAGTTAAGGTTGGTATAGGACCTGGTTCTATCTGTACAACAAGAGTTGTTGCTGGTATTGGTGTACCTCAGGTAACAGCAGTTATGGATGCTTATGCAGAAGCTAAGAAGTTCGGTATTCCAGTTATCGCTGATGGTGGTATCAAGTTCTCAGGTGATATTGTTAAGGCTATTGCTGCCGGTGGTAGTGTATGTATGCTCGGAAGTCTTCTTGCAGGCTGTGATGAAGCTCCTGGTTCATTTGAGTTATTCCAGGGCAGAAAGTATAAGGTTTATAGAGGTATGGGTTCTATTGCAGCTATGGAGAATGGAAGCAAGGACAGATACTTCCAGACAGGTGCTAAGAAGCTTGTTCCAGAAGGTGTTGAAGGACGTGTTGCATATAAGGGACTTGTTGAAGATACAATATTCCAGCTTATGGGAGGTCTTCGTTCAGGTATGGGTTATTGTGGAGCACCTACAATTCCATTGCTTCAGGAGACAGGTAAGTTTATTAAGATGTCATCTGCTGCATTAAGAGAGAGTCATCCACACGATATTCATATCACTAAGGAAGCCCCTAACTACTCAGTAGAGAACGCTTAATATAAAGCTGTTATTATAAACAGATTAGAATAATAGATATTTAATCAACCCCGGCATTAATTAATTTTAATGCCGGGGTTGTTTGTGCGTCAATTTTAGTGTATTATCTTTGGGATATTAAATGTGAAATATGCACAAGTTGTATATGATAAATGTGGCAAATTGAATAAACTGTCTAAACAATTAAACTGATAAGCATTTATAAGTGAAAATAAAATCCGATAATAAGTGTTTATAAGTGAAAATTGATGTTGCTAATATATGTTTTCTTGATGTATAATAATCTTACAGTAAAATTGTATGAATAATGTATTTATAGAAGGTTATGCACAAGGAGAAGAGGTATGCAGGATAAGATGATTAACAAGTATATTGCTAAGAATCATTCTGGATCTGTATTTACTGACAATGAATTGCAGGTTATCAAGGATGGTAATATAGATGATATGGTTACAACATTTCTTGATATGAATACAGAATATTATAATAAGCAGATGCAGAGTGTTTTGAAGGTATTTACACAGTTTATGAGCACTGAGATTGAACTTGAGAGAATAATATATCAGAAGGAATTTGATGGTAAATTTGTCGGCTGTCAGATTATGGATGGAGATATAGATGTATTCTTAGGGATAGCGGGTGAAGATGCTGACCTTCTTTGTGTTGCATCTACATTTTCCAAGGAAGATATGAATAAGTTTGATGCAGATGCTTATGATGCAATATGCGAACTTATTAATATTATTAATGGTGCATATGCGACTAAGCTCAGTTATGAAGAGATAGAGGTGTCTTTACACCCACCGGTATTTTATCAGGATACACAGATTAAAGCTGATAATGGAATGTATGTAGTTACATTTAATATGAAAGGACATAGATTTAATCTGCTTATGGTTGCGGATGATAAAGTTAAGCTTAATGTATAAAAATATATGTACATAATTAAGGCGTATTACAGAAGCTGAAGTTATTAATAATCATCAGTCAATTATTTGTTAGTTGATGAATTGTTATAGATATATTGCATTTGCAGTTGATTACAGATACTAAATGCTTCTGCACAAGCCGGGTGGTTAATTATAGACATATGGAACGGAGGAATATTATGGCGAAGATTTTGATAGTAGATGATTCTAAGACTTCAAGAAAGTTCTTAAGAAATATGCTTGAACAGGCTGGACACGAGATTGTTGCAGAGGCTGTTAACGGAGCAGAAGGCGTTGAAAAGTTCAGAATATACAGACCGGATATAACAACTATGGACATTACAATGCCGGTTCTTGGCGGAATAGATGCAGTTAAGGATATTATAGAGATAGACCCTGATGCCAAGATTATTATGGTAACAGCGGCAGGACAGAAGGCTAATATGATAGAGGCTCTTAAGAAAGGAGCGGCTGATTTTATACAGAAGCCTTTTGATATGGACGTGATTGTTAATACAATTGAAAAGGTTATGGAAGAATAGATGTACAATTATAGATTACAACTTCAATATGATGGTGGGAGATATGACGGCTGGGTCAGAATGGGCAAGGACTCCAATTCTAACACTATAGAATGTAAGATTAAAGAGATAATTCAGAAGATGACAGGTGAAGATATTGATATATATGTTGGATGCAGGACAGAAAAAGGTGTTCATGCACTTAATCAGACAGCTAATTTCAAGCTTAATGATAAGTACCAGCCTGTAGAGGTTAAGAATTACCTTAACAGATATCTTCCAAGGGATATAGCTGTTAATCGCGTGGAATTAGTAGATGAAAGATTTCATAGCCAGCTTAATGCGAGGGAGAAGACATATGTATACAAGATAGATATGGCTAATGTAGCGAATGTATTTACAAGAAAGTATGCTTATCATACATTTGATATTCCGGATATTAAGGCTATGAAGCAGGCAGCTTTTTATATGATTGGAAAGCATGATTTTAAAGCATTTACTACTGCGAAGAAGAGCAAGTCTACAGTAAGGGATATCAAAGATGTAGAGATAACTACAGATGGAGACAGTTGTGAGATAAGAATAACAGCAGATGATTTCCTTCATAATATGGCAAGATATATGATTGGTATGCTTCTTGATGTAGGAAGCGGACTTAAGAAGGTGGAAGATGTAGAGAATATTATGGCTGGCAAGGATGTTGTTATGTCACTTCCAGCTGAGAGCTATGGACTTTTCCTTGAAAGTGTTTTATACTAAATAGATGATTTTATTAAAGAATCTCGGATTTCGGGATTCTTTTCTTGTTACTTTATAATAATACATTTTATGAAGCAGAATTTAACAGGAATGGAGAATATAATGAAGACCATAATTGAACTTATGACAGATGAATTTAAGAAAGCATTTGCAGAATGTGGATATTCAGAAGAATACGCAAGAATTACTATATCTAACAGACCTGACTTATGCGAATTCCAGTGCAATGGCGCGATGGCAGCAGCTAAGACTTATAAAAAAGCTCCATTTGTAATTGCGGATGAGATAGTTGCAAAGCTTACATCTAATGGTATGTTTGACACAATTGAAAGTGTTAAGCCAGGATTTATCAATATAAAGGTAAGTGCTGGATATCTTTCAGATTATCTTAATAAGATGTCAGAAGATGATAAGTACGGATATGAGAACAGCGAGGAAGCTAAGACTGTAATAGTGGATTATGGTGGAGCTAATGCAGCTAAGCCATTACATGTAGGACATTTAAGATCTGCTGTAATTGGTGAGAGTGTTAAGAGAATTAACAGATATGCAGGCAACAAGACAATAGGTGATGTACACCTTGGAGACTGGGGACTTCAGATGGGCCTTATCATAGAGGAGTTAAGGGACAGAAAGCCTGAACTTCCATATTTTGATGAGGCGTATACAGGAGAGTATCCAAGTGAACCCCCATTTACGATATCAGAGCTTGAACAGATATATCCGGCGGCAAGTGCTAAGTCTAAGGAAGATGAAGAATTCGCTAAGAGAGCACACGAATCCACACTTAAGCTTCAGAGCGGGGACAGAGCATGCACAGCAATATGGAAGCATATTATGAATGTTTCCAAGAAGGATTTAAAGAAGAATTATGATAATCTTAATGTATCATTTGACTTATGGAAGGGTGAAAGTGATGCACAGCCATATATTAAAGATATGGTTGATAAGATGGTTGAAGATGGAATTGCCTATGAAAGCCAGGGAGCTACAGTAGTAGATATTGCAGAGCCAACAGATACTAAGGAACTTCCTCCTTGCATAGTAAGAAAGTCAGACGGTGCGGCACTTTATGCTACATCAGATCTTGCAACTATTGTTGAGAGAGAGAAGTTATATAAGCCGGATACATACATTTATCTCGCTGATAAAAGACAGGAGCTTCATTTTACTCAGGTATTCAGAACAGCTAAGAAGGCTGGAATTGTAAGACCAGATGCAGATATGAGATTTGTTGGTTTTGGTACTATGAATGGAAAGGATGGCAAGCCATTTAAGACACGTTCAGGTGGTGTTATGCGTCTTGAACATCTTATATCTGATATTAATGAAGTTATTCTTAATAAGATTAAAGAGAACCGTTCAATGACGGATGAAGAAGCTGATAATATATCTAAGATTGTGGGTCTTGCTGCACTTAAGTATGGTGATTTATCTAATCAGGCATCTAAAGATTATGTATTTGATGTAGATAGATTTGCTTCATTTGAAGGTAATACAGGTCCTTATATTTTGTATACAATAGTAAGAATAAAGTCTATTCTTGCAAAGTATAAGGAAACAGGCGTAAGTGTTGGTGATCTTACAATACTGCCTTCAAAAGAACAGTCAGAGAAGGCTTTATCACTTGCACTTATTAAGTTCTCAGATGTTATAGATGGAGCATACAAGGATAATGCACCTCACAAGATATGCCAGTATATATATGAGGTTTCTAACTCATTTAACGGATTTTATCATAACACAAAGATTCTTGCAGAAGAGGATAGGAAACAGCAGGAAAGCTATATTGCATTAATCACACTTACTAAAGAGATACTTGAAACTTGTATTGATTTATTAGGTATACAGTGTCCTGACAGAATGTAGAGATTGGAGATATTATATGAAGTTATTATCATTTGCAATTCCATGTTATAATTCAGCAGCATATATGGAAAAATGTATCAAATCATGCCTTGCAGGTGGTGACGATGTAGAGATAATAATTGTTGATGATGGTTCAACAAAAGATGATACATTAAAGATTGCCAAGGAATATGAAGCAAAATATCCTAACATAGTCAAGGCTGTACATCAGGAGAATGGTGGACATGGGCAGGCTGTTAATACAGGTCTTGCCAATGCCACAGGGATGTTCTTTAAGGTTGTAGACAGCGATGACTGGGTTGATGTTAAAAGCTATAAGAAGATATTAACTAAGCTTAAGAACTTTGTTGAGGAAGATGACCTCCCAGATATGCTTATTGCGAATTATGTATATGAAAAGGTTGGTGCTAAGAGAAAGAAAGTCATTCACTATGAGAATGCACTTCCAGTTGACAGAATGTTTGGATGGGATGAGATGGGACATTTCAAGGTAGACCAGTATATTCTTATGCACTCAGTAATATACAGAACACAGCTTATAAAGGAATTCGGTCTGAAGCTTCCTGAGCATACATTTTATGTAGATAATATATTTGTATTTGAGCCATTGCCGGTTGTTCAGAAAATGTACTATATGAATGTTAATTTCTACAGATATTTTATTGGAAGGGAAGACCAGTCAGTTAATGAAACAGTTATGATTTCAAGAATTGACCAGCAGTTAAGAGTTACAAGACGTCTTATAGATTCATATCTTGGCAATAAGCCTGTCAATGAAAGATGCAGAAAGTATATGGTGACATATCTTAGAATTATGATGGAAGTATCATCAATATTTCTGATTATATCAGGCACAGATGAGAACCTTGTTAAGAAAAAGGAACTTTGGAAATATGTTAAGGATTCAGATTCCAAGCTCTATAAAGAGTTAAGATACAGCATACTTGGCAATACAGTTAATCTTCCGGGCAAAGTCGGCAGAGGAATATCTAAGACTGGTTATAAAGTAATGAATAAACTTATTGGATTTAATTAAAATGGCGTGTGCAGAAATGAGGGAATACTATGATATTAGATTTGTTTAAACTTGACGGAAAAGTAGCAGTTGTCACAGGTGCTAACACAGGTCTAGGACAGGGAATGGCAGTAGCTTTAGCTCAGGCAGGAGCTAAGGTTCTTGGCGTTGCAAGACGTTCCTGCGAAGATACTAAGAATAAGATAGAAGCAGATGGCGGCGTGTTCGCAGAGGTTATAGCTGACCTTTCAGATATGGCTTCAATAGATGTAGTTATGAAAGCAGCGATTGATACATATGGCAGAGTGGATATTCTTGTTAATAATGCGGGAATTATTAAAAGACAGGATGCAATTGAATTCACAGAGGAGAATTGGGATTCGGTAATTCAGGTTAATCAGAAAATGGTATTCTTCTTAAGTCAGGCATTTGCCAAGCAGCTTATGAAGCAGGGAGAAGGCGGAAAGATAATTAATGTATGCTCTATGCTTTCATATCAGGGTGGAATAAGAGTTCCATCATACACAGCAAGCAAGAGTGCAATTATAGGCTTAACAAGAGCGTTAGCCAATGAATGGGCAAAGTATAACATTAATGTAAATGGAATTGCACCAGGATATATGGCAACTAATAACACAGCACAGTTAAGAGATGATGCCGACAGAAGCGAAGCTATTCTTGACAGAATTCCAGCAGGCAGATGGGGCACACCACAAGATATGGAAGGTGCAGTAATATACCTTGCATCTAAAGCCTCAGACTACGTCAACGGCTTTACCCTGGCAGTAGACGGCGGCTGGTTGGCAAGATAAAACAAGAGGTTAGACTTATAGGAAAAAGTGTTGATAGAAAGCACAACTTATAAAAACAGGCAGACTTTAACGAAGTTTAGATGTTAAAGCCTGCCTGTTTTCTCATAATTAAACATATTTAATCTGTGTCTACATTTATAAATTTTGTGTAAGCACATCTTCTTTTATATTATAACATAAACAATACGATAACTATTCAGTGTTCGCACAATTTTCCTGATTACATTTTATATTCTGCAATTCAGCCATACCCCAGTTGTGCAGCTTTACTATATTGCAAGCTGGGTGCTTTTGCAGCCGTCGGCATTTAGCGGCTGTATTTTAGCCGCTTACGTGTCCGCTACGGCTACAAGCAGCGAGAGCGTGCCCAGCGGTAATATAGTAAAACTACACAACGTCCGTATGAGCCTAGTACACTATCCTGCACTTATTTCTATCTACATGCTCCATAATAAATCCGCCCACATTCTTCTTGATATTCTCAGGCATATCATTACTATTAAGCATTACAACCATTTGCTTCCCATTAAACAACATATAATATCCATATTTGAAATATACAGTTGTGAATTGTTCCCATTCGTAAGTATATATTAAATTATGGTCTGGGATATCAGCAAGTATCGCGTTATCCATTAATGTTATTGTGCAGGGAGCATCTTCTGATGCATCTCTGTGCTTCAAGTGGTAATTAACGCTTGATTTGAACTGGAATGCAAATATATATATAGGATAGAACCAGCATATTGCATATATAATTAATAAAAATGTGTTGTATCTGCCAGAGGCAAGCATAATTATTGAGATAACGGCAGGAACCCACGAAAGTATAAGTTCGACAGGGTTTCTTAAAAATCTGTTCCAGAATACAATCTTTTTGTAATCATTGCCTGAAGCTTTCAGGGTAGTATTATATTTGTAAATATTATCCATAAATTCTCCTGTTCTTACATAGTAATGTGCTGCAATATTTTAATTAAGTGTTCTGCATACACCAGTTGGAAAACACTTGCAGAATGAGTTTATAAAATCTGCATAAAAATATAATATTCATAATATCACGCATAGTTTAATAAAACAATTAAAAATTGAATTTCATTTCGTATGTAATTTAAAAAATATATAAAAACAGTTCCCAAACTGGTATAAATATTATATAATTAGTCTATGTAAAACATTCCGGAGGCAGGAGTTTTGGGAGAGACTAATAAGAAGTTTGAAGTGTTGTCAGAGTTGATAGAAAGCCTTGAGTCAAGAGATACATTTCAGCATACAGTAGAACTAATATTACATAAGACTATAGCATACATTAATGCTGATTGTATTGCATTGCTTCAGAAGGGTTCAGATGATGAATGGACAGTAATTGCATCTGAGGGTGAATGTATAGAGGAAGCTAAGAAATGCGATGTTATGGCACTGAATGGTGAGAACAGCATAAGCGTTCCTATTAGGATTAATGACATAGATGCTATGCATTTTGTCATATATGATAAGAACAATATAAAGCTATGGTCCGATAATGAGGACAATATGCATTTTATATATGATGTTACAGGTATTATTCAGAGTATTGCCCAGATGAGAGTAACTAATAATTCACTGCTCTCATCATATGAAGTCTTAAAGGATATTCTTAATAACATAGGTTCAGGTATTATTGTATGTGATACTGCTACAGGCAATATTCTGTTTGAGAATAAGGTGGCGGCTGAGTCGAAGGAGATTAAAGATACAATAAAAGAATGTATGCAGGATATTCTTGTACCGGCAGAAGAAGATGTAGAGAAGACCCTTGAAGAATATATTAATAATGCTGAGGGCAATAATATTGATGGATATTATGATTTTTCTGATTATACAAGAGAATACATAAGACCTGTGGAGAAGTATAATGCTGAGTCAGGTCTGTGGTTTGAAGTAAGATTTACCAAGCTTATATGGATAGATGCAAGTGAGGTGATTGTATGTACAGCTTCTGATATAACACAGAAGAAAAAGAATCAGCAGAAGATTGAATTTCAGGCACATAACGATTTCCTTACCGGTCTTTATAATCGTATGAAGTGTGAGTCAGACTTAAAGACTATAATTAACGAAGCTATAAGAGATGGTGTTAAGGGTGCGGTTTTGTTTATCGACCTTGATGATTTCAAGCACATTAATGATGGTCTTGGACACCAGTATGGAGATATTCTTTTACAGCAGATTGCGGCAGGACTTCAGACTATAGTAGGTCTTAGAGGCAGATGTTACAGAATGGGTGGTGACGAATTTGTTGCCATAGTAATGCCTGATATGTTCCTTGAATTAGAGAGAATTGCCAATAAGGTTAAAGAGATATTTAACAAACCGTGGTATCTTATGGAGACAGAATATTTCTGTACTATGAGTATGGGTATTGCGGTATTTCCAGATGATAGCAAAGATGTACACGAGATTATCAGAATGGCTGATATAGCAATGTATGAGTCTAAGAAGAATGGTAAGAATGGATATTCTTTTTATGATGTGTGCAACAAACAGAATTCTGTAAGACGCCTTGATATTGAAAATAATATGCGGCAGGCTGTTGCGACAGGAATTGATGAATTTGTTGTATTCTACCAGCCTGTAGTTGATATTAACACAGAGGAATGTGCATCGTGTGAAGCACTGGTAAGATGGGACAGTAAGTCGCTTGGATTTATGGGTCCGGGTGATTTTATTCCGCTTGCTGAATATCTTGGACTTATAACTTCAATTGGTGATTATGTTCTTGAGGAAGCCTGCAGACAGTGCAGATACTGGAATGAACATGGTATGCCGGATTTCCATATCAATGTTAATCTGTCGGTTGTCCAGCTTCTTCAGAAAGATATAGTAGATACAGTAGCTAAAGTGCTTAAGAAGACAGGAGTTAATCCTAGGAATATCGTGCTGGAGATTACAGAGAGCTTTGCTATTAATGATATGGACAGGGTTCTTAATATAATTAATGGCATAAGGGAATTAGGACCAAAGATAGCTCTTGATGATTTCGGTACAGGATATTCATCACTTAACTACATTAAACAGCTTCCTTTTGATATTATTAAAGTTGACAAGACATTTATTGATGATATAACGGAAGATGAGTATGCACAGGCATTCATTAAGCTTATAGTTGAATTGTCTGCTACTATAGGAACTAAGATAGTTGTAGAAGGTGTTGAGGATAAGAGCCAGTTAGATATATTAAGAGAGCTGGGTGTTGACTTCATACAGGGATACTATTATGGTAAACCTGAACCTGCTTACGAGTTTGAAAGATTAAATTTTAAGGGGAGGATTAATATATGAGAATGTTGATTAAGAACGGAAGAGTTATTGACCCTGCAAGTAACACTGATGACATTAGGGATATTCTTGTTGAAGATGGGGTTATAGCAGAAGTGGCAAAGGATATTGACAAGGCAGCAGATACAGTTATTGATGCTAAGGGCTGTATGGTTATGCCAGGACTTGTGGATTTACATGTACATTTCAGAGAACCAGGCTTTGAACATAAGGAAACAATAAGAACTGGTGCAAGAGCTGCGGCAAGAGGTGGATTTACAACAGTGTGTCCAATGCCTAATACTAAGCCTGCAATTGACAGCGTTGAGATGGTTGAATACATAAAGAATAAGTCAGAAGAAGTAACAGATATTAATATTCTTCCTATAGCAGCTATGACAGCAGGTCAGGACGGAGAGTATATAACTGATTATGAGAGGCTTTATGAGGAAGGAGCTGTAGCAGTAAGCGAGGATGGGAAGTCTGTTATGAATGCTAGAGTAGCAAGACAGGCTATGAGGCTTGCGGCAGAAGTAGGAATACCGGTATTTGCACATTGTGAAGATAAGGATCTTGCAGCAAGGGGAGTTATGAATGCCGGCAATAAAGCAAGAGAACTTGGATTTTACGGAATTATGAATTCTGTAGAAGATATTATGGTGGCAAGAGATTTACTCCTTGCTAAGAATACGGGTGCCAAGCTTCATATATGCCATGTTTCAACAGAGGACAGCGTAAGAATGATAGCGGCAGCCAAGAAAGAAGGTCTTGATGTTACAGCAGAGGTAACGCCACACCATTTAACACTTACAGAAGATGATATTAATGAAGATGATGCTAACTACAAGGTTAATCCGCCATTAAGAACTAATAAGGATAAAGATATGCTTATTAAGGGCCTTAAGGACGGAACAATAGACATAATTGCAACAGACCACGCACCACATCATCTTACAGAGAAAGACAGAGGTTTTGTAGAAGCACCATTTGGAATATCAGGTCTTGAAACAGCTGTTGCTATTATAATGACAGATCTTGTTAAGAAAAATGTTATTACACCTCTTGAGATGGCAGATAAGATGAGTTATACACCTGCTAAGATTATCGGTATAGACAAGGGAACACTTCTTGTTGGCAAGACTGCTGATATTACTATAATTGATCCGGATGCAGAGTATGTTATAGACAGTAAGACATTTGCTTCAAGAGGCAAGAACACTCCATTTAACGGCAAGAAGGTAAGTGGTGAGATTAAGTATACAATAGCTGGTGGTAAGATTGTATATTCTAATATCAACGGAACAGAAGTTATTATTGATAAAGATGTTCCAAAGTTGTAATATAAGATAGATTAATTGATATGTAAGGAGAATATAGATGATTAACAAATTAGTTGACAAAATCGTTAAGACAAATGCACCTGTAGTTGTAGGCTTAGATCCTATGATGAAGTATATTCCAGAGCATGTTCAAAAGGAAGCTTTTGAGCAGTATGGAGAAACTCTTGAAGGTGCGGCAGAAGCTATCTGGCAGTATAATAAGGCAATCATTGATAATATATATGATATTGTACCAGCAGTTAAGCCACAGATTGCTATGTATGAGCAGTTCGGTATTGAAGGACTTAAGGTGTTTAAGAAGACTGTTGATTATTGTCACGAGAAGGATATGGTTGTAATCGGTGATGTTAAGAGAGGCGATATAGGTTCAACATCTGAGGCTTATGCAGTAGCACATCTTGGAAAGGTTAAAGTTGGTTCTAAGCTTTTAACACCATTTGATGAAGATTTTGCAACAGTTAATCCATATCTTGGTTCTGACGGAATTAATCCATTTATTAAGGTATGCAATGAGGAAGACAAAGGTATATTTATCCTTGTAAAGACTTCTAATCCTTCAAGTGGAGAATTTCAGGATCAGCTTATAGACGGCAAGCCATTATATGAGCATGTAGGTGCTAAGGTTAATGAATGGGGAAGCCAGTGTATGGGCGATACTTATAGTAATGTAGGTGCGGTAGTTGGTGCTACATATCCAGAGATGGGTAAGGTATTAAGAAAGGTTATGCCAAAGGCTTATATCCTTGTTCCTGGTTACGGGGCACAGGGTGGCAAGGCTGAAGACCTTACAGCATTCTTTAACCCAGACGGACTTGGCGCGATAGTTAATAGTTCAAGAGGAATTATAGCTGCATATGCTAAAGATGAGTATGCTAAGTTTGGAGCTAAGAATTTCGGTGAAGCTTCAAGACAGGCAGCTCTTGATATGATTGCAGATATTAATGGAGCACTTGGAAAGTAAATAATTATTATAATAAGCGGCAGTACCACTCAGCAACAGACTGGTAATGCCGCTTTTATAAAGAATGGAGATAATATTGAGAACTTTAATTAAGAATGGACATATAATAGATCCGGCAAGACATATGTCATATAAGGCAGATATTCTTGTGGAAAATGGAATAATAAGCGGTATAATACAGGTAAAAGCATTTGATGTGCCTGTATCCGACATAGCTGTAGATGAAGTAATTGATGCAGAAGGTCTTGTGGTAGCACCGGGTCTTATAGATACACACGTTCATTTCAGGGATCCAGGTTTTACTTATAAAGAAGATATTAATACAGGAGCTGCGGCAGCTGCGGCAGGAGGTTTTACAACAGTTCTTTGTATGGCTAATACTAATCCTATAGTAGATAATAAAGAAACGCTGCAGTATGTAATAGATAAGGGAAGAACTACGCCGATAAATGTATATTCAGCTGCGGCAGTATCTAAAGGCTTTAAGGGAGAAGAACTTACTGACTTTACGGAACTTAAGAATGGCGGGGCACTTGTATTTACAGATGATGGTATTCCACTTAAGAGTGAAATGCTTGTAAAGGAAGCTATGCAGAAAGCTAAAGAGCTGGATATGCCGTTAAGTTTTCACGAGGAAAATCCTGCATATATAGAACAACAGGGAATTAATAAAGGCGTTGTATCAGACAAGCTTAATATAGGTGGAGCACCAGCCTGCTCAGAGTATATGATGGTAGCACGGGATTGTATGCTTGCACTTGAAACCAAGGCAACAATATGTATACAGCACATAAGCTCAGCGGTATCAGTAGAGCTTGTAAGGACAGCTAAGAAGTTGGGAGCAGATGTACATGCAGAGTCTACTCCACAGCATTTTTCGCTTACAGAAGACATTGTGCTTGAGAAAGGCACACTTGCAAGAGTTAATCCACCAATAAGAACAGAAGCTGACAGGCTTGCTGTAATTGAAGGCCTTAAGGACGGAACAATAGACATAATTGCAACAGATCACGCACCACATAGCAAGGATGAGAAAGCTAAGGAGTTCAAGGCAGCACCGAGCGGAATGATAGGGCTTGAAACATCACTTGCACTTGGAATTACTAATCTTGTAAAGAAAGGCTATTTAACACTTGAGGAACTGCTCACTAAGATGACAGTTAATCCAGCAAAGCTTTACAAAATGGACAAAGGCTGTATTGAGGCTGGAAAGATAGCTGATTTGGTTATATTTAATCCAGATGAGGAGTGGGAGGTTACAGAGAATTTCGTATCGAAAGCTAGTAATTCACCATTTATCGGACAGAAGCTTTATGGTAAAATAAAATATACTATATGCAATGGAAATGTTGTATACAAGGATTTGAAATAATTAATTAAGAATGGAGAATACATATGTCATACAGAGAAAATGCATTAATAATTAAGACTTCGTGTTTAGCCGAAGGCATATATGAAATGTGGTTAAAGACAGATAAGATGGCAGGAGAGGCTGTACCGGGACAGTTCATATCGGTATATTCTAACGATGGAGCAAGACTTCTTCCAAGACCAATAAGCATATGCAGAATAGATAAAGATAATTTAAGGATTGTATACAGGGTTGCTGGAAAGGGGACAGAGGAGTTCTCTAAGATGAAGGAGGGGGAATATGTTAATATTCAAGGACCTCTTGGCAATGGATATGATATTAAGTCTATTATGGAATATGTAAAGAATGTCACAGGAAATGATTGTGCTGACACAGAGTTAAAGGCAATTCTTTTTGGTGGTGGAATTGGTGTTCCTCCAATGCTTGAGCTTGCTAAGCAGCTCGAATGTAAGAAGCAGGCTGTACTTGGTTACAGAAACTCACAGATGTTTTTAAAAGATGAATTTGAGCAGTTTGCTGATGTATATGTTGCAACAGAGGACGGAAGTGCTGGAACTAAAGGTAATGTATTAGATGCAGTAAGAGAGAATAACTTAACAGCAGATGTAATATTTGCCTGCGGCCCTACACCAATGTTAAGAGCAATAAAGGAATATGCGGTAAGCAATAATATCGCCTGTTTCGTATCCTTAGAGGAAAAAATGGCTTGCGGAATAGGAGCGTGCCTTGCCTGCGTATGTCAGTCAACAGATATTGATGACCATTCAAAGGTTAAGAATAAGAGAGTATGTAAAGAAGGCCCTGTATTCAATGTTAAGGAGGTAGAGTTATAATGGCTAATAGAGTAAATCCAATTAATCCGGCAGACGTTAATATGAAAGTAAATATTGCGGGAGTTGAATTTAATAATCCTGTTACTGTTGCCTCAGGAACATTTGGTTCAGGTATGGAATATTGTGAATATGTAGACCTTAATAAATTAGGTGCGGTCACAACTAAGGGTGTGGCAAATGTACCTTGGCCGGGCAATCCAACACCTAGAATAGCAGAGACTTACGGTGGAATGATTAATGCAATCGGACTTCAAAATCCGGGGCTTGATACATTTGTAAAGAGAGATATTCCATTTCTTAAGCAGTATGATACTAAGATAATAGTAAATGTGTGTGGAAAGACAGAAGAAGATTATGTTGATGCTGTGGAAAAGCTAGGCGAACAGCCAGTTGATATGCTTGAGATTAACATATCCTGCCCTAATGTAAAAGAGGGTGGTATTGCTTTCGGACAGGTTCCAGCTTCAGCAGAGCGTATTACAAAGGCGGTAAAAAAGGTTGCCAGGCAGCCTGTAATTATGAAGTTAAGCCCTAATGTGACAGATATTACAGAGATGGCTAAAGCTGTTGAGGCAGGTGGTGCTGATGCGGTATCCCTTATTAATACATTAACAGGAATGAAGATTGATATTAATAGAAGAACATTTGCTGTTGCCAATAAGACAGGCGGTCTTTCAGGTCCAGCTATAAAGCCTGTTGCAGTAAGAATGGTATATCAGGTTGCCAATGCTGTAGCACTTCCTATTATTGGAATGGGCGGAATTGCCAATGCAGATGATGCACTTGAGTTTATTATGGCAGGTGCAACGATGGTATCAGTTGGTACAGCTAATTTTAATGACCCTCTTACAACAATTAAGGTTGTGGACGGAATAAGAGATTATTGTGCTAAAAATGGAGTAGCAGACATTAACGAGCTTATTGGCTGCGTTAAGTAAAATTATAATTTAACAAAGACTTTACATAGATTTCTCGTAGCAGTGGTATTGCATTTTACATACCACTGCTATTCTTTTATCTGTCGATAAGACATAGACCTTTAAAAGAAAAGTGAGGAAAAAATTTATGAGAAAGATGAATTTTAAGAAAAGCGCAGCTGTAATTCTTAGTACAGTATGTATGGTAACAGCACTTGTTGGCTGTGGAAGCAGCAGTGCAGATAATGGAGCAGATGCAGACTCTAACCTTAGCGGAAGCATAACAGCAGCAGGTTCATCAGCATTAAAGCCACTTGTTGATGATGCGGCAGACCTTTTTAATGAAAAATATCCAGATGTTAACATAACAATCGATGCAGGTGGTTCTGGTGAAGGACTTAAGCAGGTATCAGAGGGAACAGTTAACATTGGTAACTCTGATGTGGAGGCAGCAGAAAAGCTTGATGCAGCTAAGGCAGCAGAACTTGTAGACCATAAGGTATGTGTAGTAACAATGGCACCTATCGTAAACAAGGACGTAACAGCAGGTGGTGTTAAGAACCTTACAAAGGCACAGCTTACAGATATTTTTACAGGAAAGATTACTAACTGGAAAGAAGTTGGTGGTGCTGATGAAGCAATCGTGCTTATCACTCGTCCAGAATCTTCTGGTACAAGAGCAACATTTAAGAAATACGCATTAGATGGTGCAAGCGAAGCTTCTAACAAGTCAATGGAAACAGATGACTCAGGCGTACTTTTACAGAATGTTAAGACAACAAAGGGTGCTATCGGATATGTAGCTTTATCTTACCTTGTAAGCAATCCAGGCGTTGATACAGTATCAATTGATGGTGTTGAACCAACACTTGAGAATACATATGCTGGCAAATACCCAGTATGGACATACGAGCATATGTACACAAAGGGCAACGCAGATGAAGTATCCCAGAAGTTCCTCGACTACATCACATCAGATGAATACGGCAAGAAAATGGAATCATTAGGCTACGGCGTATCATCAAAGATGACAGTAAAAGAACACTAAAAAATAGTTGTTAAAACCCCCTTAATTAAAAAGTAAGATAAAATCTTACAAATCATCAGCAACCAAAATTAACATTAAAAGATTGAAAGAAAATCAATCAAAAACACAAAGAAATAGGTTATCAAATAAGTAACCAGTTTAGGCGAGCAGATTTCCTGCCCGCCTAAACGCATAGAAATTAATAACATATAAAATGAAAATGTAAAAAAGAAATAACAAAGAGCAAATAACGAAGAATAAACAACAAAGAGTAAAGAAGATACATAAAGCTGATAAACAATTCAACGCAGATTAATCGCAACCCAGTTGTGTGGAGTGTTATATTGCAAGCTGGGTACTGTTGAAACCGTCGGCACTTAGCGGCTGTCCTTTAGCCGCTTAGTACCGCTACGGTTTCAAGTAGCGGGAGCGTGCCCAGCGGTAATATAACACTCCGCACAACGTCCGTAGCTATTAATCCCCCCGCCGTTGAATATATAACAGCCACATTTTATATGTTAAGAATGGAGAAAGTATGAATATTAAAAGAGGTATGTTTACCAAAGAGTACCTGTGGCGTACAATCGTCACCCTGTGTGGTCTTTTCGTTATAGTGCTTACTCTTGGAATAGGTGGATTTCTTGTATACAAGGGTTCAGGAACATTCTTAAAATTCAATCATTCAATCGGTGAGTTCCTGTTTTCACCTGACTGGGCACCTATAGACAATATGGAAGGCGGCGGTTCAGTAGGTACACTTATATTTATAGTAGGTTCATTAAGCACCTGTGGTCTTGCACTGTTTATTGCGACACCATTTGCACTTGGTTCAGCTATATTTATGACAGAGATTTCACCTAAATTTGGTGAAAAATTTTACCGCCCTGTAATCCAGATATTTGCAGGAATTCCTTCAGTAGTATATGGCTGGGTCGGACTTACCGTGCTTGTGCCATTTATAAGAGATATGTTTCACAGACAGGTAGGACATTCAATATTAGCGGCAGGTATTGTGCTTGCAATAATGATATTCCCTACAATAACAAGTGTGTCAGCAGATGCAATCAGGTCAGTTCCTAAAGATTACAGAATGGGTGCTTATGGAATGGGCTCAACACGCTGGCAGACAATATATAAAATAGTGCTTCCAGCTTCAGCTTCTGGAATATTCTCAGGCATAATACTTGGTCTTGCGAGAGCGTTTGGTGAGGCATTAGCAGTTGCGATGGTAATAGGACAGACAACAGCACTTCCAGACAGCATATTCTCAACAACCAAATCATTTACAACAGAGATAACAGCCCAGATGGGAAATGCGATGGAAGGCGGAGAAACTAAGACAGCGTTGTGGACACTTGCATTGCTTTTGTTCCTTATATCACTTTTGTTCATATTTTTAATACATTTTCTGTCTGCTAAGCAGTCAGAAGAATCTGGAAATAAAAAGAAGGGTGCAAAGACTAATTAAAATCACCTGTTAAAGTTAATAAAGGGTGAAAATGAATATTTGTGCGCAGAAGCGTGCACAGAAATGGAGATTATATGAATAGGATAAAACGTGCCAAGGCACAGGATAGAGTAATGACAGTTATATTTTACTGTATAGCCGTATTCTTCTTTGTGCTTCTTGCGGCATTTGCCGGATATGTAATTATTAAGGGCTTTGCGGGTGCAAAACTTTCAATGTTCGGCTTTACAAGGCGTGGTGCTATAGGCAACCAGCTTTTTAATACGATATATCTTGTATTCTTGTCATTGCTTATAACAGTACCAATTGGAACATTTGCTGGAATATATCTTGCAAAATATGCCAAGGGAGGACTTATTACAAAGTTCATAAGAATATGTATAGAGACACTTTCGTCACTTCCATCTATTGTTGTTGGTTTATTTGGCTACCTCATCTTTCTTGTAATTATAGGACTGGATAAAAGCCTTATGGCTGGAGCATTGTCCGTATCAATCATAACACTGCCACTTATAACAACAACAACAGAGGATGCCATAAAAGGACTCCCTAAGGGATATTTTGAAGCGGGTATGGGACTTGGTTCAACACGCTGGCAGGCAATATTCCACATATTACTGCCAGCCTGCCTTCCAAGAATTATGACAGGTGTAATACTTGCAGCAGGACGAGGCTTTGGTGAAGCGGCAGTTCTTTTGTATACAACAGGTTCAGGAACTAACATAAGATGGGGCAACTGGAATCTTGCATCATCAACCTGTCCACTTAACCCATTTCGTTCAGCAGAGACATTATCATTGCAGATATGGGATTTACAGGTTAATGGACAAAATCAGGACCTGGCTAACCTTGCATCAGCAGTACTTCTTATACTTGTGCTTGCATTCAGCATAGGAGCTAACGTGTTAAGTAATAAGATAAATAAGAAGAACTCTGGTGAGAAAGCGTAGAAATGAGGATAAGTATGAGTAATATAGATATGAATAAGAATTCTGAAAATGGAAGCAGTAATTATACAGGTGATGATAAATTTGTAATCAAAAATCTTAATCTTCATTATGGGGATTTTCACGCATTAAAAAATATTAATATGAATATTCCTAAAAATCAGATTACAGCATTTATCGGACCATCTGGATGTGGTAAATCTACATTTTTAAAGACACTTAACAGAATGAATGACTTAATTGAGGGTGTTAAGATTGATGGTGAAGTATACCTTGACGGAGCCAATATATTTACAGAGATGGACGACATAACATTAAGACACAGGGTTGGAATGGTATTCCAGCAGCCTAATCCATTTCCTAAAAGCATATATGACAATATAGCTTACGGACCAAGGTTATTTGGAGTGCACAAGAAAGCAGAACTTGATATTATAGTAGAAAAAGCTTTAAAACAGGCTGCTATATGGGACGAGGTGAAGGACAGACTTAAAAAGTCAGCTCTTGGACTTTCAGGTGGACAGCAGCAGAGATTATGTATTGCAAGAACTCTTGCAGTTGAACCTGAGGTTATTCTTATGGATGAGCCGACATCAGCCCTTGACCCAATATCAACTTCAAGAATTGAAGACCTTGCGATTGAGTTAAAGAATGATTATACAATAATAATGGTAACACACAATATGCAGCAGGCGACAAGAATATCAGATAATACAGCCTTCTTCTTGTTAGGAGAGATGATTGAATACGACAAGACAGAGCAGTTATTCTCTATGCCTAAGAACAAGAAGACAGAAGATTATATTACAGGACGTTTTGGCTGATAATTACATATTTTAGTACCTTGTTATTAAAATATTTAAGAAGTATAATAAAGTTAATTAGTTGTAATGTGATTAATTAATATAGATATATAAATGCGAGGTATTTATTATATGGAATACGTTAAATTCGATATGCACTGTCATACAGCCGAGGGTTCAGTAGATGCCAAGGTTGGGATAGATGATTATATCAAGGTACTTAAGAGCAAAGGTTTTAAAGGAATGGTTGTAACAGACCATGACTCATATGGTGGATATGATGCGTATCTTTCATATGGTAAGAAATATGATGATTTCGTGGTATTAAGAGGCATAGAATATGATAGTCTGGAGTTCGGACATTTTATAGTTATTCTTCCACAGGATACACCTAAAGAGGTGTATGAGCTTATGAGATATAAGGGCCTTACTTTAGATAAGCTTATATATATTGTCCATTGTTGTGATGGAATATTAGGACCTGCACATCCTTATGGAGAACCATTTATGAGCTTTGCATCTACTATGTACTGGAATCAGTCAAAGCAGATTGCACATATGGTTCATTTTGATTTCGTAGAAGGTTATAATGCCTGCGAGAGTGATAAAAGCAATAAGTATGCAAGAAAGTTCGCCAAGGGGTGCAGGGTAGCACTTACAGGCGGAAGTGATGCCCATAACAGTAATTGTGTTGGTATGGGATATACACTTATTCCAGATACAATAAAGACAGAGGACGACCTTATAAAATATTATAAAGATGGCAATCATCCTAAGGTTGGTGGAACAAGATATATATATACAACCAAGGACAAGATAGGAAAGCTTAACAAAGTGCTTGTATATTCTTTTTATATGTATAACAAGATTGGAGCGATGTTTAAGTATCCTAAGAGAGCGAAAGCGTTCAGAAGTGCGTTAAGGGCATTAAACAGACGTTTTATAATATATAGAAAAAGATAATCTGTAATGACCAGAGAATTCATCATATTAACTTAATAGAACCTGTCAGCAATATTGAAATAATTGAGTGTTAGACCGTGTGCCAATAGAAGCACAGGAAAAGAGGTTAATATGAGAAATAGATTTGACAGACAGTTAGTACAACTTAATAATGAATTAATCGAAATGGGTGGCATGATTGAGAAGGCTATATCTGATACAGTAAAGGCACTTGTTAATCAGGATATTGAACTTGCTTCAAATGTAATAGAATATGACGAGGAGATTGATCATCAGGAACGTGAGATTGAACAGTTATGTCTTAAGTTATTATTACAGCAGCAGCCGGTTGCAAAGGATTTACGACTTATATCAGCAGCATTAAAGATGATTACAGATATGGAAAGAATAGGGGATCATGCAACTGATATTTCAGAGATTACAATAGAACTTTCTAAAGAATCATATATTAAGAAGCTTGACCATATACAGCAGATGGCTAAAGAAACTATGGTAATGCTAGTCCAGAGTGTTGAAGCATTTGTTAACAAGGATATGGATAAGGCAAGGACGGTTATCGTACACGATGATGTTGTTGATGATTTATTCAACAAGGTAAAGGCTGAGCTTATAGCTATGATTCACGAAGATGTTAATGCAGGTGAGCAGGCATCAGATCTGCTGATGGCTGCTAAATATTTTGAGAGAATAGGGGATCATGCGACTAACATATCAGAATGGGTTATATTCTCTATAACAGGTCAGCACCCAGATGATAAATAATAATCAATAATGGTTATTTAACATTAATTTTACATTTTACATTGAATTTACATAAGGTTCATATAAGTTTCATATAACTGTTTTACACTCCAAAATGTAAACAAAAAGTAAAGTCTATAAGAAATTTTGGAGGAAAAATGGATATATTTGGTGTATTAGCATTACTTGGAGGATTGGCGATATTCCTCTATGGAATGGATTTATTAGGTGAAGGCTTAACGGGAGCATCAGGAGGAAAGTTAGAGAATATACTTGAAAAGCTTACTTCTAACCCGATAAAGGCTGTTCTTTTAGGAGCTGGTGTTACAGCAGTTATACAGTCATCATCAGCGACGACCGTTATGGTTGTAGGTTTTGTTAATTCAGGTATTATGAAGTTAAGACAGGCAATTGGCATTATAATGGGTGCTAACATAGGTACTACCATAACTTCATGGATATTAAGCCTTACTGGTATTGAGAGTGATAATTTCTTTATAAGAATGTTGAAGCCAACATCATTTTCACCAATCCTTGCAGTTATTGGTGTTGTGATGCTTGTATTCCTAAAGAAAGACAAATTTAAAAATCCAGCTAAGATATTTATTGGATTTGCACTTCTTATGTATGGTATGGAAGCTATGAGTTCATCTGTAGAGCCGCTTGCCGAAGTCCCACAGTTTCAGGCTTTA
Source organism: Bacteroides galacturonicus (assembly GCF_003096855.1). Taxonomy (NCBI): domain Bacteria; kingdom Pseudomonadati; phylum Bacteroidota; class Bacteroidia; order Bacteroidales; family Bacteroidaceae; genus Bacteroides; species Bacteroides galacturonicus. The sequence goes on along the minus strand of NZ_QEOA01000005.1, from coordinate 218,324 downwards.
TTAACAACATTTAAAAACCCAATACTTGGTATGATTGCAGGACTTGTATTTACAGCAATAATACAGAGTTCATCAGCTTCAGTTGGTATATTACAGGCATTATGTTCTACAGGAATATTAAGCTATTCAACTGTTCTTCCTATAATAATGGGACAGAATATCGGTACTTGTGCAACAGCTATGTTATCAAGTATTGGTGCAAGCAAGAATGGTAAAAGAGCAGCTATAGTTCATCTGTACTTTAATGTTATAGGTACAGTTGTATTTATGACGGTGTTCTATACAGTTAATATGTTTGTACATTTTTCATTTCTGAATGATACAGCTAATGAGATGGGAATTGCGGTAATACATACAACCTTTAATATTATTACAACTGCACTTCTTCTTCCGTTAAGAAATGTGCTTGAGAAGCTCGCATATATGACTATAAGGGTTGATGATGAGGAAAAGGCACTTATGGAAAGACAGAGTGTTAATGAATTTGCACTTTTAGATGACAGATTTCTTGAGTCACCAAGCCTTGCAGTTGAACATTGTAAGACAGTTATAGGCAATATGGCTGATATATCAAGGGAGTCATTATTTACAGCACTTGGACTTATCGGTAATTATGATGAGAATAAGGCATTGTATGTTGGTGAGCTTGAGAGCAGGGTTGATAAATATGAAGATGAGCTTGGTACATATATTATGAAGATAAGTACCAAGATACTTAATAAAGATGACTCAGAGACACTTAATATGATGCTTCACAGCATAGGCGATTTTGAAAGAATATCAGACCACGCCTGTAATCTGTGCGACTCTGCAAGAGAATTGCATAATAAGCAGATGGAATTCTCACCTAAAGCTAAGACGGAGTTAGATATATTATGTTCGGCAGTAAGAGAGGTTGTAGATATATCCTTTGATTCCTTTAAGACTAATAATATTAAAGAAGCAGATAAAGTTGAACCATTAGAAGAACTTATTGATACATTAACAGTTGAGCTTAAAGCTAGACATATAAGAAGATTAAGAGAAGGAAAATGTACTATTGAACTGGGATTTGCACATTCAGATATTCTTAATAATCTTGAGAGAGTGTCAGACCATTGTTCTAATATAGCAGTAGATGTTATCCAGTCAGATAAGGAAAATTTTGATACACACGAATATCTTGATGCAATGAAGAACAGGGATAACCAGCAGTTTGCAAGAGAATATAAAGAATACAAGGAAAAATACAGACTTCCAGAAACTAGAAAATTTGTGTAAAGCGTAGATATCAGCGGATACATTTTGTATAATTTTTTAAAGATAAAATGTATTAATATGCTGAAATCTGTCGCAGAAATCGAGGATATTATGGCATATGTATATGTTGTTGAAGATGATAAAAATATAAGCGAGATTGAAAGCTTTGCTTTAAAGAATGCAGGGCATACAGTTGTTGAGTGTGCAAGCGGCAAAGAATTTCATAAGCTTATGAGAGACAGAATACCAGATATGATACTTCTTGATGTTATGCTTCCAGATGAAGATGGATTAGAGATATTAAGAAAGATAAGACAGACTCCAGAGACAAGAAGAGTTCCTGTTATAATGGTTACAGCTAAGACAACAGAGCTTGATAAAGTTAAAGGACTTGACCTTGGAGCTGATGATTATATAACCAAACCATTTGGAATTATGGAATTAATATCAAGAGTTAAAGCACTTCTTAGAAGGACAGGAAGTTCTGATGAAGAGAAGCTTATAGGAATTGGAAGTCTTTTTATTGATGATGAAAAACGAGTTGCATATGTCGATGATAAACCTGTTGAGCTTACTTATAAAGAGTATGAATTATTAAAATATCTTGCACTTAACCGTGGAATTGTCTTGACAAGGGATAATATAATGGACAGAATATGGAGTACAGATTACGAGGGCGAGTCAAGAACTCTTGATGTTCATATCAAGACATTAAGACATAAGCTTGGTACGGCTGGTAATTATATAAAGACTGTCCGTAATGTAGGATATTTTATGGATGATGAGGCCAAATAATGAAAAAAAGAATTAATCTTTTGTATATGATAATGGCACTTGTTACTATTGTGGCATCTGTATCTATAGCGTGTACTGTGTTCTACAATGTACTAAAGCATGAAGTGCTTGAAGATATGCACAATTACATAGATGTGTTTATTGGTGCAGATGCCTGGGGAATGGTAACAGACCCTGACAATATAGTTGAACAGAAGGTAATTGATAATTACGATGGAAATCTTAGAATAACATTTATTAATTCACAGGGTTATGCGGTAGTCGATACACTTGTTGATATTGATAAAATGGAAAATCATAACGAACGTCCTGAGGTTGTTGCGGCTAGACGGAATGGTTATGGATGTGACATAAGAAGGTCCGTAACACTTAATAAGAATTCTTATTATTATGCAGTTGCACTTGATAATGGATATGTGCTAAGAGTTTCAAGGGAAGTAAGCAGTATGACGAGTATTATGACAAGTATGCTCCCTGTTATAATTGTGTTATGTGTAATTCTCTTTATAATCTGTATGATAAGTTCACATTTTCTGACAAAAAGCATTGTCGAGCCGATTGAGTATCTTGCCAATAATATGGATGCTTCGGAGTCGGTTAAAGTGTATAAGGAGCTTGTTCCATTTGTCACAACTATTAAAAGGCAGCACGAGGATATTATGCGCAATGCCAATATGAGGCAGGAATTCACGGCAAATGTTTCGCACGAATTAAAGACACCGCTGACATCAATATCAGGCTATTCTGAGCTTATTGAAAGTGGTATGGCGGCAGGTGATGATGCCAAGAGATTTGCAGGTGAAATACATAAAAGCTCACAAAGACTTCTCTCGCTTATCAATGATATTATAAGGATATCAGAGCTTGATGCCATATCGACAGAAGAAATATTCGAGACAGTTAATCTGTATGAAACAGCCAGGTCAACGGTGCAGATGCTTGAGATAAGTGCACAGAAGCACAGCATTATTATTGATGTTACAGGAAGTGATGTTAATATTACTGCTGATAAGCAGATGCTTGAGGAGCTTATATATAACCTGTGTGATAATGCGATACGTTACAATAATCCGGGTGGAAAGGTTAAGGTATCTGTGTATACAAGACAGAATAATGGTGTGACTGAAAATGTTCTTGAAGTAGCGGATAACGGTATAGGAATACCTAAGGAACATCAGGACAGGATATTTGAAAGATTTTACAGAGTTGATAAGAGCAGGTCAAAATCTACTGGTGGTACAGGACTTGGGCTTGCGATTGTAAAGCATATAGTAGCCAAACACCATAATGCACATATAGAGCTTGAAAGTGAATTAGGAAAGGGAACTACTATAAGAGTTGTATTTGCTGATAATATGACAGTATAGGCAGTATACTGATTTGATATTAGTAGGTATCAAAGTCGGGGCTTTTGACCCCGGCATCATTATATAATTAAATATACAAATATTGTAGTTAAAGTATGTAAATATTGCAGTTAAATATGTAAATAAAGGTTGACGTTCGCTTATTAATTGATTATCTTATACGAGGTAAGTTAGTTAAGAAATGGAGCGTCAATTTTTATGAGTAAATTATTAGCAGATAAAAAGAAATTATTTGATATTGATAAGGATAATCTGATGTTTCACAATAAAGCACTGTTTGCACTTCTTATACCAATAGTTGTCGAACAGCTGCTTAACTCATTTATGGGTATGGTGGATACTATGATGGTAAGTAACCTTGGAAGCCAGGCAATATCGGGTGTATCGCTTGTTGACTCGGTTAATAACCTTATCGTACAGTTATTTTCTGCTATGGCTACAGGTGCGGCAATTATATGTTCACATTATATAGGAATGAAAGACCGTGAGGGTGCTAATAAGGCGGCAAGACAGGTTGTGCTTACAGTTGCCACAATAGCAGTTGTCATAACAATAGCAGGACTTATATTAAGAAGACCTCTTTTAAGTTTTATATTTGGTAAGGTAGAACCTGAGGTTATGAGCAATGCAGTAACATACTTTCTGTATACAGCGTTAAGTTATCCATTTCTTGCGTTGTTTAGTGCAGGCTCAGCGATATTCAGATCGTGTGGTAATTCAAGATATCCTATGATGGTATCAGTAATCTCTAACGTAATAAATGTATGTGGAAATGCACTTCTTATGTTCGTATTTAATATGGGAGTTGCAGGTGCAGCTATATCAACACTTGTATCAAGAGTGTTCTGTATGGTTGTTATATTTATTGCATTATCCAAGCCAAAGATAGATATAGTAGTATCAGAATATCATAAGATAAGACCTGATTATAAGCTTATAGGCTCGATACTTGCGATAGGTGTTCCGTCAGGAATTGAGAACAGTATGTTCCAGTTCGGTAAGCTTGCAATCCAGTCAACAGTATCAACTATGGGAACAGCGGCTATTGCGGCACAGGCTATGACTAATATATTAGAAAATGTTAATGGTGTCTTTGGAATAGGTGTTGGTATATGCCTTATGACTGTTGTAGGACAGTGTCTTGGAGCAGGAAGAAAAGAAGAAGCCAAGTATTACATAGTCAAATTGTGCGGAATAGCAGAGATAGGAATTATTGTATCTTGTATTATCGTGTATGCACTTGTACGTCCTATAACGATTCTTGGTGGAATGGAGACAGACAGTGCAAGAATGTGTATAGAGATGGTTGGTGCGATAACAATATATAAGCCAATTGCGTGGGTATTCTCATTCGTTCCAGCATACGGAATGAGAGCGGCAGGAGATGTAAAGTTCTCAATGATAACATCAATGACAACTATGTGGTGTTGCAGGGTTGCATTGTGTATTGGTCTTGTTAAGGTATTCAATATGGGACCAATGGCAGTGTGGTATGGTATGTTCGCAGACTGGACAGTAAGAGGAATAGTCTTTGTAAGCAGATACTTTAGCGGTAAGTGGATTAAGAAGGTTATATAGTATATAGCATATGGAATGGGCATTTAATACAATGATAAAATTGTTAAAAGATTAAATGGTAAATTAATAAAGATTAACGGTTAAAATTATATATAATACCGGTTGACAAATGGAAATTCACCTCCTATACTTTAATTAAAGTAACTTATAGACATTAGACCTATTATACGGAGGTGCTGCATATGACTATTCAGGAGATGAAGGATAAGAAGAAAGAGAAAGGGTATACATATGCGCAGATGGCTGAGTTATCGGGAGTACCCTTAGGAACAATACAGAAGATATTTTCTGGTGAAACAGAAAGTCCACGATATGATACGCTTCTGGCACTTGAACAGATTTTTACAGAGCAATCTGTAGTGTGCGAGGCTGCGGCTTCTTATAAGACTGACAGGAATGGAAGTTATACGCTTGATGATTATTATGCCCTTCCAGAGGATCAGAGAGTTGAGTTAATTGATGGATATTTCTATACAATGCTGTCTCCTACATTCGGACATCAGTCAATTGCAGGGGAAATACACCGTCAGATTGCGAATTATATTATGGAGCATAACGGAAGCTGCCGGCCATTTATTGCACCGGTAGATGTACAGCTTGACTGCGATAATAAGACAATGGTTGAGCCAGATGTTGGCATAATATGTGACCCTTCCAAGATTAAGAGATTTGGAATATATGGAGCACCGGATTTTGTTCTTGAAGTAATATCTCCATCTACTAAGAAAAGGGACTATGCCCTTAAGCTGTCAAAGTATATGGAAGCTGGTGTCCGTGAATATTGGATAGTGGATTTCGTGCAGGCGAAGATACTTGTATATTATTTTGAAGGTGACAATTATCCAGTTATATATGGATTTGACAAGCCAGTTCCAGTGAATATCTATGGTGGTGACCTTACTATAGACTTTTCTAATATTGCTAAGTGGCTTGAGGAAGGGATGGAATAAGGAAAGTGCCGATAAAAAGTGCCGATAAAAAGTGCCGATAAAAAGTGCCGATAAAAAAGTGCCGATAAAAAAGTGCCGATAAAAAAGTGCCGATAAAATTCGAGAGAAATAAAAATATAAGCTGTAAGTGCCAAATCATCTTAGCACTTACAGCTTATTGTTATGTATACATTTAATTAATGAACATAATTAATGGACATTAAATGCCTTAATTCCAGGATATACGGCTGAGTCACCGAGTTCTTCTTCAATTCTAAGTAACTGGTTATACTTAGCAACACGTTCTGAATGATAAAGAGGAATATCAAGAGCAATGCTTGCAGCTTTACAGCAGGCGATTGATGCAGCAAGTATTGCATTAGCACCAAGCTTAGATTTATCCTTAGTTCCGTCAGCTTTTATTATAGCAGCATCAACAGCATATATATCAGACGCATCAAGACCTACAAGTGTATCATTGATAATTGTATTAATATTATCAACAGCCTTTGTAACTCCTTTGCCTAAATATCTTGACTTATCACCATCCCTTAACTCAAGAGCCTCAAATTCACCAGTTGAAGCACCAGACGGAGCAGTACCACGACCAACAGTTCATATGGGTGTTTAGATACAGAATTTATTCTGAATAGCACTGATTAAATACCAAATAACACATCTCAATTGAAAGTGTATAGTCATTGTGATACATTTTATTTATAAATAAAGAAATGAGGATTAGTATGAAAACAGTAGAGATAGCAGTATGCGATGATGAACAAGTGCATATAGACAGAATTGTTAAATATATAGAGGTATATTCGGAAGAATCTGAAATAAATATTAATATAACATCATATAATTCAGGAATGGCATTGTTGAAGGATATAGAAAATGATGATTTAAAGTATGATATTATATTTCTTGATGTTGAAATGCCAGAAATTAATGGAGTAGATATAGCAAGGCAGATACGTAAAATTACACAAGATGTAATAATATGTTTTGTGACGAGTTTTGATAAATACGCAATACAAGCTTATGGTGTTGAAGCATTAGCATATGTTGTAAAACCAGTTGCATATGCTGAATTGAAAAGAGTGCTGTCAAGAGCTGTTGTATTGGTGCAATATACATTTGATTATAAGGAAGCAGAGGAACGATACATAGAGGTTCCTGTTTCGAGAAATACCCGAATAGTAGACGTAAGGACTATACAGTATATTGAAAAACGAAGAAATCAATGCGTTTTACATTGTACAGATGCAGAGATAACGTGTTATGAAACATTAAAGAAGATTTGTAGTAAGTTAGATCAAAATATATTTATATATGTGCATCAAGGGTATATAGTCAATTTTGATGCAATAAAAGAAGTTAAAGAAAATGTGGTATGTCTTGGTGATGGCGTTGAAGTGCCACTAAGCAGAAGTCATTATAAAGAAGTTAAGAATAGGCATATGAGTAAAATAAGAAAGCTGCTTGAAGAAAGAAAAATGTAGAGATAACACTATTATTAATTACAGATAATAATTAAATACTATTATCTGTAATTAGGAATAAGTATATCAACAATGAAGGTAGTATCATTGTAGTTAATATCAATTGTGCCACCGTATTTATTAACATTATTCGTAACACTAATAAGACCTAATCCGTGCAAAGGATTAGCCTTAGAGCCAGAAGAAGGTTTGCTGGAGATAAAGCGACCTTCTCTTTTTTTGATTTTTTCGTGGTGATTATTTTCACAATGTATCGCCAGATATGTATCTGCCTGTTTAATAGCAAGATTAATATATCCGTTATCGAGTTTTGAAGCGGCAGTTATAGCATTATCTAATATATTTCCAAGCACTGTTATGAGAGTAAAGTCATTTATATAGATGTTGTTAAAATCTAACTGTGTATCAAAGGCTATTTTATTATCATCACATATGAGCTTTTTAGAGTTAAGAAGTGCTGATATGGTAGATGAAGCGGAAGATATAGTCTGAGTCTGGTTAAGTTCATCAGTTATCTTATGTATGTAATCGTGAATTTGTTTATTTTTACCATCAGCATACAAACTGTCAATAATAAGAAGGTGATTTTTCATATCGTGTCTTAATGTGTGGAGCTGTTGTAATTTATTGTCAATCTGAGAATTATATTCAGATTCCATAGCAGCTTTTTCAATTTGAATTTTATTCATAGCATTTTCTTCAAGAGTAATTGCAATTCTACTATAAGTAGTAAGACAAAATATGATTATTAGTGCGATTAATATAAAAAACATAGGAATAAGCATCTGTGAATTAAGTATTGTTGGTTCAGTGAGAATAGGTGCTATTGATAAAGTGATGATAGTTGCAATTGATATAAAATCATATAGAAATATGTAGGGTTTTGCTGTACTTAATGATTTGATTTTTTTAGTATTAAAATATATACAGGCAATGATATAAGAAATGATAATACCAGAAGTCGAATTATAATGTGTGTAAAGTTGATTTGAAGCAATTTGTAATAAATCTCTAAAAAATAATGCATGCAGTAATATAATTATAAATGTAGAAATATAATCATACATAAAATATTTAATGGCAGTAATGAGGCGTTTGATAAGTGCTCCGTTGCAGCTTACTAAAATATAGGCAAGTATAATAATATTTAATATATATACGAACCAGTTAGGAAAAGTTATTATTGCATAGAATATTCTAAATGTTAAAAAAATAGGTCTGAGTATGTGTTTATAATATGATTTATAACCGTGATTTTTAATAAACAAATCGATAATTAGAAAATCAAAGAAATTCTCAATAATATCAAAGAAAATGTCGTAGTAGTTCATAAATACCCCCAATTTACTCATAAAAACATTATACAAAATGTAAAAAATATGTCAAATTATACCAAATAGCACCGTTTAAATACCAAATAGCACATGTCTATTGCATTGGAAATATAGAAGTGATATGTTTGCTGAGAAAGGAGATGATAAAAATGAACTATATCAGTTTTTTTGTGCCAGTATCAGAAATTGAACAAATGAATATTAGTGGTGGAAGTTCAAAAGGAAAAGAAACCTATTGGAAAAATGTGTATGATGTATTGTTGAATTTATTTGGAATGAAATAAATTCATATATACACAAAGTGCAAAAAAATGAGGAAATATGTGTGAAGAAACAAAGTAAAGTACAAATTCTTATTATAACTATAATGATATTATTGTGCATATTATCAGTAACTTATACATTGATAATATATCATAAAGTTATTATTAGAGATGTGATTTTATTAATCATTTTTTTATTATTAATTATATTCTTATGCAGGAAGAATAATTAATAGAAATATTAATAGTAAGTATCAAATGTAATTTTATTATAAGGAGAAGAATATGTATAAAGGTTTAAATGAAATGAATATGGAAGAATTAATATGTACCGATGGTGGTGGAGTTGGATGGTTAGCTGTAGCAGGTGCTGTAGTGACAATAGGTACCTTGGTTTCGTGGGGATATGAAGTATATGAAGGCTGGAAAGATTATACTAGATAGTAAAAAATAAAAGGGATTAAGATTATGAAGTTTGAAGAGTTAAATGAAAATGAACTTTTTAGGATAAAAGGTGGGGAAGATAATTCGTTGTTTTATCAAATTGGCTGGTGGTTAGCTGAACGATTTAAGTATAGGGATAATATTGGTTCTTCTGGTGGTCACTTTTAGTTGATAGAGTGAATATATTTACAAATTTAATATTAGTTTAAAGAGGTTGTTGTATTAAAAACTTTATATATTGTGTTTGCAGGACCATTTGTTGAAGAAATAATATTTAGAAAGAACATATACACATTTATACAAAATATTGCAGGTGTTAAATGTGCGGTGGTATTCTCGGCATTAATATTTGCCCTTTACCACTGTGATATAGTGATTTTTTTGAATATGGAATTCAGTCAGATATTAGCAGAAATACCTTTATTTTTTATGGGGCTTGGATTGGCATATACGCAGGAAAAGACGGCAGATATAGTGTGTCCTGTGTTAGTTCATATGATAATAAATGTTATTTCGCTGAGCTGAGAATTCATCGAATTAATAGAAATAGATTAGACAGATAAGAAACAGATATAAACTAATATAAAGTTTATATCAGATAAAGGGGAGAAATTTTAATGAAATGTACTAATTGTGGAAGTCAGAAAATGGTTAAAATGGCGCTTATAGCTAACCAGATTTGGAAGGTAAAGGTTGCTGACGAGATTAAGAAAAATAAATATGATAAAAAATCAGAAAAAGGCATAGATGCATATTTATGTGAAGAATGTGGACATATAGACTTATGGTTACAGTCCTATGCACAAAAGAAATAGTTTTTTGAAAATTTAAGCTTGTTGAGAGAGTTCAAATAATTAAAAAGTACATAAAAATACTGAAAGGTGATAGAAAACAGAAAGATTAGGAGGGGAGAATATGAACAAGAAATATTTATTGAATTTTACATTTGTTATCACAATAATAATGCTTATCTACGCAGTGTTGTGCGTTATAGATGGAGTGTCACTATTAAATCCACTTTTGACTTATATTGTGGCATTTATAGTATATGCATTGCCAGTGACTTATATTTCAAGCAGACAGGCAGAATTAATTGGTATGACTTTTAAGAATGAAAGTGGTAAAGAAGAAAGTATTGAACAGATAATATGTGATAAGACCAGAAGAAAATCAGAAATTGAAAACAACGGTGAAAAGATTTATCTTAAAACTAACAGGTATTGCAGGTGGCTCACTAACAGAGTGATAGTGAAGGCAGAGGCTGAAAAAATATATTTGACAATTCCTAGGGAATACGGGAAGTACTTTAAGGAAATAGAGGCTGATAAAACGGAATTAAAAAGTAAAAAGTTCAGCAATATAAATACTATGCTTGTAGTCAGTGTATTAGCAGGTGCTGTATTAGGTGGAATAGCTGGGCTTGCAGGTGCAGCTTTCTATGGAACATTTAATGGATATATTGTGGGAATGAATTTATATCGTGCATATGCAGCATTTGCACTGGTGGGTGCGGCAATAGGACTATACACTCCGGTATAATTGAAATATTCCGAATTCTGTCAAAAAAATCCTATTTATGCAATTTTTTTTCGATAATGCTGCCGAATGAGCAGCATTATTGAGTATGATAAAATTATTTGATTATGCCTTAATCTGAAATTCAAGAATAACTTTATCGTATTTGTATGTTTTTTATATATAAATTTTATTTTAAAAATAAATATATATTAGTTATATATTTATTAGGATCACTATGCTGTGGTGGACCTTCAAGATACACTTCCCTGAAATCTCCAGTATGTGGAATTTTATTTATATCTGCGTATTGAAGCAGATGTGTTCTTGTATGGTCAATATTCTGATAAGAGCCATAATGGCAGGCAGCCAGAGCATTTTTCGAGGTCATAGTAACTATATCATCACCACAGCTGTTGCTATCAACTGTTGCACAGAAAAGTATATCAGATGGATTTTTGTAATTGAATTCTATAAAATACTGTGGCTTTGAAAAGTCAGTTTTATATTTGGTAATGGCTATCATAGCAGTATCTCTTAAAAAGTCAGTTTTTTCCTGAAGATTATCTGATACCTTTCTTCTTGCACAAACAGTTTGTGCTGGAACTGTAATCTGGGATATTTTAATATCAGAAGTAGCTATTCTTTCGTACAGGCTGTTAATATTGTCATTCAGCCGATCTCTAATTGCTTCAAGTCTGTGTACCAGTGAAATAAGGTCTGTTGAGCCTGCAAAATATTCGCGTATTTCAGGAAGTGCTAATCCATAGCTTTGAAACAGACGTATTATGCGTATTTTTGTAATGGTATCAATTGTATAATATCTATTACCATTAATACCATTTTTGACATCAGGAGCAACCAATCCACAGGTTTCATAATTAAGTATTATTTTTCTTGTTATTCCAAGTATTCTACTCACATCGCCTATTGAAAATAAATTATCATTCATATAATTATCTACTCCAATTCGATAAAAATTGACAAAACTATTGCATCGTACATCAGTGTACGGTGTAATATCATTATATAATAAATGTGAGATAAGCTCAAGAGCTGCTGATTGTGAAAATAAGGAGGTAGATGCATATGAGAAAAGTTAACGTGAGTAATAGCTTAAGAAAGTTGTTTAGTATCATTATGGTAAGTATATTTATAATAGCTGCTATGCCGGTAGATTATATTAGAGCCGATGAGCCTGTTCAAGATGGTTCTAAAAACAATCCATATATCGTTACAAGTTTTAAAGAGTTTAAAAATGGTATATTGAAACAAGGATATATAAAACTTGCTAATGATATAGATTTTTCTGAATACATATATATGGAGGTGGATAGTTCATATAGAGGTGGAATAGACCTTAATGGACATATATTGAATTTTGAGAAAAGATATAGCTATAATAGTTATGGAATAGGTTTAAGAAATGAATCCGGCACAGGTGGCGGTTTATTTGAGATAACAGATAGTAATCCATCTGCAGTTCATGAAGGTTATATTAATAGTGAAAATGAATCTTTGACTGGAGGTATTATAACTGGATTCAGGTATGATATGGATAGTTCTGCCGGAGGTGTAACGTGTTGTCTGTCTATTAATAATCTGAATTGTGTTTTGGAGGGAGTAACATTTTATGATAATACCACAGGCGGTGGCGGCTCGTGTATAGATAAGTTTGGAGAAAATGGAACATTAGAAATAAATAAATGTAAATTTTATGATAACAAATCAAATTACTGGGCTTCCTGTGTATGGGTTGGAACATCTCGTTCAGATAATAGAAATGACCAATGTCTGATAACTGATAGTGTATTTAAGGGCAATTATGGAAAATATACTAGTACGGTAGCAACGTCTTCTGAGAATTGTGTAATTAAAAATTGCCTTTTTGAAAATAATGAATGTGATTCAGGTGGAACGGTGAATGTTTCACATTATGGAACGCTTGAAGTGGTAGATACGGATATTACAGGTAATATATGTACAGCAGATGAAGAGGATGATAGTACTACAGCAGGAATTTGTATTGATGCTTGTGGAAAGCTTGTACTTAATGGAAAAGTAAACATTACAGGAAATACATACAATAATAAGGAAAATAATTTGATATTTTATCCTCACGGCATAAAGAGATTTTTGATTGTTCTAGGTGAGCAATTTGATGCGGCTTCAAAGGTAGGGCTCAAAGTAAGGAAGGATGCAATAAATTATGCATATGACGTTATTGAGAACATAGGCGAATTTAAAGAATGCTTTGTGTGTGACCATGAAAATGGTGAATTGTATGTTGAAGATGGTAAGCTGTATTTCAAAAAAAGGCATATCCACAAAAAAAATCTACATAAATCCAGGGTGGAAGCTACCTGTGTTATGCTAGGACATATTGAGTATTATACCTGTACCGGATGTGATAAGCGTTTAGATAAAGATGGACAAGAGATAACAGAAGATATAGAAATACCAGCACTAGGACACGATTTCACAGGTGAATGGACAGTAACTAAGCCAGCAGCCTGTACAGAGAGTGGGGTTAAGGCAAGAAAGTGCAGTCGCTGCAAGGAAACTGAGAAAGAGACAATTCCTGCTACTGGTCACACAGAAGCAGAGGATGCCGCAGTGGCAGCAACCTGTACTACTGCTGGAAAGACAGCAGGAATCCATTGCCTGGTATGTAATACAATAATTAAGGCACAGGAGGAGATTCCAGCCACCGGCCATAGCTTTGGTAAGTGGGAGAAGGTTAAAGCACCAACATGTATGGGTAGAGGAAGCGTAAAGCGTGTATGTGATATCTGCAGATATATAGAGATAAAGGATATAGCTGCAAACGGACACGTATGGAATACTGATTACACAGTAGACAAACAGCCAACCTGCACAGAAACAGGAAGCAAGTCAATCCATTGCAGAAACTGTAGAGAAGTAAAGGATGTTAAGGATATTGAGGCGTTAGGACACAATTTGGGAGACTGGATTATAGACAAGCCTGCAACTGTGGAAGCAGCAGGAAGCAGACATAAGGAATGTGAAACTTGTGGCGCGATTCTTGAAAAAGAAGAAATCAAAAAATTAGAGTTACCAGCATATAAGATTATAGATGGTGCTGAAAGCACATGGACACAGAATACCAATACAGATGGCAGCCTTGTAATCAGAGGAGACGGGGCAATTGCCAAGTTCAAAGAGGTAAGAGTTGATGGTGTAGTTATAGACGTAAAGAACTATACAGTAACAGAAGGTTCAACAATAATTACCTTGAAGACTGAGTATCTTAAAACCTTGCCAGCTGGAAAGCATACATTTGAAATTGCATGGACCGATGGCTCAGCAGCTACTTATTTCACCGTTGCTGGAAGCACAACCGAAGAAGATAATAAGCTGGAAGATAATAAAGTGGAAGATAATACTATCGATGATAAAAAGGCGGAAGATAACAATGTCGAAAACAGTCGGAGTGATGTAGATAGTAATGCATCCTTAAAGACAGGAGATACAACAGACATAAGACTTTGGTTGATACTGCTTATGTCAGCTTTAACAATAATGACAGGATTAACAGTAAAAAGTAAAAGAAACGATTGTGAATAAATCGAAATAGAACTTTATAATAGAACTTTATTATTCTCTTAAGCTAAGATGAATGTAATCCATGCATTTGTAATTATGCAAATGCATGGATTTTTTAGTTTGAAATGATTATAAATATTATAACACAAAACAAACAAATGGTCTGTAATATTTTACAGATTTAAAATAATTTTCACCAAGCAACGCAGAGCCTGTTGATAATGCAAATACACATTGAAACCAATAAAGTTTTATGTTAGAATAGACCCAATATAACAATAACAGTGCGAAGCCGCATATACAGGAGGTTTTAGATACAATGGAAGCATACAAGCAGGAATTTATAGATTTTATGGTTGAGAGTGATGTGTTAAAGTTTGGAGATTTCACATTAAAGAGTGGAAGAAAGTCCCCATTTTTTATGAATGCAGGTGCATATGTAACAGGTACACAGCTTATGCGTCTTGGCGAGTATTATGCTAAGGCAATTCACGAGACATATGGTGATGATTTTGATGTTCTTTTTGGGCCAGCATATAAGGGAATTCCAATCAGCGTAGTTACAGCCGTTGCTTATGCTAAGCTTTATGGTAAGGAAGTGCGTTATTGTTCAGACCGTAAGGAAGAGAAGGACCATGGTGCAGATAAGGGAAGTTTCCTTGGAAGCAAGTTAAAAGATGGCGACAGAGTTATTATGATAGAAGATGTTACAACATCAGGTAAGTCAATGGAAGAGACAGTTCCTAAGGTAAGAGGAGCGGCTGATGTTACAATTATCGGTCTTATGGTATCACTTAACCGTATGGAAGTAGGTCTTGGCGGCAAGGTGAGCGCGTTAGATGAGATTAAGGAAAGATATGGCTTTGAGACAAGTGCAATTGTTTCAATGGCAGACGTTGTAGAACATCTTTATAATAAAGAATGTGAAGGCAGAGTTGTCATTGACGATAAGTTAAAGGCAGCCATAGATACTTATTATGAACAGTATGGGGTGCGTAATTAATTAGTCAGTTTGGTTTATCAAGCCAGCAGGAATGGAGGATTGTTGTGGAAGAAAAATTATATAAAAAAATGAAGTCAGTTGGCGTATCAAATCTTGTGTTTGGAATTGTAACAATCGCTTTTGGTATTGGCGCTGGTGTTATGATGATAGTTAATGGAGCAAGACTTCTTGCACATAAATCAGATATATTATTTTAAATGTATATACTGCCTGATATATTATTGCAATGCTTTAACGGAGTGTTGCAATGGTATGTCAGGCATATTATATTGTGTGGAGAGAGATTATGAATAAGCAGAAGTTTCATAATGTTATGAAATGGATAATTTTTGTTATATATATGTGTCTGCTTATATACGTTGTATTCTTTGCTGAGTCAATGGGAAGGACATCGCAGACAAGACATATATACAATCTGGAACCTTTTAAAGAAATAAAAAGGTTCTGGAAATATATATTAGATAATGATTCACTTGGAAGAATAGCAAGACTTAATATTATAGGAAATGTTGTTGCGTTTATTCCTTTTGGAATATTTCTTCCAGTGCTATCTCACAGAAGAATTAAATTAATAGCAACAACTTTATATTCATTTAGTCTTTCTTTGGCAATAGAGCTTACACAGCTTATAACTATGGTTGGAAGCTGCGATGTAGATGATTTGATATTAAATTGTCTGGGAGGACTGACAGGATACATCATATATGCAGTCTGGTACAAAATTATTAGAAGAGAGGATTAAGCGTGAAATTATTTAATAAATACAAGTTTTCGGATAAAAGGCAGTCGCTTGGTGGAATAATATCTACCATAATGGGTCTGCTTGCATTGGCTTCCTTAATATATGGCGTGTATTTATCCTACAAAGCTGAAGGATATGCAGGTTTAAAGGTAGGAAGTCTTGGACTGTTAAGTCTGTTATTTTCAATAATAGGTTCAGTAATCGGGCTTCTTAGCTTTAAGGAGGATGATAAATTCTATACTTTATCAAAGGTGGGCTCACTGTTATGTGGAATACTCGCAGTATTTATGGCAGCGGTATTCCTTATGGGTATAGTGTAATTGCTAATATATTTTTGTGTAACAATAAAGAATAATATAATAGTTGTGCAGTATTAGAGATTAGTACATTTGTTGTGTGACAATGTAAAATAATAGGATTGTTATATATATAGTAATGGATATTAATATATATATATTTATTATAGAAATGGAGATTAATATGTTTGATGATAATATAGAAGAAAGATATTCGCTTGCAATAGAAAGAATATCAGAGATTAATAAAGATGATGAGCTGTCAGATTATGGTGCTGGCAGTTATGCTGATTATTTTAAAAATGTATCGGCGTTTATACTGCTTATGGATAAGCTCAAGAATGATATAGCTGGCAAAGCATTTGATAACGCTTCATTAGAGGAGCTTGGCGAATATAACAGGGCTTTATATAAAGATGTGACAGGAGAAGCCTATAATACAAGTTATGCTAATCCAAGAGTTAGTGTTAGGTGCTTTGGAGAGCAGTGCGGAAGATTATTCTCAATGGTATATATGGAAATCAGGGGTCTGATTGTATATATGTATGAGCGAAGATTAGCAGATGCAACAGCACTTATTGAGCTGTTTATTGAGCTTTACTGCATAGTTAAGGACTGTGCGGCTGATAATACAGAGGCTGATTATAAGCATCTTAAGGAAGCAGTCTACTGGTATGTAAGTGATTACAGTGATGACCATATTGAATACAGGATAAGGGAACTTATAGACCCATCACTGGATTTTGCTGTAAGAATTATTATGGACAGCGATTTGAATGATTTAAGATATCTGTACAGATATGGGGAATATATTACTGATAATGAAATTAAAATGGCACAGCATTTGAACTCATTATCTGAACAGCAGATAAAAGATATGGCGGCAACATTTACAGAAGGATACCGAAAGGGATTTATTCTTGGCAATAAGCCGTTAGAGAAGAAGCAGACTGTCAATATCAGATACTGCGTAGGCTTTGAAAGACTTGTAAGAGAAGAGATAAAGCAGTTTGAGGCAATGGGGCTTAAGCCTACTATATACAGGGCGGCAGTTAATTCAATTAACAAGCGTATGCATATTAAGATAGGATATTATGGCGCAAGTCCTAATAAACAGATGGAATTTGACCATAGATTTGATAATGCACTATATCTTGACGGAGATTTTGTTGAGAGAAAGCTTGGTGCATTAAAAAATGCGTATGAAAAGCATAAAGAACTTGCCGATGTACACGGCGGTCCTGCTGTTATGGAAGTATTTGGTGAGAAGCCATTTGAGCCAGATGATGCTAAAGAATGTTATCATCTTGATGATAAACAGCAGAAGCTTATAGTCAAATATAATAATGAATCAGGAGCTATAGTTAATTCATATATTAAAGGCGAGGAGAGAAGCTTTACTATAATAGCTTATCCATCACCAGAGGCAGGCGACAAGTTCACTGAGATTTTTGATGAGATTGTCAAGATAAATACTCTTGATTATGACAAGTACAAGGTTGTCCAGCAGAGAATTATAGATGTGCTTGATACAGCAGAGTATGTCAGGGTCAAAGGCTGTAACGGCAATGAAACGGATATGAAAGTATCTATAATGAAGGTTAATGATGGCAGTAAGCAGACAGTATTTGAGAACTGCCTTGCAGATGTTAATATACCGCTTGGTGAAGTATTTACATCGCCAGTCCTTAAGGGAACAGAGGGCGTGCTTAATGTAAGCAAGGTATATCTTAACGACATTAATTTCAAGAACCTTAAGGTGCATTTTAAAGATGGTTTTGTCACGGATTATATGTGTGATAATTATGAGGATGAGAAGCGTTGCAAGGATTTATTTAAAGAAAATGTCCTGTTTAACCACAATACACTTCCAATCGGTGAATTTGCAATAGGAACTAATACTACAGCATATGTGTCAGCGAACAGATATGATATTGTGTATCTACTTCCAATTCTTATTGTTGAGAAAATGGGACCACATTTTGCACTTGGTGATACGTGCTATTCAAGGTCAGAGGATGTTGCAGTGTTCAATCCTGATGGCAAGGAGATAATCTCAAGGGATAATGAGGTGTCTTTATTAAGAAAGAGTGAGCCTGACAAGGCATATTACAATTGTCATACAGATATTACAATTCCATATGATGAAATTGGAAGAATATCAGTTGTAGACTATTCAGGAAAAGAAACAAGCATAATAGAAAATGGAAGATTTGTGCTTTCAGGAACTGATATGCTTAACGAACCATTTGAAGATTAAAACAGACATTTGTTCAATAACACGGTTTATGTTAAATTCCTTGACGATATATCTAAAACAAAGTAAAATATTATAGGTATTGTATTATATTATCTGTTTAATTATCCAGATGGATGATTTATCAGATAATATGAAATGATAAGTGATTTAATATTATTTTAAGATGATAGTTGTATTTCTATCAGAATGGAGGAAGTTAAACATGGCTTTAGTAGGAATAGTTATGGGTAGTGATTCTGATATGCCTGTTATGGCAAAGGCAGCAGACATATTAGACAAGTTAGGTATCTCATATGAGATGACAATTATCTCTGCTCACAGAGAACCAGATGTATTCTTTGAATATGCGAAGACAGCAGAACAGAAAGGATTCAAGGTTATCATTGCAGGAGCAGGAATGGCAGCACATCTGCCAGGAATGTGTGCGGCAATATTCCCTATGCCAGTTATTGGTATTCCAATGCACACAACTTCTTTAGGTGGTAGAGATTCGTTATATTCAATAGTACAGATGCCAACAGGAATTCCTGTTGCAACAGTTGCTATTAATGGTGGTGCTAATGCAGGTATTCTTGCAGCTAAGATTCTTGCGACATCAGATGAACAGCTTCTTGAAAGGCTTAAGAATTATACTAAGGAATTAAAGGAAAGTGTTCAGGCTAAAGATGCAAGACTTCAGGAAGTAGGATACAAGAATTACGCAAAGTAATTAAAATATCAGATTGTCGTTAAATTATAAAATGGTGCTTATAAAGCATACATAGTTATTCGCAGATAAGCTGCGTAAGAATGGAGGATTACAATGGATTACAAGAATGCTGGTGTTGATATCGAAGCAGGTTACAAGTCAGTTGAATTAATGAAAGATGCGGTCAAGTCTACATTCAGACCAGAAGTGTTAGGTGGTATCGGTGGATTTTCAGGTGCATTTTCACTTGAGAAGATTAAGCAGATGGAAGACCCGGTTCTTCTTTCAGGAACAGATGGCTGTGGAACAAAGGTTAAGCTTGCTTTTATTATGGATAAGCACGATACAATCGGTATTGATGCAGTTGCAATGTGTGTTAATGATGTTGTATGTGCAGGTGGAGAACCTCTTTTCTTCCTTGACTATATTGCATGTGGAAAGAACTATCCAGAAAAGATTGCAACAATCGTAGGTGGTGTAGCAGAGGGCTGCCGTCAGTCAGAATGTGCACTTATCGGAGGTGAAACAGCAGAACACCCAGGACTTATGCCAGTAGATGAATATGATGTTGCTGGATTTGCTGTAGGTGTTGTTGATAGAAAAGACCTTATAACAGGTGAGAATATTAAGCCGGGCGATACACTTATCGGTATTGCTTCAAGTGGTGTTCATTCTAATGGATTTTCACTTGTAAGAAGTGTATTCACAATAACAGAAGAGTCACTTAATACATATTACGATTCACTTGGCAAGACACTTGGAGAGGCTTTACTTGCTCCAACTAAGATATATGTTAAGACTATGAAGTCTATTAAGAACGCAGGAGTTCGTGTTAAGGGATGCAGCCATATCACAGGTGGCGGTTTCTATGAGAACATTCCAAGAATGTTACCAGATGGTGTAAGAGCTGTTGTAAAGAAAGACAGCTATGAAGTTCCCCCAATCTTTAAGATGTTACAGACAGATGGCGAGATTGAAGAAGATATGATGTATAACACATTTAATATGGGTATTGGTCTTGTACTTGCAGTAGCCCCTGAGGACGTAGATACAACTATGGAAGCTATTAAAGCTGCTGGTGAGACACCTTATGTTATCGGTAATATTGAAGCAGGTGAGAAGGGAGTAACTTTATGCTAAGAATAGCTGTTATGGTATCTGGAGGTGGAACTAATCTTCAGGCTATAATTGATGGTGTAAAGGACAAGACAATTACTAATACACAGATTGCTGCTGTTATAAGTAATAATGCTAATGCTTATGCTCTTACAAGAGCTAAAGAGAACGGAATACCAGCTTATTGTGTATCACCTAAGGATTATGCTACAAGAGATGAATTTAATAAAGCACTTCTTGAAAAGGTTAATTCGCTTAATGTAGACCTTGTTGTGCTTGCGGGCTTCCTTGTTAAAATTCCAGAAGAAATGGTACACGAATACAGCCATAGAATTATTAATATCCACCCATCACTCATCCCATCTTTTTGCGGTGTAGGCTTTTACGGACTTCACGTTCACGAAGCTGTACTTGCCAAAGGTGTTAAGGTTACAGGTGCAACAGTGCATTATGTAGATGAAGGAATGGATACAGGAGAGATTATATTCCAGAAAGCTGTTGAAGTTAAAGATGGTGACACGCCAGAAATTCTTCAAAAGAGAGTTATGGAACAGGCAGAATGGAAGTTACTGCCTGCCGCTATTAACAAGATAGCTAATGAACATGATAACTAGAAAGACTAGATTATATTGGAGGAAGAACAGATGAAGGTTTTAGTTGTAGGCAGCGGTGGACGTGAGCACGCCATATGCTGGAAGATAAGCCAGAGCCCTAAGGTTGATAAGATATATTGTGCACCTGGTAATGCAGGTATTGCTGAGGTTGCGGAATGTGTTGATATTAAAGCTATGGAATTTGATAAGCTTGTTGCATTTGCTAAGGAAAATGCAATCGACCTTACTGTAATTGGTATGGATGATCCACTTGTTGGCGGTATTGTTGATGCATTTGAGGCAGAAGGTTTAAGGGTATTCGGACCTAGAAAGAATGCAGCTATACTTGAGGGTTCAAAGGCATTTTCTAAGGACCTTATGAAGAAATACAATATACCAACAGCAGCATATGAGACATTTACATCTGCTGATGAAGCTAAGAAGTATCTTGAAACAGCTAAGTATCCTATCGTTCTTAAGGCTGATGGTCTTGCACTTGGAAAGGGCGTTCTTATATGTGAAGACAAGCAGATGGCACTTGACGGTGTAGACGAGCTTATGCTTGACAAGAAGTTCGGTTCAGCAGGTAATACAATTGTAGTAGAAGAATTTATGACAGGACGTGAAGTTTCAGTTCTTTCATTTGTTGACGGTAATACGATAAAGATAATGTCTTCTGCACAGGATCATAAGAGAGCCAAGGACGGAGATCAGGGGCTTAATACAGGTGGTATGGGTAACTTCTCACCATCACCATTTTATACTAAGGAAGTTGATGATTTCTGCAAGGCACACATATATCAGGCAACAGTTGATGCGATGAAGGCAGAGGGAAGACCATTTAAGGGTGTTATATTCTTTGGACTTATGCTTACACCAGAAGGTCCTAAGGTACTTGAATATAATGCAAGATTTGGTGATCCTGAAGCACAGGTTGTTCTTCCAAGAATGGAGAATGATATAATTGATGTATTTGAAGCGTGCATAGACGGAACATTAGATAAGATAGATCTTAAGTTTACTGATAATGCGTGTGTATGCGTAGTTCTTGCATCAGACGGTTACCCACTTGAGTACAAGAAGGGCTTTGAGATAACAGGTATGGAGAATTTCAAGGGTAAAGATTCATACTTTTTATTCCACGCTGGTACTAAGTTCAACGAAGAAGGCAAGGTTGTTACTAATGGTGGACGAGTTCTTGGCGTAACAGCATTAGGTGAGGATTTAAAGAAAGCCCGTGCTAATGCTTATGAAGCGACAGAATGGGTTAATTTTGATAATAAATATATGCGTCACGATATAGGTAAAGCTATAGACGAAGCATAATTGTTAATTGAATGTGTTTAAGTAACTCCCGCCACATATAATGGTGGGAGTTATTGTGTAATAATTGTAATAATGGAGGACAATGGAATGAAGATTACATCTGTAAAAGGTACTAATGATTATCTTCCTAATGAAGTAGAGATAAGAGATTATCTCCAGAATGAAATATTAAAAGTATATGTAGAGAATGGTTTTGAACATATAACAACTCCGGTTATTGAAGATATTGAAAATCTTGATAAGAGTGATGGTGGAGAAAACCTTAATCTTATATTTAAGATTATGAAGAGAGGCGACAAGCTTGACAAGGCACTTGCAAGCGGAGTTACTTCACAGAATGAAAATGTTCTTGCAGATATGGGCTTAAGATATGACCTTACACTTCCTTTAAGCAGATATTTTGCTAATAATAAGGATAAGCTTACACTTCCAATGAAGTGTATACAGATGGACAGAGTGTACAGGGCAGAACGTCCACAGAAGGGCAGATTAAGAGAATTCGTACAGTGTGATATAGATATTATAGGTTCTGACTCAAGAGATTCAGAGGTTGAGCTTATACTTATAACAACTAAGGCACTTAAAGCTATAGGAATGAAGAACTTTAAGGTTAAAGTTAATGACAGACGACTTTTAAGAGCATTTCTTATGGACTGCGGATTTGAAGAAAGCCAGCTTGACAGTGTATGTATAACATTTGATAAGATGGATAAAGTTGGTCTTGAGGGCGTTAAGAAGGAACTTGAGGAGAAGGAATTCGCAGAAGCAGCTATAGCCAAGTTTACAGGATTTCTTGCAAATGTAAGCAATCCACAGGAGATTTCTTTAGAGTCAGTTAAAGATATTCTTGTAGATAAAGCACCAGCAGAAAGCCTCGAATATATTATGAAGTCAGTTAATGAGCTTTGTAATGGTGAGTTCGATGTTGTATTCGACCTTTCATTAGTAAGAGGACAGGGATACTACACAGGAACAGTATTTGAAGTTGAAAGCATTGACTTTAAGGGTGCTATTGCAGGTGGTGGAAGATATGATAACCTTATTGGCAAGTTCTTAGGACAGCAGGTAAGTGCAGTAGGATTTTCTATCGGATTTGAGAGAATATTCTCTATACTTATGGAACACGGAATTGACCTTCCTAATAAGGGCAATAAGATAGCAGTAATGTATGATGAGGGCGAGCTTACAGCAGCTTATAAGCTTGCAGAAAAGTACAGGGCAGAAGGCAAGATATGTTCGCTTTATGTTAAGCCAAAGAAGATGGGCAAGTTCTTAGGAAAGCTTGAAGAAAGAGGTTATGCAGGCTTTATTAATGTGAGTAATGATGACGGGATAAGTTATTTTGAGAACTAATAATTAAAATAGAACTTCGGGTAATCTATGAACAAACTGGATATAGATTACCCGAAGTTTTTACATACGTCTGTATAGAAAGAGTGTTACAGACGGCTGTGTCTGATGTAAAAAGTTTATCTGAAAGACTTAAATGCCTTACGCAGTTAGTTCCTTGCCTTGGCAAGTGCACTGTCTATAGCTGATAACAGCATAGTTGCTGTATATTTACTACCTGCATTGTAGGTGATATTATCTGTTGAGCCGTTGTTGATAACGGCGGTCTTTATCTCATCAAATGAAGAATTAAGCATAGGATACATAGTCTGCACGGACTCTGAAAGATTAACCATTTCGATATTGTTGATATTGTCGGAGTCAACTGTAACCTGAATATCTATAGGAGTACCATTAAGAAGTATTGAGGAAGTGTATACACCTGGTGAATATGTAGGACAAGATGTATTCTTTTTTACTGTGTCAGTGCTGGTGCTTATATTAACACCTGTACTTTTGGCAGCATCTGAACTGCTTCCGCCAAATATAAATATTGCCGCTAATATAATAAGAGCAGCAATTACGCATATCATAATTATCAGTTTCTTAAGTGGAATTACCACAATCCTGGTTGAACCGCTCATATATCCCCCTCATATAACACACATTTATTTTGATAAAATATATGAGCATTCATATATAAATAGAACTTATATATGGTATACTTAAATGAGTTTCATTGAATAAAAATGTGCACGGAAATGAGGATTATTATGTCATTACAACTTATACTTGGAGGATCGGGTGCTGGCAAGTCAACATATTTATATAGTTCAATAATAGAGGAGTCGATTAACAATCCAGACACAGATTATATAATTATCGTGCCAGAGCAGTACACTATGGCAACACAGAAGCGTGTAGTTGAGCTTCACCCACGAAAGGGAATTCTTAATATAGATGTCATAAGCTTTGAAAGGCTTGCTTATAGAGTATTTGAGGAGGTCGGGGCTTCTGACTATCCGGTTCTTGATGATACAGGAAAGAATCTTATAGTAAGAAGAATATTAGAACAGCACAAGAAAGAACTTCGATTCTTTAGTGGTAATATATCCAATACCGGATTTGTGGCTGAGATGAAATCAGTCATATCAGAGATGTTACAGTATGATATAACTGTTGATAAGATAGATGAAATTAATAAAACTGTTGATAATAACAGTCTGCTTGGAATGAAATTAAGTGACATTAATGTTGTTTATAGTGGATTTAGGAATTTTATAAAAGATAATTACATTACATCAGAGGAGATACTTGATCTTCTGTGCAGGAAAGTGCAGGAGTCAGAAAAGCTTAAAGACAGTGTGATAGCACTTGATGGTTTTACTGGCTTTACGCCTGTACAGTACAGGCTTATTGGTCTGCTTCTTGATATATGCACGGATATTAAGGTGGCACTGACTATAGATACAAGTGAGAAGGTTAATGTCAATGAGGGCATTGAGAACCTTTTCTATATGACTAAGGATACAGTGGCACATTTGTATAAGATATGTGATGAACAGCATATTAATATAGAAAATGCTGTGATGATTGATGATGATAATACATCACGTTTTAAGTCGTCAAAGGAGCTTGCATTTCTTGAAAAGAATATATTCAGGGCTGGAAGCAGGCATTATAATGGTGAAGTAAATGATATAGCTTTGTATGCAGGGACAACGCCGAAGGACGAATTGCAGTATATAACAGGAAAGATACTTGAGCTTACACGTCTGTCAGGTTACAGATACAGTGATATAGCGGTTGTTACAGGTGATATTGGTGTGTATGGAAAGCTTGCCGCTAATATATTTTCCCAGAATGAAATACCATTTTTCTTAGACCAGAAACGTCATATAACAGATAACTGCTTAGTGGAAATGATTACCGCAGTACTTGATATTATCGAGAAGAATTATGCCTATGACAGTATGTTCAGATATCTAAGAACAGGATTTACCCAACTTACAAGAGATGAGATAGATATTCTTGATAATTATTGTCTTGCGGTTGGCATAAAGGGCAGGAAGCAGTGGAACAATGAATGGATAAGAAAGTTCAGGACAGGAAGGGAAGATACAGACCTTGGACTTCTTAACAGATTAAGACGCGAAGTCATTACTCCAATAGATGTTCTTCACAAAGATATTAAGGAGGCAGATGGAAATGTAGATGCCATTACCAGGGCTTTATATGAATTCATAGCCGGACTTGATTGTGAAAGGAAGCTGTCATCTATAGATGTGGATAGTGAAGAATATGGACAGATATATAAGAAGATAATAGAACTATTAGATAAGATAGTTGAATTATTAGGCAGTGAGAAGGTTACATTAAAAGAATACAATCATATTATAGCATCTGGATTGGAGGAGATTAAGATAGGACTTATACCTCCGGCTAACGACTGCGTTGTAATAGGTGATATTGAGAGAACAAGACTTGATAATATAAAGGTAATGTTCTTTGCGGGCGTTAATGATGGGTATGTTCCAAAAAAAAGCGACAACAGAAGCGTTCTTTCAGAAACAGACAGGGACAGGCTTAAGGGTATGGACGTATCATTATCAATGTCAGTCAGGGAAAAAGCGTTTATTCAGAGATTTTATTTATACCTTATTATGACAAAGACATCAGAAAAGCTTTATATAACTTATGCACGCAATGGCATGGATATGAAAGCTGTTCTTCCTTCTTACATAATAAGAATGATTAAGAAAATGTTTCCGCTTGTTAAAGAGTACGCAAGAGAGGATACATTTGCAGAACACGCATATATACGAATTCCAAAAGCAGACATTGTATGGAGCGAGGGTAATCTTAATAAAGTGCTTGCAGAGGGAATTGCACTTGAATTATATGGAAGGGAGCTTACAGGAAGCGTAACATCATTTGAACAGTTCGCTTCGTGCCAGTTCGCATATTTCTGCCAGTATGGACTTGGGCTTAAAGAGAGGGAAGAATATCAGTTTGCGGTTAATGACTTTGGTACAATTCTTCACGCTGTAATTGAAGATGTGTCAAAAAATATAAAGCAGAACAATAAATCCTTCGTGCTTTTAAGTGATGAGGAAAGAAGCCAGATGGTATCAGAGAGTATCAATGCAATAGCTGAGAATTATGGCAATACGATACTTAAGGACTCAAGCCGTAATGAGTATCTTATACAGAGAATGAAGAATTACGCTGACAGGACACTGTGGGCAATTGGAAAGCAGCTTGCTGACGGAATATTCAGGCCAGATGCATTTGAGAAGGGATTTCTTACACAGATAGAAGAACTTCCGCACGATGTACTATTTTATATGAAGGGCAAGATAGACCGTATAGATGTGTGCGAGGATGACGAAAATTTATATGTCAAAGTCGTGGATTACAAGACAGGACAGTCAGATTTTAATCTTTTAAAGACATATTATGGCTTGAAAATCCAGCTCCTTACATATATGAGGGAAGCAATGATATATGAAAAGAAGAAATATGGTGACAAGAATATAATTCCAGCAGGGCTTTTATATTATAATATTCAGGACCCGATAGTTGAGGCGAAGAAAGATGATGACGAGGTCGAGGCACTTATAAGAAAAGAATTAAGAATGAAAGGCGTTGTTAATTCTAATAAGAATATTATAAGTATGATGGATTCAACAGAGGGTTCATCTGTTAATATTCCTGTCAGTTATAATAAATCTGGTGAGCTTGATATGCGATACAGCAGGGTTATGACAACTGATGAGTTCGATAAGCTTGGTGAATATGTTGATAAAGAAAATGTCAATAACGCAGGAAAGATACTTAATGGAAGCATTAATATCAATCCGTATATTAAGGGTAATGAGAACAGTTGTACTTATTGTCAGTATAACAGTGTGTGTGGATTTAGCACAGATATGCCGGGTACAAGTTATCGAAGACTTTCCAATTTAAGCAAAGAAGATATATGGAAATTAATAGATGAGAATAACAGCGGTGAAGCGTACAGCAGTAGTAAAGAGCATAATAGTACAGAAAAGTATAACGATAGTGAAGAATATAACAAAGAAACTGACAGTAATTCAGAGGTGTAATGATGGCAAAGAAATGGACTGATGAACAGCTTAAGGCAATAGATACTAAGAACAGGAATATACTTGTGTCAGCCGCCGCAGGTTCAGGAAAGACAGCGGTTCTTGTTGAACGAATTATCAATATGATTACAGGTGAGAACAGCACAGATATAGACAGACTTGTTGTTGTTACATTTACCAAGGCCGCCGCGGCAGAGATGAAAGCAAGAATAAGAAACAGGCTTGATGATATGCTTGACAATAATGAGGCAGATACCAATCTTTTAAAGCAGATTGCACTTATTAACAATGCACATATAACAACAATAGATAGTTTCTGTCTGTGGATAATAAAAAATCATTTTTCAGAGATTGAATTAGACCCCGGTTTCAGGGCGGCAGATAATGGAGAGATTACACTTCTTGAGAATGATGTAATGCAGGAGCTTCTTGAGGACTATTATACAGAGGCAGATGAGGATTTTATTAATCTTGTAGAGGCTTATGGAACAGGACGTAATGACCAGAATATAGAAGAACTTATTAAGAAAATATATAATCTTGCACGAAGCAATCCATGGCCTTCTGAATGGTATAAGGAAACGCTTGATATGTATGAAGCACCAGATAATTCTAACAACAGGGCGATAGCTGACCTGTATGAAAGCATTATCAATTCGCTGAGTGATTACTGCCGCAAATATGAATATATGATTGAACTTTGCCAGCACGTAGACGGTCCGGTGTCATATCTTGATGCAATCAATTCAGATTATATGAATATCAAAAGAATACTTGAAGCACCAGACTTTGATGACCTTTCGGTAAGAATAAGAAAGACGGTATTTGACAGATTAAGCAATAAGAAAATGCCTGATGCGAGGGAAGATTTAAAAGAATATGTCAAGAATGAAAGAAATAATTTCAAGAAATATATTAATTCCCTTATCAGTGGTGTGTTCACAGCAGATATTGATACATTAATTGAAGATGTGAAAGCTAATGCACCAATGATTGCTATGATGGTAAAGCTTTCTAATGATTTTGCACAAAGAATGTCAGAACAGAAAAAAGACCGTGGAATAATAGATTTTAATGATATGGAACATCTTGCACTTGATATTCTTGTAAAGAATAATGCTGGTATTATTGAGTATACCAGGACAGCAGATGAACTTGCAGAGAGCTTTGATGAGATATTAATAGACGAGTATCAGGATTCCAACCAGTTACAGGAAGAAATACTTACTGCTGTATCAAGGCAGAGAATGTCCGATTATTTCAATAATGTATATATGGTTGGAGATGTTAAGCAGAGTATATATAAGTTCAGACTTGCGTGTCCTGAGTTATTTATGAGCAAGTATGATAATTATTCATCGCAGAATGATAACTGCAAAGATACAGCACAGTATAATGACTGCGAAGATACATTATTTGGCGGTGGTGAGCAGAATATAAGTTCTTGTAAGATAGAATTACAGAAGAATTTCCGAAGCAGAAGTAATGTTCTTGATAGTACCAATGATGTGTTCTTCCGTGTTATGAATAAGAATTTCTGCGGCATACAGTATGATGATAGGCAGCAGCTTAACTGTGGGTTAGATTATCCAGCGTGTGAGGATAAAAGAAACTTCGGGCAGGACAGTGAGAAAAGCACAGATATTGTGCTTGTTGATATGTCAGGTGATGAGGACGGTGATGGAATAAGGGCAGAGGCAAGATATGCTGCATTAAGAATAAGAGAACTTATGTCAGAAGATAATGCTTATTACGTGTATGATGCTGACCTTGAAGATTACAGGAGAATAAAATATGGTGATATTGTTATTCTCACAAGAACGCTTACAGGCTGGGCAGATGTGCTTGTCAATGAACTGCTTGACTGCGGAGTGCCGGCTATGGCAGATACTGCACAGCAGTATTTTAAATTAAGGGAGATAAAGGTCCTTATAAGCCTGCTTACCTGCATAGACAATCCATTGCAGGATATACCTATGGCTTCTGTGCTTCTGTCATACTTTGGAGGTTTTACGGAAGATGAATTATGCAAGATAAGAATATCAGGAAAGAAATATTCACAGAAGTTTCTTATCAGGCAGATGGGGAGCATAGCAGAGAATGAGGACGAGGATTGCGATTATAAGAAATGCAGTGCATTTATTGATAAGCTTAATGCCTTAAGAGATAAATCCAGAATAATGACTATCTATGATTTGCTGTGGGAGATTGTATACAACACAGGTTATTATGATTACGCAGGAACTATGCCGGCAGGAGCTAAAAGACAATCTAATATAGATGTGCTTCTTGACAGGGCATCTTCATTTGAGGGAACAAGCTACAGCGGACTTTTTAATTTCTTAAGATATATAGAAAGATTGCAGAAATACGACATAGATATAACCGACTCACAGGGTATGGGAGATAACGGCGACTCTGTAAGGGTAATGAGCATACATAAGAGCAAAGGTCTTGAGTTTCCGGTTGTAATTGTAGCCGGACTTAACAAGCAGATTAATAAAATGGATGCAAGAAGCAGGATTGTTATTGATAAAGAGCTTGGCATAGGTGCTGATTATGTTAATCTTGACCGCAAGACCAAGACATCTACTATTATAAAAGGGGCGATTGCAAGAAAGATTGTAAGAGATGGAATATCCGAGGAAGAAAGAGTTCTGTATGTTGCAATGACACGAGCAAGGGAAAAGCTTATTATGATGGGAAATGTCACTGACACAGACAAGGCAATGACAGGCTGGAATTCAATTGCTGATGAGATTAGAATGTCTGGAATATATTCTTATGCTGACTGCGAGAAGATAGACAAGTTCGCAGATATGGTAATTCCAGTTGTGCTTACTGGAAAGGAATACAATAAAGGCGAATTCAACATAAAGCTTATTGGCGTGGAAGAAATTAATTCTTTATTGAACAAATCGGACATTGACCAGACCGGAAGCCAAGCAACAGATGAAAGTCAGGTAGGCGAAAAAACAGCCTATGGAACTTCGCCTTTAAAGGAGCTTCCGCCATATATTAAAGACCCTGATGCAGACAGAAAAGTAAAAGTAACTGTCAGTGAGTTAAAGAAAATGCAGAATGAAGCAGATTACGAGCAAAATGCTTTTGCGGCAGACAGTATCAAAAAGGCTGCGGGCATTATGGAGGCAGAAAGAATTAAAGAAGCGGCTGGCGGTGTTAAAGAAGCAGACGGCGGGGCAGAATCTGAAGCTGCAGACGAATATATTCCAACAGTTCCTAAGTTTATAAGCAGTGAAGAAAAAGAGCTTGTAAGTAATGAACGTGGAACGGCATACCACAGGGTTATGGAATGTCTGAATTATTCAAAAGCTGGAAGCACTGAGGATATAAAGAATGAAATTGACAGAATGGTAAGAGAAGAAAAGCTGTCATTAAAACAAGCTGAATGCATAAAGCTTAAGGATATAGATACATTTGCAGGATCATCAATAGGTGAAAGAATTAAGCGTGCATATGCTTACGGCGGGGTGAAAAGGGAACAGCCATTTGTATTTGAATATGACAGACAGCTTGTACAGGGGGTCATTGACCTGTATTTTATTGAGGACGGACAGCTTGTTATAGTTGATTATAAGACTGACCGGGTGTTAAGAGGCAGGGCAGGAGAGGACGAGCTTAGAAGAAGATATTCTATCCAGCTTGATTACTATGCTATGGCACTGTCACAGATAACAGGCTTAAAGGTTAAAGAAAAAGTAATATATTCCTTTGCACTGGGAAGAAGCTTAACTGTAGAGTAATTATCTGGAATAGGTAATAGAATAAACTGAGTAGTTTATAAAATAGTCCGGCACTAAGTAGTTGAATTAAATTGATGGATACTATATACTAGATTAGTTAAAGTGTAAAATGATTTAAGAAATGGAGAAATTATGTCAGATATTACAAGTGAAATTAAGAAAAGAAGGACATTTGCAATCATATCCCACCCGGATGCTGGTAAGACAACACTTACTGAGAAGTTCTTGTTATATGGTGGTGCTATTAATCTTGCTGGTTCTGTAAAGGGTAAGAAGACAGCGAAACACGCAGTATCAGACTGGATGGAGATTGAGAAGGAAAGAGGTATCTCTGTAACATCTTCAGTACTTCAGTTTAATTATGATGGATATTGCATTAATATTCTTGATACACCTGGACACGAAGATTTCTCAGAGGATACTTATAGAACTCTTATGGCTGCTGACTCAGCCGTAATGGTTATAGATGCTTCAAAGGGTGTTGAGAAACAGACTATTAAGCTTTTTAAAGTATGTGTTATGAGACATATTCCGATCTTTACATTTATTAATAAAATGGATAGAGAAGCCAACGACCCATTCGAGCTTCTTGATGAGATAGAAAATGTACTTGGAATTGCTACTTGTCCTATCAACTGGCCTATAGGCTGTGGTAAGGCATTTAAGGGTGTATATGACAGAAAGCAGAAAGAGGTATCACTCTTTAAGGCGGCAATGAATGGACAGAAGGAAGTAGATACTAAGAATATATCAATAGATGATGATGAGCTTAAGGCAGAGATTGGTGATGATTACTGGGCTAAGCTTGAAGAAGATGTAGAACTCTTAGATGGTGCAAGTGCAGAATTTGATCTTGCCAAGGTTCAGGCAGGAGATTTAACACCTGTATTCTTTGGTTCAGCACTTACTAACTTTGGTGTAGAGACATTTTTACAGCATTTCCTTGATATGACTACATCACCACTTCCACGTAATTCGTCAGTAGGTCTTATAGACCCATTTAAGGAAGATTTCTCTGCTTTTGTATTTAAGATACAGGCTAATATGAATAAGGCACATAGAGATAGAATTGCATTTATGCGTATATGTTCAGGAAAGTTCACTGCCGGTATGGAAGCTAACCACGTTCAGGGTGGCAAGAAGATAAGGCTTTCACAGCCACAGCAGATGATGGCACAGGAAAGACACATTGTAGAAGAAGCTTATGCAGGAGATATAATAGGTGTATTCGATCCGGGTATATTCTCAATAGGTGATACTATATGTACTTCTAATAAGAAGTTCCAGTTTGATGGAATTCCTACATTCGCACCGGAACATTTTGCAAGAGTAAGGCAGATTGATACAATGAAGCGTAAGCAGTTCATTAAGGGAATAAGCCAGATTGCACAGGAAGGTGCTATTCAGATATTTCAGGAATATAACACTGGAATGGAAGAAATTATTGTCGGCGTTGTCGGTGTACTTCAGTTTGAAGTTCTTGAATACAGACTTAAGAATGAGTACAATGTAGATATAAAGTTAGAGCCGCTTCCATATGAACATATCAGATGGATTGAAAATCCAGAAGAAGTTGATGTGAACAGAATTGTCGGTACTTCTGATATGAAAAAGATTAAAGACCTTAAGGGCAATCCGTTATTGGTATTTGCTAACAGCTGGTCAGTTAATATGGTGCTTGAACGTAATGAGGGACTTAAGTTATCTGAGTTTGGAAAGAACAACTAAATTGCAGATTTAATAAGGAACAAGGTGATTAGATGAACGTAAGCTACAGAGAGATTATAAAAAAAGCAGTAGCCATAGTACTTATGGCAGTCATTCTTGTATGTATGGTGACAGGATTTTCGTATACATTTACCGCTAAAGCAGATGATACAATTATTGCTACAGGTTATGTTAATTATGATGTAACAAGCCTTAGAATAAGGACAGCACCTGTTAATGGAAGTGTAATTACTAAAGTAGATGGTGGATTTAAGTTCGATATATACGAAGAAGTGAATACGAGTGCGACATATAAGTGGTACAGCATAGGTTTTTATCTCAATGGTGAATACACAAGAGGATATATAACATCAGAGTATACTACCAGGGAAGCAAAGTCAGATTATACACCAGATAATAATTTTGAAGATTATCTTGAGGCACAGAATTTCCCGGCTTCCTACAGGGAAAGCTTAAGGCAGCTTCACAGTGCATATCCATTATGGGTATTTGTAGCAGACCATAATGGAAGGGACTGGGATACTATGGTTAATGCCCAGAATGTATTAGGACGAAGCCTTATATACAGTTCGGCAGATGCTTCGTGGAAGTCTACGGCTGATGGCTGTTATGACTGGAATACAGGTGAGTATACAGAGCTTGACAGTGGTGGCTGGGTTCAGGCATCTGAGGGACTTGTGAAATATGCACTTGACCCAAGAAACTTTCTTGATGATACATACATATTTATGTTTGAAAGTCTTTCTTATGACTCATCAGTACATAATATAGACGGTGTGCGCAATATTATAAGCGGAACATTTATGGAGAATTCAAGCCACAATCTTGACGGCTATGACTATGCTTCACTGCTTATGTATGCAGGTGAAGTATCCAAGGTAAGCCCATATCACCTTGCAACAAGAATTATTCAGGAACAGGGTGCAGACGGACGAGGCAACCAGATATCTGGAAATGTAAGCGGATACGAGGGCTATTATAATTATTACAGCCAGAACGCTTATGCAAGCGGCGGTCTGTCAGCAGTCCAGAATGGTTTGAAATATGCCAGACAGACCGACAGCTCTAATATGAGGCCTTGGAATTCGCGTTACAGGGCTGTTGTAGGTGGTGCTGTCAATCTTGGAAAATGGTACATTAACAAGGGTCAGGATACTATATATTATGAGAAGTTTGATGTTAAGAACTTCTCACACCAGTATATGACTAATGTGCTTGCACCAAGGTCAGAAGCGACAAGGGCTAAGAAGGCATATAGTTCATACACGCTTAATAATACAACATTT
Organism: Bacteroides galacturonicus; assembly: GCF_003096855.1. Taxonomy (NCBI): domain Bacteria; kingdom Pseudomonadati; phylum Bacteroidota; class Bacteroidia; order Bacteroidales; family Bacteroidaceae; genus Bacteroides; species Bacteroides galacturonicus. Next base: position 183,551 of record NZ_QEOA01000005.1, on the reverse strand, counting down.
AAGTTTAACATTCCGGTATATGATAATATGCCATCGTCAAGATGTATAATACCAGATGGCAACCAGAGTGCGAATAACAGGCTTAGTTCATTATCAGTAGATGGTTATACATTAACTCCTACATTTTCATCTGATAATACTGATTACAGTCTTATTGTAGAAAATGATGTTACAAGTGTTAATGTATCGGCAGGCCTTATAGATGGCAATGCAACAGTAAGCGGACGTGGAAGCCACAGCTTAAGCGTTGGCAATAATGTAATCAATATTACTGTAACGGCTGAAAATGGTGACATAAAGACATATGTAATCAATATAACAAGAAAGTCTGCACAATCTGGTGGTAATACAGATGGTTTTAAGACAGATTATAATGTCGATTCATCAAAGAAGATAATGACTAAGATAGGTGTCGGAAGTCAGGCATCAAGTGTTCTTGATAATGTAGCATACAGCAATGGCTGTTATGGAAAAATATTAAAGAATGACGGAAGCGAGAGAGGCGACACAGTAGTTACTGGTGATAAGTTAGTTGTATACAAGGCAGACGGAAGTGTATATGATGAATATTCTATAGTTATATATGGAGATGTTAATGGTGACGGAGTTATAGATTTATATGATTTCGTTGCTATTAAGAGAGCAGTTCTTGGAATTGGACAGCCACAGGGCAGTTATAAAGAGGCTGCGGATATTAACAGGGACGGAGTTATAGATTTGTATGATTTCGTTGCTATTAAAAGACACATATTAAATATAGGATATATCCAGCAGTAGTGACTGCAAGAAGAGAGGACATATATGAATAAGGTTAAAAAGATAATTTCAGCACTGCTTATTATATGTATGTGTGCTGTAATGGCTTTTGTGAATAAGACAGATATATTAGCGGCAGGAACAGCAAGAGTATCAATTGGTTCAGCAAGTGGTACGGTAGGCGATACAGTATCCATAGATGTGTCAATCAGTGCATCGAGCGGAATAGGCGGAGCTACAATATATGTATCCTATGACCCATCAATATTAGCATTAAGCGGAAGCTCAAGTAATTCGGGAACTGCGATGGTCAGCTTTATGGACGAAAGTACAGCAAGCAGCCAGTCAAAGACAATAACATTTAAGATTATCGGAGCTGGTACTTCAAGCCTTAATGTTATAGGTGATTCCAAGGTTATTGATATAGATATGCAGGCGTGCAGTATATCCAAATCGTCAGGTTCAGTTACAGCTTCTGCACCAGCTTCATATTCATCAGATAATACATTAAGTTCATTACAGATAAGTCCTGGTGTGTTATCTCCAGCATTTTCACCAGATGTAACTACTTATACAACATCTGTTGGTGCTGACTGTGCAAGCCTTACAGTAAGTGCAGTTCCTAATGATTCAAAGGCAACTGTAAGCGTATCTGGCAAGAGAATGGATCCAGGATTTAACACAACAACAATTACTGTAACAGCAGAAAATGGCAGTAAAAGAACTTATACAATAAAGACAACCAAGGAAACTAATTCAGCTTCTAATGAAAATAATCAGGCAACAGGTTCGGACTCATCTAATGGATCAACAGACAATAATAATGATATTCCTGATGTGCAGGATCCTAACAGTGAAGCAATACAAGAGCCGAATATTACAGTAGATAATGCTGAATATAAGATTGTATCTGCTAATGATGAACACCCACTTCCAGATGGCTATACTCCAACAGAGTATGATTATAATGGAACAAAGGTATCAGCAGGTGTTGGAATTGATACAGGAGTAACAATTGTCTATCTTGAAAGTACAGATGGCAAAGGTGAGAGCGGTTATTATGTATACGATTCGGTGAGAAAGACATTTTCACAATTCGTAGAAGTAAGCCAGCCACAATTTACATACTGCATACTTGCCATAGATGAAGCTTCTATGGAACTTCCAGAAGGCTATGATGTTGGAAGAACAGTAATCAATGGCAAAGAAGTCGATGCCCTTCTTGACAGAACAGGCAACTACGCATTATTCTACGGCGTAAGCTCTACAGGAGAAACAGGCTGGTTCAGATACAATGTCAATGATGGCACAATACAAGGCTACGCCGGTTACAATATGGCAGATGAACAGGTAATCAACACCAACACAAAGACAGCTGACAGTGATAAGGCATTTAATACAGTCAGCAGTTATATATTCGTTATATTAGCAGTCCTTGCTGTTGTAATAATAGCATTAATAGTTGTAGTTATAGCCTTAAGCATTAAGCTTTCAAAGAGCAAAAAAGCCTTCGTAGGAGCAATGGACGGCTACGAAGACGAAGATATAGACGAGGAAGACTTAGACGATATGGAACTTGAAGATGATGAAGAAGATATCTTATATGATGACTTAGAAGAAGATATAGATGAAGAAGTATCTGATGATGCCGTCCCATATCAGTCATCAACCACAAAAGATCTCCCCGAAGAATACAATGAGTCTGAAGAACTGGAACTAGAAGAAATAGACGATAAATAATAAATATCTATCGTCCACCATAAACAGACAGCAAATAGTTAAATCATAATCAGATAATAAATAGGTGACAATAACCACAACAGTCTGACAATAGAGCCTCAATCCCCAGTCCCCGCTTTACTGGCTTGTCCAGTAACAGGGGACATCCCCTTTTCGTAAATCTATTGTCCGGCTGTTTTTTTACGCAAAAATCCCCCATCTCTATTTCATTCCTAATCCACTGAAATATATTTTAAAGCTATCCAAATATAATATATTGACAAATATATTTTACTATGCTATAAAATCTACTTAATAAATAAAACAAAATATACCAATGGGTGAAAGACAGCCAGCGATGCTAAAGCTGATAGAAGCATAAGAAGACGCTGGGGAGCCGCCGGTCCTTAGCTGGCAGTTCCAACTGGCAGCTTAGTACCGCTGCGAGCGACACGCAGTGCAAACGTGTCTTTGTTGCTTCTATTCGCTTTAACAACGCGTCCGGGGTCCGTCTATCTTCCACCCCCATCAATTTAAAGAAGGAGATGTACAAGAATGATATCTAAATTACACCAACTAAATTTACACGACAAAATAAAATACATTTACGCTACTGTAATTAAATTTATGATTTTATCAGGAATCGTAAGCATAATTGGTTTATCTCTTCTGGATATAAGATTTAATTCTTATGTAAAAGGGGCTCAGAAAGCAAATAATGCTGCTAAAGAAAGTATTATAGATATTAGTTCTGCTGCCCGCAATATAAGAGAGATGGCATTAAATGACGACAGTTCAACTTATGAGAATTATAAGAATAATGTTAAGACAGTTCTTACAGACTCCCAGACACAGCTTGATATTATAAAGAATACCAATATAATAGATGATGATTTGTATAACCAGTATGTTAAAGCACTTAATGAATGGGGCAATATCGGTTACGATATAATTAACCAGATTGAAAAGGGCGACCTTGCAAGTGCCAAGAATAAAATCCACACAGTATGTACACCTGCACTTAACAATCTTATGAGTATTGCGGATAAAATGGAGGATGAAACCAACAAAGAGGCGGATCAGGCAATATTGTTAAGTAATGTTGTGGCAGTCATAGGCGGTGTGGCTATTGTGTTATTTATTGTAATAGCGAGCCTTATATCAAAGAAAATAGGTGCTAAGATTACAGAGATGATAATAGAACCATTAAGGGATATAGACAATGTAGCTAAAGACCTTGCTAATGGTAACCTGCACAGTGAGCTTACATACCATTCAGATGATGAATTAGGAACATTAGCCCACAGTCTGCGTAAGTCAATAAGAACATTAAGTTCATATGTTGATGATATTAAAAGGTCAATGCAGGAATTCTCACATGGTAACTTTGATGTTAAGCCAGAAGTTGAGTGGAAGGGTGATTTTGAGGAAATATTACATGCATTTATGAGCTTTGAAGCAAGTATGGCAGATCTTGTAAAGCATCTTCAAAGAGTAGCTGACCAGGTGGCAGAAGGTTCAGAACAGATAGCATCAAGTTCAACAGAGCTTGCAGAAGGAGCGACTAATCAGGCGGCTTCAGTTGAGGAGCTTACAGCTTCCCTTGCAAGTGTGTCAGAAAGAGTTGCACAGAATTCACAGAATGCAAGAGAAATAAGTGGCAAAGTAAATGAACTAGGAACACAGCTTGATGAAAGTAACGGCAAAATGGGTGAGATGGTCACATCAATGGGTGAAATAGAAAAAGCTTCCAAAGAAATCAGCAAGATAATAGAAACTATCAACCAGATAGCTTCACAGACTAATCTTCTGGCACTCAATGCTTCTATAGAGGCAGCAAGAGCTGGCGATGCAGGAAAAGGTTTTGCGGTAGTTGCAGATCAGGTATCAGCACTTGCGGCACAGAGTGCAGAAGCTGCCAAGGAGTCAGCTTCATTAATAGATACATCTGTTGCGGCAGTTGAGAAAGGTATGGTTATTGCCAATGACACAGCTTCCCAGCTTGGTGTGGTTGTGGATAATTCAAGGCATATAGTTGATGAAGTTAATAACATTGCAGATGTTCTTAATACTCAGACAGAGACAATTAAGCAGGTTGATGACGGCATTGAAGATATCAATGATGTAGTACAGACTAATTCTGCCACATCACAGGAGTGTGCCGCTGCAAGTCAGGATATGAGTACACAGGCAGACACATTAAGGGGACTTATTGCAACACTTAAAATAGCACATTTTAAAAAAAATAATAATAAATAATAAATAAAAGGCAGTAAAAGCATAAGTAACAGAGTAAAATATATTCTCTATACATAGTAGATATGTAATGAGAATATATATTAAAAGCTTTTACTGCTTTTTGTTGTAAGAATATATGTTCTGATTTATAATGAATTAAAAAAAGTATAACATTACTAGACAGGTTATGGACAGAACATTGAACAATATATTATATGAAACATCGGAATATGAAGATTACGAGGCATTTGTTAATGCTAAAGATAAGATAATTGGCAAGGCACATAATAACAAAGGGATAGGGACATTGTCAGAAAAGACACTTCACGCTGTCCTTAAGCTGTATTATGAGCCTGATGAGGACAAGCACGAGGTCGCTATGAGCGGTTATTATGCTGATATATATAATGACAAAGGAATAATAGAGATACAGACACGCCAGCTTAATAAACTGAGGGATAAGCTTTCGGTATTTCTACAAGATTACCACGTTACTGTGGTGTATCCGCTTCCATTTAACAAGTGGTTAAGCTGGGTTAATCCTGATAATGGAGAGGTTCAGGGCAGGAGAAAGTCGCCAAGACATTTTACGGAATATGATGCATTTTACGAGTTATATAAGATAAAAAGCTATCTGAAAAATCCTAATCTTTCAATCAATCTTGTGCTTATGGATATGGAAGAATATAAGCTTCTTAACGGCTGGAGTTATGATAAGAAAAGAGGTTCAACAAGATATGACAGAGTACCGGTTGGGATAAGAAGAATAGTAAAGTTTGACAGGATAGAGGATTATATGCAGTTAGTTCCAGCGGATTTGAAGGAAGATTTTACGGTGAAAGACTTTGCCATGGCGGCTGGGGTCAGTGTTGAAGCGTCAAGATATACGCTTAATATTCTTAATTATCTTGAGATAGTAAAGCGTACTGGCAGAGTAAAGAATGGGTATGTCTATAACGTCACAGAAGAATTTTAATATAATGAGCGCAAAAAATACGCAGAAATATGATATATAAGGAGGCACAGATATGTATGTAATTAAAGATAATACATTTAATATATCAGTAAGAAATCTGGTTGAATTTATGTGCCTTGGTGGGGATATTGATAACAGGGATACAGGTGTTGCTGATGTTAAGGTTATGCAGGAGGGTGCGAGGCTTCACAGGAAAATCCAGCACTCTATGGGTTCTAATTACAGGGCAGAGGTGCTTCTTAGGAATAAAGAGGAGCTGACATCAGAGGGTGGAATTGAATACGAGCTTAGAATAGAGGGCAGGGCAGACGGAATAATAGCTGACATTGAGGAAGATGAGGATGGCAATAAGCTGCCGATAGGTGAGGTTACAATTGATGAGATTAAGACTATGCAGTCAGATGTAGGAAAGCTTAAAGAGCCGGTGTATGTGCATAAGGCACAGGCTATGGTGTACGCTTATATATATTTAACAAGGTATAATCTGGAGAGCATTAATGTACAGCTTACTTACTGTAATACAGAAACTGAGAAAATAGTAAGATTTAAAGAGCAATATGACAGTGAGTCAATTATAAAATGGTACAGAGAACTTGTAGCTGGCTTTAAAAAGTGGATGGATTATGTATTTGATGAAAGGGCAGAAAGGAATGCTTCAATTCAGAAACTGCATTTTCCATTTGAGTACCGTGAGGGGCAGAAGAAGCTGGTTGCGAGTGTATACCACACGGTAAAAGAACAGAAGGTGTTATATATACAGGCACCGACAGGAGTAGGAAAGACTATATCAACAGTATATCCAGCCGTGCAGTCGTGCAGTAATGGCTTAACTGACAAGATATTCTATCTTACCTCCAAGACAATAACGAGAACGGTAGCCGAGGAAACATATGCGATACTAAGAGATGCAGGACTGCATTTTCGCACAGTGACACTGACGGCGAAGGATAAAATATGTCATCTTGATGAGCACAACTGTAATCCAGAGGTGTGCGAGTATGCAAGGGGGCATTTTGACAGGATAAATGAAGCTGTTTACGATATAATCACTAATGAAGCGGTAATTAACAGGGATACGATATTGCAGTATTCAGTGAAGCATAAGGTGTGTCCGTATGAAATGTCGCTTGATGTTTCATACTGGTGTGATGGAATAATATGCGATTACAATTATGCTTTTGATCCAGATTCTTCATTAAAAAGATATTTTGGTGATGGCGGCAAAGGCAATTATGTATTTCTTGTAGATGAGGCACATAATCTTGTTGACAGGGCAAGGGAGATGTATAGTGCAACGCTTGTCAAGGAAGATTTTCTTGCCTGCAAAAGAGTAGTTAAGGATATGGACAAAAGGCTGGCTTCATACCTTGAAAAATGCAACAAATATCTTCTTGAATTAAAGAGAGCCTGTGATAAAGAATATATAATAATAGATGATTACTGTGGCACATTTTTAGCTAATCTGCAATCGTGTTATTCGTATATGCAGAAGTTCTTGGATAAGAATAAAGGAAAGCCGGTGTGCGATGAGATAATAGAATTCTTCTTTAAGATAAGACATTTTATTAATATGTATGACTGCATAGATGAGAAGTATGTTATATATGCTGAGCATATCGATGACGGTGACTTTGCACTTCATCTGTACTGTGTTGACCCGTCAGGACAGTTATCGCAGAGATTAAGTCAGGGAATATCGACAATAATGTTCTCGGCGACACTTCTTCCAGTGAATTATTTTAAGGAAATGCTTTCAGGAAATGCAGATGACTATGCTGTGTATGCACATTCGCCGTTTGATACTGATAATAAGAGAGTGCTTATTGGACGTGATGTTACAAGCAGGTATACGAGGCGTAATTATAATGAGTACACCAAGATTGCAGGTTATATCCACACACTTACGCAGTCGAAGCAAGGCAAATATATGATATTCTTTCCTTCTTACAGCTATATGAGAGAGGTGTATGATATATATATACAAAAATATGCCTGCAATGTTATAGATCTGCACGATGTTGAGGATGGAAGCTACATTTATCATCTCTCTGAGGGAGAAAATGTATTGATACAGGATAATAATATGACGGAAGCCGATAAAGAGAATTTCTTGTCAGTATTTATGGATAATACAAGTGGAAATGTCACGGGCTTTTGTGTGCTTGGCGGTATATTTTCTGAGGGAATTGACCTAAGGGATAAGTCACTTATAGGGGCGTGTATTGTAGGAACAGGCATACCTATGATATGCAGACAGCGTAATATATTAAGAAATTATTTTGACAGTATAGGTAAGAATGGCTATCAGTATGCGTATGTATTTCCGGGAATGAACAAGGTGCTGCAGGCGGCTGGAAGAGTTATAAGAACTGCAGATGACAAGGGTATAATACTTCTGTTAGATGACCGTTTTATGACACAGGAATACCAGATGCAGTATCCAAGGGAATGGGATAAAGTGTATCCTGTAGATATTAATAATACAGGAAAATGTATTGAGGATTTCTGGAGATTATAAGGCATATGGGGAATTATGAGGGAATTTGTCAATTGTGGTGAGATTTGGCAAGTAATATGTTGAGAAATTGTCAGACATATGCTATTATTCTAGTATAAATACGGACTGTGACAATTAATTATATGATTATTTATATTGGAGAGAACTATGGGAGAGAATGAAATCAGGAATTTAGCGGATTCCCATGCGGGAATAGATGAATGGAAGAAAGCTGGATTTAACGAACTTCAGGTGCTTGAGATTACTAAAGGTAATGATAATGGCGTTGATATTTCTATATATGCCAGTCCCGAATATAATTCAAGGCAGATGAAGGTTATAAGAATGGCACTTGAGGAAGGAATTGATGTAAGTGCTATGGCAGATCCGGAGTATAATTATATGCAGATGGAGCAGATTAAAGAAGGTATAAAAGAGGGTATTGATTTATCGCTTATATGCAATCCGAAGTACGATTATTCTGTTATGAGAGAGATTCGTCTTGCATTAAAGTACAGATTTGATCTTACAAGATATGCAAAGCTTGGATATTCTGGTGAGGTGTTAAGACAGATAAGACTGGCTAAGAGAGATGATGTTGATTTAACATTTTTCGTTGATGAGAATTTCGATGCACACCAGCTTAACGAGATTAGAATAGGCTTGTTAAAATGTGTAGATGTATCGAAGTATATGCTTCATGAATATACAGCAGACCAGATGAAACAGTTAAGGTTAGGACTTGAGGCTGGAATAGATATTACCAAGTATAATATGATAGGTTTCTCCTCAGGACAGATGGAACAGATAAGGTTAGGAGAAGAAGAAGGGATAGATGTAAGTCCATATGCAGATCCATTTATCAATGCTGTCCAGATGAAAGAGATGAGAGAACAGATTGAGAATGATGGCAAGGTTCAGGAAGAGCCACAGCTTAATGAACTTCAAAGTCAGGAGATACTGCTTGGACTTCAGAGTGGTGTAGATGTAAGCGTATACGCCGATGCAAGATATACTTGCAGACAGATGGAGCAGATAAGAATAATGCTTGAGAGGGGTCTTGATCCTTCGGAATTATTAGTACATAAAGACCAGTAATTAAGGACATACATATAAGGGGAATTCGATTATAAAGATGACATAAGACAATGTGCTATGGTTGATTGGAGGAGTCAGAATTGAATGATGTACTTAGAGAACAGATACAGTTAAATACCAAAGAAGTAGTTGTCAATGTTGATAATGATCATATGAAAGCAAGTATAGTCCTTAATGGCATAGGCAGTGATGAAGCTTATACATACGAGGAGATTGCAGACAAGCTTTCACAGGCAGGTGTGCGTACAGGAATTAATGAAGCGAGAATACGCGAAGTTATTCTTAATAAGCTGTACGATATTGAAATCGTGGTAGCAGAAGGCAAAAGTGCAGTTAACGGTACTGATGGTTATTACAACTTCTTCTTTGATTCAGAGTATGAAAGAGATAATAAGCCTACATTAAGAGAAGATGGTTCTGTTGATTATTTTAATGTAAAGCTTTTTGAGAAGGTTAATAAAGATGATAAGCTTGCAGAGTATATAGAACCTACCAAGGGTGAATTTGGATATGATATATTTGGAAAGCTTTTAGTTCCAAAGCCAGGAAGACCAGGACCTAAGTTAAGAGGCAAGGGCTTTACAGTGTCAGAGGACGGCAAGTCTTATTATGCCCAGTTAAGCGGTAAAGTAGAATATCGTAACTACGACCTTAATGTAAGTAATGTATATAATGTCAGCGGTGATGTTGATGTTGGAACAGGAAGCATAGATTTTAATGGTGACGTAGAGATTAACGGAAGTGTCAGAGGCAGTGTCAAGATACACGCTATGGGTAATATATACATAGGTGGATATGTTGAAGATGCAGATATATGGTCAGGACAGGATATCATTATACAGGATGGTGTTAATGCAGGTGAGAACGGAAGAATTGAAGCTATGGGCAATATATCAGCAAGGTTTTTCGAGAATGCACATATTATAAGCCATAGTGATATAAAGTGTGATTATATGCTTAATACAACAGCTTTGGCATATGGCGGAATATATCTTGAGGGCAAGAGAGGTTCTGTAATAGGCGGAGATGTCACAGGCGTAAGGGGCATATGTATTAAAGCTTGTGGAAGTGAGTCTTATTCTAAGACTGTATTAAGAGTTGGTGTAACTAAGGAGATAAGCAGTGAATATGCCAAGGTGCTTATGGTGCTTAAGGATATAGATACGCAGATAGACAGATTTAATCAGGCTTTACAGAAGCTTGATATATTAAAGAAGGCAGGTTCTGATAAGTTTGATGAAACACTTAACAGAAAGCTGTTGCAGTCAAAGATTGTTAAGACAGCAGAGAAAGCCAAATATGAAGAAAAAAGCCGTAATCTTTATACACTTGTAAGGGAGTCAGACAGGGCAGTTGTAAGGATTGATAAGAATATATATCCAGGAAGCCGTGTATTTATGGGCGATAAGACATATGTTCCTAGTACCGTATTTACGCATATTGCTTTAAAGAAGACTTCACAGGGTGTATTGATAAGAAATTATGATTCTATGTAGTGAGAATATATTTACAGAGGTTAGTTTATGATAGAAGAGGTTGTTTCAATAGAGCTTCCCGTGCATGAGAGAATGGTTATTAAGAAGAACAGGCTCACACCGAAAGATTATGCTGGCGAGCCTGTTCCAAGAATATCTATTGTTACAGGAATACATGGTGATGAGCTTGATGGGCAGTATGTGTGCTACGAAGTCATAAGACGTGTTAATAATAATCTGGAAAGATTAAAAGGAATTATAGATATATATCCAGATGTAAATCCCCTTGGAATAGATACAGGTTCAAGGGGAATTCCTATGTTTGAGCTTGATATGAACAGGGTATTTCCAGGTGATAATAATGGAGCTGTGGCAGAGAGTGTTGCGGCAGGAATTGTCAACGATATAATTGGAAGTGATTTCTGTCTTGATATTCATTCAAGCAATATATTTGTAAGAGAGATGCCGCAGGTAAGACTAAATGAAGAAAATGCGGAAAGACTGCTTCCATTTGCAAAGATGTTAAATGCGGATTTTGTATGGATATTTTCATCAATAACAGTGCTTGATGCGACACTGGCATACAGCCTTAATCATCTTGGTGTACCTACGCTTGTAGCAGAGATGGGCGTTGGTAACAGAATTAACAGGGAATACAGCCAGCAGCTTATTGATGGAATATTTAACCTTATGAGTAATCTTGGAATATGGGAAATACCAGAGGCTGATAATAAAATAGCTGTCAGAGAGCCTATTATCTCAACAGAGGGGGAAGTTAATTTCCTGACAGCGAAGGAAAGCGGAATATTTGTTCCATCTATTAATTCATGTGGCAATATCCATATGGGAGATGCCATAGGCGACATAATAGAGCCAATAGAGGGAAGGATAATCCAGCATATTGAATCTCCGGTAGATGGTATTGTATTCACATTGAGGGAAAATCCAGTTGTATACAAGGGGGCACTTCTTGCGAGAGTACACGGAGGAAGAGTGTAATGAAAAAAGAAGTTTTATATAGTCTTAAGGGAATATACAGAGAGAATTTTGAGATAGAAGGCTATAGATTTGGACATGGCGAGAAATCAGCCTGCATAGTCGGGGCTATGAGGGGTAATGAGATACAGCAGTTATATATATGCTCACAGCTTATAAAGGTGTTAAAAGACCTTGAAATGAGAGGTGCAATATCGCATAACCACGAGATTTTAGTAATTCCGTCAGCTAACAGATTTTCTATGAATGTTGAAAAAAGGTTCTGGCCTGTAGATAATACAGATATTAACAGAATGTTCCCTGGTGATGAAGCGGGAGATACTACCAAGCAGATAGCTGCTGCAATATTTGAAAGCAGTAAGGGCTACAGCTATGGAATACAGTTTGCAAGCTTTTATATGCCTGGAGATTTCATACCTCATGTACGTATGATGGAAACGGGTTATCAGAGTGCGAGCCTTGCCAATCTTTTTGGACTGCAGTATGTTGTTATAAGAAAGCCAAAGCCTATGGATACGGCAACGCTTAATTATAGCTGGCAGATGAATGGAACAAATGCTTTTTCGATATATACGAACAGCACAGATATTGTTGATGAAAAGTCTGCAAGACAGGCAGTATCGTCAGTGTTAAGATTTCTTACGAGAATGGGAATATTAAAATATAATAATCACAGCGGTTACATAGCAAGTGTCATTAACGAGTATGATTTATCAGCCGTTAAGACATATGATGCAGGTTTTTACAAAAGGCTTAAAGAACCGGGGGATCCGGTTGTCCATAATGAGGTAATAGGTCAGGTTATTGATCCGTGTGAGGGATATGTCAAGAGTGAGATATTATCACCGACAGACGGCATAGTATTCTTTGCACATACAGCCCCTCTTGTTATGGGTAATGAAGTTGTATACAAGATTATAAGACGTATGCATGAATAGTGTATACAATATAGAAATATACATAACATTGTTCTTGTGTCTTGTTTCTTTAGTAATGATATGATAAAATATTTTACATTCTTGTTGAAATAGTAGTGACAGGAGTACAGCTGATTAAGAAAGGAAATAATTAAAATGAGTGGCGTTAAAAGAGTTTTTGTTGAGAAAAAGAAACCTTTTGCTGTTAATGCAAAGGAGTTACACGATGAAATCACAGGTTATCTCGGTATTAAGACAATTACAGATGTAAGGGTGCTTATCAGATATGATATTGAGAATCTTTCTGATGAGACATATAAGAAAGCACTTACAACAGTATTTGCAGAACCACCTGTTGATGATGTGTATGAGAATGAATTTAAGGCTTCAGATGATGATTTTGTATTTTCTGTAGAATATCTTCCGGGACAGTTCGACCAGAGAGCTGATTCGGCAGAGCAGTGTGTTAAGTTCCTTAATGAGAATGAAACTCCTGTAATTAAGACTGCAACTACTTATATTATATCAGGCAAGCTTACAGATGATGATAAGGCTAAGATTAAAAACCATTGTATCAATCCAGTAGATTCAAGAGTAGCTGATGAGAAGCTTCCAGATACACTTGTTACTAAGTTTGATACACCAGCAGATGTTGTTGTATTTGATGGCTTCAAGGATATGAGCGGGGACAAGCTTAAGGAATTATATGATTCACTTGGTCTTGCTATGACATTTAAGGATTTCAAGTTCATTCAGGATTACTTCAAGAATGAAGAGAACAGAGATCCATCTATGACAGAAATCAGAGTTCTTGATACATACTGGTCTGACCACTGCCGCCACACAACATTTGCTACAGAATTAAAGAATGTAGAATTTAAGGACGGATATTACAGAGCTCCTATGGAAGAAACTTACAATAAGTATCTTGCTGACAGAGCTGTTATATATAAAGACAGAAAAGATAAGTTCGTATGTCTTATGGATTTAGCCCTTATGGGTATGAAGAAGTTAAAGGCAGAAGGCAAGCTTGAAGATCAGGAAGAGTCTGATGAGATTAATGCCTGCTCTATAGTTGTTCCTGTTGAGATTGACGGAAAGACAGAGGAGTGGCTTGTAAACTTCAAGAACGAAACTCATAACCACCCAACAGAGATAGAGCCATTTGGTGGTGCTGCTACCTGCCTTGGTGGAGCTATAAGAGATCCACTTTCAGGACGTACATATGTATATCAGGCTATGCGTATCACAGGTGCGGCAGACCCTACAGTTCCGGTAGCAGATACACTTCACGGCAAGCTTCCACAGAGAAAGATTGTTACAGAAGCAGCTCACGGCTACAGCTCATATGGTAACCAGATTGGTCTTGCTACAGGTTATGTTAAAGAAATATACCACCCAGATTATGTTGCTAAGCGTATGGAGATTGGTGCGGTTATAGCGGCAGCTCCAAGAAGCGCAGTTAAGAGAGAGAATTCTGATCCAGGAGATATTATTATCCTACTTGGTGGACGTACAGGACGTGATGGCTGTGGTGGTGCTACAGGTTCATCTAAGGTTCACACAGAGGAGTCTATAGAGACTTGTGGAGCAGAGGTTCAGAAAGGTAATGCACCTACAGAGCGTAAGATGCAGAGACTTTTCAGACGTCCGGAAGTAACTAAGCTTATTAAGAAATGTAATGACTTTGGTGCAGGCGGTGTATCAGTTGCAATCGGTGAACTTGCAGCAGGTCTTACAGTAGATTTAGATAAAGTTCCTAAGAAGTATGAAGGTCTTGACGGAACAGAACTTGCTATATCAGAGTCACAGGAAAGAATGGCAGTTGTTGTTGACCCAGCAGATGTTAAAGCATTTTTAGAGTATGCCACAGAGGAGAACCTTGAAGCGGTTGAAGTTGCTGTTGTAACAGAAGAACCAAGACTTGTACTTAACTGGAGAGGCAAGGATATCGTTAATATTTCAAGAGCTTTCCTTGATACTAACGGTGCACATCAGGAGACATCAGTACTTGTAGATATCCCAGATGACAAGGCTAATTACCTTGAAGCTAAGCCAGTAGATGATGTTAAGGGCAGATGGCTTAAGACACTTGCAGACCTTAACGAGTGTTCACAGAAGGGACTTGTTGAAAGATTTGATGGTTCAATCGGTGCTGGTTCAGTACTTATGCCATTTGGTGGAAAGTACCAGCTTACAGAGACACAGGCTATGGTTGCCAAGCTTCCAGTGCTTAAGGGCAAGTGCGATACAGTAACTATGATGGCTTATGGATTTGACCCATATCTTTCTAAGTGGAGTCCATATCACGGAGCTATGTATGCAGTAACAGACTCAGTTGCCAAGATTGTTGCGGCTGGTGGCGATTACAGCAAGATTAGATTTACATATCAGGAATATTTCAGAAGAATGACAGAAGATCCTTCAAGATGGAGCCAGCCATTTGCAGCACTTCTTGGTGCATATGAGGCACAGATTGGCTTAGGACTTCCATCAATCGGTGGTAAGGATTCTATGTCAGGAACATTTGAACATATAGATGTACCACCTACATTATGCTCATTTGCTATTGATGTAGCTAAAGAGCAGGATATTATCACACCTGAATTAAAGAAAGCTGGCAATATACTTGTAAGATTTGACATTGAAAGAGATAAATATGACCTTCCTGTATTCTCACAGATTAAGGAATTATATTCATCTATCCACGAAGCTATTAAGAGCAAGGCAATTGTGTCTGCATATGTTCTTGATGCTAACGGCTTAGTTCCAGCAATAAGCAAGATGGCATTTGGTAATATGCTTGGTGTTGCTGTTGAGCCATCTGTATCAAAGGAAGAATTATTCGCACCAGCATATGGCTGTATAGTAGCAGAAGTAGACAGCTCTAAGCTTTTAGAGATTAAGGCAGCTTATACTAAGGTTGGTACAGTAACAGAAGAAGCTAAGTTTACATATGAAGATGTTTCAATCAATATTGAGGAAGCATTAAGTGTATGGAAAGATACATTAGAGGGTGTATTCCCAACAAAGGTTTCTAAGGAAACTGATAGGGTTGAGTCACCTGTATATTCAAAGGGCAATGTATATGTATGCAAGAATAAGGTTGCGAAGCCAACAGTATTTATACCAGTATTCCCAGGTACTAACTGTGAATATGACAGTGCCAGGGCGTTTGAGAGAGCTGGTGCAGATACTATTGTCAAAGTATTCAAGAACCTTGATGCTGCAAGCATAAGAGAATCTGTTGATGAATTTGAAAAAGCAATTAACCAGTCACAGATTATTATGTTCCCAGGTGGATTTTCAGCAGGTGATGAACCAGATGGTTCTGCTAAGTTCTTTGCAACAGCCTTCCGTAATGCTAAGATGAAGGAAGCAGTTGAGAAGCTCCTTAATGAAAGAGATGGTCTTGCACTTGGTATATGTAATGGTTTCCAGGCTCTTATCAAGCTTGGTTTAGTACCTAATGGCAAGATAACAGGACAGGATTCTAATTCACCTACACTTACATTTAACACAATTAACCGTCACATCTCTAAGATGGTATATACAAAGGTTGTTACTAATAAGAGTCCTTGGCTTGCAGAAGCAAAGCTTGGCGGAGTATACTGCAATCCAGCTTCACATGGTGAAGGAAGATTTGTTGCACCTAAGGAATGGCTTGATAAGCTCTTTGAAAATGGTCAGGTAGCAACACAGTACTGTGACCCGGAAGGTAATGTATCTATGGACGAAGAATGGAATGTCAATGGCTCATATATGGCTATTGAGGGTATCACAAGCCCGGACGGAAGATGCTTAGGTAAGATGGCACATTCTGAAAGACGTGGTGATTCGGTAGCTATTAATATCTATGGAGAACAGGATATTAAGATATTCGAGTCTGGTGTTAAGTACTTTAAGTAAATAGAATAACTATCTGTGCGTAAGAACAGAATATCTAAATTATAAAATCCTGATGTATATTATACAAGTAATCCTGGACTGACAAAGGTTTGTATAGTGTACATCAGGAGTTTTTTATGTAGAATCAGGATAATAAAAAGTAATAAAAAGCTGTTGACAAAATAATTAAGTTAGATTATTATAATGATAGTTAGTAACAGCTAACGCATATGCCTTTATATTTATTTAACGGGTCCTCGACCCGTTTATTTAAAAGTCATAGGTTAGTAATAACTAACACAAGTTAGAATAAAACTAACAGTGAGATGTATACTATATATCTATTTCGCAGGATAAGGAGGACTAATATGAGTGTAGTTATAATTGGTGGTAACGAATGTATGGTATGTCAATATGAGAAGATATGTAAACAGCACGGCTGTAAGGCTAAGGTATTTGTTAAGGAGAAGAGTAGCTTTGGCAAAAAAATTGGCAACCCTGACCTTATGATACTTTTTACTAACACAGTATCACACAAAATGGTACATAGTGCTGTTACAGAAGCAAAGAGCAAGGACATTAGGATTGTGCGTTCACATTCAAGCAGTGCTTCATCACTTAATGCAGTTCTTCAGGAATATGTAGCAGACGGAAAGGCTTGTTAATTGTAACTGACACAGACAGCAGGCAGAGTAATGCGTAATATAAGGAATGGAGATTATATGCTTAGAAAGCTGGAGAATGAGATTGTAAAAGAATGTGCACCTACATTGGCTGGAATTAAGATGGCTAATCTTTTTAATTATAGATTTGTATCAGAAGATGAATTCGATTCTGAGATTAAGACTGCCAATATGAACCTTAATGAGAAGGGCGTATATATAGAAGTCTTAAGAAAGACAGATATGAGTTCATTGATATATGTATACAGACCAAGTATGTTATTTAAGGCAGTCAATAATGATGATGTATGGAATATATTATCCAGCTATGGATACATAGAACGAAGTATACAGGCATGTATTAATACACTTAAGGAACGTCTTATGACACAGCCCTGTTTTCCACACGAGATAGGTTTATTTCTTGGATATCCTGTAGAAGATGTAAAGGAGTTCATTTTTAATAAAGGACAGAACTGCAAATGTTGTGGTGTGTGGAAGGTATATTACAATGAACAGGAAAGTGTCAGAACATTTGCAAGATTTAAGAAATGTTCTGAGGTATATCAGAAGGTCTTTATAGGAGGACGAACATTAAATCAGTTGACCGTGAATATATGATTCACTCAACATATATGTGCACAAGCATTAAATTAAAGCAATAATGGAGGAATGATAATGAGTAAAGTTGCAGTTGTATATTGGAGCGGAACAGGTAATACAGAGGCTATGGCCAATGCTGTTGCTGAGGGAGCAAAGGAAAAAGGAGCAGAAGTAACATTATTCACTGCTTCAGAATTCTCATCAGCAAAGGTTGCAGAATTCGACGGAATAGCTTTCGGATGCCCTGCTATGGGAGCAGAAAATCTTGAAGAGTCAGAATTTGAGCCGATGTTTACAGACTGTGAAGCGGCACTTTCAGGAAAGAAGATAGCACTCTTTGGTTCTTACGGCTGGGGAAGCGGAGAATGGATGGATGACTGGGCAGAAAGAAGCAGGAATGCTGGTGCTGACCTTAGCTGTGACCCGGTAATCTGTAATGAAGCTCCTGATGATGAAGCTGTAAGTAATTGCAAGGATCTTGGTGCTTCTCTTGCATAATCAGAGTGTATGTACAATTAAGAATATGCATAGTTAAAGTATGCGTATAATCAGATATGTGCATAATATAAAGTAATGTAAAGTAATATAATGAATATATTAATAAGTGACATATTTATTCTGGACACTTCCCAATATAATATTAATAAGTGAGTAATGACCGCATACATATTAATTTTACTGTATATGTATGCGGTTATTATGTGAAAATTAATAATATGAAAATTTTCTTAAAATGGTAATTGACATCTAATAAGTGTTAGTATATACTAACACAGTAGCAAATGAAAAACATTATCAACATAGATACAGATAGGAGTGATAAGTTATGCCATTATCAATGATAGGTGAGGGAGAGACAGCAACAATCACAAGGATTGGTGGGAAAGAAGAGACGAGAAGATTTCTTGAGAATCTAGGCTTTGTAGTTGGAGCTATAGTGACGGTCATTTCTAAGACTGGCGGTAATGTTATAGTTAATATTAAAGAATCACGAGTAGCTATAGGAAGCGATATGGCTTCAAAGATTATGGTATAAAGACTTGAGTTTCAAGCCTCTATATAGATATTCACAATATTTTAATGAGAAGGAGAGATTAAGATGACTTTAAAGGAAGTTGCTGTTGGTCAGACTGTTAAAGTTGCTAAGCTTAATGGTGAAGGTCCGGTTAAGAGAAGAATTATGGACATGGGAATCACTAAAGGCGTAGAAGTCTATGTCAGAAAAGTTGCACCATTGGGAGATCCAATAGAAGTAACAGTACGAGGATATGAGTTATCACTTCGTAAGGCAGATGCAGCTATGATAGAGGTAAATTAATATTTATTTTTTTGCCAAAAGGTTAGCATTAACTAATTATAGCAAGCATAATCTAAATGAAGAAAGTTACAACTAATTATTAACTCATTAAGAAAAGAGGTAAAAGAATGTCAATTAAGATTGCATTAGCAGGTAACCCTAACTGCGGTAAAACAACATTGTTTAATGCTCTTACAGGTTCTAACCAGTTCGTAGGTAACTGGCCAGGTGTTACTGTAGAGAAGAAGGAAGGTAGATTAAAGGGACATAAAGATGTTGCCATTATGGATTTACCAGGTATTTACTCACTTTCTCCATATACATTAGAGGAAGTTGTAGCAAGAAATTATCTTATTAATGAAAGACCAGATGCTATCATCAATATTGTTGATGGTACTAACATTGAAAGAAACTTATATCTTTCAACACAGATTATGGAACTTGGTATTCCGGTAATTATGGCTGTTAATATGATCGACCTTTTAGCTAAGAATGGTATTGAACTTAACATTGCAAAGCTTTCAGAGAAGCTTGGCTGTGAAGTAGTTGAAATATCAGCTCTTAAGGGAACTGGTATTAAGGAAGCGGCAGAAAAGGCTGTAAAGCTTGCTGAGTCTAAGAAGGTTAATAAGCTTGCACATAAATTCAGTGATGAAGTTGAATCTGTTATTGAAGCAGTTGAAGATAAGATTGGTCTTGATGTAGTAGAAGAACAGAAGAGATTTTTCGCTATCAAGTTATTAGAGAAAGATGACAAAATCGGACAGCTTATGTCTAGTGTACCTGATGTTACAGCAGAGATTGATAAACTTGAGAAAGATTTTGATGATGATACAGAAAGTATTATCACCAATGAAAGATATACATACATTTCATCAATTATTGGAGAGTGTGTAAAGAAGGCTCATTCTAAGGATAAGCTTACAACATCTGATAAGATTGATAAAATCGTAACTAACAGAATATTAGCACTTCCTATATTCGCAGTAGTTATGTTCTTAGTATATTACATTGCTATGGTAACAGTTGGTACAGCAGCTACAGACTGGGCTAACGATGGTTTATTTGGTGATGGTTTCCACCTTTTCGGTATCGGTACTTCAGCTTATGAAGAAGTAGCTGACGAATATGGCGATTCAGATGAAATCATTGCAGCATATGTAGAAAGCCTTGGTTCTAAGGGCGAAGCAATAGCAGATGCTATTGATACAGAAGCAGAAGACTATGACTCAGAAGATGCTGTTAAGGCTCTTACAACTCTTAAGTCTATGGTTAAGTCATCAGATTCAGTTGATTATACTGTAGAAGATGATGAAACACTTGCAACAGAAGATTTCACAGCAGATGCTGATGATATTAAAGAAGCTATTAACCTCGCTATCGAATATGATGGTACAGCTCCAGATCCGGCAGATTATGGCATATGGGTTCCTGGTATCCCAGTTCTTATTGGTGACGGACTCGATGCAATCGGTTGTGCAGATTGGTTAAATGGTCTTATTCTTGATGGTATTGTAGCCGGTGTTGGTGCTGTACTTGGTTTCGTTCCTCAGATGTTAGTATTATTCTTATTACTTGCTATCTTAGAGGCTTGCGGATATATGGCACGTATCGCATTCATTATGGATAGAATCTTTAGAAGATTCGGTCTTTCAGGTAAGTCATTCATACCTATCCTTATCGGTACAGGTTGTGGTGTTCCTGGTATTATGGCTTCTCGTACAATCGAGAACGAAAGAGACCGTCGTATGACAATTATGACAACAACATTTATACCTTGTGGTGCTAAGACACCATTCATCGCTATGATTGCAGGTGCTATCTTTGGTGGTTCACCTTGGGTTGCAACATCAGCGTACTTCATCGGTATGGCAGCAATTATCGTATCAGGTATTATTTTAAAGAAGACAAAGTTATTCAGCGGAGATCCAGCACCATTCGTTATGGAACTTCCTGCATATCATATTCCAACAGTTGGCAACGTACTTAGAAGTATGTGGGAGCGTGGCTGGTCATTCATCAAGAAGGCTGGTACAATTATCCTTCTTTCTACAATCGTTGTATGGTTCACAACATATTTTGGATTTGCTGATGACGGATTCAGAATGTTAGCAGAAGATGAAATTGATATGAGTATTTTAGCTAAGATTGGTAATGCAATCGGCTGGATATTCACTCCACTTGGATGGGGTAACTGGCAGGCAGCCGTTGCTTCAATCACAGGACTTGTAGCTAAGGAAAATATCGTTGGTACTATGGGTATCCTTTACGGTGGTGGAGATGTATCTCCATATGCAGCACTTGCACTTGCATTTACTAAGTTAGCAGGTTTCTCATTCCTTACATTCAACCTTCTCTGTGCTCCTTGTTTCGCAGCAATCGGTGCTATTAAGAGAGAGATGAACAGTGCTAAATGGACTTGGATAGCAATTGGTTACCAGTGTGGATTTGCATATGTAGTATCACTTTGCATCTACAATATCGGAAGCCTTATCGCTGATGGAGTATTTAGTATCTGGACAGTTGTAGCATTTGTATTAGTAGCTGGTTTCCTTTATCTTTTATTCAGACCAACAAAGGAAGCGGAAGAATACAAGAAAGCAGCAGCTAACTAAGATTACTTCCTAATCATAATTATATAAGTGTTCAATCCGTCACTAAGTGGCGGATTGGATATATATTTTATTCATCAGATATAGCGGCAGATGTCAGAGTTGGTGTAAGAATGGAGGATTAATATGGGTACAGTAATCGTATTGGTGGTATTGGTGGTAATTGTAGCCGCTATTGTGTATACAATGGTTAAAGGCAAGAAGAATGGCAAACATTCATGCGGTGGAGATTGTGGTCATTGTGGAGGCTGCCACTAGGATAGGAGGCATTAATGCAGAAATACTATTCATGTGATAAAAATGCTTCTGAAGTAGTTGGCTATGAAAGAAGCGAAATGCAGAAGGACATAATTCTGCAAAGATTAAGAAACAGGGGATGCAGAATAACGAAACAGAGAATGATGCTTTTAGACATTATTCTTAATGAAGAATGTTCGTGCTGCAAAGAAATATATTATAAGGCATCAAAGCTTGATCCTAATATTGGAACAGCTACAGTATACCGTATGATTAATACACTTGAGGAGATTGGTGCTATTAACAGAAGAAATATGTACCGTGTATCGTGTGGAAGTGAATGTAATATGAACAACACATACACAGTTGAGTTTGACGATAATTCAGTAATCAATCTGTCAGCCAGCAAATGGAACCAGATAGTGCAGAAGGGTTTAACAGCTTGTGGTTACATAGACAGTAAGACAGTTAAGAGTATAACAGGAGGGCCATAATAATAATGTCCCTCCTGTTTTTGATAAAGTTTCTCAATTAATAAAAAATATGTGGTAAAACTAAAAAGTATGGTATAAGATAATACCTAAACAAAAATCAAAGTCAATTACGTCAGGCAGATGTTAATTGGGAATGGAGGATAAGATGAAAAACGTATTTAAGAAAATCGATGGAGTTAAGACAGGAATATTTGCAGCAGGTGTACTTTTTGGTACAGCAGGAATTAAGATATTATCAAGCCAGGATGCTAAGAAGGTATACACGAACTGTACAGCAGCAGTTCTTCGTGCTAAGAAGTGTGTAATGAAGACAGCAACAACAATTCAGGAGAATGCTGGTGATATCTATGCGGAGGCTAAGGCTATCAACGATGAGAGAGAAGCAGCAGAAGAAGTTGTAGATGATACAGTAGAATTAAACGAAGTATAAGAAGAAACAGAAAGCACAGAGCAGTAATAATATGCTGGAATAAGTGCTAAGAGGCAGAATATGAAATTTTATATTAAACACAGTATGACAGGACGTTTAAGAGTTCATATGGATATGAAGCATATGAGTTTTAAACAGGCAGATATATTAGAGTATTATATTAAAAATATAGAAACAGTGACTTCTGTCAAAGTATATGAAAAGACTTGTGATGCTGTTATAGAATTTAAAGGCGATAAAGCACAGATTATTAATGAACTTAAGCATTTTACATATTCGCAGGTGGTAGTTCCTGAAGATGTGCTTAACAGTTCAGGAAGAGAGATGAATTCTTATTATCAGGACAAGCTGGTTAATAAGGTATTCTTAAGAGCAGCAAGTAAGCTGTTCCTCCCTATATCTGTAAGAAATGTTGTAACAACTGTAAAGTCGGTTAAATATATTGGCAGCGGTGTTAAGACATTGCTTAAAGGAAAGATGGAAGTACCTGTGCTTGATGCGACAGCAATCGGTGTTTCTATATTAAGAAATGATTTCAATACCGCAGGTTCTGTTATGTTCCTTCTTGGAATCGGTGAGATTATGGAAGAATGGACACATAAGAAGTCGGTAGGAGATCTTGCAAGGACTATGTCACTTAATGTAAGCAAGGTATGGCTTAAGACAGCCGATACAGAAGTATTAGTCCCTGTTAATGAGATAAAGAACGGTGATGAAATTATAGTTCATGTAAGTAATGTTATTCCATTTGACGGAGTTGTAGTTACTGGTGAAGCTATGGTTAATCAGGCTTCACTTACTGGTGAAGCAGTGCCGGTAAGCAAGAATACAGGAAGTGCTGTATTTGCAGGAACAGTTATTGAGGAGGGCGGACTCACAATAAAGGTTAAGCAGAGTGGCGGTAATAGTAAGTATGACAAGATTGTTAAGATGATTGAGGAGTCAGAAAAGCTCAAGTCTGGTCTTGAAAGCAAGGCTGAACATCTTGCGGATTCATTAGTTCCATATACATTAGGTGGAACAGCACTCACATATCTTCTTACAAGAAATGCAATAAAGGCATTATCAATACTTATGGTTGACTTCTCCTGTGCACTTAAGCTTGCTATGCCAATAACAGTATTGTCAGCAATAAGACAGGCTGGACAGAATGATATTACAGTAAAGGGTGGTAAGTTCTTAGAGGCAGTAGCCGCTGCAGATACTATCGTATTTGATAAGACAGGAACACTTACTAAGGCTGCACCAACAGTAAAATATGTATATTCATTTAGTG
Organism: Bacteroides galacturonicus; assembly: GCF_003096855.1. Classification (NCBI taxonomy): domain Bacteria; kingdom Pseudomonadati; phylum Bacteroidota; class Bacteroidia; order Bacteroidales; family Bacteroidaceae; genus Bacteroides; species Bacteroides galacturonicus. The sequence continues at coordinate 159,380 of NZ_QEOA01000005.1, read as the reverse complement.
GTGATAGTGAAGATGAGCTTTTAAGAATGGCTGCCTGTATGGAAGAACATTTTCCACATTCTATGGCCAAGGCAGTTGTTGATGCAGCAGCTAAGAAGAACTTACGCCACGAAGAAATGCATACAAAGGTTGAGTATATAGTTGCACATGGTATATCAACTACTATAAATAATAAGAAGACTATAATAGGAAGCTATCATTTTGTATTTGAAGATGAAGGCTGTACTGTGCCTGAAGGCAGACAGGAAATGTTTGATAATCTTCCAGAAGAATATTCACATCTTTATCTTGCAATTGAGGATAAGCTTGCGGCGGTTATCTGTATAGAAGACCCTGTAAGACCAGAGGCTAAGGAGGTAATTAGTTCACTTAAAGAGCTTGGAATATCTAAGGTTGTAATGATGACAGGAGATAGTGAACGTACAGCTAAGGCAATCGCAGGCAAGGTTGGCGTAGATGAATATTATTCAGAAGTACTCCCAGAAGATAAGGCTTCATTTGTTGAGAAGGAAAAAGCTGCTGGACGTAAGGTTATAATGATTGGTGATGGTATTAACGATTCACCGGCATTGTCAGCGGCAGATGTTGGTATTGCAATAAGTGATGGCGCTCAGATAGCAAGAGAAATTGCAGATATTACAGTTAGTGCTGACGATTTAGGGCAGATTATATATCTTAAGGATTTAAGCAATAATCTTATTAAGAAGATTAATCGTAATTACAGAACTATAGTATCTTTCAACTCAGGACTTATAGCACTTGGTGTATTAGGTGTAATACAGCCAACAACATCAGCACTTTTACATAATACATCAACACTTTTCATCAGTATGAATAGTATGAAGAATATAACTTTAGCTGAGGAGCATAAGTAATAATCTTAAGCATAGAAATTTATAATGCCGCAAAGTATTACTTGTAAGAAGCAATAATCCCAGAATATAAATTACTAAAAATTATAAAAAGGAACACACTAATTGATATATTTTATCATTTGGTGTGTTCCTTTTTTATGTTATTGATATTATAATACTAATAAAGGTTAGGTTAGACTAACTTGATGATATTAAATATGAAGGAGAGAAAATTATATGTTTCTTACTGTAAAAGATTTAAAAAAATCATATGGCAGTACTTCTAATAAAGTAGAAGTTCTTAAGGGAATTAATTTTGAAGTGGAAAAAGGGGAAATATGCGTACTGCTTGGACCATCTGGTTCGGGAAAATCAACACTTCTTAATATAATAGGTGGAATTGATGATGCTGATTTGGGATATGTAAGCATTGATAGTGAAAAGACTAAAGATATGAAAGAAAAAGAGCTTACAAGATACAGAAGAAAGCACCTTGGTTATGTATTCCAGATGTATAATCTTATACCTAACCTTAATGTTAAGGAGAATATCGAGGTTGGTGCTTATCTTAGCGATTCACCGCTTGATATTAACGAACTGCTTAATACATTAGGGCTGTATGAGCACAGGCATAAGCTTCCTAACCAGTTATCTGGCGGACAACAGCAAAGAACTGCAATAGGCAGGGCTATTGTTAAAAATCCCGACATATTATTATGTGATGAGCCAACAGGAGCACTTGATTACCACACATCTAAGGAAATCTTAAAGCTTATTGAAGATGTCAACAAGAAATACGGCAACACAGTCATAATGGTTACACATAATGATGCTATCCAGAATATGGCTGACAGGGTTATCAAGTTAAGAGATGGACAGATAAGAGATAATATAGTTAATAACAGTAAGGTATCTGCCGCTGACCTTGAATGGTAGATTAAATATTATATAATGGGAGTTAGATATGAAAAATCCTTTAATTAAACGATTGCCAAGAGAATTTACTGGTGAAATTGCAAAATATATAGTCATATTTATATTTATGACAGCTGTTATAGGGCTTATAAGTGGTTTTCTTATAGCTGATGGAAGCGTGCTTGATACATATAATAAGAGTTTTGATAAATATAATGTAGAAGATGGTAATTTTGAATTGTATTCCAAGGCCGATGATAAGCTGATTGACAGGCTGGAAGAAGAAAATGTTACTATATATGAGAACTTCTATAAAGAAGAAACTTTAAAAGTACACAATAATGAGAAGTTAAGAGAAGACGACCAGAGCACAATACGTTTCTATATTAATAGAGATGATATTGATAAAGTTGATGTTATGGAAGGCAGACTCGCAGAGGATATTAACGAGATTGCATTGGATAGAATGTATTCTGTCAATAATAATATTAAAATCGGCGACATAATTAATGTTGGCACAAGGGCACTTAAAGTAACAGGTTATGTTGCATTATCTGATTACAGCTGTCTTTTCTCGAACAACTCAGATACAATGTTTGACTCTTTAAAATTCGGTGTTGGTGTAGTGTCAGAGAGCTGTTTTGATATGTATGATGATACACATATTCATTATGTATATTCGTGGAAATATGATAATAAGCCTGCAGACGGTATAGAAGAAAAAGAGATGGCAGATGATTTTATGAAAGTAATATCTAATAATGCTATACTTACTAATTATATTCCAGGATATCTTAATCAGGCGATACATTTTACCGGTGATGATATGGGAAGCGACAAGGCTATGATGATAGTTCTTTTATATGTTGTTATAGCTATTATGGCATTTGTATTTGCAGTTACAACTAATAATACAGTATTCAAAGAAGCTAATGTTATCGGTACTTTAAGAGCTTCGGGATATACAAGGGGAGAGCTGTTGTTACATTATATTCTTCTACCGATTATTGTTACATTAGCAGGTGCACTTGTCGGTAACATATTAGGATATACATGGTTTAAGGATATATTTGTAGATACATATTATCAGAGTTATTCGCTTACAACTTATACAACACTTTGGAATGGTGAAGCATTTGTATTAACAACAGTTGTTCCATTTATAATAATGGTAGTGATAAATGTATTGCTCATAGGTTACAGGCTTCGTCTTTCACCACTTAAGTTCTTAAGAAAGGACTTGGCTGTAAGACAGAAGAAGAAAGCTGTGCATTTGCCAGGATTCAAGTTCTTTAACAGATTTCGTTTAAGAATAATTATACAGAATATGCCCAATTACATTACATTATTTGTGGGTATATTATTTGCCAATATACTCCTTCTGTTCGGTATTATGATGACCCCGCTTCTTGACCATTACCAGAATGAGATACAGGACAAACTTATAGCTAAACATCAGTATGTATTGAAAGTTCCGGTTGAGGTGGATAATGAGGCCGCAGAGAAATACTGTGTCAGGACACTTTCAACACTTGAGGGACGTTTAAAGAGTGAAGATGTATTGATATACGGAATTGCTGATGACAGCGAATATGTTGACATTAACAGTAGTGAGCTTAAAGATGGTGAAGTGTATGTGTCACACGGCTATGCTGAAAAGTTCAAGATTAATAAGGGTGATAAGATAACGCTCAAAGAGAAATATGAGGACAAGGAATATACATTTACAGTTAAGGATATGTATGATTATCCATCAGCATTTGCAGTATTTATGGGTGACGGGTATTTTAAAAATCTATTCGACAAAGATGATGATTACTATTCAGGCTACTTATCATCAGAGAAGCTTGATATTGATGAGAAATATATTGCAACAGAGATTACAATTGATGATTTAACTAAGGTTTCAAGACAGCTTGACCGTTCTATGGGGGAAGTATTTGGAATTATTAAAGTCTTTGCAGTTGTATTATTTGCAGTATTAATGTTCTTGTTAACTAAGCTTATTGTTGAGAAGAATTCGACATCAATCTCTATGGTTAAGATATTAGGCTATTCCAACAGTGAGATAAGCAGGCTGTATGTCACCTCAACAACAATAGTGGTTGTCATATCAGTTGTTATCAATATTGCATTATCAGTTGTAATTATGAATAGCCTGTTCAGGGTATTTATGGAGAAAATGTCCGGCTGGATTTCCTGCTACTATGCACCATATCTGTTCGTAGTTATGTTCGTGCTGAATATCGGTGTGTATGCTCTGATTTCAGTGTTTATGATGTATAAGATAAAGAAGATACCTATGGATGAGGCATTAAAGAATGTAGAGTAATAAAAAAGCTGTCCTGTTTAATGAATTGGATAAAGTGAGCAGATATAATTAGCTCATATTAATCTAATCATTAAACAGGACAGTTTTTTATTTATAATTAAGATGTTTTCTTTTGATTTTCTTTAAAATACTGAATTTCTTAAAATTTTTTATATTTAATTCTTGAAATTTTTCTCAAATCCTGAATTTCAGAAAAATTACAGCTATAACCGCAGTCTTGTAGTTAAGCCGCATATTCTGAGTCACCAAAGAAGTCATTGTACCATACAAGGAACATATATACTGTCCAGATTTTTCTTGAATTATCTGCCTTGCCTTCTTTATGTTCATCAAGATACTTAACAAGCTCATCTGTGTTGAAGTACTTGTTAGCAGCTTCGCTTGTGAAAGCTTTTTTAATCATATTGTAATATTTCTCGTCCTTTAACCATATTCTGATTGGCACTGGGAAACCAAGCTTCTTCTTCTCAGCAACCATATCAGGAAGATATTGGTTAGCAGCTTTACGCATAGCGTATTTAGTATTAGATTTATTAACTTTGTACTTAGTTGGGAGAGTTCTTGCTACATTGAATACTTCCTTATCAAGGAAAGGAACTCTTACTTCAAGGCTGTGTGCCATACTCATCTTATCAGCCTTAAGAAGAATATCACCGATAAGCCAGAAGTTAATATCTATATACTGCATTTTAGTTACATCATCTTTATCTTTAACCTTGTCATAAAATGGCTTAGTAAGTTCTTTATGGTTATACTTTCCAGTAGGGTTCTTTAATATCTTGGCACGTTCTTTTTCGTTGAACATAAATGCGTTACCGATAAAGCGTTCTTCAATATCCTTGCTTCCTCTTATAAGGAAATTCTTGCCCTTGAACTTAAATGGAACAGCCTGTGCAGCATTGGCAAGACACTTGCGGAGTCCCTTTGGAAGCTTTCTATAGCCTGCTGTATCAAGAGGTTCTTTGTAAATGTTATATCCGCCAAAGAACTCATCAGCACCCTCGCCTGACATTGAAACCTTAACATACTTAGAAGCAGTCTGGCTTACAAAGTAAAGGGCAATAGCAGCAGGGTCAGCTAAAGGCTCGTCCATATGATACTGGATTTTAGGGATAGCTGCCCAGTATTCTTCACTTGATACAAGCTTAGAATAATTGTCTATCTGGATTTTCTCAGATAAGGCTTTAGCGTAATCTATCTCGTTATATTTTTCGTAGTCAAATCCAACTGTAAATGTCTTGTCACCATTAAATGTAGCGGCAACATAGCTTGAGTCAACACCGCTTGAAAGGAATGAACCAACCTCAACATCACTAATCTTGTGGTGTTCAACTGAGTCGTGCATAGCATCGTCAATCTCTTTGACGAATTCATCTAAAGACTTGCTCTCATCAGCTTCAAATGTAGGCTCCCAGTATCTTTTTATGTTGATTTCTCCATTATGGAAAGTAAAGCAGTGACCTGGCATAAGCTTGTATACACCCTTAAAGAATGTTTCAGGAAGCACTGAATACTGGAATGTGAGGTAATTTTCAAGAGCAACATCATTAACTTCCTTCTTATATGCAGGGTGTGCCAATATGCTCTTAATCTCAGAACCATATATAATGTTGCCGTCAACTACAGTGTAGTAGAAAGGCTTAATTCCAAAGAAATCCCTTGCACCAAAGAGAGTTTCCTTCTCACTGTCCCATATAACAAATGCAAACATACCACGAAGCTTATTTAACATATCTTCACCGTATTCTTCATAAGCGTGAATAAGAACTTCTGTATCAGAGTTGTTCGCAAATATATGCCCCTTTTCAATAAGGTCTTTTCTTAAATCCTGATAATTATATATCTCACCATTAAATGTGATAACAATCTTTTTATTTTCGTTGAACATAGGCTGGCTTCCGTTATCAAGGTCGATGATTGAAAGTCTTCTAAAGCCCATATAAGCCTTGTCGTCTATATACTGACCGGCACTGTCAGGTCCTCTGTGGATGATTTTATTCATCATATCAGTAAGTACATCCTTACCATTTTCAAGGTATCCTGTAAATCCAGCAAATCCGCACATATTACAAAACCGTCCTTTCTTAAATGTGATTTATTACTATAATCCTTTAAAATACAGGCACAATAAAACCTGCATATTAATAATGTTTACACGAATATTACAACATATACGGCAGTATTTAGAATAACAGCCACCGTAAATGGCAAACCCTATGTAAATCAATTATGTAATTATAGCAAACTGGGATATTTAATACAAGATAATTGTTATGGCAAAACAGGCATTTACAAAGTAATAAAAATATTTTATAATTGTAGGCAAATTTTAATAATAGCTTGGATATAGTTCCAATATTAAATGCACAATATGGAGGATTAGTAATGGAAAAGATTAAGATGACAACACCACTCGTTGAGATGGATGGAGATGAGATGACAAGAGTATTGTGGAAGCTTATTAAGGAAGAACTGCTTTTACCTTATGTAGACCTTAATACAGAGTATTATGATCTTGGACTCGTCCATCGTAATGAAACTAATGATCAAGTTACTGTTGACTCAGCAGAAGCAACTAAGAAATATGGTGTTGCTGTCAAGTGTGCTACAATCACTCCTAATGCAGCAAGAGTTAAGGAATATGACCTTAAGGAAATGTATAAAAGCCCTAATGGAACAATCAGAGCAATATTAGATGGTACTGTATTCAGAGCACCTATTATTGTTAAGGGTGTTGAGCCATATGTTAAGACTTGGAAAAAGCCTATAACAATAGCAAGACACGCTTATGGTGATGTATACAAGGCATCAGAGATGAAGATTCCAGCAGCTGGCAAGGCAGAGCTTGTATACACAGATGAGCAGGGTAACGAATCAAGAGAGCTTATTCATAACTTTAAGGGGGCAGGAATTATTCAGGGTATGCATAACCTTAACGATTCTATTGAGAATTTTGCAAGAAGCTGCTTTAATTTTGCACTTGAAACTAAGCAGGATCTCTGGTTTGCAACTAAGGATACAATCTCTAAGAAGTACGATCATACATTTAAGGATATATTCCAGGATATATATGATAAGGATTATGCTGATAAGTTCAAGGAAGCAGGAATTGAGTATTTTTATACATTAATAGATGATGCAGTTGCAAGAGTTATCCGTTCAGAAGGTGGATATATCTGGGCATGCAAGAACTATGATGGTGACGTTATGTCAGATATGGTTGCAACAGCATTTGGTTCATTATCAATGATGACATCAGTTCTGGTATCTCCACAGGGATATTATGAATATGAGGCTGCTCATGGAACAGTTCAAAGACATTATTACAAGCACCTTAAGGGAGAAGAAACATCTACTAACCCTATTGCTACTATATTTGCATGGACAGGAGCTTTAAGAAAGAGAGGAGAACTCGACTCACTTCCAGAGCTTTCAAAGTTCGCAGATACACTTGAAAAGGCTTGCATCAAGACAGTAGAAGATGGTAAGATGACTAAGGATTTAGCACTTATTACTACATTAGGTAATCCTGTAACACTTAATACACAAGGTTTTATTAAGGCAGTTAAGGAGACACTTGAAAGTCTTTTATAATTGTGCCAATAAAGGGTATTATTATATAGGATATTATATATAGAAGTGTTGGATTTCACTTGTGATATCTATAGATATTCGTATGAATTGAGGATTTTGAATGAAGTTTAAGTTTGAGGTTAAAGATCTTTTTAAACTCCCCAATATTTTATGTTATATAAGAATTGCACTGGTTCCGCTGTTTGTATATCTTTATTTTACGGCAGAAGAACCAGTGGATTATTATGTTGCGACACTTGTTGTAATGCTTTCGGGGATAACAGATTTTCTTGATGGGCAGATAGCAAGACGTTGTAATATGATAACTGATTTGGGTAAGATTATTGATCCGGCAGCAGATAAGCTTATGCAGCTTGCAATGTTAGTTACTCTGGCTATTAATATTCCATATATGTGCATACTTGCTGTATATCTTATTGTCAAAGAGGTAGTTATGGCACTTATGGGTCTTGTAGTTATGAAAAGGGCGAATAGGAGATTAGATGGTGCTAAATGGTATGGCAAGGTATGTACAGCAGTATTGTATGTGTGTATGCTTGCTTTAGTTGCATTTCCGCATATGCCGGTTAATCTTCAATATGTTATAATGATAGTGTGTGCAGCAGTATTGACATTTGCATTTATTATGTATATAAGAATATATATAATAATGTTAAAAGATAACCATTATGGTAATGATGAAAGAAAGTTGTATTAATATGTATAATATATTTGATATTACATTTAGGGAAATGAATGTTAACCAGTTAGCGGTATGGTTTTTTATATATAGTTTTTTTGGCTGGGCTATGGAATGTATAGTCATAAGAAAACAGCTTGGATATTGGGAGAACAGGGGTTTTGCCAAGCTTCCGTTCTGCGTTATATATGGATTTGGCGTGTTTATAGCATTTCATATATTTGCACCAATTGAGGGTGATTACCCTGCTTTATACATTGCTGGTGCTATATGTGCGACAATATTTGAGTATATGACAGCAAGACTTATGCAGAAGCTTTTTGGTGAAGTATGGTGGAATTACGACCATCTAAGATTTAATTATAAAGGAATAATATGCCTTCAAAGCACTCTTGGCTGGGGGGTATTAGCAGTTCTTATATTCAGTGTATTCAATAAAATGGTAGAACGTGTTGTATTCAGTATGGATATGAGGGTAACTACAGTGTTATCAATTGTGCTTGTTATATCATATGTTGTGGATTTCTCTTACCATTTTACTAAGAGAATTGCTAATAAGAAAATGGAAAGTGTAGTTGCACAGGTTTCAAGTGCTGGCAGCCTTCAGAGGTTTTTTCATAGATAATCAGCGGGGTGGACAATGTTAGAAAGTCTTAAGAATAATGTCAGGCTGCTTCGCAGGAGCAAACGACACGTAATTCTGTTTGAACTGACATATAAGTTACTGGCAGTAGCAGTTATATATCCTATATTAACTGCCGCCATTAATCTTTGTATGAAGGTTGCAGGAATCAGATATTTAACAAATGAATATATTGTAAAGGCACTGACAAACCCTGTTGTTATTATAGCTTTGTTTACAGGCATTATACTGTTTGTCGGTTACTGCATTTACGAGATGGCATATTTGGCTGTGTGCTTTGAAACTAAGAGAAAAGGTAATAACGCATCTATAATTGATAATATATATAATGCGTACCTGCGTCTTAAAAATTTAATCCGAATTCAAAGCATACCGCTTTTTTTATTTTTCTTTATTTCGATTATATTTATAAATGTTACAATTGTCGCTAATCTTATATATTCAGATACATTGAGCAATCTTATCGGAAGTACGATGAGAAGAAACAGGTATATGATATATATGCTTGTGGCAATAGTTATGGTTCTTATATATTATTATGTTATAAGAGGAATTTTCTCATTTAATATATATATGATGGAGGGGAAGAATTTCAGACAGTCATATAAGAAAAGCTCACAGATTGTAAGAAATAACAGATTAAGGGTAATTATGTCTGTTATTGTATATAATCTTGCAATATTTGTAGCTATAGCAGTGTTCTATACAGTTATTTCGCTTATACTTATAGGCGGTGTTAAGCTGTTGGATATGGCTTATCTTGGAAGTGCGGTATATTTATCAGTTCTTAGGGAATTGAGGGCCGGTGTGAAGATTTTTCTTGTGTTTATATCAATACCTTGTTCATTCTCAATGATTTCATATATGTATTATAAATATTCCGATCTGGATGATATTGAATTTGAATTCGTGGATATTGACGAAGGTTCAGCAAGGGTCAACAGGATAATATATGCAGTTGTGCTGGCATTATCCATAGTGCTTGATATTATATATATAATTGGGTCATTTAATAATAATCCGTTTGAGAGAGTGGCTATATTCCACAATACGGATATAACTGCCCACAGAGGTGCTTCAGTAGATGCACCTGAGAATACTCTTGCGTCATTCAGTAAGGCGATTGAAGATATGGCTGATGTTATAGAGTTAGATGTCCAGATGACCAAAGACGGCTATATTGTTGTTATGCATGATACATCAGCATACAGGACTACAGGTGTTCTAAAGAATATTACGGAGCTTACTTTAAGAGAAGTTAAAAGACTTGATGCCGGGTATTGGTATTCAGAGGAGTACAAGGGCGAGAAAGTTCCAACACTTGAAGAAGTATTGCAGCTTGCCAAAGGAAAGATTAAACTTAATATAGAGATTAAAACGGCGGATAACAGTGATGAGGTAGCAAAGAAGGTTGTAAAGCTTATACAGAAATATTCAATGCAGGATTCGTGCGTTATCACCTCATTTGATTATAGTGCATTGCAGGCTGTTAGGTCTTATGATGAGGACATAGAAGTCGGGTATATATTATCGGTGGCTTATGGAAAGTTCTATGAGATAGATGACGTGGATTTCTTTAGCGTCAATGCTTCGTTCCTTACTAAGAGAGTTGTTGATGCTATTCATAATTCAGGAAAGCAGGTATATGCGTGGACTGTTAATAATGACGCTTCTATAAAGAATCTTACTAATAAAGGTGTTGATAATATAATAACTGACAAACCTGTAACGGCAAGAGAGGTTATATATTCAAGAGATACAAGTGAGACATTGATTAATATGATAAAGTATGTATTTAACCAGTGATTAGCTTGGTAACATATATGCGTAAATGTACGCGGAAACGGGGGTCTATATGTTAAGAGGTATAGGTACATCTAAGGGAATTGGTATAGGAAAAGCACTTATTATCCATAAGTGTAAGAATGCTGTCAGCCGTGTTAAGATTAAGGATACAGAAGCTGAGGTTGATAAGTTCAATGAGGCTGTGGAAAAGTTCATACAGGAAACTAATGAACTTGTGGATAAGTTGTCACAGAAGCTTAATGGTGATGATAAGAATGCTCTTGTATTAAAAAATCAGGAATATCTTATAAGAGATCCTGAGTTTACCAGTGGTGTAATAAGTGCTATAACTAATGACAAGCTTAATGCAGAAGCAGCGGTTGAAGATACCTGTGAGATGTTAAAGAACATATTCTTAAGCTTTAACAATGATACTATGACACAGAGAGTAGCCGATATTGAAGATATGAAACAGCGTCTTATAGCAATAATGCAGGGACAGAAGCATATTGATCTTACTAAGCTTTCTGATAATACTGTTATTATTGCCGATGAAATCCATCCATCTATGACAGCTAATATGGATACAGAGCATATTGCCGGTATTATATCAGAGAAGGGTGGAGATACATCACACGCTTCAATTCTTGCAAGAGCATTAGAAATCCCTGCTGTATTAAGTGTTAAGGATATATGCAGTAAAATAGCAGAGGGTGAGGAGGTTATAGTTGATGGAGCTTACGGCGAAGTATTCGTCAATCCTACACCTATAACTCTTAAGATATATAATAAAAAGAAAAAAGCATATGATGAAAGAGTTAAGGAACTTAAGAAATATATAGATAAACAGACTGTTACCAGGGATGGCAGAAAAGTAATGCTTGCTGCTAATATAGGCAATGCTGATGAGGCTGCTAAAGCTGTAAAGGCTGGAGCTGAGGGTGTCGGACTTTTCAGGACGGAATTCTTATTTATGAACAAGCAGGCACTCCCAACAGAGGAGGAGCAGTATAACGAATATAAGAAAGCAGCAGTTGTGCTTGATGGCAGACAGCTTACGATAAGAACGCTTGATATTGGCGGAGATAAAGATATTCCTTATATGGGACTCACAAAGGAGTTAAATCCATTTCTTGGATACAGGGCCATAAGGTTCTGCCTTGACAGGGTAGATATATTTACAACCCAGTTAAGGGCTGTATTAAGGGCAAGTGCATATGGCAATATAAGAATTATGATTCCTATGATAACTTCTGTTACAGAGGTGCAGGCAGTTAAGAAGATTATAAATGGTATATGCAGGGATCTGGACAAGAAAGACATTAAGTATGATAAGGACATAAAGATAGGTATTATGATAGAGACACCAGCCGCAGCAATAATGGCAGATGTACTGGCACATGAGGTTGATTTCTTCTCAATCGGTACGAATGATTTGACACAGTATACACTTGCTGTTGACAGAGGCAATGAGAATGTTGCTTATCTTTACTCTGCACTCAATCCAGCCGTTATACGAAGTATTAAACACATAATTGAGTGTGCACATAATGCAGGTATAGAAGCAGGAATGTGTGGAGAAGCGGCGGCAGATGAAAGAATGATACCACTTCTTCTTAATTTTGGACTTGATGAGTTCTCTGTTACAGTGAGCAGGGTGCTTGAAACTAGAAAAGAGATAGCTTCGTGGAGCAGTAAGGAAGTAAAAGAGATAACAGAAAATGTTATGAATTATTCGGAAGAAAAGGAAGTATCTAACTATCTTAGCGACTGCATAGCAAAAGAATAGATTATTATATAATAAATGCTTTGTGATGATTGATATGTTAAGACATCTGCTTCTGGCATAATAGAATTAATTGGAGGAAAATATGGCATTATATGATACAGATGACGAGCAGGAAAAGGTTGTACTTGTCGGCGTAGAGTTAAATCCTCTTGACGACTGTGAGAAGTCGTTAGAGGAGTTAGCAGAGCTTGCTAAGACTGCCGGAGCGGTCACAGTAGGAAAGATGATACAGCCGCGTGACAGCTTCCACCCTGCAACATATATTGGTAAGGGTAAGCTTGAAGAATTAAGGCTTATGATAGATGAGCTTGGTGCAACAGGAATAATATGTGATGATGAGCTGTCTCCAGCACAGTTAAGAAATCTTGAAGATGTTCTTAATACTAAGATTATGGACAGAACAATGGTTATTCTTGATATATTTGCCGCAAGAGCTTCATCAAGTGAAGGTAAAATACAGGTTGAGATGGCACAGTTAAAATACAGGTCAACAAGACTTGCAGGACTTGGAACAACACTCTCAAGACTTGGTGGTGGAATAGGAACAAGAGGACCGGGTGAGAAGAAGATAGAAACAGACAGGCGAATAATAAGGGACAGGATTGCTCATTTGTCAGGTGAGTTAAAGGAGATTAAGAGCCACAGAGATGTGCAAAGACAGAACAGACAGGACAGTTCTACACCAGTAGCGGCTATAGTAGGTTATACTAATGCGGGTAAGTCAACACTTCTTAACAGGCTGACCGATGCAGGTGTATTATCTGAGGACAAGCTGTTTGCAACACTTGATCCTACAACGAGGGCACTTACACTTCCTAACAAGGAAAAAGTGCTTATGACAGATACTGTTGGATTTATCAGAAAGCTTCCACATAATCTTATAGAGGCATTTAAGAGTACACTTGAGGAAGCGAAATATGCAGATATGATAATTCACGTTGTGGACTGCTCTAATGATGATTACGAAAGACATATGGCAACAGTATATGAGACATTGAAGCAGTTAGATGTAGGTGATAAGCCGATAATTACACTTTTTAATAAATGTGATAAATACGGCGAACTTCCTATACTCAAGGACAGCAAAGCTGATTATGTTGAGAATATTTCAGCCAGGACGGGTGTGGGAATAGATGAATTTCTGGAAGATGTGCAGGATATTATATTAAAGAGCAGAATTAGAATAGAAAGAGTATTTCCTTACAGCGATGCAGGCAAAATCCAACTTATAAGAGAATACGGACAGCTTGAAAGTGAGGAATACACACAGGAGGGCATAAGTGTCAAAGGATATGTGCCAGCCTGGGTAGGAGGCAAACTATGAATTTAATTGCACTTGTTGATAAAAAATGGGGAATAGCTAATAAAGGAAGAGAACTTGTTGATATTCCAGAGGATAAGAAGCTGTTCCGTGAAGAAACTTATGGAAAAGTTGTTATTATGGGAAGAAAGACATTAGAAGCACTTCCTAACCAGTCAGCACTTGTTGGAAGAAAGAATATTGTTCTTACAAGAAATAAAGATTATGAAGCTAAAGACGTATGTTTATGCCATAGTGTTGAAGATGTGCTTGAGAAGGTAAAAAATGTGGATAGTAAGGATGTATATGTCATCGGTGGTGGACAGATATACAAAGAATTCCTTCCATATTGTGATACAGCACATATTACAAAGGTTGATTACTCTTACGAAGCAGATACTTATATAAGTGATTTTGATAAGCTTAAAGACTGGAGAATTACAGGACAGAGTGATGAACATACATATTTTGATATATGTTATGAGTTTGTAAGGTATGAAAGAAAGGGTAAGGCTGATGAAATGCCAGAATAAAAAGAAAAATGTAAAGCGTGCTGTGGCTGGTATAATATTTCTTTCCGTAATAGCAATAATATTATCGGCATATGGCGTTACACAAATGTATGCTTCTCCAGAGAAAAAAGCTTTAAAAACGATGTTGAAATCTGGAGAACTTTTACAAAGCACAGTTGAAAAATATATAAACAACATAGATGTAAGTGCCAATAACTATACTGGAAAAATTAATATATCGGAGTTGATATATGATAATGCTGATTATATGCAGGGTAAGAATAGTGCAGAATATACCATTACAGCTAATATCGATAATAATGGAATAAATGTAGTTATACCTGAATTGACTAATGATACATTTTTAATATCTAAAGCTGATATATCAAGATATATTAATATAGATGCAGATCAGCTTAAGCCTGTTTTAAAAGCTGCATTAGCTGACTTTGTGAAGGGCTATGAAGTTATGGCAATGGATTGCGTGAATACAGTCAGCGAAACAGGAAAACACACTTATAATATTAATATAGATGAAACAGCTTTAGTTAATGGCTTTAATACATTTGTGGATGAATTATATAAAGATTCACAGGTTCTTCCATATATTTCGTTGTTAAATGTATATGGCATAAAAAAGGACAGTATTAAATCTGAATTTGCCACGGAAGTAAAGGACTGCAATGTAGTGCTTGATATAGAGGCTGACAGGGATAATAACCTTGTAAAGGTGAGTGCTGTAGTATATTACAATCAAAACGCTGTCTGTAATATGGTTATTGATTTTGATGGACTGGATAATATGACGCTATATATTATGGCTGAATATTCACAGGCTGAATATGTGAATTCGGTAATACAGATAGATATGCAAAGTGATAATGTAATAGGAGTGTCAGCCGATGCAGATATACATTTTATGAATCACAGTTTAAAGCTTAAGGCATCAGGAAATATTAATATCCAATAAGTCTTTGCAAAATAATTATTTTACATTTCTGTAACCAATCCTGAAAAAAGCGTACTCTATAAGTGAAAGCTTTCAAAAAGAAATAATTAAGGACGATTTAATAAAGTGTGCAGCGAAGAAAAAATAATTGATTTAATAGCAAACAGAGATGAATCTGGAATGCGTGAATTAATGGAGCGGTATCAAAGACCATTAATGAAGCTTGCAATGAATATGCTTGACAGTGAGGAAGATGCAAGAGAATGTGTTAATGATACGTTTTATGAAGTATGGAAATCAGTTCCAGATAACAGACCGCAATATTTGTTTGCATATTCAGCTACTATATGCAGACATATAATCTGCAAGAGAATAGACTATGACAATGCATTAAAAAGAAGCTCTAATGTTATAGAACTTACAGCCGAGATGGAACAGTGTATCGGCAAGCCTGATAAAGCACTTGAGGGTGATGAACATATGGTAGGAGAATTGATTAATACATTTCTTAAAACATTGGATACTGATAAGAGAAATATATTTATCAAAAGATACTGGTATTCACAACCTGTTAAAGTTATATCAAAAGAACTTGGAAAGAGCGAAAGTTCAGTTAAGGTTGCACTGCACAGATTAAGGAAAGATTTAAAGAAGCTTTTGGAAAGTGAGGGCGTTTTGGTATGAATGGTGAGAAATTATTTAAGTCAATGAACAATATTAATCAGGAGTGGATTGAGCAGGCAAAGCCAGCTAATAAGCCTGTCATAATGAGAACCAGATCAAAAATATATAGAAATATAGCAGCAGCGGCAGCCGCAGTGATTGCAATCTCGGGATTAACTTACACTGGTGTATACGCGTACCAGAAGTATCTTGTCCCAAAGAGTAATGTCAATTTTGAATCTCATATGAGCGGGGATAGTTCGGTTAATGTCTATAATACAGGTAATGTTACATCTACAGAAGAATCTAATGTTGACGTGGAATGGGGAAAATATGTTGCTAATGGTGGAAGATTTTATATTGAACTGACTATAAAGTCAAAAGACGGAAGTCCGATTATACCTAATGATGATACCTTAAGTCCAATAATTGGTACATTTGATTTTGCAGATACTGTAATAAAAATAAGTGATGAAACAGACCAGTTCAAATCAACAGGTACATTATACCATCTTAATTATAATGGTATGTCAGATGATGGTTCAGAAATATATGCAGAATTAATATATGTTAATGCTGATTCAAGAGATATTGTTAATCATAACATTTCGATTGATGTTAAGGATCTTAAGTGTACGTACAGAAATGGTGAAGATAATAAAACAAGAGAAACCAGAACTTTAGCAACAGGGGAGTGGTCTTTTGAAACAGTTCTTAAGAGTAGCAGCACAGGTGTGCTTAGTACAACTCCTAATATATCGGTTACATCATCTTATAATGCAGACCAGACTATCAATATAGATACACTTAAATGTGATGGATTCGTACTTGATATACAGGGAACAGGAAATGCAGACTTTAAGTGGTTTGGTATGAGTGGTAAATATGCACCTGTAGTACATCTTAAAGATGGCACAGTTGTTAGTATTGACGACAAAACTTCTGATTTAAGTGTCAAAGCAGGTACTATGCATATATCATTTGCATTAAAACAGGTTATCAGTGTTGATAATATTGCATCTATTGAGTGGCATGGTGTAACAATATATTCAGCAGAATAATAAACGATAATTAATAACTACAGCTCCTAAAATGTAAAATAACCTAAAATAAACCCTTCAAAAGTAAGACACTGTTTCGACTTTTGGAGGGTTTTAAATGTTTATTAATTAAATAGCAATCTGTTATGAATATACAATGTATGTGCTGTAGCGGAATCTTCTTAAACGCTGTTCCATTTTAATAGCATTTAAGAGAATACGGTAAGCACCGACCTGGACTTTATAATAGCCGTCCTCATATATTATAAATGCAGGAAATCCGTCCATTAAAAGTGAATTTAACATTCTGTCGGCATTATCCTTGTTGCGGTATGCACCAACCTGTACACGGTAAAGTGCTTCATTTTCTGTGTCATAATCATTATTGTCACAAGGACATTGTGGCATAATATTTGAACTACTGACAGGGACAGAAAACACCTCGTTATCAGGTGGGATGGAATTAACCATAGCTGTGCTGTCAATTGAGGCAGAAGCAGCTCTGCCAGAGTTATTCATTTGGCCGTTGCTGCTATTATTGTTGTTACTATTGTTGCTGCTATTATTATTGTTGTCAGTGCGATTGCTTTTATTGGAAGTGGTATTTCCGGGCCTGCCTGATG
Source organism: Bacteroides galacturonicus (assembly GCF_003096855.1). Taxonomy (NCBI): domain Bacteria; kingdom Pseudomonadati; phylum Bacteroidota; class Bacteroidia; order Bacteroidales; family Bacteroidaceae; genus Bacteroides; species Bacteroides galacturonicus. Next base: position 141,702 of record NZ_QEOA01000005.1, on the reverse strand, counting down.
GTATGCTTTCTAATATTCCGTCTGCGATTGCTTGTGCAATGCTGTCGAATTCTTCATCAAATAGATAATTGTCTTTATCGTTGTTAATAAATCCAGCTTCGACAAGAACGGCTGGCATTTTGGTACGTTTAAGGACAACAAGGTTTTTGCGTTCGTCTACACCAAGATTTTTAAAGCCTGCATCTTCAAGCTGGTTATTAATATTTCTTGCCACCTCAGCCTTTAAACCAGTATCGCTGTATACAAGGGTTTCAACGCCCGAATACTGGTTAGGATTTTCTGAGGAATTGCGGTGTATTGATACGAAAAGGTCGGCACCGGAATTATTCGCATCGGTTGCTTTCTTAAATGGAGTTTCGTATTCGTCAGTAGTTCTTGTGTAATATACATCTATGCCATTTTTTTTAAGTATGTCACCGACAGCTAAAGTAAGGTCGAGAGTGTCATCTTTTTCCTGTCTGCCCTTATATACAGCACCGGGGTCGCTTCCACCGTGTCCAGCATCAAGGGCGATTCTATAATCAGCCATAAATCCTCCTAAAGGAAATATCAGTTTATTTTATTCATAAAATTTCATAAAGATACATATAATAATCAAAAATATAATGAATAATATAAGAGGAATTAGATTATGGTGTATGTACATACAATGGAAACTCCTGCCGATGCAATAGATAAAGGGAAAATGCGCATTAACGTATATGATAAACAGCAGGGCACACCATTGGCAGATGCAAGGATTTCACTTGCATATACAGGAAATCCTGAAAGAATTATCAATGAGATAACTACTGACTCAGAAGGAGCAGTTAATCTTGATGATCTTCTCACACCGCCGGTGGAGTATAGTATGGAACCAGGTGAGAACCAGCCATTTTCGGAATACACTATTGATGTTAATGCAGATGGTTACGAGGAGATTAATATATCCGGTATTGATGTATTCTCAGGGGAAACAAGTATTCAGAATGTGTATTTGAATGAGGATAACAGGGAGATTCCTGAGAATAATATTGTAATTCCAGTTAATACGCTGTATGGCAGCTATCCTGCCAAGATACCAGAGACCGAGATTAAGCCGGTACGCCAGTCGGGGGAGATTGTGTTAAGCCGCGTTGTAATACCAGAAACAATAGTTGTGCACGATGGTGTTCCTACAGACTCCACAGCACTTGATTATTATGTGAGGTACAAGGATTATATTAAAAATGTAGCGAGCAGTGAAATATATTCGACATGGCCAAGACAGACGTTGGAAGCTAATATTTTAGCAATTATGTCCTTTACATTAAACAGAGTGTATACAGAGTGGTACAGAAACCAGAATTACAACTTTACGATAACCTCATCAACTGCATTTGACCACAAATGGGTCAACGGACGTAATATATTTGAAAGTATTTCACAGGTTGTGGATGAAATATTTGATAATTATCTGTCAAGACCGAATGTAAAACAGCCGATATTAACACAGTATTGTGATGGAAAGAAATCGAGCTGTCCTGACTGGATGACACAATGGGGAAGTAAATATCTGGGTGATCAGGGATATTCCTCAATAGATATATTAAGATATTATTATGGAGATAATATGTACATTAATACGGCTGAACAGATACAGGGTATTCCGTCATCGTGGCCCGGTGCAGATCTTGATATAGGCTCATCAGGGCAGAAGGTAAGGCAGCTGCAGGAACAGCTTAATCTTATAGGGGATTATTACACAGCAATACCGGCACTGACGGTTGACGGGATATATGGAGAGCGTACAGCGGAGGCAGTAAGGCAGTTTCAGAGAATTAATAATATGCCGCAGACTGGTGTTGTGGATTTCCCAACATGGTACAGAATATCGGACAGATATGTAAGGCTGTCAGGAATTGCAGAGCTTAATTGAAAATTTCTGCAATTATTTTCATAATTATATAAAATATTAGTTGACAGCTATAATTATTAGTGATACACTCTAATAGTTGTTAAACAAAGCAGAGTATCCACTCTCACCTTAGCGCAATCGGGCGACTTGGGTTTATATTTTTAAGAATGTGCATGATAAACAGCAATTAAGATGCATTATGATTAAAAAGTGGATAGTCTGACTATCCACTTTTTTTGATTTTGGAGGTGCACTACTATTAGCGAATTAATGATTAACGAGCAGATCCGTGATAAGGAAGTTCGTGTTATTGGAGAAGAAGGACAGCAGCTTGGAGTTATGTCTCCTAAGGATGCTATGAAACTGGCAAGAGAGGCAGAGGTTGATTTAGTAAAGATTGCCCCATCTGCAAAGCCACCTGTATGTAAGCTTGTGGATTATGGCAAGTATAAGTATGAACTTGTCAGAAAAGAGAAGGAAGCTAAGAAGAAGCAGAGAACAATAGAAGTCAAAGAAGTTCGTTTGTCACCTAACATAGATGTTAATGATTTGAATACTAAGTGTAATTCGGCAAGAAAGTTCATCGAGAAAGGCGATAAAGTAAAGGTATCTTTAAGATTTAGAGGCCGTGAGATGGCACATATCGATTCCAGCAAGCATATATTAGAAGATTTTGCTGAGAAGTTAAGTGATATTGCAGTAGTAGACAAAGCTCCAAAGTTAGAAGGCAGGAGCATGACTATGTTTTTAACTGAAAAACGTTAAAATATTATTTATTCCATATGAGAATTAAATTAGGAGGATTATTATGCCAAAGGTAAAGACAAAAAGAGCAGCTGCAAAGCGTTTTAAAGTAACTGGAACAGGTAAATTAAAGAGAATGAAAGCTTACAAGAGCCATATTCTTACAAAGAAGACTACTAAGAGAAAGAGAAATCTTAGACATGCAGCTATGACAGATGCAACTAATGTAAAGACAATGAAGAAGATTATGCCATATTTATAAGATATGGATGTCTGTGATTGATTATTAGGAGGAAATTAAGAAATGGCAAGAATTAAAGGCGGTATGAACGCAAAGAAGAAGCATAACAGAGTATTAAAGCTCGCTAAGGGTTATAGAGGAGCTAGATCTAAGCAGTACAGAGTTGCTAAGCAGTCTGTAATGAGAGCTCTTACAGAGAGTTACAAGGGTAGAAAGCAGAAGAAGAGACAGTTCAGACAGTTATGGATTGCAAGAATCAATGCTGCAGCAAGAATGAACGGTCTTTCATACAGCAAGTTTATGTATGGTTTAAAGTTAGCTAACATCGACCTTAACAGAAAGGTATTAGCTGAGATGGCTGTAAACGATGCAGAAGGATTTGCTAAGTTAGCAGAAGTAGCTAAGGCTAAGCTTGCTTAATTAAGATTTATATTGGTATTAATACCAGTTATATAAAAGGCAGAAAGCGAATTGATGTGTTCCAGTAATTCGGGAGCATATCAGATTGGGCTTTTTGCCTTTTTTTGTGATAATATTGTGAAACATTTGCATAATACTGGTTTTAAATGTGATATTGTGGTATAGTTTATAAGTCGGTGTTACGGCAATATTTAATGTGGAGACAGGTTATGAGAAAAGTATTAAAGAATAAAGTTGTAAAATATGCTGTTACAGCAGCTATGGTTATGTCAGTTATGATGACAACAGCCTGTAACAGTAAGATAAAGGTAGATTATGGATACAATCCAACTGATTATGTAGAGCTTGGAGATTATAAGGGAATTCAGGCTGAGGTTGATGTAACAGCCATAACTAATCAGGTTATAGATGATAAGATTGCAGAACAGCTTGAAAGTGAGACAACATATACAGATGTTAACAGGGAAGCACAGAAAGGCGATAAGGTTACATTTGGTTATACTGGTACATCAGGCGGACTTTCAATAGATGATTTTACTGGTTCTGATTATAGTATGACACTTGGTAAGGATGCTTTCCCTGTTGCAGGAACTGGCTTAGATGAAGAATTATATGGAATGGTTGCAGGACAGACTAAGGTAATAACAATCACACTTCCAGAGAATTCAAAGTATTCTGATTATGCTGGCAAGAGAGTTGTATTCGAGCTTACAATGAGTTATGTACAGCAGGCTAATGTTCCTATGCTTACAGATGCTTTTGTTAAGAGTGCGTTCAACTGCGAAACAGTTGATTCATATAAGGCACATGTTAAGAATGATGTCAGTGGAACAATAGAAACTAAGATAACAGAAGCTAAGAATGAAGCAATACTTACCCAGCTCCTTGACAAATGCAAGGTTACAGGTTATCCAGAGGAATTCCTTGCACAGCAGTCATCAAAGCTTGAGGAATCAATAAGCTTTTACAGTACACTTCAGGGTAAGACTAATGATGAATATTGCCAGAACCTTTATGGCATGACATTTGATGAATTCGTTAAGGCATCAGCAGGACAGCAGCTTGTATATCAGGCAATTGCAGAAAAGGAATGTCTTGCAATTACAGATTATGAATACAAGGATGACCTTGAGCAGTTCGCTAAGGACAGCGGTTATTCAAAGGTAGATACATTTACAGATAAATATGACAAAGAAACTATTGTTAAGTCTATGCTTGTTAAGAAGGCACAGAATTTAGTAATGGATAATGCAGTCATAACAGAGAAGTAGGATATATAAGAATACATTTGTTGAACATACATTATAAATCAGAAATCATAGCTGGATAAATATATTTAATTATATACTAATTCAGACGATGGTTTCTGATTTTTTGCTTTTAAAATTATCGAACATTTGTTATACTAAATTATGATATTGTGTATGCACAGCATATGAAGGTTAAGTTTAGATGTACTGTTGATTTTAATTAAGTGCATTTGTAAGTTAAAGTGGAGATAGTGTGAGTATAATCACACATTGGATTGGAGAGTATATGAATTTAGATGGTTTAAATGACTGCCAGAAAAGAGCGGTTAAAAGGACAGAGGGTCCGCTTCTTATTATAGCGGGTGCAGGTTCTGGAAAGACAAGAGTTCTTACTAACAGGATAGCCTATCTTATAGATGATTGTGGTGTAGCACCATATAATATACTTGCTATTACATTTACTAATAAAGCGGCAAGGGAGATGAGAGAGAGAGTTGATGCGACAGTAGGACAGCAGGCTGGCGAAGTGTGGGTAAGCACCTTCCACTCTACCTGTGTGCGGATTCTCAGGCGTTATATAGATAGAATTGGTTATTCCAATACATTTACAATATATGATACAGATGACGTCAAGAGTGTTATAAAGGATATATGTAAGAAGTTCAATATAGATACGAAGATGCTCAAGGAAAAAACAATTATGAATGCGATATCGCACGCCAAAGATGAGCTTATGAGTCCGGATCAGATGGAGCTTGAGGCAGGTGGTGACTACAACGGCAAGAGAATTGCCAATGTATACAGGGAGTATCAGAAGACATTAAAGCTTAATAATGCACTTGATTTTGATGATTTAATATACAAGACAGTAGAATTATTGGAAAATGATGCTGAAGTACTTAATTATTATCAGGAACGATTTAAGTATATTATGGTTGATGAGTATCAGGATACTAATACATCGCAGTTTAAGCTTATATCAATGCTTGCCGCCAAATATGGCAATCTCTGCGTGGTTGGGGATGATGATCAGTCAATATACAAGTTCAGGGGTGCCAATATTACCAATATATTGAATTTTGAGAATACATTTGCAGGAACTAAAGTAATAAAGCTTGAGCAGAATTATCGTTCAACACAGACAATTCTTAATGCAGCCAATGCGGTCATAAGCAACAATATAGGAAGAAAAGCAAAGAGTCTGTGGACAGAGAATGGCGAGGGTGAAAAGGTTAATTATACACTTTATGAAAATGGATATGATGAGGCACAGGGTGTTGTTGACAGCATAAGTTCTATGGTAAGGGACGGCTGGAATTACAACGATATTGCCATATTATACAGGACTAATGCACAGTCTAGAGCGTTGGAAGAAAAACTTATGTTAAAGAATATACCATACCGTATATATGGCGGAATAAGCTTTTATCAGCGTAAGGAAATAAAAGATATACTTGCATATTTAAAGACTATAGACAATGGTATGGACGGACAGGCAGTAAAGCGTATTATCAATGTTCCAAAGCGTGGAATTGGTGCGACAACAATTGAACGAGTTCAGGAATATGCAGACCAGAATGACATAACATTCTGGCAGGCTCTGTGCGATGCTGAGCATATCGATACGATAAAACGAGGTGTTGGAAAGTTAGAGCCATTTGTTACACTTATAGGTTCACTTAAGGCAAAGCAGGAATTTATGAGCATAAAAGAACTTGCCGAAACTGTTGTAAGTGATACAAGATATATAGAATGTCTTGCAGAGAGCGAAACAGCAGAAGAAATAGAAGCAAGACAGGAAAATATAGATGAATTGATTAACAAAATAGTAAGCTATGAGGAGAGTTGCCGACAGAAGGAAGAAACTCCTACATTAAGCGGTTTCCTTGAAGAAGTTGCACTCATAGCAGATATTGATAATCTTAATGAGTCAGATAAGCAGGTAATGCTTATGACATTACATAGTGCCAAAGGTCTTGAATTCCCTATTGTGTATATGACAGGAATGGAAGATGGCCTTTTTCCAAGTTATATGACAATAGTGTCAGATGACCCTGCAGAGATAGAGGAAGAAAGACGACTTTGCTATGTAGGAATAACAAGAGCAGAGAAGATACTTAATTTAAGCAGTGCGAAGATGCGTATGGTACGCGGTGAAACACAGATGAATAAAGTATCACGCTTTATTAAAGAAATTCCCGAAGAATATATGCACATAGAAAATAATAGTTCAGGATATAATAAAGGTAAGATTGCATATGGAGGAAAAGATGACTCAGAGGAAACACGTTCGTATAATATCAGAGCCAATGCCAAAGCCGCTCTTAACAGATACGGTTCAGGCAATGTGAATTATAAAGAACCAAAACGTGTATCAATCGGCGGCTCAACCTCAGCAGGTTACAGGTCAGGCGGCTCACCAGCCCAGCGAACAGGAAGCCCATACGCGGGAAGCGGCTCACCATATGGAAGTGGTTCATCGTATGGCGGGGGTTCGTCATATGTGGGCAGCAGTTCTTCTGTGAGAAAGGAAATCGGGGGAAAGGCGAATACTAAGGTTGGTTTTGGTAAAGAATTTCCTATGGATATATTTGATTTGAAGAAGTCATTAAAGGCTGATGGAGCTGGAGGCAGTGGAACTGTCGGTAGATTGACAGCTGGTGGAAAATCTGTATCAGGCGGAAGTTATGCAGGTACTTCATATGGCACAGCGGGTTTGACTGCCTCTGTTGGCAGTGCTGGTGGAACATCTGGACTTGGATATGGTGTTGGCGATACCGTGGTTCATGCCAAGTTTGGAAAAGGAAAAGTAATTTCAATTGATAATGGCACAAGAGATTATATGGTAACTGTAACATTTGATGAGTATGGTTTAAAGAAAATGCTTGCAGGCTTTGCTAAGCTTAAAAAAGCCTAAATATGGTGACAAATAAAATATGTTGTGATACAATATATTTACTTTAAAAGTGTTTTGAAAGGAGCGGTTGTTATGAATAAGGATAAGATTGAAGAGCTTATTGCGGCAAGCAAGCTCAATGAACTTCTTCACAAGAAAGATGTAGAAGAGAGCAAGAAGAAAAGTAATGTAATTATCATAGTATTAGCAGTTATTGGAGCGGTTGCAGCATTAGCAGCTATCGTATATGCAATCTATAGATACTTCACACCAGATTATCTTGATGATTTTGATGATGATTTTGATGATGACGACTTTGATGAAGACTTTGAAGATGATGATGAATTCGAGAACTAATTATTCTGCCAATTAAAGAATGATTAAGACAAAGACCACTGGCTGGCTTACAGCCAGTGGTTTTTTAGATGTTCGGTGATGTGGGAGGACAGGGTTAGTTTCCTGATTGATTATATAGAAGGATTGGAGATAAAAGATGAAAAAAGGCGGCATATATACAGGTTATGTAGAAAGCGTGGATTTTCCTAATAAGGGAAATGTAATAGTTAAGACAGAGGAAGACGGACAGACTATAGAGGAAAAGGCTGTTGTAAAGAATTCAATACCGGGACAGACAGTTAAATTTATGGTAAACAAGAAGAAGCACGGCAAATGTGAAGGAAGGCTTCTTGAAGTTGTCTGTCAGGCAGATACAGAAACTAACGAAAGATGTGAGCATTTTGGTAAATGTGGTGGCTGCGTATATCAGACTGTAAGGTACGAAGAACAGTTAAAGATGAAAGAAAATGCAGTGAAGAAGCTTCTTGCTCCTGTTATTAATACAGAATATGAGTGGGAGGGAATAATTGGAAGCCCTGTATCAAGTGAATACCGTAACAAAATGGAATTCTCATTTGGCGATGAGGTAAAAGATGGTCCGATAGCCCTCGGTTTACATAAGAGAAACAGTATGTATGATATAGTAACAGTAACAGGCTGTAAGATTGTGGATAATGATTACAGAAAAATACTCAAGTGTGTATATGATTATGCACTAGAGAAAAATCTCACTTATTACCATAAAATGAAGCACGAAGGGTATCTTAGACATTTGCTTGTAAGAAAAGCTGTAAAGACAGGACAAATCCTTGTGGATATTGTGACAACTACAATTAATGATATCCCTATGGACGAACTTGCAGACAGATTAAAAGCACTGTCACTTGACGGAGAGATAACCGGCTTCCTGCACACCTACAATGACAGTGTTGCCGATGCGGTAATCAACCAAAAGACAGAGATAGTATTCGGAAGGGATTATATTGAAGAAGAACTTCTTGGACTTAAATTCAAGATTACAACATTTTCATTCTTCCAGACTAACTCACTTGGTGCAGAAGTCCTGTACTCAAAGGCAAGAGATTATGTCGGAACAACCAAAGACAAGGTAATCTTTGACCTGTACAGCGGAACAGGAACAATAGCGCAGATGTTAGCCCCAGTTGCAAAGAAAGTCATCGGCGTTGAGATAATACCAGAAGCCGTAGAAGCTGCCAAGATTAATGCCGGCATAAATGGTCTTGATAACTGCGAATTCATCGCAGATGATGTGCTTAACGCTCTCGATAACATAAAGGACAAGCCAGACTTTATCGTCCTCGACCCACCAAGAGATGGTATCAATCCAAAGGCACTTAAGAAGATAATTGACTATGGCGTGGAGTCAATGGTGTATATTTCCTGCAAGCCTACAAGTCTTGCAAGAGATCTGGTTATGTTGCAGGAGAGCGGGTATGAGGTTAAGAAGGGGTGCTGCGTGGATATGTTTCCGAATACGGGGCATGTTGAGACGGTGGTACTGTTGTCGCGAAATGATATGTAGAAGATTATGATGTAGCTTGAAGAAGAGAGGAATTATACACCACAATAAAAGGCTACTTATTAAAAGATTAAGGAATATGTGAAGGATAAGTATGGTGTGAATGTGCATACTTCTTATATTGCACAGGTGAAGCGGATGTGTGGTCTGGACATAGGCGAGAATTACAATAAGTCTAAGAAAGAGAATCCAGAGGTAAAGCGGTGTCCACAGGAGAAGGTGGAGTATATTAAGGATGCGTTGAGGCATTTCGAGCTGATTTGGTAACTGTATATTAGTATGCCACAGCATTATTATAAAAAGTTCCTCTCGAAGCAGTAATTAAGTCAATCTTAAAGTAGGGACAGGATTTTTATATCAAACTCAAAATCGATTAATATTAAGTAAGTATTACGACAAAGGAGATAGGAGAAAATGGCATTTACAAGTGAGACTAAAAAAGAACTAGAGAATTATATATCAGGACATTTACCTAATAAAGAGTGGTATGAGTCACATTTTTATCCATTTATTGAGAATAAAAGTTTGAGAGATAGACTTATTGTAGAATTTATAAATGCGAGAAAAATTTATAAATTCTTTGAGGGTTTACAAGCTTCGGACGAGCTTTTATTAGCTCAGATAAAGACACAGGTAATAATGTATGTGTCTATTCAAGAGGCTGTTGTTAATTATTTGTTGTTTGAACTATTTGAGGAAACGAATACAGTAAAAAATCTTCTGTTTCAAGAACGCTTGGTCAAAATTGGAATACCAGGACATAAATTGGAAAAAATAGCCAAAGAACTGGAACATGATAAAAAAGATATTATTCCATGCTATAATAAGGTTCAAGCTGTTGATAAAACTAAAATTCGCTATGAACAAAAAGTAGCAGCATTATTAGAGCTGAATCTGATAAGTGAAGGATTGGCAGATGATTTAGTCAAATTATATGAATACAGAAATACTGTTCATATAGAGGCTGAAATGAAAAAGAAACTAGTGTATGACCTAAGTATGGGAGAATTAGCATATAGGAGAGTAGAAGGATTAAGTATAGAAGTGAGCAATGCACTAGAAAAACTAGAATCCACCTAAGAGTTTTAAAAGGATTCAAAAATTACAAGTATTGACACCGCTTCGTCCATGACGATAAATCAAGGGTTGAGGTGGTGTCATTTCTTAATAGTCATAAGTAGTCAGAGAAGGAGGTTGAAAATACCTTCTTTATTTTATACCCATTTTTAAGGAGGTGGTGTCAAAAAGCATACATAAATACTGGGACGTTCCGTAAAAGGATGTCCATACATTTCGGGACTGTTTATCAGTCCTTTTTTTGTAGTTTCAAAAAGTGTACATTTCAATATTGATAAAAAAGTGAATAGTTATATAAAGAGTTATTATTATCACAGAACAAATACAAGCAAGCAGCATTTAGATAAAAGCATAAATAAGATTATAATCTATTGTTAGTAGAATGATTTTATGGAAATTAGTAAATATTTTTACAGATTCGCATATAGAAAAATGTTTGTAGTATGAGATATCAAATATTAAGAGTGTGTGATGAGCTAATTATTACTGAGCAAGAAGTTACTATAATGCAATTAAATACTTTTATAAAAAAAACGAATGAAATCAATATACAAGAATAAGGTCATTCTTAAAAATTTATAATGTGGAAAAACAAGTAAAAGAGATATATTTCACAAGATATATAGACTAAAATATTCGTAGAGTATTACACTTTGCGAATAAATATAAATACATTTTTTGATTTCTTTACCGAAAGTTTAGCATTTGACACTGTTTTTGTCAATATGCCACCTTTTGTAATGTAGTAAATCAAAAAATATTTTATAAAATTAATTGACAAACTAAAGGATTTGCCGTCAGTTTTATAGTCATAGGCAGGAGGTGATACAATGCCACGAAAAGGCGAAAATATTTATAAACGCAAAGACGGCAGATGGGAAGGGCGATTTATAAAGCAACGGACTTCAGACGTTGCAAAATATGGCTATATCTATGGAAAATCATATTTGGAAGTAAAAAAGAAATTAGAGTTTGAAAAGGTGCAGTGTTATCAAGAAGCAAATGTACAAAAGGTTGTAGAACAAGTTGTATTATTTAAGGAAATATGTGAATTATGGCTTGCTGATATTAGACCATCAATAAAAGAATCTTCTTATATCAGGTATAGGAATATAATTTCAACCTATATTATTATGCCTTTGGGAGATATAGCTACTAGTTCTATTGATTATGCACTATTATCATCGTATGTATCTGAATTATTATCAACTGGAGGTAAAAAAGAAACTGGATTATCAAGAAAAACAGTTGCAGACATTTTAGCAGTAATAAAGGCAATTTTAAAGTATGCATCCAGATGTAAATATGTTGTGGATTTATCAGCAATGAATGTAGCTGTAAAGCAGAAAAATACTCCGGTTAAGACACTTGAAACAACGGATTATAAGCGATTGATAGAGTATCTTCAGAATGAACCTAATCTTTTAAATCAAGGGATTTTAATCTGTGCATTTACAGGAATCCGAATAGGTGAACTATGTGCTCTTACTTGGGGAGACTTTTCTTTTGAAAAAAAAATTTTACATATTCATAAAACAATGCAAAGACTCCAAACATTAGATGGGAGCAATAAAACAACCATACAGATTACTGCTCCAAAGAGTCAATGCTCGGTAAGAGATATTCCAATCCCGGATATTCTTATGCCATATTTAAATAAATCAGAAAACAAAAATGCGTACATATTATCTGGTAATTCAGTTCATTATGTTGAGCCACGAACTATGCAGAATTATTTTAAGCGCATTTTAAAGCTGTGTAATATTGAAAATGCAAATTTCCATATATTACGTCATACATTTGCTACCCAGTGCATTGAACTTGGTTTTGATATAAAAAGTCTGAGTGAAATTCTTGGTCATGCAAATGTGAATATAACACTTAATAGATATGTACATCCATCTATGTATCTTAAGCAGCAAAATATGAATAAACTTTCAAATCTATTAGCCGTCAAATAAACCATCTTAAAGCTTGGAAATTGTTGAGAATCAACATTTCCAGGCTTTTCTTTCGCAAAGTGTAATACTCTACGAAAGAAACAGTAGTTTAAAATCTTAGATTTAAGATAATTAGTCTACAGTTCATATTCAATTAGTTAGAAAACAGTTATTGATAGAATAATCGCATATATAAATGGATGTGGGTATGTGATAAGCACATAATACAACACACAAATGTGAAAGGATAAATTATGTTTGAAAAAAAGTCAATTTCTGAAATTAAGGATTGGAGTCATATTGATTATGTTTGTATAAAAGCAAAATCAGGTGATCTTTTCGAAGATATATACTATTTGGATGGACATAAATTTTTTGAATCATCATTAACTGAAGCTGATATAAATTTTATTAATTTTACTCGTGGCATCAATAGTTATGGTATATCTGAAAAAATGGTTGGTGAAAGTAGCACGTTAGATCGATTTTATGTACGAGTAAATATTAGTAATAAACAACAGGAATTAAGATTGATTGATTATTTATGTCAGGGATATAGGTTAACTCTTAAACAAAAGGAGCTATTAGACCATTTGAGAAATATGGATTCTATAATAAAAAGTTTCGATGATTATCATCCATTATATTATTGTGGCTTTTCGAAAATGTGTAAATCTTTAAATTATAATAACATACGTTTCTATTTCAAAACTTTTACAACAGATGAGTCAAAGCGTTATGATACTGACTACATTAATTACTGTGAGCAATGTCCAATAATAAAAAGAGATGCAACATTTCAAATTGTACGTGATTTAATTTTAACTAAGTCTGCTGGGTTAAGATGCATTGGAGTGGATATTTCAGACAATTATTCAGTGAAGATAAAATACTACCTTTGTGAAATCCCCGGAGGTGATGATATGTCGGAATTGCTTTTAAAACTAAAAAAATATTCACAGTACGTTTGTAATGTTGATGCGTTATGTACAATCATACATAACATAAAAAATTTTCAGTGTAATTTATTGCAGGTTTCAAGTGGTTTTTCTAATGGAGATGAAAGTATTAATATGTATATGAAAAGTCAGACAAAATATCAAAAGACATATTTTTCAATGCGAGAAGGACTTGTCCTTCGGGATATTGGTGGAATCTCTTTTTTAATTGATATATATGAAAAACAATATTACGATTTTCAAGAATTATTTTCTGTTAATGAGACAGGTCAAGTTATCATCAAATATTTGATGACAAATGGGGTTTGTACTCTTGATGGTATTGTATCATATTTGCGGTCATTGATAAAAAATTATAATGCAGAATTATATCCGGTTATTTATTCTGATTGCAAAATGTTTGTTGAGAATCTTGAATCCAAAGGGTATCTAATGGAGGTGGTGTAATTGTTTGCGGAGGAATCGCTTGTTAAAAATGATAATTCTATTGAGCAAATCAGAGAAAAAGTTTGGATACCTAAAAGGCATCCTCATGTAGGAGGGATTGAACTAACACCTTATTGTAATTTACGATGCGTTCATTGTTATTTACAGGATCAAGAAAAGCATACATTGCTTACGACAGAAGAAGTTAAGTATATTATTGATAAACTATTTGATGTTGGGGTATTGTTTTTGTATTTCACAGGTGGAGAAATTTTAACTAGGTCAGATTTTTTTGAAATATATATTTACGCAAAGAAAAAAGGCTTTATTATTGAGTTGTTGACAAATGGAACATTGATTGATTCCAAGGCAATTGAAATCTTTAATAAGTATCCACCAGCATCTATAAGCATTAGTATATATGGAAAAGATGAAGAAAGCTATTTTCGAGTAACTGGTCAGAATGGAATGTACAATAAGGTGATAAATACGCTCAAGATGTTATCACAAAATTCGATTCACTTTGAAATAAAATATATTGGTATGCGAGAAAATCAAGATGATTATCCTGCAATTTGTTCGCTTGCTGAAAGGTATGGTGCAGAGTTTTCCTATTCTATGGAGCTGTTTCCTACCTTGAATGGAAATGAGTGCACTAAAAATCATATGATATCACTTGAAAAAATAATTGAAATTGAAAAAGAAATACCTGGAAAAAAAGAAGAATATAGACGACTTTCAGAAATTCCGAATCCTTTTGTTAATCAAAAAGATGTTCCGTTGTATTTATGTGATATGGCTATTTCAAATTTTCTTGTTGATTATCAGGGCTATCTTAATCCGTGTCATAAATGCAGATTTAAGAAGTGGAATCTCTTGTCAGACGATTTTAATATTGCATGGGCTGATTATAAATTATTACTTAAAGAGAAAGCTTCAAAAAATAATAAATGCCTAAAATGTAAGTATTTGATGATGTGCAGTCCTTGCATTGTAGTAAATTATTTATCAACTGGAGACTATAACACACCAGCTGAGACAGTTTGTCAGTTAACACATTTACGAGTTAATATGTGTAACTCAATTGATTGAGCTCCTAAACACTGCTATACAGAGTTTGGAAATAATATCGAAAGGAGAATGAATATGGAATACAAAAAACCTGAGGTCACTGCTGTATCTTTGAATGTTAAAGGTAGTCATAGGGATAATTCTGCAGATGGACCTTCTAAGTGTAGTAATTCCTGCTGTTACTATCGCGATGGTGCAACGTGGTAAGTAAATAAGCAATGGTAGTTATGACCGCCAATTATGCTTTGACATAGTTGGCGGTTTTCCATAGGTATATTAATGCATTTTATAGGATGTATCATTGGAAATAACGGAAAAATGTTGATTTAGAAATATAATTTATAGAAATATTACGATGGTGTTTTATGGACAAATGATAGTTGTTCATATTACTAGACAGGATTAAAAGGAGATTCGTTATGCAAAATAAGAATTTAGAACAGATAAGAACAGTTATAAAAATGTTTTTTAATGAGTATGATATGGAAGATATTTATAATTATATAGATAACAATATATCAATGAATGAAATAAAAATAATAAGTAATAAAAATAGAATCAAATTTTCAATCAGAGAAAGATTAGAATACTCATTTGTTACAGATATTTCATTGGAGCAGCAAATACAGAATTTTAGTGATAAATCAAATGAGTATTTAAATATTGTAAACAAAATTTTGGAAAATCGAAAGAATGCCATAGAAGTTTATAATGATGAAAAATCAACAGAAGAGGAATTATTGTATATATGTTCAAAATTATTTTTAAATGAGCTGAGTGATGAACAAATAACATTATATAAAGAGTCAATAATTGGAATTGCAATCAATTCTGATGTGAATGATGAATATTATAGTGCTTTTTTATTATTATATAATAAATTATACAATAAATATTTTGCAGTTAGAAGCGGAAAAAAGAATGGAAAAGAGGTTTATTGTAAAACTCCCAATATGTTAATAGCAGCAGCATTTTATGAGGCAAATGGATATACATTAGAATCATTTGATGAAGATATTATAACTTATATGAAATTATTAAGAGATATACAACCAGAAACTGATTTCATAAAAGGATTATTTGGATGGCTGGGATTTGAAAAAAAACAAATGCTTATGGATTATATTATTATGAGTGATGATAAATAAAGTATATGTATTGCTTTTTGTATATCGAAATAGTTATAAAAATATAATAAGAAAGCGGACGACATAATATGGTAGGGAATTTTCTAGGATGTTTATTTGTATTGTTTATATTGTTTGGACTGTTGTGTAATTTGACTGGTGATGAAAATAAAGGAATGCAAATAATTAATAATTGTGTTACAGCAATTGTTATATATTCAATGATAATAGTTATTTTCTCAGCAAAAAATTCAGAAATAATCAAGTTAAATATTCCTTTTTGGAATGGTATTGTTAAATATGGAACACTAAAAAGTTATCTTAAGGCTTCAGCAGGTGGTTTTGCATTAGATTTTATACAGTTAGTTACATTAGTATTATTAATCAATTGGGTTTCAAATATTATGAGTTTTGATAAGGCAGGATTTATAGGAATATTGACAAGCAAATTCATTATTGTCTTTATAGGAATTCTTATATATGGATTTATAATGCAATTTATAGAGAAAAACATATTTTTTAAATTAGCAGTTTATGCGATTGAATGCATTATTACTGGAGGAAGTATAGTAGTTACACCATTATTAATTATAAAAACGATTACAGGAACAAAGCAAGAGGCATTTGTGAATGCTTACATATTAGATTCATTAAAACAATCAAATATAGGAAAGGCAATAACAGCTTCTATATCATCGTCTATTGTTATTTTAGTATTTATGTATGCAATGGATTTGCAATATGGTGGGGTTAATAATGTTTTATCCGATGTAATGCAGTCCTTTAGTGGAATAGCAGGCATAATAATTGTGTTAATGGGTATATATTTTATTGTTAAAAGTATAACTACAAAAAGGAAAAAATAAAGAGGTAAGAAATGAGTGGACCAAAGTTAATGCACATAACAAATGATCCTAAAGTTATTCAAAGAATTAATAATCGATTGAATACTATTGGAAAGGAAAATTATTTTTCTAGTCAAATTCAGTCTATAAATATTGATATTCAAAATGAAATGATATGGATTAAAAATTATGTGAATGAGACAATGAATAATACTAGTATTCAACAGGACAAAGTTGAGTATTTACATAATTCACTTATAAAGATACAAAACAATTACTTGATTAAGCTAAACTCTATTTTGTTAAGTAATACAATAATAAGCGAGAAATCTATTACAGAACTTAATAATCTCATTGTTTCCAGAATAAAGGAATTGCCGAGAGTAAAAAGAGAATTAATGAGAGATATATTAGATAAAATTGATTCGATTAAAAAAATTATTCAAAAAGAGGAATATGAAAAGCAATTAAAAATTCAGAAGGAAAAAATTGATGAATATAATAGTCAGGAAAGTGCTGCAGAAAATAGAAGTAGAACAGTAAGAACTAAGGTATTTGCGTCTATATTGGATGATGCTGATGGTGAAAAGAATATTGAAGAAATTGATTTGCCGTCAGAAGATTATGTGTTGCTAAATACCATAAAAGAAGGTGTAACAGAAATAAGGGAAATGGATATTTTAACTTCCGAAGATAAAAAATATGTAAAAATGATTTTAGAGGATGTAGATAATATAAATAAAAAAGGAAAATATTCTGTTTCAGCTAGAAAAAATATACTTGTAAGTATTATTACATATTATCACATTTTAGAGAAAAGTATAGCTTATTCATTATCAGATGAAATATTGAAAGATACTAAAAAGAAACAGATGTTAGGGCAATATCAATTTTTATGTGAGTATCTTGAAACAGAGCCTCAAAATAATATCAAGAATATGGATAATGACAAGCTTGAAAATATAATAAATGATTTAACTAGACAGGCATCTGATAAAGCATACAGAATGTATGTTGAAGACACTATTAGCAATATAATGAAAGAATATGGATATGATAGTGTGGTTTCATATAATATAGGTGAAGATAATAAAAATTCAAGGATAGTATTTTCTAATGATAATATTAATATTTGTTCTTCAGTTAGCAAGGATGCGGTTATGATTCAGGTTGTTGGAATAGGAGAAGAACAGCCAACAAAAGAAGAGGTTCAGAAGCAGGTAGAACAGCAGGGAGCATTATGTTCGTTATATCCACAAATTAAGGAAAAAATGGAAGAGAATAATATTCATATTGTTAATGAAAGTTGTACACCTGTATCAGAAGATACAGTTATGAATATTTCGATATCTAAAACACATAGTAAACGAAAGAAGAAAATTTATAGTACTGGATTTGGAAGAAATGCTGATATTTCAATGGGCTTTTATGAACAGCATGGTCGTAAAGTAATGCATATTGACTCATAAAGTAGGGAGAAGGAAAAATATTATGCAAATTAGAGTATGTGATAAATGTGGTAAGAAAAATCCAGCAAATAGGTTTATATGTGTAACTTGTGGAACGGATATTTCATTACTACCAATTAAAATTGAAGATGAAAAGCTAACGAATACTAATATTAGATATTTTAAAATATGTCCGGTATGTAATCATAAGGTGGATATAAAAAATGAAAAAGAAAAAATTCGTCAATGTCCATATTGTGGAAATGATGCTATTAAAAGGTTAACTGAAGATTCTGTGCAGAAACAAGAAATTAACCAAGAGCAAATAGATAATATCGAAAATAAAGGGATAGAATTAAATGGGAGTGAGGCTGGAATATCAGCTTTACGATTAATAAATCAAAGAGATGGAAAAAAGATATTAATTCCTACTGGTAAACATATGATAGGGGCTTATGGAAATATCGAATCAGAGTATTTTTGGAATTTAAATTATGTAAGTGGAAAACATGCAGTGATAGAAGTAACTAATACAGAAGTGTATGTAACAGATAATAACAGTAGAAATTTTACATATATAAATGGAAACAGGCTTTTTCCTAACAATAAAAATATACTGGTGGATGGAGATGAGCTTACTTTGGCGGATCAGAAATTTGAGGTAAGTATATGCAGATAGATAGATTATTATATCCAGTTCATTCATTAGGTCCAGGTGATAGATTGGCTATATGGATAAGAGGATGTAAAAAAAGATGCTTTAATTGTGCAAATCCTGAGTTGCAGTTATTTAATCCCAATAGTGAAGTTTCTATGACAGTCATAAAAGAGATGATAAGTAAAATTGATAAAAAAATTGATGGAATTACAATTACTGGTGGAGAGCCGTTTTGCCAAGCTAAGGATTTATTTGAAATAATTACATTTATGTTGGAAATAACAGACGATATTTTGATATTTACAGGTTATTCGAAAAAAGAAATATATGATTTGAATAATGATTATGCCATAAAATGTATAGAGAAAGCGACAGTGGTGATATATGGCGAATATGTAGATGAACTTAATGATAATCATACACCACTCATAGCTTCTTCTAATCAAGTAATAGAGTTTCATAATCCTAAAATAAATAATAAATATATAAATTATATGAACAATGGAAGGATAATAGAAAATTTTTACTATAATGACAATTTAATATCGGTGGGAATACATAATAGCAGGAGGAAAAAAGGTGAAAATACCAAAGTGGATAAGAGAAATTGAGTGTTTTTCTAAAATAAAAAGTTGCATTATTTTAGAAGGAAACATATATGATGAATACCCTATTTTTAATGAAAAAAAAACAGAATGTGAAGATTTTTACGATTTAAATTCGTATGTATATGAATATTATAAAAAAATGGGATATAACATTTGTTATTATGATATGATAAATGGCTTTTATAACAAACAAAAGCAGGCAGAATTGATAGATGTATTTGATAGTATGTACAATCAATATTCTGTTGATACATTTGAAGAACAATATAAAGAATATAAAGATAATCAAGATGAAAAGCGAACAGATGGACAGATAGCAAATTCAATTGCTATCAATTATTTTGATGCTAGTGAAGTAATTAAGACGACTTTGATAGAAAGTGATAGACCAACCATATTTTGCGTTAATTACGCATCAAGAATTTTAACGGAACCTAGTCATATGAGTGAACAGGAGAGAGCAGTATTTAGTAATTATCTTTACGCTTCTATGAATGCAAAAAGCAATTATGGGAATGACGGAATTACAAGGCAAAATATATTAATACTTATAGTTGATAAAATTAATGATATTCCAACATGGTTTTATCTGGATAATCCATATGTGAAAAATATAATGATAACATTACCAGATAAACACGTACGAAAATTATATTTGGATTGCTATTATGATTATTTTATAGATGATGAAGAAAACGAAAAAGATATTCAGCAATTTATTGATATGACTGAGGGAATGAAAATATTAGATTTACGAGGAATTCGTGAGTTTAAAAGGTTAGGGGAAATAACATCAGGACAATTAAATGATGTGATTTCTTTATATAAGTATGGGATTAAAGAAAATCCTTGGGATGACATTGAGAGAGAAAAACTCGAAAATAATAAAATTAAAGATAGAATAAAAGGACAAGATGTTGCTGTTGAAAAGAGTATTTCTATTATAAAGAGGGCAAAGACAGGATTTTCAGGATTGCAACATTCTTCTGCATCTAAGCCTAAAGGGATTTTGTTTTTTGCTGGTCCGACAGGTACAGGAAAAACAGAGTTGGCTAAAGCAATAGCTGAATTATTATTTGGAGATGAAGGTGCTTGTCGAAGATTTGATATGAGTGAGTATTCTGAAAGTCATTCGGCTCAGAAGTTATTTGGAGCACCTCCAGGATATGTTGGATATGAATCAGGAGGTCAATTAACCAATACTATAAAGGAACATCCATTTTCTTTATTATTATTTGATGAGGTTGAAAAGGCTTCACCAACTATCTGGGATAAATTTTTACAGATACTTGAAGATGGAAGAATGACTGATGGACAGGGAAATACAGTTTATTTTTCAGAGTGTTTAATTGTATTTACAAGTAACTTAGGCATATATCAAGATGTTGGCGGAGTAAAAAAGCGAGTTGTTGATATGAATATGTCATATAACGAATTAAATAAAGTTGTAACTAAGGGAATACAGGATTATTTCTTTAGTAAAGGAAAACCAGAGGTATTAAATAGAATAGGTAAAAATCTTATAGTATTTAATTTTATACAACCAGAAGCAGCAAAGGAAATATTATTTTCTCAAATTAATAAAATTTGTAAAGCAGTTTATAGTATGAAAAAAATAAGAATTGAATTTAGAAATGATATTGTAAAAGAAAAATTATATCAAAAAGTGCTTACAAATCTTGAGGAAGGCGGTAGAGGTGTAGGAAATATAGTAGAGGAGTATTTTACAACACCGCTCTCAACATATGTTTTTGATAACCGGATTGAAAATGGTCAGACAATAATTATTGAGGACATTACTGGGTTAAACTCAGATGAATCTGAGTTGGAAATGCCTAAAATTATTGCAAGTCTGGAAAGGAATTAACAATGATAGAATATGTGGCGTTAGTAAATAAAGGACTGGTACATACTACCTGTGATGATTCAATATTGGTTGGGCATAATATTATTAGTAACGGAAAATTAATGGGGTGTGAAGATAGAGATGAAGGTGTGTTTGCTGTAGCAGATGGTGTAGGTGGTTTGCCTTTTAGTGAGTTAGCTTCTAGGGAGATTTTAAGGAATATTGCAGAATGTAATGCGAGAAATAAAGAAGAAATAATAAATTGTGTGGAAAAAGGTAATGAGAAAATATTATCTATAAGAAATCAAAGAAAGTTATTTCCAAACATTAGTAGTACTTTGTGTATAGTGGCTTTACTAGAAGATGAGATAACTACATATAATTTAGGAAATAGTAGAGCATATAGATTTCGAGATGGAGTTTTATTACAGTTAACAAAAGATCAGACCAAAGTACAACAATTGTATGATATGGGTTTAATTAGTGAAAGCCAGATGTATACACATCCAGAAAAAAATATAATTAGTGGTTATGTTGGCTGTGATGAATTTGACTCTAAATGGATTGATGTTATTACTCATAGAGAAAAGTTTCGCAAAAAAGATTTATTGATGTTATGTTCAGATGGAGTTTCAGACTATATTAGTATTGATGAGGTAGAAGATGTATTAATTACGGATAATGAATTGAGCATAAAGGCAGATATTATATTAGATAAAATATATTCAAATGGGGCAGGGGATAACATATCATTAATTCTTGTTAATAGATTATAAGAAAGGAGTGTTTAAAGTGGGAGAAAGAACAACAGGTACATTGCCAGAAGATAATAGACAAACGGGAACATTGGCTTCAGATAGACAAACCGGAACGTTACCAATAGATAGACAAACAGGTACGTTGCCTATAGATAATCAAAGTAATCGAATGACATCAACATTGCAAGATGATATAAATTCAAACAAAAACTATTATAATAATGATGAAGATCAATATATATATGATTTGGAGATAGGTGAGGTAATAAAAGGTAATAATAATGATTATACAATTGTTGAATCGTTTAGTTATGGTGGTCAAGCAGAAATATATAAAGTTCAGACTGCTTTGGGAGAAAAATATATTGCTAAAATATACAGAGTTAGAAAACAAAATAGATATTCAGACGATATAGTAAGGTTTTTGTCAAATAATACTAAACCTGGTATTATTAAGCTTATTGATTATGGAATATATAAAAATAGATATTTTTATATATTTCCTATTTATAATAAGGGGAGTCTTGATTTACATAAACCAGATTTTTCTAATAATGAATCACGTCTTAAAAGATATATTAGAGTTTTAAATGAAGCATTAAATTGTATTCATAAAGCAGGATTTATACATTCTGATATTAAACCTGCTAATATGCTAATAGATGATGAAAATGATATTCCTATTATATCAGATTTTGGTTCTGTTACTAAAGGGGATGAAAATGTATCTGATAACAGATCAATTACATTGGCGGATGGAAAGGTAAGTGATGGATATTTAGCACCTGATGCAGCGGTATATGCAGCAGTAAGTGCAAGTATGGATCATAGGAAAAGAATAGCAGTTGCTAATAAAACGGATTATTTTGCATTGGGAGTATCTTTATGTGAAATGTATGTAAATGATACTAAATATAGGTTGTTCAGAAGTAATGAGGAAATTGTACTCAGATTTAAAGATGATAATGTTGTTTATCCAAAGGAAGTAGAGAATAATAAAAGATTTTTAAATTTAATTAAAGCATTATTATCATATGATCCAAATGTTAGAGCAGGTTATAGTGAAGTTAATGATTGGCTTGATGGGAAAGAACTACAAGTTTATAGTACATCATATGGAGTAAATTCATTTAAACATTATTTTATTGATCAAGAATATACAAGTCCATATGAATTAGCAGTTGCTTATGCCCAAAGGGATTGGAATGCAACTATAAGGGATGTATTTAGACAAACTCTATATAATGCTTTTGAAAAGTATGATGAAAAAATATATTCAAAAATATTAGATATAAGAGAGGCAAATCAGAGCATAGATGAAAGACCTGTCTCAGCATTTAAAATTGTATGTAATATTGCACCTGAAATAAATTTGTTTTGGAATGGCAAATTATATCATAATAATGACGAAATTGCCGAAGATTTATATGAAGCTGTTGCTGAAAATAATCATATATTTGAACCTCTTTTTTCTAGTAAGGCAATAAGAGTATTTTATGAGGTGAATGAAAAAAGAAAAGCTAATATTGAGGCGATTGATGATATATTAAAGATATCAGAAGAATCTATGTCAAGAGCACAATTATATTATGCAGAATTACTTTCACCTGGCATTATTGTTCGTAAGTTTACAAATGGAACTTGTAATTGCCTAGATGGGTTTATTGAAATAATAATAAATAATCTTAATGAATCAGGTTTTGACAAGGCTGTAAATTACAGGAAGAATAAACAAAGCATAGAAAATGATATAGTAAAATATGCAATCAAATGTTTCAAAGGAGAGGAGATAAATACTCTTCTTATAAGAAATGGATTTGGTTTAAATTTGGTAGATATTAATGTAAAATATAGTACAGATAAAGCCTTTTTCCCTATAATTAGATTTTTAGAGGCGATTTATGATTTATCACAGGATAAATCTATTATTGATGGGATTAGAAATTCATTTTATTACAAATATTATACATCGTTTGTTAATGAAATTGATAACTATGGTTTTAATGGAGGTGCAGTTTCTGTAAGAGATAAGATAATAGAAATAACTAATAAAATTAATAAATACAATGAAACTACACAGTTTTTTGTAAAATATATTCATTTTTTTGATGATATAGAAGAACAATTAAATTATTTTACTCTAAAAAATACAACTGGAGTTGTTTTTATACAAGAGTCAATTCTGGTAGAGAAAAAAATGTATAATCCATATTCTAGTTACATTATACCCAAATCTAAAAAATATGAATTGGTTGAGGTGGAGAGTGAGGTGTATCTTCCTAAATTTATTGCAAAAAATATGATTACAGAAGGTTATTTGGTAAATTTTAAGCAGCAAAATGACAGAGAAGAAATACTTGATTATGTTTACAAAGAAAATTTGAAAAAACTTGAGAAATTTCATAAAAAATTTGAAAAAAATGCTCATGTTGAGGAGGCAAAGAAGCCTAAAATTAATAGAATAATATTTTTGTTATGTATAGGTATATTAAACTTATGGAGTATTATTATATTAATACCGGCATTATTTGAGTATCTATATTATAAAAATACATATAATTATGAAATTAATGTGTGGATATGGGGACCAATATTAATATTATTATCTATAATAATTGAAATTATAATGTCTGTTAGATTTAAAAATGAATTAAGTAAGTATAGAAGGAAAAAGAAACAACAAAATTTAATTAAACAAGAAGCATTAATTAAATATAGTATAGAAGAACTTGAAAAAGATATAAAAAGTAAAAATTATAAAAATTTATCTAATACAACTTATAAATTTATACATTATTCTCAACATGATATTTCAGTTTATATGGAAGATTTAGTTGGAAAAGGAATACAAACAACATTTTATCAATTAGATGATACGCCGATCAAGCCTGATATATTGTTGATGGCATTAATCTTTATTATTTTAATTGCTGCTAGAAGTTGGAATAAAGTACAAACAGATAAGATAGAGTTATTTAATACGACAACTATAGTATCAGATAATAATTTACCTGATGATATGTATAAAGAAGTAAATTTTATCATTAAAAAAGATTCATTAAGTTTGGCAAAAGAATGGAATAATTCTTTTAAAAAATTGATGTCTATTCAAGAAGAGTGTTTATTACAAGATGATTATGAACGATTAAATAGTTATTTGCCTGTTTACGAACTTTTTAATCAAGGAGGAAATAACTTAGCTTCTTTTGTAGATGATGATTATTATGCAATAATTGAATCTAACGATGATATTAAAACAAAATTAATAGCATATTCTTTATATGATTATCAAAAACAGGAAATAAATGAATCGTATGATAAAAAAATAAAATTTTATGTATATTATGATGCTGAAATATATCATACTAAAATTGATTATGGTAGTAGAAATGAAATAAATGATTATAATATTTCATCGGTTAGTAAAAATAAGAAGATTGATAACAAAATATATAAAGATATGGAAAAATTTACAGAGTATGAGATTACGAAAGATGATTGGACATTTCAAAATGTGTATGATATGTTAAGGCAAGACTAATACAATTATATATGTTTATGCAAAATATTAATGACTATTTATAAATATTCAGTTTAAGCATAGAACAAGATTTTCCACACCAATGTAGCAGCTTCTCCCGAAGCTGCTACATTGTTTATAAACTATTTAGAAAATCCCCCTTAGTTATTTAACTGTATTTAGTATAGTAAATCCGGTTAACGAAAGGAGGTACACAATATAAATGATTAAGCAGGAACTTACACATTTATTCAAAAATAAGCTGCTATTAGTGGTGATGGTAGTAATTATGCTGATTCCAGCTATATATGCAGGATTGTTTTTGAATTCTATGTGGGATCCGTATGGGGAGATTGGAAAACTGCCTGTAGCGGTTGTCAATAATGATGCTGCGATTGAATATAATGGGAAGATACTTGCCGTGGGTGATAATCTTGAGAGCTCATTAAAAACGAACAATGCAATGAATTTTATCATTACAGATGAAGAAAATGCAGATAAAGGTCTTAAGAATGGTGACTATTATATGGTAATAACTATTCCAGAGGATTTTTCAAAGAATGCAGCATCAATGATGAACTCTAATCCAGAGAAAATGCAGCTACAATATGCAACTAATCCGGGATATAATTACATTTCCAGCAAATTAAGTGAAAGTGCCATAAAAGAAATTAAGGCAAATATTATATCTGAGGTTACAACAACATATACAAATGCAGTATTTGCAAGTATTGCAGAGCTTGGAGATGGCTTGGGGCAGGCATCAGATGGTACAGAAAAGCTGCTTGCAGGAATGAGTTCATTAGATGATGGAGCAGGACTTATTACAGATAAGCTTAATGTTGTGGCGGACTCAAGCCAGACATTATATCAGGGAAGCAGGAAGCTTGGTGATGGTGTGGAAAGTTATGTTGAAGGCGTTGGACAGCTTGATAACGGAATAAATTCATTATCAGATGGAATTGATAAAGCCGCCGCAGGCACACATCAGCTTCAGGCAGGAAGTGAATAGCTTGTTGAGAAAGGAACAGAATTAGAACAGGGGATTGTGCAGTTATCGGATGGAACATCTAAGCTTTCAGATGGTACAGCAGCATTAGCAAATGGTTCTAAAGATTTACAGGCTGGAATTACAGCAGTTAGTGACGGAATAACGGTTCTTAATACTTCATTAAATGATGGAGCAGATAAGGTATCAAAAAACGCTGTGACAGACAATAATATAGATATGTTTGTTAATCCACTTTCAATTGAGGAGACACAGGTAACAACAGTGAAAAATAATGGTCACGCTATGGCAGCTTATATGATGTCAGTAGGACTTTGGGTATGGTGTCTTGCATTTTGCCTGATGTATCCATTAGTGGAATATCACGATAAGCTAAAGAATGGATTTTCGTGGTTTATGAGCAAAGCAGTTATATTATATCCTACAGCAGTTATTATGGCAGTTGTATTATATTTTTTTATAAAAAATATAAGATGAACTTAAGAAAACAGAAATATCTTATGACAATCGTGTAAAATCTGATATGGAAAACTATAAGATGAACTTAAGACAGGATATAGATATAAAAGAATATTCAGACATAAAAATACCAGCTTCCAATAATTAGACTTTTGATATCTACTATTTTACTTTACAGGAGTTTGTTAGGTAA
Source organism: Bacteroides galacturonicus (assembly GCF_003096855.1). NCBI lineage: Bacteria > Pseudomonadati > Bacteroidota > Bacteroidia > Bacteroidales > Bacteroidaceae > Bacteroides > Bacteroides galacturonicus. The sequence continues at coordinate 114,455 of NZ_QEOA01000005.1, read as the reverse complement.
AATGGTACATATCATTTTTTCTAATATTTGAAGGCTGGCATAATCAATCTATAAAATGCAGCATTTTTATAATAGTAAATAGTGATTACTATTATTTAAAATATTACTTAGTCCCAGTAGACCCAAATCCTCCATCACCTCGCACTGTATCACTTAATTCCTCAGCCTCAACGAATTCAGCAGTAATATAAGGTGTGAGTACAAGCTGTGCAATTCTGTCGCCAGGTTCAACGGTTACAGGGGATTGTGAATGGTTGTGTAATGCAACCATAAGCTCGCCGCGGTAATCAGAGTCAATAACGCCGACCTTATTGGCTGGGGCAAGACCTTTTTTGCACGCCATACCGCTTCGTGCGTATACAAGACCAACAAGGCCTTCAGGGATTTCCATAGCAATCCCTGTCTTGATGAATTCTGTAGTACCAGCGTTGATTATCACTGGTTCAGTCATTCCGGAATAGAGGTCTGCACCGGCAGAGAATTCTGTACCATAAGTTGGAACTATTGCATTTGGTGTAAGCTTTTTAAATTTAACTGTCTGTTTCATTGATAATTATTCTCCTTAATATTATTGATATTCAGGTGACTGACTAATACCTAAAATTTTTATATAGATTTTCCACTAATTATTGGTATTCCTCAGCAGTAATTACAGTGCCTTCTTTTAAGGACTGCTGTACAAGTATTGTGCGCTGGTTTGATGAACCCTTGAATTTAAGCATCATATCTTTTAATTCTTCAACAAATCTGCCATCTACGCATACGTCAATATATGAAAGCATTTCTCTGGTTTCAGGATATTTGTCATACATTTTATCCATAATATCCTCATCAAAAAGGTAACCGGTAAAGCACCATATATCCTTGGCCGGATAGTTTTCCTTTACAGCCTTTAGAAGCGGAATAAGTCCCCTTTGATTGGCTGGTTCAAATGGTTCGCCGCCAAGCAGTGTAAGACCAGCAATATAATCTGGCTTCATTGAATTAATTATATCAGATATGGTTGCATCAGTAAAAGGTGTACCATAGTTAAAATCCCACGCAATTTCATTAAAGCAGCCTTTGCAGTGGTGTGTACATCCGCTTACAAAAATGCTTGTACGTACTCCAGGACCATTGGCGATGTCGTTATATTTAATTTCAGCGTAGTTCAAAATATTCCTCCTGATTATGTGCCTTATATGTAAATTAATATGTATAATATCATAAATTGGACAAATATAACAGTGGTTAGAAGTGGCAATTAATATTATAATAACAATAGTTAAAGATTTAACGCATAACGTAATAGAAATAGTATAGCAGACACTACATATGTAAAATGCATAACAGAAAAGAGGCTTTATATGGTTGATATATTTTTTGACAAGTTATACAGATATCCAAGAATTAATGAATGTGTTAGCATAGCAGTTCCATTTGCTAAAGGGGAACTATATAATACGGATAATATAAGCATAGTTCAGAATAAGAGAAAATGTATTATCCAGCCAAAGGTTACGGCAGAGTATGATGACGGCAGTATAAAGTATCTTTTTGTCGATTTTATGGCAGATTTACCAGCTAATAAGTTGGCAAAGGCAGTATTGACAACTACTAAACAGGAGTTAGCTAATCTTATAGCAGACGGACAATCAGAGTGTGCTAAGCAAGATGGCACCGTCAGCGTAACACCGGTTAATAATGGCTTTTTAATAAAATGCGGCAGTCTGGAATATGAGGTTGCCAACAACAGCAGTTCAATATTCAGGCAGCTTAATGATTACAGGAAAGTATATACAGATAAGAATTTTGAAGGTCCATATCTTAAGGATAAAGATGGCAATGCTTATAAGCTTAAGATTGGAGAGTGGAAGGTTGTTGAGGCCGGACCAGTTACTGCAAGCGTAGAAGCTGAGTGCAGTAATATCGCAGTAGGGAATATTGAGAACAAAAATATTAAGGCAGTTATTAAAGTCACTGGTTATGCCGGAAAGCCATGGGTTAATATTACATACAGAATTATTAATACATCAGATGATGAGTTAAAGATAAAGTCGCTTGTATTTTATATTAAGAAATCAGAAGATAGTGTAATTACAGAGCAGTTAAAGCCTCTTAAAATTGCAGCAGGTAACGATTCAACAGGCTGTGGTGATATCCGTACAGATAATTCGCATAATGATGGTCCTGTATTTATGACAAGAGGTACAACAGAGCTTGATATGATTGAAAAGAAGGCTGATGTCAATAATATAAGAACTGTTGTTGCAACTTCTAATTATAAGACAAGCTTTATAATTGGTAAGAATGGCGAGGAGGTCAATGAGGTAATTGATGATAAATATCTTGTGAAAGAGGCTAATGAGCATTTTGCAGAGGTATTTTATGGAACATTTATGGCTGATTATACTGATGGTGAAGATGGCTTTAGTGTTACGGTTCATCAGGCACAGCAGAATTATCCTAAGGCAGTGAAGTCGTGCAGTGAAGGTGTGGCTGTTATGCTTGTTCCTGAGAATGTCGGGGAGATTACTATGCAGTCAGGAATGGCAAAAGAACAGCAGTTTATGATACATTTTCATAGTCCTGCTATGAAGCTGTGGGAGATAGACAACAGAAGTCTTATATACCAGATGCCAGACAGACCATATATAGCACCGGAAGTGTTTAAGAGGGCAGGGGTTATGATTGATGTGTTCCCTGTAAAGCATAATGATGATTTTGAGATATCACTTATGGCAAAAGCAGACGGACATTCAAGGTGCTATGGTATGCTTAACTGGGGCGACACGGTAGATCAGGGCTACACTGTTCAGGGACGTGGCGGTGGAAAGCCTGTTTGGAGCAATAATGAATACGATTATCCACATGCGTGTGCACTTATGTATGCAAGAACCGGTGTCAGAAGATTTATGGATTATCTGATTGTGTCAGCAAAGCATTGGATGGATATAGATGTGTGCCATTACAGCAGTAATCCTCTTAGAATTGGCGGACAGTGGGAGCACACGGCAGGACATTGTAAGAATGGTGTTATGGTATGCTCTCACGAGTGGGTAGAGGGTCTGCTTGATTATTACCATTTTACAGGTGATAAGAGAGGCTATGATACAGCCATTGGAATAGGAGAAAATGTATTAAAACTTCTTGAAACGCCTATGTATCAGGTGCCGGGTGAAGCCAATGCAAGGGAAACCGGATGGGCACTAAGAACACTTACAGCCCTTTATGTAGAGACTAATGATAATAAATGGCTTGTAAAATGTGACTGGATAATTGATAATTTTAAGAAGTGGGAAGAAGAATATGGAGACTGGTTATCACCTTACACAGATAATACAGCCATAAGAGTAGGCTTTATGATATCAATAGCGGTAGGAAGCGTTATGAGATATTACAGAATATTCCCAAGAGAAGATATCAGGCAGATGATATTAAGGGCAGTTGATGACCTGACAGAGAACTGTTATATGGATAATGGTTTGTTCTATTATAAGGAGCTTCCAAGTCTTGCAAGAAATGGCAATAATACCCTGCTTCTTGAAGCACTTGCAATAGCCTATGAGCTTACAGGTAATAAACAGTATCTTGAATATGGACTTAATACGTTCAGGGGTGCTGTGAATGAAGTGCCTAAGGGAGCAGTAGGAGTCAAGACTATTATAGATGATGCGGTAATATGTCAGGGCAATTCAGGAAAAGGATTTGCACAGAGTTTCATACCACTTGCAACTTATTATAATGCAATTAGTGAAAATAATATGACATTCTGACAATAATGTGTTAAAATAAATATTATGATGTATGTGTAAGAGGCATAAGATGGCATTTCAGTAATGAAAGATGTCATTTTACTGGGACACACAGCACACCGGAAACAGACAGCCATATCAGAAAGAATATACTGATATGGCTGTTTGGGTTAAATAATCATAACATAGAGTAACAGCCTAAGGAGGTTAATTATGAGAATCGGTATAAGAGCACACGATGTGGCATATGCACCACTTAATGAACTTATTCCTAATATACATAATCAGGGATTTCATTGTATGCACATAGCATTAAGCAAGTCTATTAAGGAGTTCAAGCCTGGAGTAGAGACTATGACACCAGGTCTTGCAATGTATATTAAAGAATTATGTGCAGAGAATAAGGTTGATATAGCAGTACTTGGCTGTTACCTTAACCTTTGCAATCCTAACGGGGAGAAGCACAAGGAGATAGTTGAGAAATATAAGGCACATATAAGATTTGCAAGTATACTTGGCTGTGGCGTAGTTGGTACAGAGACAGGTGCTGTCAATGAGGAGTACAAGTATGAGCCAGCTAACCATTCAGAGGAAGCTTTACAGTGCTTTATAGATAATTTAAGACCAATTGTTAAATATGCAGAACAGTTCGGCGTTATAGTTGCGATTGAACCGGTATGGAAGCATATTGTTAATACAGTTGAGAGAGCAAGAAAGGTTCTTGATGCGATAGACTCACCTAATCTTCAGATTATATTTGATCCAGTCAATCTTTTATATGTGGGTAATATAGATAAGCAGGATGAGATAATTAATCAGGCATTTGATTTATTATTAAAGGATATAGCAGTTGTCCACTGCAAAGATTATGTTGTTGAAGGTGATGAACTTAAATCAATAGCGGCGGGAACAGGCGGACTTAATTATCCGCTTCTTCTTAAGAAGATTAAGGAACATAAGCCATATGTTCATTGTACACTTGAGAATACTGTACCAGAAAATGCAGTAGCAACAAGAGAATTTATGGAAAAACTATATTCAGAAGTGTAGGGAGAAATTATATGCCAGAGAATAATATAGAATTAGCAGGCAATACCAATATCAAGACAAGTCAGGTGGACAAGTCGGTTGATACTCCAGCAGATTTTACAAGTCCTGAAGTGCTTTATAATAAGCTTATAGAAACAATCAGGCAGTATCATCCCTCATCAGATTTATCTGATATAGAGAGAGCATATAAAGTGGCTAAGGAGGCACACGAAGGACAGTTTAGAAAGTCTGGAGAGCCATATATTATTCACCCATTGTGTGTTGCCATTATATTAGCAGAGCTTGAACTTGATAAGGAATCTATTATTGCAGGTCTTTTGCACGATGTTGTGGAAGACACGGTTATGACAAGTGAAGATGTTGCTAGGGAATTTGGTGATGAAGTAGCACTTTTGGTAGATGGTGTAACAAAGCTCACACAGCTTAATTACCAGCACGATAAGATTGAGGTTCAGGCTGAGAACTTAAGAAAAATGTTCCTTGCAATGGCAAAGGATATACGAGTTATTATGATAAAGCTTGCCGACAGGCTTCATAATATGCGTACAATGCAGTATCAGTCACCAGCCAAGCAGGTAGAAAAGTCAAGAGAAACTATGGATATATATGCACCTATTGCACATAGGTTAGGTATATCCAAGATTAAGGTAGAACTTGATGATTTATCAATGAAGTATCTTATGCCGGATACTTATAATGATCTTGTAAAGCAGGTTGATATTAACAGACCTGGCAGGGAGGCATTTATAAAGAGCATTATCAAAGAAGTAGGTATGCACATTAGCAATGCTGGAATTGAAGCTGAGATAGACGGAAGAGTTAAGCATTTCTTCTCAATATATAGAAAGATGGTTAACCAGAATAAGACACTTGACCAGATATATGATATATTTGCCGTTCGCATAAAGGTTGATACAGTCAAGGATTGTTATGCGGCACTTGGTGTTATTCACGAAATGTATAAGCCAATACCGGGACGTTTTAAAGATTATATAGCAATGCCTAAGCCTAATATGTACCAGTCGCTTCATACAACACTTATTGCTTCTAACGGACAGCCATTCGAGGTACAGATAAGAACTTATGAAATGCACAGAATTGCTGAATATGGTATTGCTGCCCACTGGAAGTATAAAGAAGGCAAGACAGGAGAGTCTGATAAGAGTGAGGAAGCTAAGCTTAGCTGGCTAAGACAGATTCTTGAATGGCAGAGAGATATGTCTGATAACAAGGAATTCTTATCATCAATTAAGAATGACCTTAACCTTTTTTCTGATTCAGTGTACTGTTTCACTCCTACAGGTGATGTTAAGACACTTCCAGCAGGTTCTAATCCAATAGATTTTGCATACAGCATACATAGTGCTGTAGGTAACAAGATGGTTGGTGCAAGGGTCAATGGCAAGCTTGTTAATATTGATTATGAGATTAAGAATGGTGACAGAATTGAGATTATAACATCACAGAATTCCAAAGGACCAAGCCGTGACTGGCTTTCAATGGTTAAGTCAACACAGGCCCGTAACAAGATTAACCAGTGGTTTAAGCAGGAGCTTAAAGAAGACAATATTATAAAGGGCAAGGAACTTATATCTAATTACTGTAAGAGTAAGGGAATTGTTCTTTCTGAGATTAATAAGCCTGAGTTTGTTGAGAAAGCACTAAGAAAATATGGTTACAAAGACTGGAATGCTGTTCTTGCGGCAGTAGGACATGGTGCATTAAAAGAAGGTCAGATTGTCAATAAGCTTAATGAGGAATATCAGAAGACCAAGAAGGCTGAGATAACTGATAAGCAGGTACTTGACAGCATTGTGGCAAGTGAGAGCAAGGAGAAAGAGAAGGAGAAGAAGGGCAAAGGCGGTATTGTTGTAAAAGGAATACATGATGTTGCTGTCCGTTTCTCTAAGTGCTGTAATCCAGTGCCGGGTGATGAGATTGTTGGGTTTGTTACAAGAGGAAGAGGAATATCAATTCACAGAACAGATTGTGTTAATATTCTTAATTTCCCAGCTAATGAAAGAGCAAGGCTTATTGAAGCTGAGTGGGAGCAGACAGAGAATAAAGATGAGAAGTACAGTGCAGAGATTAATATATATGCAGGCAATAGAAAAGGACTTATTGTTGATATTTCACGTCTGTTTACGGAAGCCAATATAGATGTAAGATTTATGAACAGCCGTGTTAATAAGAAACAGCTTGCAACAATCAATCTTGGATTTGTTGTATCTGGTAAGGAAGAGCTTAACAGATTAATTGACAATTTAAGAAAGATTGACGGAGTGACAGATATAGAGAGAGCTACAGGCTGATATTTATAACTGCTGTCGTGCGAAGTTAAGATATTTTATATATTGCTTCGTGCGGCAGCATTTTTGACACAGGGATTGGAGATTATAATGTATAAAATAGATGTAAGAGTATTAGGAATGGTAGGAACGAACTGCTACCTGCTTTGTAATACAGACACTAAGGAGTGCGTGCTTATAGACCCTGCGGATAATGCTGGAAAGATAAGCGAGATGATAGAGCAGTCTGGCTGTATGTTAAAGGGAATACTTTTAACACACGGACATTTTGACCATATTATGGCAGCAGATGAAGTGAGGGATAAGTATAATGTTAAGGTGTATGCTTCAGCAGAGGAGAAGAATACATTAAGTACACCTCATATTAATCTTGGTGAGGCTTATGGAATGAACCTGTCTGTGAAGGCTGATGTATGGCACAATGACGGTGATATACTTAAGCTTGCAGGATTTGATATTAAGGCAATTCACACACCGGGACATACAGAGGGCGGAACGTGCTATTATATTGGGTCAATCGGCGTGTTATTCTCAGGTGATACACTTTTCTGTGAGTCAGTTGGAAGAACAGATTTCCCAGGCGGAAGTATGAGCGACATTGTGCATTCAATTAAGGACAAGTTAATGGTACTTCCAGATGATACCAAGGTGTATACAGGACACGGCGAGGGAACAAGCATAGGATATGAGAGGGTTCATAACCCATATATAGGTGCGTAGGAAAGATGAACAGTATGATATATATTAAAATTGATAACGATACATTTTATGATGATGCAATAGTTCTTGTGCGTTCATTTTACCCAAGAATGGAGGTAAAGGCATATAAGCAGGATACAGTTGCCACAGAAGCTGATAAAGTGATTGATATAACAGTACCTGATATGACAGGACTTAACAAGAGCGAAATGCACGATAAATTCAAGTCATATTTATATGACAGGCTCAGCCAGATGACAGGAAAGACACTGCCCTGGGGTTATCTTACAGGAGTGCGCCCAAGCAAGATTGCATATGTTATGCTTGAAGATGGCGAAGATGAGCAGACTATAAAGAAGCATTTTATGGATAAGCATAAGGCAAGTGAGAAGAAAGCCAGCCTTGCAATAAATGTAGCAAAGAAAGAAATGGACATTCTTAATAAGATAGATTATAAGAATGGTTACAGTTTATATATTGGAATACCATTTTGTCCAAGTATATGCTTGTACTGCTCATTTTCATCATATGCACTTGATGCGTATAAGAATTATGTGGATGATTACCTTGATGCACTTATTAAGGAGATGACCTTTGTAGCAAGGGCGATGAAAGGCAGAAGACTTGATACAGTGTATTTTGGCGGTGGAACACCAACAACACTTGGTGCGGCACAGCTTGACAGGCTCATAACGGCTTTAAAGGAGCTTTTTGATATTGACGGCTGTCATGAATTTACAGTTGAAGCAGGACGTCCAGACAGCATAACAAGGGATAAGTTAAAGGTGTTAAAGGCACATAATGTTGGAAGAATATCTATTAATCCGCAGACGATGAACCAGCAGACACTTGACCTTATAGGAAGAAAGCACACTGTAGAGCAGATTAAAAATGTGTATTCTATGGCAAGGGAAGAAGGTTTTAATAATATTAATATGGATATTATTCTTGGACTTGTCGGTGAAGATGTTGATGAGGTGGCTCATACATTATCAGAGATTGAGGCGATGAAGCCTGAGAGCCTTACAGTACATTCTCTTGCAATAAAGAGAGCGGCGGCACTTAATATATGGAGAGATAAATATAAGCAGTTATCTACCAATAATACAGATGAGATAATAAGAATGACAGAGGACACAGCCAAAAGACTGTCAATGGAGCCTTATTATATGTATCGTCAGAAGAATATGGCAGGTAATTTTGAGAATGTCGGTTACTCAGTTGAGGGACTTGAATGTATATATAACATTCTTATTATGGAGGAAAAGCAGACAATAATTGCCTGTGGTGCAGGAGCTTCCAGCAAGGTAGTATTTCATAATGAAGCAGATGATAATCATTCAGTCAGAATTGAGAGAATAGAAAATGTAAAAGACGTTCGTAATTATATTCAAAGAATTGATGAAATGATTGATCGAAAGAAGAAATTCTTTGAGGAAAATAATTTCTAGAAATAGTAGTTATTGAAATAACAATTTGAAAGGAATTATTATTTGGTAATAATTTCCTTAGGATAGATAGAATTAAATTATATTTAAAGGAATATAGTGTCCTGAAATCAGGATATACGCTTATTATAAAAAATATAGAAATGAGGATAATATGAAGATAGCAGTTGCTTACGAGAATGGAAATGTTTTTGAGCATTTCGGACATTCAAGACAATTTAAGATTTATGAAACAGATGGACAGAACATTGTTAAAGAAGAAGTTATAGAGAGTGAAGGCTCTGGACATTCAGCTATGGCAGGACTTCTTGCAGGTCTTGATATTAATGCTGTTATATGTGGTGGTATCGGTGGTGGTGCTGCCAATGCATTAGGCGAAGCAGGCATAGAAGTATATTCAGGTGTATCAGGAAATGCAGATGAAGCGCTAGAGGCATACCTTAATGGAGAATTGATATCAGAGGGTGTTAATTGCAGTCATCATTCACACGAAGAAGAACAGAACTGTGGAACAGCTGATACAGAAAATGAAAGCTGCGGCTGTGGCTGTGGTTGTGGAAGTGACACAGATGAAGGAGGCTGCAGCTGTGGAAGTAATGAAACATCAGGTTGTGGCGGTTGTTCAGGTTGTGGTGGAGGAGCACCTTTATTTGATGGAGCTAATGTGGGCAAGGTGTGCAGAGTACACTATAAAGGAACATTTAACGATGGAACACAGTTCGATTCATCTTATGACAGAGGAGAACCTCTTGAATTCACCTGTGGTGCAGGTATGATGATACTTGGCTTTGATAAGGCTGTAGCTGATATGAATGTAGGAGATATAATAGATGTACATTTAATGCCAGAAGAAGCTTATGGAGAGAAAGACCCAGATGCAATTATCACAGTTCCAATCAGCGAGCTTGCAGGTTCAGAAGAACTTAAGGTTGATGATATGGTATATCTTCAGAATGTATATGGACAGCCATTTCCAGCTAAGGTAACAGCCTTAACAGAGAATGACATAACATTTGATGCTAACCACGAGATGGCAGGAAAAGAACTTAACTTTAAGATTGAGCTTGTAGAAGTTAAATAAGACTTGAGTAGATTATTAACTTAATAAAATAGATACTAATAGATATTATGGTAGATTTTAATCATCGAACTAGATAGATTATTAAGAATAAATCTCCCTGTAACTTATATCCGGAAGCAAAGGCTTAGGAAAGATATAAGTTACAGGGAGATTTTATCAGCTTCAAATATTATTATATATAAATGGTTTATTGTTCTAATCTTTACTTGTGAAATGTTTAGAGCTTATTTATTAAAATATATTGACCTATTCTTAATATTAAATATTGAGAATTATTTTAATATGGAATTATTCTTCCTCATCAATTATTCGTCTTGCAACATATACACCACTTGCAGAAGCGTGTGATAATGAATGTGTAACGCCGCTTCCGTCACCGATTATGTAAAGACCTTTGTACTTGGTTTCAAGGTTGTTATCAATCTCAACTTCCATATTGTAGAATTTGACCTCAACACCATATAAAAGAGTGTCGTCATTGGCAGTACCCGGAGCAATCTTATCAAGAGCGTAAATCATCTCTATTATTCCATCAAGTATACGCTTAGGTAGAACAAGGCTTAAATCGCCGGGAGTAGCAGAAAGAGTAGGTCTTACAAGTCCTTCTTCAATTCTTTTATCTGTGCTTCGTCTGCCTCGTATAAGGTCACCGAATCTTTGGACAATTACACCGCCTCCAAGCATATTAGAAAGACGTGCAATACTTTCACCATATCCGTTGCTGTCCTTGAAAGGTTCAGAAAAGTGCTTTGCAACAAGCAGGGCAAAGTTAGTATTTTCAGTCTGTTTATCACTGCCTTCATAGCTGTGTCCATTAACAGTTACAATGCCGTTCGTATTCTCATTAACAACGATACCGTTAGGATTCATACAGAAGGTGCGGACTAAATCCTCAAACTTTTCAGTCCTGTATACAATCTTACTTTCGTATAATTCATCTGTAAGATGTGCAAATATAACAGCAGGAAGCTCAACTCTTACGCCGATATCAACACGGTTTGATTTGGTTGGAATATCTAAGTCCTGACAGACTTTTTCAATCCATTTGCTTCCGCTTCTTCCAACTGACACAATACATTTGTTGCAGTCCATATAGGTATCTTTGTAATATATGCGGTAATTATTATCGATTATTTCAATATTAGTAACAGGAGTATTAAAGTAGAAATCAATATGCTCCTTCATTTCATTGTACATATTTTCAAGGACAATATAATTAATATCAGTTCCAAGATGTCTTACAGAAGCATCAAGAAGCTTTAATTTGTTCTGCATACATAAAGTCTTGAATTTAGTACCGGCAGTTGAGTACATATGCGTATCCTCACCGCCGTGGGAAGTATTGATGGTATCAACATATTTCATAAGGCCAATAGCTTCTTCCTTGCCGATATATTCGTAAAGAGTACCACCAAAGTCATTAGTAATGTTGTATTTGCCATCAGAAAATGCTCCGGCACCGCCAAAGCCATTCATAATGGCACAGGTTGGGCATTTGATACAGGATTTGATATTCTTTCCGTCAATTGGACATTTTCTCTTCTCTAAAGTATTACCTTCCTCAAATACGGCAACCTTTAAATCAGGAGCTTTCTTCATAAGCTCATAAGCAGAGAATATTCCGCCCGGACCAGCACCTATAATTATTACATCATATTTCATAAAATATTCACCCCACAATCGTTAATCGTCCTAAGTATTATATTATAAAAGCAGGATTATTAACAAGCAAAACAATTAAGATATGAATATTAACCTTGAAAGTGTTGTAAATACAACATATTAATGCGGAATGAAGATGTTACAATCCAGACATACTAATAATCCACATACAGATAAGTGTAATTGTGGTCTTACAAGATATACAGGTAAGAGTGACTGTAAGCTTACAAGATAATAAAGCAGATTATAATATGATGCACATATAAGCATAACAGCCAGCTTATATATAAAGCTGATAAATTACCAGCAGATAGATTGAAAAATATAATAAAAATAATGGAGGAATTATATGAACAGGACAGAACAGATTAAAGGCTATCTTAAAAGACTTGGTGATGGTGAAAGTCTTGAGAATGTTAAGAAAGATTTTGTTAAGGAATTCAATGATGTCAATCCAATAGAGATTATGGAAGCGGAGCAGGCGTTGATAGCAGAGGGAACACCTATATCAGAGGTTTCAAAGCTGTGTGATGTTCACTCAGCATTATTTCACGGTGCGACTAAGGAAGAAAGAATAGCCAAGGCGGAAAATGAAATATCAGAGATGAAAAAGTACTATGATGACACAATGAAAGGTATGACTAAGAGTGCCATTGCAGATATGCGTAAAGACAGAGAAAGCATTTTTAATAAACTGGCTATGATAAGCGGCCACCCATTAAATACTTTTGTGAAAGAAAATAAGGCAATCCAGCAGGTTATTGATGATATTAAAGAAAATATTACAAGCGGACATATTGATATAAAGGCACTGAAAGAGAAGATATATAAGCTCAGGGAGTTATCTATTCATTATGCCAAGAAAGGGGATTTGTTATATCCGGTGCTTAATGTACGATATAAAATCAGCGGACCTTCGGCGGTTATGTGGACAGTTGATGATGAGATAAGAGATGAGCTGTCAGACATAGCAAAGCAGTTAAATTACATGGACGGTAATAACAGTAGCAAAGCAGACAATAATAACAGTGCGGATAACAATAATGGTAAAAGTCTGGACGGTAAATTAATTGAAAGAATAGAAAATGTTATAAAGAGGGCAGAGGAGATGATATATAAGGAAGATAATATATTGTATCCTAACTGTGCCGCTAATTTTACGGAAGCTGAGTGGATTGGAATATATCACGATTCCAAAGATTATGCCGTGTGCCTTGATACAGTATCAGACAGATGGGAGAAAGCAGAAGAAGTAGAAAATGTGTATAAACCTGAAGTGTCAGAACAATCTGATAAGAAAGAAGATGTTCAGAATGAGTTATATATGGCAGGCGGACATATGACACTTTCGCAGCTTGAGGCACTGCTTAATGCAATACCAATGGAGATAACATTTGTTGATGAAGATAATATCAACAGATATTTTAATGAAGGGTCAAAGGTATTTAAAAGACCTGTTATGGCAATTGACAGGGAGGTATTCTCGTGCCACCCACCAAAGATTGAGGCAAAGGTCAGAAGAATTATAGAAGAATTCAGGATAGGAACACTTGATGAAGTATCTGTCTGGATGGATAAACAAGGAAGGACTATGCTTGTTAAATATATTGCGGTAAGGGACAAGCAGGGAAATTATGTTGGAACTCTTGAGGCGGTTCAGGATATGGAATTTGCTAAAGAACATTTTGCAAAGCTTAAATAAACGTGTATACAAGGTTTCTCTTTAAATATAGCCGATAAGGACATTGACATTTCTTTCACATAAAAATATAATATAATATTGTCTGAATGGAATTGATTCAGCATTAAGTATATTGATATGGTAGAATTATGAAGAATAACAATAATGAACTCATTGATTATATGATTAATGATTTTAAAAGTGGAATTAAGCACGGAGTGCTTGTTGCCAATCTGACATATGAGCTTGCACAGATGTGTGGTTTGTCTAAAGATGAGGCATACGAATTAAAGATTGCTGCGATGGTTCACGATGTTGGAAAGTTAAAGCTTTCAGAATATCTGTATGGAAGAACCGATGAGGCACTTCCGGAAGATGAGAAGCAGTATATGAGTATGCACTCAAAGATAAGCCATGATCTATTGAAAAAATACGATTATTCAGATAATATAATGGATGTCGTTCTTTCACATCATGAATGTTTTGATGGAAGCGGATATCCTAATGGGCTTGTTGGTGAGCAGATACCATTAGGAGCAAGAATATTAAAGGTTGCAGATGAATTTGCGGCACTTATATCAGACAGACCATATAGGAAAGCATTTGATATAGACACTGCTGTTACAATTATGATAGATGAGATTAAGAATATGGATATCAGAGTATTCCTTTTATTCCAGAGGCTTATTCACGAAGATTCGACTATAGAATTGATTAATAATAGCAGATTAGATATTGATGATTTGGATATAAGTGATATACTAAAAATCAGTCAGGATTAGGAGTAACCTAATTATGCCTTAGGGCAAATAAAACAGGCTGTTAATACAGCTAAGAAGAATGAGGTAATTAACTATGGCAGAGTCAATGGTTGGCTTAAAGAGAACACACAGATGCACAGAAGTTTCAAGTGCAGATATTGGCAGTACAGTTACAGTTATGGGCTGGGTTGCTAAAAGACGTAATCTTGGTTCACTTATATTTGTGGATTTAAGAGACAGAAGCGGTCTTTTACAGATTCTTTTTGATGAGAATATTATCGGCAAAGAAGGATTTGACAAGGCATATACATTAAGAAATGAATTCGTAATAGCTGTAGTAGGTAAGGTTATTAAGAGAAGTGGAGCAGTTAATGACAATCTTAAGACCGGTGATATTGAGATTGCGGCTGAATCATTAAGAATACTTTCTGAGTCAGAGACACCTCCATTTCCAATTGAGGATAATATTAATACTAAAGAAGATATAAGACTTAAATATAGATGCCTTGATCTTAGACGTCCTGATATTCAGTCTAATATCATTATGAGAAGCAAGGTTGCCACTCTTACAAGAGCATTTCTTGCTAATGAAGGTTTCCTTGAAATAGAGACACCTATGCTTACTAAGTCAACTCCGGAAGGAGCAAGAGATTATCTTGTGCCAAGCAGGGTTCATCCAGGAAAATTCTATGCACTTCCACAGTCACCACAGCTCTTTAAGCAGATGCTTATGTGCTCTGGATATGACAGATATATGCAGATTGCAAGATGTTTCAGAGATGAAGATTTAAGAGCTGACAGACAGCCGGAATTCACTCAGATAGATATGGAATTGTCATTTGTTGACGTTGATGATGTAATTGATGTTAATGAAAGACTTTTAGCATATCTTTTCAAAGAGGTATTAGATATTGATGTACAGCTTCCAATCCAGCGTATGACATGGCAGGAAGCTATGGATAGATTTGGTTCTGATAAGCCAGATTTAAGATTTGGTATGGAACTTAAGAATGTTACAGACATAGTAAAGAACTGTGGTTTCGGCGTATTTACAGGGGCTATCGAGAATGGTGGAACTGTAAGAGGTATTAATGCCAATGGACAGGGAAGTATGCCTCGTAAGAAGATTGATGCACTTGTCGACTTTGCAAAGGGATATGGTGCAAAGGGTCTTGCTTATATAGCTATTCACGAAGATGGTTCACTTAAGTCTTCATTCTCTAAGTTTATGACTGAGGATGAGATGAACGCACTTGTTGAGGCTATGGAAGGTAAGCCGGGTGACCTTCTTTTATTTGCTGCTGACCGCAATAAGATTGTATGGAATGTACTTGGAGCATTAAGAGTTGAACTTGCTGGACAGATGGGACTTCTTGATAAGAATGATTATAAGTTCCTCTGGGTAACAGAATTCCCACAGTTTGAGTGGTCAGATGAAGAAGAGAGATTCGTAGCTATGCATCATCCATTTACTATGCCTATGGATGAGGATCTTGATAAGCTTGAGTCAGACCCAGGTTCAGTACGTGCCAAGGCTTATGATATTGTACTTAACGGTACAGAGATAGGTGGTGGTTCAGTAAGAATCCATCAGGCTGATGTACAGTCAAGAATGTTTAAGGCACTTGGTCTTACAGATGAAGTTGCTAATGAGAAGTTTGGTTTCTTACTTGATGCGTTCAAGTACGGAGTACCACCACACGCTGGTCTTGCATATGGTCTTGACAGACTTGTTATGCTTATGGCTAAGAGAGATTCAATAAGAGATGTTATTGCATTTCCTAAGGTAAAGGATGCTTCCTGCCTTCTTACTAATGCACCAGATGTAGTAGATGCAAAACAGCTTGAAGACTTATCTATCAGAATTACAGAGTCAGAACAGGAATAATATTTTAAGAGCATTTGAAAGTATTTAATGGATATTTTCAAATGCTTTTTTTAACTATATTTTTAGACAATACTTTGTGAAATCTGGATGAAAATAATGGCTTTATCAGCTTTTTTTTAGCAAAAATATTGCATTTGAATAATCATGGGTATATACTTTTTTTATAAATCTTTGCAAAACTATAACAAAAGACTGGAGAAAAATTATGACAGAGAATCAGTATATAAGGGCAAACAGGACTGTTTTATTTACAGTTCTCATAGTATTTGGTTATATTGCGCTGACCCTGATGGCAGCATTAGGAGTGGGTGACGGACATAACAAAGGAAAGATTTTAATACAGTTTGTTGTGGCACTTGCTGTAATTATTGTATCAGTAGCTGCTTATATTTTAAGGAAGAAGACCAGAGTGTGTGAATTAACGATTGCGGTATCAATGGCATTTGGATATGTTGTTCTTATACTGCTTAATTCAACTGATGGTGTATGGACATATGTACTTCCTTTGATTATGGCTTCGATGGTATATCTTAATGAAAAACTAATATTGTGGGCTGATGGCGTTGCGATAGCTGGTAATGTCATAAGACTTATTATGGATTATAATATGTATAATGGAGTGGCTATGGCAAGCAGGGTTCTTGCTATATTAGTATTGGTTATTGTTACATGTATATCTCTTAGTGTAACAAAGCTGCTTAAGCAGTTTTTTGCAGAGAATATGAATAAGATAGAGGCAGCAGCAGTTATACAGAAAGAGAATAACGAGAAGATGGTTGTTGTAGCTGATAATATAACCAGACATTTCGGACAGGCTATGGATATGCTTGATGAGTTAGAAAAGAGCATAGATATAAACCACAATTCAATGAAAGATATAGCAGAAAGCACAGAAAGCACAGCAGAAGCCATACAAAGACAGGCCACTATGTGTGCAGAGATTCAAGAAAACACTGATATTGCTGAAAAAGAGATAAGCGAGATGGTTGAGGCCTCACACAGAACAGATGAGACTGTTAATGATAGTAAGGCTATAGTAGTTGAACTTAAGGAACAGGCACAGAATGTACATGATGCAAGCAATATAATCGTAGATGTGATTAACAGTCTTACAGAAAAGGTTGATGATGTACAGGGATTTATTGGTTCTATCGTAGAGATTTCAAGCCAGACTAACCTTCTTGCATTAAATGCTTCAATAGAAGCAGCAAGAGCAGGAGAAGCCGGAAAGGGTTTCGCAGTAGTAGCCGAAGAGATAAGACAGCTCTCAGAACAGACTAAGAATGCATCTTCAAGCATAACAGATATAATCAATAATCTTTATGAAGATACGAAGAAAGCTAATGAGAGCATAAAAGCGTCAGTTGAGTCAGTTAATAAGCAGAATGAACTTATTGATAATACAAGAGTGACTTTTGAGGACGTAGGAAAAACAGTTGATAATCTTATGAACAATATACATTCTGCAGAGCAGAGCATTAACAAGATACTGGATTCAACTTCTGTTATTTCTGATAATATTTCACATTTATCAGCAACAGGAGAAGAGGTAGCAGCTGCTTCAACTGAAGGCCTAAAAGTATCTGACACAACAGTTGAAAGTATGAAGAACTGTAAGAATATATTACATAACATATATCTTCTTGCAGAGGATTTAAAGAGTTCAGTAGATAACTAAATGGATTGTAAGAGATTAAGCAGATTACAATGTATTGCAAGACTAGCAGTTGATTATTATAAGTTGTAATTAATAATATAATCAGGATGGTTTTGCAGGGTTATTAATATTTATAAGACAACAGTATGTTTATTATAAGGAGTGCAAATGACATTTTATGTCTGCATTATTTATAAAAGACAGCTGTTGTTTTTTTATGTAATAGGGAATTTCGATAGAATTTCCTATACATAAAAGGTGCTATGTGCCGATGATGCACACTTGCACGAAGATGTAGGTTGTCGCAAGCGACAGTGCTTAGTGTGAGAAGGTGCTTCATATATTTTATTTATATAGGAATATTTTATGCTTGACTTGAAGTTAACTCTAAATGCTATTATCAAAATGTAGAGTTAATAATCAGGTTTAATTAATAATTATATGAGGTGATTAATTATGAGAAGAAATAATATTAGAAAAACAGAGGCACTTATAATGGCATTTGCATTATCAGCAAGCCTGTTGTTAACAAGTTGTGGCAACCAAAATACTAATGGTGACAGTGTTAATGAAAATAATAGTACAACAGACGAAGCTGGAATTAATCACGATTATCCGGTAATGTTGTTCTCTTATGATAAGAATGATACTAATTATGAAGAACCAGAAGCGTTTAATTCAGAACATCTTGGCGGCAATTATGGTGAGATTGAGAAGATAGAATATTATTCTCCAACTACTAATGCTACAAGAAATGCCAATGTGTATCTTCCATATGGATATGATAAGAGTAAAAGCTATCCTGTAGTATATCTTCTTCACGGAATGAGTGGAACATATGAAGATTACAGGGTTCTTGGTGCAAGACCAACAGCACAGAATATTGTGTATGAATACAACCGCAACGATATGATATTAGTAAGCTTTACTGTATTTACGGATGTTGACGGAAAGCAGGAATCTGATTATGGATTTTCGGATTTAACTGCAAGATATGATGCCTGTGAAAATGATGTGATTAATGCTCTTATTCCATATATTAATTCGCATTATTCAACTAAGATAGGCAGGGAATACACAGGAATTGCGGGATATTCATTAGGTGGACGGGAAGCTCTTTATTTATGCTTTGCACACCCTGATATATTTGGGTATGTAGGTGCATTTGAGCCTGTTGGAGGAGTTGTTAATACAGGAAGCGGTGAAACATTATATGGCAACAGGGGATATCTTCTTCCTGAGCTTGTTAAGGAAAGCGGGGAAGCACCACTTCTTACACTTATAGTAACAGGTGATGAAGATCCATATTGCAGGGTATCATCAGAGAATTATTCAAGATATATGACAGAACATTCAATTGACCATATATTCTATTACAGACACGGCGGACACGAGGCAGGTGTATGGAATAATGGCTTATATAACTTTCTAAGGCGGATATTCTAATGAAGATTGTATTAAATAACTTAATTATTGTACAAATGTATAATTATACATTGACTTATTGCTAAATAATCTATAAAATTAATAGCTATACAGGTTGTATAACTACAACTATAGAAAATGGAGGTTGTAATATGTATTCATTTGATGAAGTATTGAACTATGATCCAGAATTAGCTAAAGCTATGGATGATGAATTAGCAAGACAGAGAAGCCATATTGAATTAATAGCTTCTGAGAACCTTGTAAGTAAAGCTGTTATGGCAGCTATGGGAAGCCCTCTTACTAACAAGTATGCAGAAGGATATCCTGGAAAGAGATATTATGGTGGCTGCGAATATGTAGATGTTGTTGAAACACTTGCAATTGAGAGAGCTAAGAAGTTATTTGGTTGTGAATATGCCAATGTTCAGCCACATTCAGGTGCACAGGCTAACTTAGCAGCATTCTTTGCTATGGTAGAACCAGGTGACACTGTTATGGGTATGAGCCTTGACTGTGGTGGACACCTTTCACATGGTTCACCAGTTAATATCTCTGGTAAATATTTTAATATAGTTCCTTATGGAGTTACAGCCGAAGGTTTTATAGATTATGATGAAGTATTAAGAATAGCTAAGGAATGTAAGCCTAAGATGATTATTGCTGGTGCATCTGCATATGCAAGAGTCATCGACTTCAAGAAGTTCAGAGAGATAGCTGACGAAGTTGGTGCTTATCTTATGGTAGATATGGCTCATATCGCTGGTCTTGTAGCGGGTGGAGAACATCCAAGCCCAATTCCTTATGCTGATGTAGTTACAACTACAACACATAAGACATTAAGAGGACCAAGAGGTGGTATGATTCTTTCATCAGCAGAAGCTGCTGAGAAGTTCAAGTTTAACAAGTCTGTATTCCCAGGAATTCAGGGTGGTCCACTTATGCACGTTATTGCTGGTAAGGCAGTATGCTTAAAGGAAGCCCTTGACCCAAGCTTTAAGACTTATGCTAAGAATATTGTTGACAATGCACAGGCTCTTTGCTCAGGTCTTATGAACAGAGGATTTGATATCGTATCTGGTGGTACAGATAATCACCTTATGCTTGTTAATCTTTTAAGCAAGAATAAGACTGGTAAGGAAGTAGAAAAGCTTCTTGATGCAGCTAACATTACTTGTAACAAGAATACTATTCCTAACGATCCAGCTTCACCTTTCGTAACAAGTGGTATCAGACTTGGTACAGCCGCAGTTACAACCAGAGGCTTCAATACAGAAGATATGGATGTAGTAGCAGAAGCTATTGCATTACTTGTAGATGACGTTGATGCTAATCAGGCTAAGGCTATGGCTATGGTTAAGGAACTTACAGACAAGTATCCTCTTTATGAATAATGCTGGAATATATAAGAAATGAACTTCTGGGGATGACTGATAAAGGAGAATATGCAGCATTTACATCCTCACTTATTCCTGGCTGCGATAATATAATAGGAATAAGACAACCGGTATTAAAGCAATATGCAAAACAGCTGATAAAGGAGAATAAGGATTTCCGGCAGCTGCTTAGTGAACCGGATATTTATCAGGAAGAAACACTGCTTAGAAGCTACATAATAGGAATGGGAACAGCGAAGGAGAAAGACTTTAAGAAGGCTTTAAAAGACTTCAACACATTCGTTCCTCTTGTGAACAACTGGGCTGTAAACGACAGCTTCTGTGTAGAATTCAGGGTTATGGATATGTTTCGGGACGAGTTTCTGCCATACATAAAGGAATGTATAGAATCGTTTGATGAATACAGGGCAAGAGTAGGGCTTATAATGCTGTTAGACCACTATTTAAAGGTTGATATGCATGGCATGAAAAGACCGAGAATGAAAAAGGTTACTATTAAAGATATAGAAAGCACAGATGAAATAAATTGTGCTAATGGTTTATATCTTGATGATATATTTTCACTTGTAAACAGGGATTTTTCGGCCTATGGATATTATACACAGATGGCAGCAGGCTGGCTTCTTGCGGAATGTTTTGTTACATTTCCAAAAAGAACGTGGGAATATCTTACAGATACCGACTGCTTAAAGTTAGATAAGTTGTCATATCAGAAGGCGGTACGAAAGATATGTGAATCGCTCACGCCGGATAAAGAAGTTAAACTAAAAGTTAAAAAGGATCTGAAGCAGATGTAATAATCTGTTTCAGGTCTTTTTTTATTGCTTTAGTATATTTTAATAATTTGAATATCAAAATAACCTTGACAAACACATAAGTTTTGTAGTATAAAAATAATGTTTGAAAATCAAAGTAAGATAATCAAATTGTTAGTAAGTCAAATAAATAAGGACAAAAAAGTATGATAAGAACAAGAATCATAGGAACAGGAAGCTATGTTCCACCAGATATATTGACTAACGATAATCTGTCAGAAATGGTAGATACGAGTGATGAGTGGATAAGGACAAGAACTGGTATATGTAACAGACATATAGCAAAAGATATGGATAATGCTGATATGGCATATAACGCTGCAAGAAATGCAGTAGAGGATGCACGTATTGAAGCTTCTAAGATTGGTCTGATTATAGTTGCAACGTCAACTCCTGATTATGCTTTTCCTAATCAGGCATCACTTGTACAGGCAAAGCTTAAAGCAGTAAATGCTATGTGTTTTGATGTAAGTGCAGCATGTTCAGGTTTTATTACAGCCCTGGATATTGCAGCTTCAATGTTAAAGGCAGGTTCGTATAAATATGCACTTGTTATTGGTTCAGAAAAAATGTCAGAAATAGTTAACTGGAAAGACAGAAGTGTGTGTGTGCTTTTTGGAGATGGTGCTGGTGCAGTGGTTCTTAAAGCAGTTGATAACAACACAGAAGATGTTACAGGTGCCTTAGTTGGTCATGAAAGAGGAATTATTGACAGCAATATCTACAATGATGGAACAGGTGCATCTGTTTTAACAGGTGGCAGAAGATTTTCTGATTCATGCAGCACAGATATATTTATACATATGGATGGACAGGAAGTGTTTAAATTCGCCGTAAAGAGTGTTCCTACAGCTATAGAAACACTTTTACATAATAATAATATGGATATTAATGAAGTTGATAAGTTCATATTGCATCAGGCTAATGTACGTATTATAGAGAGTGTAGCTAAAAGACTTAAGGCTGATAAAGATAAGTTTCCAGTCAATCTGAATGAATATGGAAATACATCATCAGCAAGCATTCCTATTCTGCTTGATGAGTTAAACAGGAATGGAAGCTTAAAACAGGGAGAGAAGCTTGTACTTGCCGGTTTTGGTGCAGGATTAAGCTGGGGAAGTATTCTGCTTGTATGGTAGCACGGTTAAAGATGCTAAGCTTATTATATAGATATTTGCAGACTGCTTACTAAAAGATATCAGGCAGCCGGATAAGCGGCATTTTAACATATATAAGATGTTTATGGCAAAAGCTTTGCCATAGATATCAAAGTTGTGGGCTTTTGACCCCGACAACATATAATAAAAAATAATAAGAATTAAGGAGATTTAACATTATGTTTGAAAAAGTAAGAGAATTAGTTGCAGCACAGTTAGGTATAGATGAGGCAGTTATTAAGCCTGAGTCTAATTTCAAGGAAGATCTTAAGGCAGATTCACTTGATCTTTTTGAACTTGTTATGTCACTTGAGGATGAGTGTTCAGTAACTATTCCATCTGAGGAGCTTGAAAAGATTCTTACAGTACAGGATGTTGTTGATTATATCGAGGCTAACCAGAAATAGTTATAAATGTCAGGAAGGAAGATAAGTTATGAAAACTCGTGTAACAGAGCTTCTTAATATAGAATATCCTGTTATACAGGGCGGTATGGCATGGGTTGCAGATGCTAATCTGGCAGCCCACGTCAGCAAAGCCGGTGGAATGGGATTTATTGGAGCAGCTAATGCGCCGGCAGAATGGGTTAAAGAACAGATACATATTGCAAGAAAGATAACAGATAAGCCAGTTGGTGTTAATATTATGCTTTTAAGTGATTATGCAGATGAGATAGCACAGCTTGTTATTGATGAGCATATAGAAGCAGTAACAACAGGTGCAGGCAATCCAAGCAAATATATGAAGGCCTGGAAGGAAGCTGGAATAAGGGTTATTCCTGTTGTGGCATCAGTTGCACTTGCAAGAATGATGGAACGTGCCGGAGCAGATGCAGTTGTAGCAGAGGGCATGGAATCAGGTGGACATATCGGCGAGGAAACGACCATGACACTTGTACCACAGGTTGTTGATGCAGTTAATATTCCTGTTATAGCAGCTGGCGGAATAGGTGATGGCAGAGGTGTATGTGCGGCATTTATGCTTGGTGCAGAGGCTGTACAGATGGGAACAAGATTCGTTGTGGCTAAGGAGTCAAATGTCCATCAGAATTATAAGGACAGAGTTATAGCTGCCAAGGATATAGATTCAGTAGTAACTGGCAGAAGTACAGGTCATCCAGTAAGGTCACTTAGAAACAGCATGACAAGAGAGTATCTTGATATGGAAAAAGAAGGCGTTGAGTTTGAAAAGCTTGAAAGACTTACTCTTGGAACACTAAGAAAGGCTGTTGTGGATGGTGATGTCAAGCAGGGAACTGTAATGGCAGGTCAGATAGCAGGTCTTGTCAATAAGGAACAGACATGTGAAGAGATTATTAAGGAGCTTATGAAGGAAGTCTCTGAGGTATATAATTCACATAATAAGCTGGCATAAAACAGTGTATGGAAATGAGGATTTAAAAGGTATGGGAAAAACAGTTGTAATGTTTCCAGGACAGGGAAGCCAGCGTACTGGAATGGGAAGAGAAAGCTATAATAGCTGCACTTCATCAGTAAAGTGCTTTAAGAAGGCTGGTGAACTGACAGGTATCAATATGGAGCATTTAATATTTGAAGAAAATGATCTTCTTGATAAAACCGAGTATACACAGATTGCGTTATATGTAACAGAAATCGCCCAGCTTGCTGATATGGTTGAGCAGGGCCTTACGTATGATGCAGCTATTGGACTTTCATTAGGTGAATATAGTGCACTTACTGCAAGTGGTGCGCTATCTTATGAAGATGGTGTAAGACTTGTAAGAAACCGTGGAATATATATGGAACAGGAGGTTCCGGCTGGTATAGGCGCCATGGCTGCAGTTATCGGGCTTACATCAGATGAGGTTGACAGTGTACTTGCTAAATATAACAAGGATAAAAGTGGGAACACAGAGTCTGATAATGATATGTATCCTGATACAGTTTCCGCAGCTAATTACAACTGCCCTGGCCAGATAGTAATATCAGGTAAAAAGGAATGTGTACAGGAGGCTATGGAAGTGCTTAAGGAAGCAGGAGCAAGAAGAACACTCCTTCTTAATGTAAGTGGACCGTTTCATTCAAAGCTTCTTAAGGGCGCAGGTGATAAGCTTATGAAGGATCTTGAAAAAGTTACTTTTGATAAAGTGAAGTATCCTTATGTGGCAAACTGTACAGCTGAGTATGTGGATGAGAATACATCCAGTGGATATATAAAAGAACTTCTTTCAAAGCAGGTATATAGTTCAGTACGTTTTGAACAGTCAGTCAGAAAAATGATAGCCGATGGTTATGATACATTTGTTGAGGTGGGACCAGGAAAGACTTTATCTGGCTTTGTTAAAAAGATAGCTAAGAGCATGGAAAAGGAAGTAGTTATAAAATAACAGGCAATAAATGCAGACAAGATATTGGTAAGGCTTTAGCAATATTGTATCGATGAAAGGCAGTGTGTTATGTGTATGGATAATTGTATAAAAAGATATGAAAACAAGATAGTGCTTGTAACCGGAGCTAGCAGAGGAATAGGAGCTGCTATAGCTGCCCGTTTTGCCAAAGAGGGGGCTGTGGTTATTGTTAATTACAGTGGTAATGATGAGGCAGCAGATAGAACAGTTGAAAATATTCTGGCTGCCAACGGAAAGGCAGAAAAATACAAGTGTCAGGTTGATTCGTATGAAGAAACTGAAAAAATGATTACATATATAATGGATAAATATAAGAGAATAGACATTCTTATAAATAATGCAGGTATAACAAAAGATGGTCTTATCATGAGAATGAAAGAGGAAGATTTTGACAGAGTTATAGATGTTAATCTTAAGGGAACATTTAACTGCATAAGACACGTAAGCAGATACATGTTAAAGCAAAGAAGCGGAAGAATAATCAATATGTCATCAGTTGTAGGCATAGCTGGTAATGCAGGACAGGTTAATTACAGTGCTTCTAAAGCAGGTGTGATAGGTATTACCAAATCTGCGGCAAAGGAGCTTGCATCGCGAGGAATAACTGTTAATGCAGTTGCACCTGGATATATTGATACAGATATGACAAA
This sequence comes from Bacteroides galacturonicus, assembly GCF_003096855.1. Lineage (NCBI taxonomy): Bacteria > Pseudomonadati > Bacteroidota > Bacteroidia > Bacteroidales > Bacteroidaceae > Bacteroides > Bacteroides galacturonicus. The sequence goes on along the minus strand of NZ_QEOA01000005.1, from coordinate 88,673 downwards.
GGTTTTATCTGATGAACAGAAGAAGTCAGTACTTGATATGATTCCTCTTTCAAGAATGGGAAGCGTGGATGATATAAGCAATGCTGTAGCATTTCTGGCATCAGATGAAGCAGCATACATAACAGGACAGGTGATATCAGTAGATGGAGGTATGAATATCTGATGAGAAGAGTAGTTGTTACAGGTATGGGTGCAATAACACCTATAGGTTTAAGTGTGGATGAATTCTGGAATTCTGTTAAAGAGAATACAGTTGGAATAGATAATATAACAAGATTTGATACAACAGATTATAAGGTTAAGCTTGCAGCAGAGGTAAAGGATTTTGATGCTAAGAATTATATGGATTTCAAGGCAGCTAAAAGGATGGAAAAGTTCAGCCAGTATGCTGTTGCGGCCGCGCATGAGGCTATGAAGGATTCGGGGCTTGATATGGCTAAAGAGGATGCTTTCCGTGTTGGTGTATCAGTAGGCTCTGGTGTTGGAAGCCTTGAAGCTATGGAAAGCAATCACAAGAAGCTTCTTGAAAAGGGTCCATCTAGGATTAATCCGCTTCTTGTACCTCTTATGATAACTAACATGGCAGCTGGCAATGTATCAATACAGCTAGGTTTAAAGGGTAAGAATATAAATGTTGTTACAGCATGTGCTACTGGAACTAACTCTATAGGTGAAGGCTATAGAAGCATACAGCATGGAGAAGCAGATGTTATGTTTGCAGGTGGAACTGAAAGTTCTATATCTCCTATTGGAATCGGTGGTTTTGCTGCGCTTACAGCACTTTCAACATCTACAGACCCTAAGAGAGCCTCTATCCCATTTGACAAAGAAAGAAATGGCTTTGTCATGGGTGAAGGAGCAGGTGTGGTTGTACTTGAAGAACTGGAGCATGCTTTAAAGAGAGGAGCGCATATATATGCAGAGATCACAGGCTATGGCTGTTCTTCTGATGCATACCATATAACATCACCTATGGAGGATGGAAGTGGAGCTGCATATGCTATGACAAGTGCCATGAAGGAAGCAGAAGTAAAACCAGATGATATCGATTATATAAATGCACATGGAACAAGTACCCATCATAATGATCTTTTTGAGACAAGGGCGATCAAGCTGGCACTTAAGGATGCAGCTTACAATGTGCCTGTAAGTTCAACAAAATCCATGGTTGGACATCTGCTTGGTGCAGCGGGCGCAGTTGAGTTCATAGCCTGTGTCAAGTCAATCCAGGATGGTTATATACATCCAAATGTAGGACTATCAGAAACAGAGGAAGAAATGGATCTTAATTATGTCAAGGATGAAGGAATCGAAAAGGACGTTGATGTAGTCATGACGAATTCTCTTGGTTTTGGTGGACATAATGCAACTCTTATAGTAAGAAAGTATTCATAATATGATGAACGCTTAAAGTACATAAGTAGATTGCTGGTGAGATATATGGAATACCAGAATATGAATAAAAGGTCATGAAGAAATGGAGATAATATATGGAATTAGAAAATGTAATAAAGCTCATTAATGCTGTATCAGAATCTTCACTTACAAGCTTTAGCATGGAAGATGGCGACACTAAGCTTTCGCTTGGCGCTGACAGAAGTGACAGGGCAGCTGTTAAAGAAACTGCCGGTGCTGATGATATAGTTAATAGCGATAACGGCAATGAATCAGGATTGAATAAATCGGACATTAAAACTTCTGATGATAATGTGCTTACTGTTAATTCACCACTTGTAGGTGTATTTTACAGTTCAGCATCTCCGGAAGCTGATGCATATGTAGCAATAGGTGACAGGGTTAAAAAAGGTCAGGTAATCGGTATAGTAGAAGCAATGAAGCTTATGAATGAGATTGAAAGTGATTATGATGGTGTGGTTACTGATATTCTTGTAGATAATGAACAGATGGTTGAATATGGACAGCCTATGTTTGTTATAAAACCAGTCTGACAATACATCGGTATCAAAGGCATGGGTTTTTGATACCGACATTATATATATGAAATTCGATTATTTAATATAAGGAGTTAAGTATGCTTACAACAAAGGAAATAATGGATATTATACCACACAGACATCCTTTTCTGCTTGTGGATACGATAGATGAACTTGAGCCTGGAATAAAGGCAACAGGATATAAGTGTATTACATATGATGAGCCTTATTTTGCAGGACATTTTCCAGCTGAGCCTGTTATGCCGGGGGTCCTTCAGATAGAGGCATGCGCACAGGTAGGCGCTGTTGCGATACTTTCGCTGGAAGAAAACAAAGGTAAAACAGCATATTTTGGTGCAGTTAATAATGCAAGATTTAAAAGAAAAGTAGTTCCTGGTGATAAACTTAAGATGGAATGTGAGATTATAAAGAAAAAAGGACCAGTTGGCGTGGGAAAGGCTGTTGCGACGGTAGATGGCGAGGTTGCACTTACAGCAGAGCTTACATTTATGGTAGGTTAATCCGTCTGATGTTATAAATATAATATGTGGATTATGGAATGATTATAAGGAGATGAAGCTGTGTTTAATAAGATATTGATAGCGAACAGAGGCGAAATAGCTGTTAGAATAATAAGAGCCTGTAGGGAAATGGGTATACAGACAGTTGCAGTATATTCTGAGGCGGATAAGGAAGCACTTCATACGCAGCTGGCTGATGAGAGTGTATGTATAGGAAAGGCAGCAGCTAAGGATAGTTACCTTAATATGGAAAGAATATTGAGTGCAACAGTAGCTACACATGCAGATGCAATACATCCAGGCTTTGGATTTCTTTCTGAAAACAGTAAGTTTGCATCATTATGTGAAAAATGTAACATCACATTTATAGGTCCAGATTCAGATATCATAGAGAAAACAGGTAATAAACAGGAAGCAAGAAATACAATGATATCAGCAGGTATTCCAGTTATTCCAGGAACCAAAGAACCAGTTATGGATGCAGAAAGAGGAAAAGAGCTTGCAGACAATATAGGTTATCCTGTTATGGTTAAAGCTGCACTTGGCGGCGGTGGCAAGGGGATGCGTGTTGTATATACAAAAGAAGATTTTAAAAGGGAATTCGATAACGCACAGAGAGAAGCTGTGAATGGCTTTGCTGATGGCACAATGTATATAGAAAAATATATAGAAAAGCCAAGACATATAGAGTTCCAGATATTAGCTGATAAATATGGAAATACAATTCATCTTGGTGAAAGAGATTGTTCAATACAAAGAAATCACCAGAAGTTAGTTGAGGAATCACCCTCTCCTGCGTTGAATGATGAATTAAGAAAGAGAATGGGAGATACTGCAGTGGCAGTGGCTAAGGCAGTTAACTATGAAAATGCAGGAACAGTTGAGTTTCTTCTTGACAAAAACGACAATTATTACTTTATGGAGGTAAATACCCGTATTCAGGTCGAGCATGGTATAACGGAACTTGTGACAGGTGTTGATCTTATAAAGGAACAGATAAAGATAGCAGCCGGCGAAAGTCTTGGTATTAAGCAGGAGGATGTAAGGATACATGGTGCTGCCATGGAAATAAGAATCAATGCTGAAAACCCTGAAAAGAACTTTGCACCTAATCCGGGAACAATAAAGAATATACATATACCAGGTGGTAATGGTGTAAGAATAGATACTGCAGTTTATAGTGGATATACGATACCTCCTTTTTATGATTCCATGATAATGAAGGTTATGACATATGCAAACGACAGGAAAACAGTGATTGAGAAGATGAGAAGTGTCCTTGGCGAGATTATTATTGAAGGTGTCACAACAAATACAGATTTTATGTATGATATATGCCAGAATGAGAAGTTTATTAAAGGTGATGTCAGTACAGATTTCATACCAGAGGAGTATCCACAGGTATGTAAAAAATAGTTGTTCGTTATGCACAGTAAGAGTGCGTGGAAATGAGGATTTATATGCAGATAAAAGGCTTGTTTAAAAAGAATATCCATAAAAATAAAATCAACAATCTGGATAGCAGTAATATAAATGTTCCAGATGGATTATATACGAAATGTCCGGTTTGTTCAAAAATAATTTTAACAGAGGACATGTATCTGAATAATTGTGTATGTCCGGAATGTGGATATTATATGAAGCTGGATGCCAGAACAAGGATATCCATGGTAGTGGATAAGAATACATTTTCAGAATGGGATACTAACATTGAAGAGAGCAATCCATGTGAATACCCAGGTTATGAGGAGAAAATCCAGAATCTTAAAAGAAAAACAAATCTTGATGAGGCAGTAATAACCGGTGTTGGAAAGATAGATGGCAGCAAAGCTGTTATAGGTGTCTGTGATACAAGATTTCTTATGGGCAGCATGGGCGAAGTTGTAGGTGAAAAGCTTACACGGGCAGTTGAGAAGGCTACAGAGCAGAAGCTGCCGGTTATTATATTTACATGCTCAGGCGGAGCCAGGATGCAGGAGGGAATAGTATCTCTTATGCAGATGGCAAAGATAAGTGCCGCATTAAAAAAACATGATGAGGCAGGACTTTTATATATCACTGTTCTTACTGACCCTACAACTGGAGGTGTAACTGCAAGCTTTGCTATGCTTGGAGATATTATACTTGCAGAGCCAGGTGCCCTTATAGGTTTTGCAGGACCAAGAGTTATCAGACAGACTATAGGACAGGAACTGCCAGAAGGGTTTCAGAGAGCTGAATTTCTGTTAGAGCACGGCTTTGTGGATGCGATAGTTAAAAGGGATGAGCTAAAGAAGACACTTGCGCATCTGCTTGACATACATAAGTACAGTGGAGCTTATACAGAAGTTAAAGAAAATGTGGATACATACCGGAGCAATTCAGATATTATGAAGAAGTATCTTGAGTATCTTGATAATATATATTTCAAAAAGATAGATAGAGAAGAAGAAAAAAAGGCTGAGGCTGATAATAATCTGTATAATGAGTATGATGTATGGGAAAAGGTTGAAATAGCAAGAAGCAGTGAAAGACCTAATGCCGCAGATTACATAGAAAAAATAACTAAAGATTTTTTTGAACTTCATGGTGACAGAAACTTTTGTGATGATAAAGCAATAATAGGTGGAATCGCAACATTTGGCGGCATTCCTGTAACAGTCATAGGACATATGAAGGGTAAGACTACTAAAGAGAATATATCAAGAAACTTTGGAATGCCTAATCCCGAAGGGTATAGAAAGGCACTAAGGCTTATGAAGCAGGCTGAAAAATTTAACAGACCGGTTATATGTTTTATAGACACTCCAGGAGCATATTGCGGTCTTGGTGCAGAAGAGCGAGGCCAGGGAGAAGCTATAGCAAAGAATCTGTATGAAATGAGCAGTCTTACAGTTCCGGTATTGTCAATAGTAACTGGCGAAGGTGGAAGCGGTGGTGCACTTGCACTAGGTGTTGCCAATGAGGTATGGATGATGGAGAATTCCATATATTCAATACTTTCACCAGAAGGCTTTGCATCGATACTGTGGAAGGATTCTAAGAAAGCAAAAGAGGCTGCGGAAATAATGAAGCTGACGGCAGCAGATTTATATGAGCTTGGCATAATAGAGAAGGTCATTCCGGAATATCCGGTTATAAATGAAAATAATATAAAAAGAGTGACATTATATATGAAACGCATGATATGTGATTTTATGTACAGATATATTGATATGGACAAGGAAGAACTTGCAAGACAGCGGTATAACAGATTCAGGAAAATGTAAGAAAGCACTAAATCTATTACATTTTTTTATGGTTGTATTAATATAATTGTGTTAATATGATTATGTTAATGTGATTGTTTTAATGTGATTGCGTAGGAAGATTACGGAATTGTTATATCTAAACAGAAAGAAGGAATATATATGTCATATGGATACAGACAATACAGGGATACTGCTCATAGATGGACACAGATAGGTGTTGGTTTAATATCTGTAATAGCAGGTCTTATACTTATTGTATGTGTAACGGCACCTATGTATGTCTCAAGCATGTTAAAGGATGCAGGACTGTCAGCTGCTATATCGCACCGTTTTATGGATACTGTTTTTGATTCACTTGGGGATAATATGGAGGCGTTATCCAGAATTCAGACAAGTATAGAGGATTCTAAGATAGTAGACAGAATAGCACAGAAATATACAACGGCTATGGTTGACGGGATGCTTAAAGAAAAATCCTTTGATGATATAGAGATTAATATAGATGCAGAGCTGGATGAGCTTATGGATATGACATATAACAAAATAGCATCTAATATCAATATGGGAAATATACAGGAAACAATAGTCAGGGCAGCTCTTAGCTATAGTAAAAATGCTGCAAATGAGGCTATAAATAATTATGCCAGTGGTATATATGGTGATATATCTTATCGTCTGCAGCCGCTTATAAAGGTATATGGAATAATAACGTCTGTTGTGTTTAAGATATTGATGCTTTTAATATATATCACATTATTGATTGTTATCATTGCATTTAATCCTGTCAGGGTTGTAAGGTACACACTCCCATGTATATTTGTCATAACAGGTGGTATATATATTTTTATTGCAAATATAATTGGAAACAGATGTATGGCGGCTGTAAGTAACAGATATCTAGGAAGAACTGTGTTTATAGATACTCAGATTGCTTATAGGGTTATGGGTGTTATGTGTATACTGGCAGCAGCTTCTTATGTTATTACTTTGATATATGGAATGGTTGTGAAAAACAGGAGAAAAAGAATATAGAAATATCTGAGATTAATGTTTGATAAGAGTTTATTAGAGTTTATAAGAGCTTATAAAAACTCATAAAACATTATAAAAGATGAAAAATGGAGCTGCTACATATATATGTGGCAGCTCCTGATTTTGTTTTATAATACTTGTTATATAATATTTTTTAAAGTATTATTTGTTATTCTTCTTTTCGTTCTCAAGCTTCTTCATAGCTCTTACCTTAAGTGAAAGACCAAAGAGGTTGATGAAACCATCAGCATCATGGTGGTCATAAAGGTCTCCAGTTGTGAATGAAGCGATAGATTCGTTATATAATGAATATGGAGATGTTGTACCAGCTTTGATAATGTTGCCCTTGTAAAGCTTGAACTTAACTTCACCAGTTACGTATTCCTGTGTCTTTTCGACAAATGCCTGAAGTGCTTCACGAAGAGGTGTTTCCCACTTTCCTTCGTATACAACCTGAGCGAACTTGTTAGCAACATTAATCTTCTCTGCTGTTGTATCCCTGTCAAGAACTAATTCTTCAAGCTGCTGATGTGCTTCGTAAAGAATAGTTCCACCAGGTGTTTCATATACACCACGTGACTTCATACCAACAACACGGTTCTCAACGATATCAATTATACCAATGCCGTGCTTGCCGCCAAGTCTGTTAAGTTCTCTGATGATATCAGAAACCTTCATCTTCTTGCCGTTAACAGATGTAGGAACACCCTTTTCAAATGTCATTGTTACATATTCGCCTTCATCTGGAGCTTCTTCTGGTGTGCATCCAAGAACAAGAAGGTGCTTATAGTTAGGCTCATTAGCTGGATCTTCAAGCTCAAGACCTTCGTGGCTTATATGCCAGATGTTACGGTCACGGCTGTAGCTTGAGTCAGGGCTGAATGGAAGGTGAATACCGTGCTGTCTGCAATATTCGATTTCATCTTCACGAGACTGTAATGTCCATCTTGAATCTCTCCAAGGAGCGATAATCTGGATATCTGGAGCTAAAGCCTTGATTGTAAGCTCAAATCTGATCTGGTCATTACCCTTACCTGTAGCACCATGGCAGATAGCAACAGCACCTTCTTTACGGGCAATTTCAACAAGTCTTTTGGCAATGATAGGTCTTGCCATTGATGTACCAAGTAAATATTTATTTTCATAAACTGCGTGAGCCTGTACACATGGAACGATGTAGTTATCGCAGAATTCATCTGTGATGTCTTCGATATATAACTTGGCAGCTCCACAAGATAAAGCTCTTTCTTCAAGTCCGTCTAATTCCTCTTCCTGACCGCAATCTGCACATACACAGATAACATCATAGTCGAAAGTTTCCTTTAACCAAGGAATGATTGCTGTAGTATCAAGACCACCTGAATAAGCAAGAACAACTTTCTCTTTCATTATTAATGTACCTCCATATAATTAAGTAATAGGTTTAATTATGTAATAAATATTATGTAGTAAATAATGCTATTACAAAGTGTAAAACTCTGCTGATTATAATAAACTACTTATTATGAAAATGCAATAGGTAAAAATGTATATTATGCAATTTTATGCAATAATATTGCATAAATATAAAAAATAATGAATAAACACTTTACATAGAAAAAAAAGTTGTTATAATGGAACTTGTCATTTTTATTGATGAATAATATATGTACACGAATGAATAAATAAACATTCAGATGGAGGACGTATGGTTAAGGTTGGAATTATCGGAGCTACCGGATATGCAGGTAACGAATTAGTAAGACTTCTTCTTGGACATAAGGATGTAGAGATTGTATGGCTTGGTTCACGAAGCTATATAGATCAGAAATATTCAGATGTATACAGAAATATGTTTAAACTTGTAGATGCCAGATGTATGGATGATAATATGGAACAGCTTGCAGATGAGGTTGATGTAATATTTACGGCAACACCACAGGGCTTATGTGCATCACTTGTTAACGATGAGATTTTATCAAAGGTAAAGATAATAGACCTTAGTGCAGACTTTAGATTAAAGAATGTAGATATATATGAGAAATGGTATAAGCTTGAACATAAGTCACCACAATATATTGATGAAGCAGTCTATGGTTTATGTGAGATTAACAGGGATAAAGTGAATAATAATACAAGAATTATTGCTAACCCAGGATGTTACACTACAACATCAATTCTTACATTATATCCACTTGTAAAAGAAGAAATTATTAATCCAGATACAATAATCATTGATGCTAAGAGCGGAACAAGCGGTGCAGGCAGGGGTGCAAAGGTTGCTAATCTTTTCTGTGAAGTTAATGAGAGTATGAAAGCATATGGTGTTGGTACACACAGGCACACACCAGAGATAGAAGAACAGCTTGGATATGCTTGTGGAAGAGATGATTTAAAGCTTATATTTACACCACATTTAGTTCCAATGAACAGAGGAATACTTGTGACAGCATATGCTAATCTTGCAAAGGATGTAACTTATGAAGATGTTAAGGCGGCATATGATAAATATTATGATAAGGAATATTTTGTAAGAGTTCTTCCTAAGGATGCATGCCCAGAGACAAGATGGGTTGAGGGAAGTAACTTTGTAGATATAGGATTTAAGATAGAGCCAAGAACTAACAGAATTATTGCTATGGGTGCATTAGATAACCTTGTTAAGGGTGCGGCTGGTCAGGCAGTACAGAATATGAATCTTTTATTCGGTTTTGAGGAGAATGAAGGACTTAAGATTGCACCTATGTTCCCATAGAATTATATAATACAGGCGGCACTATAAATATTTTATTCATATAAGATTAATAAGACGTGATTATTAATCTGGACAGGAGGAAGTTATGCAGATTATAGAAGGTGGAGTTACAGCGGCTAAAGGATTTAAGGCAGCTGGTATGGCGGCAGGAATTAAGTATAAGAATGGTAAGAAAGATATGGCAATGGTTGTTTCAGACAAGCCTTGCGTGACAGCAGGGACATTTACTCTTAACAGAGTATTTGCTGCTCCTGTTAAATGGGATAAGAATATTGTATATAATGAAGCTTTTGCACAGGCAATTGTAGTCAACAGTGGTGTTGCTAATGCCTGTACTGGTGTTGAGGGTGATGAAGCCTGTGCACTTGAAGCTAAGACAGCTGGAGAGGCACTTGGAATTCCAGCTGATGCAGTGCTTCTTGGTTCAACAGGTGTTATTGGAATGCAGCTTCCTATGGATAGAATGTGTGCAGGAATTAAGGCACTTCCGGAACTTCTTGATTATACTAAAGAGGCTGGAACACTTGCCGCAGAGGCAATTATGACAACTGATACTGTAAGCAAGCAGGTTGCCTGCACAGTAAATATTGCTGGCAAAGAAGTAACGGTAGGCGGTATGTGCAAGGGTGCCGGTATGATTCATCCTCATATGGCTACAATGCTCTGTTTTATTACAACTGATGCAGTTATAGAGAAGAAAGCACTTCAGAAGATGACAAGTGATATTGTTGAAGATTCATTTAATATGATATCTGTTGACGGAGATACATCAACTAATGATACAGTGCTTGTTCTTGCTAATGGCGAAGCAGGCAATGATACTATTAAGGAAGGCAGCAGTGATTATGATACATTTTATGAGGCATTATCTTATGTACTTACAGAGCTTTCTAAGAAAATAGCAGGAGATGGTGAAGGCTGTACATGTCTTTTTGAAGTTCAGGTTAAGGGAGCTTCAACTAAGGAACAGGCAAGAATTCTTGCCAAATCAATAGTGACTTCTAATCTTACAAAGGCGGCAATATTTGGACACGATGCTAACTGGGGAAGAATTCTTTGTGCTATGGGTTATTCAGGCGTTGATTTCGAGCCGGAGAAGGTTGATATATTCTTTGAAAGCAACGCAGGAAAGCTTCAGATAGTTAAAGATGGTACTGCAACAGATTACAGCGAAGAAAAGGCAACTGAAATTCTTTCACAAAATCCTGTAACCGCAATAGCAGATATTAAGCAGGGTAACAGTGAAGCTACAGCGTGGGGCTGTGACCTTACATTTGATTACATAAAGATTAATGCTGATTACAGATCATAATAGTTAAGAATAAAATGGCATTGTAATATTGTCAGGAATGAGGATAATAAATGAGTACAATTAATATGGAAGAAGAGTTAAAGAAGGCACAGGTGCTTGTTGAAGCACTCCCATATATACAGAAGTTCAACAGAAAGATTATAGTTGTAAAATATGGTGGAAGTGCAATGGTTGATGAAGAACTTAAAAGAAAAGTTATTCAGGACGTAGTATTATTAAAGGTTGTTGGATTTAAGCCAATTATTGTACACGGCGGCGGCAAGGAAATCAGCAAATGGGTTGAAAAGTCTGGAATGACACCGGAATTTAAGAATGGTTTAAGAGTTACAGACGAGCCAACTATGGAAATTGCTGAGATGGTTCTTAACAAGGTTAATAAAAGCCTTGTATCGCTTATAGAGGAACTTGGCGTAAAGGCGTGTGGTATAAGTGGTAAAGATGGCGGTATGCTAAAGGTGGAAAAGAAGTATTCAAAGGGTGAAGATATCGGATATGTAGGTGAAGTCAAGGAAGTTGATACAACACTTATACATTCTCTTCTTAAGGACGATTTTCTTCCAGTAATATGCCCTATAGGATATGATGACAATTTCCACGCTTACAATATTAATGCTGATGATGCAGCTTGTGCCATTGCAAGGGCAGTTAATGCAGAGAAGCTTGCATTCTTAACAGATATTGAAGGTGTATACAAGGATTATAATGATAAATCAAGCCTTATCTCAGAACTTTCAACAACTGAGGCAAGGCAATTATTAGCAGGTGGTACAATAGGTGGTGGTATGTTACCTAAGCTTAATAACTGTATTGATGCGATTGAACACGGTGTTTCAAGAGTGCATATACTTGACGGTCGTATTCCACACTGCCTCCTTCTTGAAATATTTACTAACAAGGGTGTTGGTACAGCTATATTATCAGAAGGTGCTGAGAAATTCTTCGATACTAATATATAATAACAGGAGTAGTTATGCAGACAGAACAGATTATTAAAACAGCAGAAGAAAAGTTAATACATACATATAACAGATACCAGATTGTACTTGATAAAGGTGATGGTGTAAGATTATATGATACAGACGGAAAAGAATATCTTGATTTTGGTGCAGGTATTGCGGTATTTGCATTAGGTTATAATAACAAGGAATATAATGATGCGTTAAAGGCACAGATTGACAAGCTTATACATACATCTAATTATTTCTATAATGAGCCAGCGGTAAATGCTGCTAAAGCACTTACAAAGGCTTCTGGAATGGACAGGGTATTCTTTACTAACAGTGGTACAGAATCAATAGAGGGTGCTATAAAGCTTGCAAAGAAATACGCTTATTTAAAGACAGAAAGAACAGATTCAGAGATTATAGCAATGCATCATTCCTTCCATGGCAGAAGTATGGGAGCATTAGCTGTAACAGGCAATAAGCATTATCAGGAAGCGTTCGGACCTATGATTCCGGGAATTAAATTTGCTAATTATAATGACCTTGAAAGTGTTAAACAGTTGGTAAATGATAAAACTTGTGCTATTATATTTGAAACAGTACAGGGTGAGGGAGGAATATATCCTGCAACTAACGAATTCATCAAGGGTGTAAGACAGCTTTGCGATGAAAAGGGTATTCTTCTTATACTTGATGAAATACAGTGTGGAATGGGAAGAACAGGTACAATGTTTGCATTCCAGCAGTATGGAGTTGAGCCTGATATTCTTACTGTTGCCAAGGCACTTGGCTGTGGTGTTCCAGTAGGTGCATTTCTTGCCAAGGAAGAAGTTGCCAAGGCACTTGTACCAGGAGATCACGGTACAACTTATGGCGGTAATCCACTTGCGTGTGCAGCAGCAACAAAAGTATTTGAATTATTTGAGAAACAGCATATATTGGATAATGTCAAGGAAGTATCAGCATATCTTGAAGAAAAGCTTGATGAACTTGTAGCAGAATATGATTTTATAATTGAGAGGAGAGGACTTGGACTTATGCAGGGACTTGAACTTTCAATCAATCCTAAAGATGTTATTGCTAATGCATTAGACAATGGACTTATACTGTTCTCAGCCGGAACTAATGTTATCAGAATGGTGCCACCTCTTGTTATAACTAAGGCGGACGTAGATGAAATGATAACAAAGTTAAAGAAATCATTTTAATAAAGGTTGGATGAATAATGAAAGTAATTAAGAAGCTTGTGTCAGTTCTTATGGCAGGTGTTCTTACTTTATCTGTGATGGCATGTTCAGGTACAGATAAGAATAAGACAGCAAGGGAACTTGATATAGAGACTCCTGTAACAGTTAATGTCTGGTATGATAATAAGGACTATGACAGCTATCTTGAAAATGTAGCGAAAGAATTTAAAGAGGCTAACAATCTGGTTACTGTCAATCCGGTATATGTTGAGTCATCAGATTTTGTTGATACAATTTACAATGAAACTGTAAGAAATGATAATGTGCCAGATGTGTATCTTATGTCATCAGAGAATTGCAATAAGGCATATCTTTTAGGTCTTATGCTTGAAAATGATTCTTACAAGGATGTATACAATGATAAAGTATATGGACAGGCTGCCCTTATAGCAAGCTCATATAATGAAAAGTTATATGGCTATCCGGTTACATTTAATATGCCGGTTATGGTGTATAACAGTAAGCTTGCAGGTGCAGTTGATACATTTGATGAGATAAAAGAATATAATGATAACTACGAAGTTACAGAAGATAATAAAAGTGTTCAGAGGATATTTAACTTTGATGCATCATCAATGTTTCTTAATTATACATTTACAGGAAGATACGTTAATATAGGCGGCAATAATGCTGAGGATTCAGGAGCATTTGCAATAGATGAGGTGCATTTTAAAAAGGCTTTAACTGAATATGTGAAGTTAAAGGACACTTATGCGATTGATAGATATAATTCATCATTGCAGTCGTGTGTATCACAGTTTGCAGAGGGAAAGCTTATATATACAATAGTTGATGCCGACAGCCTTTCAACAATTGATGCTTCAGGTGTTGAATATGGAATAATTCCAGTTCCAAAGCTTGCAGATGATTTAGAGTCAAAGGCAATGTCAGTTACTACGATGGCGATAGTAAATCCATACACATCAAATATTGCGGTATCCAAGGCAGTAGCAAGGGCAATATCATATGACTATGCAGAGGATTTGGAAAGTCTTAGTGGGCATATGAGTGCAAGGGCAGACATAAGCTATAAATCAAAGACCCAGCAGAGCAATTACAATACACTGCACACAATATATGCTAACAGCATCGTAAAAGCCAAATATGTAGGAGTAGGCAACATATATACAAAATATGAGATTATGCTTCACCAGTTATGGGACGGAGTGGATTTTAACAGTGCATATAATGAGTTTTACAAAGAAATCTCCAATTATATGACACTATCAAGGCTTAATAATTAAATATGGAATAATACATTAGTGTGGATAAAAATGTAATTTACTCCAATATTAGTGAATAAAATCCTGCTATCAGTAAATACTTTATTAACAATAGAGATTGTTAAAGGAGGTTGTCTGATGGCAGGATTTATTGTTGCAATAATCTCAGGTGCGTTAATGAGCCTGCAAGGTGTACTTAATACGAATGTTACAAAAGCGAGCAGTATATGGGTGGCGGCAGGCTTCGTGCAGTTTACAGCACTTGCAACCTGCATTATAATGTGGCTGTTTAACGGAAGACCTGAGATTAGTGGAATATTTCAGGTAGAGAATAAAATATCATTATTAGGCGGTGTGATAGGAGCATTCATAACCTTCACCGTAGTAAAAAGTGTATCCGACCTAGGTGTAGCCAAAGCCGAAGTCACAATAGTAGTAGCACAGGTAATAGTAGCCTATATAATAGAACTTATGGGCTTATTTGGAAGCAAAAAAGCCGACTTCTCGTGGCTCAAACTCTTAGCCCTGATAATAGCAATGGGCGGAGTATTTATGTTCTACAATACAGGGAAGAATTAGATGGAGAAGGAGATTAAGGTTGTATTGAAGTGAAAAGGTAGCTGTAGTAAGTGATGTTGGGAAAGAATTAAAGTTGTAAAACTGACGGTGAGGGGATATAATGTGCGTAAGCTACAAGCCGTGCCAGACAGAAATTTTCAAAGCTGCTGTGCTTGCACAAAGCTGCTTTTAAAATTTCTGTCTGATAGGGCGATAGCCCGACAGTCCAAGAAAGCCAGAGCTTTCTTGGACCTGCACGGCGAAAACAGTGGAAAATAATTCAAAGCTGCTGTGCTTGCACAAAGCTGCTTTTAAAATTTCTGTCTGATAGGGCGACAGCCCGACAGTCCAAGAAAGCCAGAGCTTTCTTGGACCTGCACGGCGAAACCAGTGGGAAATCAACTAAAGGCGATGTGCAAAGCACGAGCCAGCAAAAACAAATCATAAGCAGGCTAAGGAAAGCGAAGTGCCAAAGCACGAGCCAAAAGTAAAGGCAATCTGCGGCAGTACATAATAAGCCAAGGCAAAGTAGAAGCGAAGTGCGAAGCACAAGCGCAATCTATGCCACCACTGCATTTCCCACCCCACCCCAAATAAAAGAGAGGACCTCAACCAATGACCAATTTATTCAAAATAACAGGCACAGTAACCCTGAAAAAAGGCGCCGGCCGTCAATTAAAATCCGGCGGTATGTGGGTATACGACAACGAAATAGACACATTTTCCGAAAACGTAGAAGACGGAGGCCTTATCGAACTCCACGATTTCGATGATTACTTTATGGGAATAGGCTTCGTAAACCGCCGTTCCAAAATAACAGTAAGAATGTTATCAAGACGCGAGGGAGAGATTAACGAAGAATTTATCAAACAGCGTGTAAAAGATGCTGTTTCCTACAGAATGGATACTGTCGATACATCTTCCTGCCGGCTTATATTCGGAGAGGCAGATTTTCTTCCGGGTATAGTAATAGACAAGTTCTCAGATGTTCTTGTAGTAGAGTCACTTGCACTTGGAATTGACAGATTTAAACAGCTTATTGTCGATGACCTGAAAGAAATACTTAAAGAATATGGCATGCCAATAAGAGGCGTATATGAAAGAAGCGATGCCAAAGTAAGACAGCTTGAAGGAATGGAAAGAGTTAAAGGCTTTATCGGTGAAGAATTCGATACCAAAGTTATGATAACTGAAAATGGTGTTAAATATTATGTAGATGTTAAGGACGGTCAGAAGACAGGCTTTTTCCTTGACCAGAAATATAACAGGAGAGCTATCGGCGGCTTATGCAAGGGTGCGAAGGTTCTTGACTGCTTTACACATACAGGTTCATTTGCACTTAATGCAGGAATATCTGGAGCTGCAAGCGTTCTTGGAGTAGATGCATCTGAACTTGCTGTTAATCAGGCGACAGAAAATGCCAAGCTTAACGGACTTGAGGATATTGTCCGATTCAAATGTGCAGATGTGTTTGACCTGCTTCCACAGCTTGAAAAGAGTGGCGAGAAGTTTGATGTTGTGATTCTTGATCCACCAGCATTTACCAAGTCAAGAAATTCCATTAAAAATGCAGTTAAGGGATACAGAGAGATTAATCTTAGGGGGATGAAGCTTGTCAAAGACGGCGGATACCTTGCAACCTGCTCTTGTTCACATTTTATGGATCCGGAATTGTTCACTAAGACAATTGGCGAAGCGGCAAGAAATGTACATAAAAGACTAAGACAGATAGAATACAGGACCCAGTCACCTGACCACCCAATTCTGTGGTCAGCCGATGAGTCCTTATACCTTAAATTCTATATTTTTCAGGTTGTTGACGAAAAGTAAGGCTTCTTTCGTAAAGGGCATCTTTTATTTCGTAAGGAACAAAAAGATGTCCAAGACCTGTTCCTAACTGTATGTTAGGTTTGTTAGCACCGTGGTAATCAGAGCCGCCGGATAAGAGAAGATTACGCTCTTTGGCAATTTTGCGGATTTCCCTTTCATCGGCGGGTTTATAAGTTGAATAAATAGCTTCGATTCCATCAATTGAGGCACTGCATACATGGTTAATAAGCTCATTCATCTGCGTTTTGCCAAGATGATAAAGAATTGGGTGTGCAAGCACAGCAACGCCGCCAGCCTGATGAATAATGTTTACAGCCTCAGAAGGGTCAACCTTATGCCTGTTCACAAAGCAGGGCTTTCCGGGACTTAGGTATCTGTCAAAGGCTTCGTTACGGTCGCCGGTGTAATTGTTCTTAACGAGATAGTCAGCAAAATGTGCTCTTGTTATAACAGCATCAGGGTATAATTTTAACATTTGTTCATATGTAATATTAATACCGATTGAACAGAAGCGTTCACATATTGCAATATTACGGTTGATGCGTGACTCGCGCTGTGTTTTAAGATAATCATTGATGGCATTGTTAGTGTAATCAATAAAAAGTCCTACGATATGGACTTCGGTATTATTAAAATTAGTGCTTAATTCAACACCGGGTATTAATTCCACCTCTGAATTACCAGCGGCTTTAAGGGCATCTGGTATTCCGTCAAGAGTATCGTGGTCGGTAAGGGCAATGGCACTAAGATTTTTAGAAGAAGCAATTGCTATAAGCTCTGAAGGAGTATTAGTTCCGTCAGAATATGTTGAGTGTACGTGCAAATCTACCTGTTTCATATTATAACCTCATTTCTGCGCACGATTTCTAAGCAGATAATAGAATTGTATTAAGTACGCAAGTAGATTATAACACTTTAAAAAAGTACGCAAAATCCTTAATCTTAATAAAATAATAAATTAACGAAAAAGTTTAATTTTATATAAAAGCAACAGGAGGAGTGATTATGCAAAGAGAATTAGTTATTGGTGGTTTTTACAGACATTTTAAGAATAAGCTGTATCAGGTAAGAGGCGTTGCGATACACTCAGAGACTAAGGAGAAAATGGTTGTGTATCAGGGGCTATACGGCTCATATGAGTTATATGTAAGACCATATGATATGTTTTTGAGCGAAGTTGACCATAATAAATATCCTGATGTAGAGCAGAAATACAGATTTGAACTTATAGATATTAATACAGGAAAAGCACTTGAGAAATCCGATGATACATCTGCTTATAATAAATCGATAGACAATGTTAATATGGTTTCAGCGGATAATACATATACAGTAGATAAGTCTGCCTGCGACATAGCAGGAAATAGATATACAGAGAATAAATCTGTTGATTATAAGACAGAAAATGTCTCATCTGATAATGGGAATATTGCTGACACCTACAATTCAGATGAGAATACTGTACAGGACAGCAAGCTGATAAGATTTCTTGATGCATATGATTATAAAGAGAAGCTTGATATATTAACTTCTATGAGAAGTGAATTAAATGACGGGCTTATTGATATTATGGCGGAGTCCATTGAAGTTGCTGTGCCAGAGGGCGACATTACTGATAGATATAATTCACTTAGAAAATGTCTTCTTGCACATACCAAATATGAAGGATTAAGACTGCGTCAGTAGTGATAATTGTCAGAAAATTAACATAATATATGCGATAAAATGGATAATATTACAGAATTTTGTGAATTCACATAAAATGTGTATAAGTATGTTGATATTGTGGAAAAGTATGTGACTAATTACGATATTGATTGCATATGTTGTTAATAAATGTTATATTCTATAAGGTATGCACAGGAGAACTATACAATAAGAGATTGTGTGTGGAAAAGAGGATTAATAATGAATATAGTTGTATTAGCAGGTGGTACAAGCACTGAAAGAGATATATCAATTCTTACAAGTACCAAAGTGTGTGAGTCTTTAAGAAGAAATGGATACAATGCTAACATTGTGGATGTTTTTTTCGGTATAGATAGTGAAAATGTTGATAACTTTTTTAATAATGACAATGATTTGGAAAAGCTTTGCAAATATTTAAAGAACCAGACTCCTGATGTTGAGAAGGAACTTGAAGCAAGAAAAGCTTTGGGAAAAGGTTTCTTTGGAGATAATGTTCTTGAACTCTGCCAGAAAGCAGACATAGTATTTATGGGGCTTCACGGAAGCAATGGTGAGGACGGAAAGATACAGGCAGCATTTGAACTTATGGGAATTAAGTACACAGGAACTGATTATATAAGCAGTGCCATATCAATGAGCAAGGAGCTTACTAAAAAGGTTCTTGTTCCAGAGGGTATTCCAATGCCTAAGGGCATAGCACTCCACAAGGGACATAAGGTAGAATATGTTCCATTTCCTTGTGTGGTTAAGCCTTGTTGTGGTGGTTCAAGTGTAGGAGTATCTATTGTTAATAGCGAAGAAGAATTCAAGAGAGCCTTAACAGATGCATTCTCATATGAAGATAATATACTTGTAGAAGAATTCATTAAGGGAAGAGAATTCTCTGTAGGTGTACTTAATGGAAAGGCACTTCCAGTTATAGAGATAGAACCGCTTGACGGATTTTATGATTATAAGAATAAATATAAGGCAGGAGCAACTAAGGAGACTTGTCCAGCTAATCTTCCTAAGGAAATATCAGAGAAAATGCAAAGATGGGCAGAGAAAGCCTGTGAGACAGCTGGAGTTACTACATATGCAAGAGTAGATGAACTTCTTAATGAAGACGGAGATATATACTGCCTTGAAATTAATACACTTCCGGGAATGACAGGAACAAGCTTACTTCCACAGGAAGCTGCGGCTGTAGGAATGTCATATGATGAACTTACTAAGAAGATTATAGAAATATCTTTAGAAAAGTATAATTAATATTGAATGGAGATTATTATTTATGCGTGGAATGACATTAAGAGCTATAGCAGAAGCCTGCAATGGCGTATATTATGGCAGTGAAGATAACCTTGATAAAGAAGTGACAGACATAACAACTGACAGCCGTAAAGTGCAGAATGGCGGATTGTTTGTTGCCATATGTGGCGAGAGAACTGACGGACACCAATACATAGACAACTGCTTTAATGATGGAGCGTTGTGTGTTATATCAGAAAAAGAACTTGAAGGACAGACTAATTCTTATATAAAGGTTAAATCAAGTCTTCAGGCGTTAAAGGATATGGCACTTTTATACCGTAATAATCTTGATATCAAGGTTGTAGGTATAACAGGAAGTGTAGGTAAAACAAGCACTAAAGAAACAATCAGTTATGTGCTTAACAAGAAGTATAAAGTGTTAAAGACAGAAGGTAATTTCAATAATGAAATAGGACTTCCTCTTACAGTATTCCGCTTAAGAGATGATGATGAAGTTGCTGTTCTTGAAATGGGAATAAGTGATTTCGGAGAAATGGACAGATTATCAAAAATTGCTCAGCCAGATATAAGCGTAATAACTAATATAGGTCTGTGTCATCTTGAAAATCTTAAGACAAGAGATGGAATATTAAAGGCGAAGACAGAGATTTTCAATAATATGAAGCCTGACGGAATAGCGATACTTAACGGCGATGATGATAAGCTTATCACTGTAGATGAGGTTAATGGAAAGAAGCCTGAAAGATTTGGAATTAACTATAAAGACGGTGTGTATGCCAAGGATATAGAAAATCTTGGGCTTAGTGGAACTAAATTTGTAATATCAGGTCTTAATTGTGTAGATGGCTGTAAGGATTTTGAGGTTACTGTGCCGGTTCCTGGACATCATATGATATACAATGCACTTGCAGCAGCCTGTGTTGGTGCGGCATTAGAGCTTACTTCTGCACAGATAGCAGACGGAATAGCTGATTTAAAGACTATTTCAGGCAGAAATAACATTATCAAAACAAGTAAATATACATTAATAGATGACTGTTATAATGCTAATCCTGTATCTATGAAGGCTTCTGTTGATGTGCTTGATATGGCTATTGGCAGAAAAGTATGTATACTTGGCAATATGTATGAGCTTGGAGAAAATGAGAAAAATCTCCACTATGATGTTGGACAGTATATAGGTACTAAGAATATAGATGTTCTTATTACTATTGGTGATCTGGCAAGACATATCGCTATGGGAACAGACGATTATATGGAAACACATTTTGGTTCATATGATTGTGAGATACACAGCTTTGATGATATGGAAGAATTCAATATGGCATATTCGTCAATCCTTAAGGATAATGATAATATATTGATAAAGGCATCGCACGCAATGAAATTTGCTGATATTGTGGAGCTTTTAAGCAAGGATAATTAGATTAAGATTAAGCGTTTTGCAAATGCTTAAATATATACAGAAAGAAGAAAGGAGGCGTCTATGAAAAAGACTAAGAGTTTAATAATAAGTGCTATGATTATGGTATTCGCTTTGGCATTTACAGCTTGCGGAAGTAAGTCATCAAGTGTAGAGGGAAGCTGGAGTGGTAATGATAACGGATATGATGTTGTATTTAATTTCGAGGCAGATGGTCAGGGAACTATGCAGTTAAGCGGAATTCAACTTAATATTACATATTCCGTTGATGGAGACAAAATAACTATCAACAAGTCAGTTCTTGGTGGAACACAGACAGACGAGTATACATTTAAGATTTCTAACAAGTCAAAGACACTTACATTATCTAATGATTCAGGTGAAATTGAACTTAAAAAAGGTGAATAACCAGATGCTAATAATCTAAAGAATGATTTATTATCCCTTCGGGCAGATATTGCCTGAAGGGATTTTTAGTGTAATATGAAAATCTGATAAAGATCCCTGTTACAAAAAAGTATTATGTAATGATAACGTGTAATCGCTCTAATATGTAGTTTACGATATGTAGTTTACGATATGTAGTTTTCTGCAAGTGAATGTGCTATATATAAATAAAATGAAAGTTATATAAAATAAAAATATTTTTAAAATAATACTTTACAAATATATAATATAGTGATATAGTATCAATATGAAAAACGCGTTTTTAATATAATCTTAACTTACATCAGGAAGTACATAAGATTTCTAGATAACACATATAAGTGTTATTCATTACCTGTCATATACAGGAGTTTCCCGTTAATTTAAAGTTTAATTGATTATAGAATATCAGGATTTAGGATTATTATAATCTGATATATTATAATCAATAGATATATTTATAGGAGGATATATATTTGCACGATATAATAGAACATTATGGAAAAGTTGTTGTTGCACTTGCTGGTGTGCTTGCAGCCTTACTTTTAACAGCGGCGGTTGTGACAATAGTAAGTGGAAAGACAACAGGAGCGATAGAAGATATTGAGTATGAGTCACAGATATATGAAGCTATGAAATAATTAAGAAGGTGTGCAGTAAATGGGGTGGAATATGGATAAAGAAGATTTAAAAGACATTATTGAAAAGAATAAAGATGAATTATTCAGTGAGATAGCACAGGAAATAAATAATGATAATGTGACGGATATAGAATGGGATGGTTATAATCTTTGGATAACTGAGCTTGGCATTGGAAGTTATATTTCAGGCAAGGAATTAAGTGACAGATATGTGGAAAATGTATCAATAAAGCTTGCCAATATAATGGGTGTTTCATTTAACAGAAGCAGACCTATTCTTGAGGCCAATACAGAGAAGCTTAGAATTTCTATATGGCACGAATCAAGGTGTCACAAGAAAAGTATGTCTATAAGAAAGATACCAGAATATCTGAGATTTTCGCATAAGGATTTAGTTGAGTCAGATTATGCCCCTGAAAGCATTATTAATCTTTTGGAGAATAGTGTTACTGCACACCTTAGCATAGTTGTGGGAGGACAGCCACACGCAGGAAAGACAGAGCTTGTAAAGTATCTGTCAACGAAAATTCCGCATAATGAGAAGGCAGGAGTATATGAGGATAATCAGGAGATACATTATAGAAAGATTAATCCTAATAAAAAATGTGTTGAATTTTTTGTGGATGACAAGGTTACATACCAGGATATCATAAAGGCTGGGTTAAGACATAATATAGATTGGATTTTGCTGTCAGAGTCAAGAGGACCAGAAGTTGCACATCTGCTTAACAGTTTGTCTACAGGTTCATATTGTATGACAACTATGCATCTGGATGAGGTAAGGGATATGCCTGACAGAATGTACAATATGCTTGGCAACAGCAGTGTCAATGAAAGATTTATCAATAGTGTATACAAATATATAGACCTTGTTGTGCTTGTGGAATGTGACAAGCACGAGAAAAGGAGGATTAAGCAGATAGGTTTTCTTTCAAGGTGCAATTCTGTTAATCACTGCTGTGTAATATACGAAGACGGCACATTTACAGACGAAACTGTCCCGGAAGATATTCTTGATAAATTTAATAGGAGAGGCATAAAGAACATATATGAAAAGATTAATTAGATATTTTTCGGGGCGTTCAGTAATTAAAGATATATCAGCATATGGATATGATTTCTCAATGAAGAAATATATTTTAGCAATAACAACAGGACTTCTTGTGATATTCGGAATAAGTATGATATATGGCCTTAAGCCTGTATGTGTAATAATTACTGGTCTTGTGTCCATAAGCGTTATTCCGGGTATTATAAGAAAAAGGTACTACAATAATAACAGGCTTAAAAAGTTTATGGACGTTGATATATATCTCCATCAGATGGCGTATTCATTTATGAGAAATCCTAAGATATACACAGCTTTAGAAGATACAGGCAAGATAGCAGGCGGCACTCTTGGCAGGGTGATAGAGCAGGCTATGGACGAGCTTGAATATGGTATGGGAGAAGATGTATATGCTAATGCACTTTATATCATAGAGAAAGAGTATAATTGCAGCCGTATAAGGACACTTCATAAGTTTATTATTGGAATTGAAAAGAGAGGTGGAAGGTATAAGAATGCACTTAGAGTGCTTCTTGATGACTCTGACAGGTGGATTAAAGGAATATACAGGCAGGAGCTTGAAATCAAGAATGTAAAAAGGGATACAACCATAGGAGTTATTATAAGCATAGTGCTTTCAGGTCTTACAATATTTATGAGTGCCATGCTTAACCGATATAAAAGCGGACAGGGAAACATAGTTGATGACTGGCTGTATCAGGGGACAGCAGTGATATTCCTTGTGTTATGTATATTATTCTATGCTTTCACGAATAAACATTACGGATATGAAATTCTTAATGATAAAGATATTGATACTAACAGCAGGAAATATTATAAGCTTGTGTTTAAAACCAATGTATGGAATATAATTGAGAAGATAATTCCAGTTATAACAGTGCTTGGAATATTGGCAGGCCTGGCGTTTATTAATGGTTTTTATTTTATATTTGTATATCTTGTTATGGCAATGGCTGTAATGGTTATTTATCCGTTGATTAATAAAAAGTCTGCAATGAAAAAGCTTACTAACAATTTAAGACAGGCATTTTCTGACTGGTTAAGAAATGTTGCACTTAATCTTGAGAATATGCCATTGATTGCGGCAATTGAAGATACTTACGATGAAAGTCCGTATATAATTAAGAATTCACTTGATACTTTTATAAGGGACATAGAGGCAGACCCATCAGATATTAAGCCATATTATGAATTTCTGTCGGAGTATGGACAGACAGATATAATGTCGACAGTAAGAACATTATATTCAGTATCGGAATTGCCAGACAATCAGGTAGATGAAACTATTAATTCTTTAATACAGAGAAATAACGAGCTTATAAACAAGCAGTCAGAGATTGCTTATAAGGACAGGATAAGTTTATTTAAATTTATGGAATACATACCTGTATTTCTTATGGCATTGAAAATGTCTGTTGATATGATGCTTGTTATAACACTGTATTTGTAATGTGTAATATTAATATTGTTAAAGATTGTGTCTGTCTATACGTTAATAAGGTGGAAGAGAATATCATTAGTGACGAGTAGGTAAAGATTTGCTGCTGGTAATATTAAAGGTGGAGAAAGGCTTGGCATGGACTTTATATTAGAAAAATTAGGTGAGACGTGCATTGCTATAGTATTTATATTATCAATGATAAATATGTACGCAATGCTTGCTGATAAAATGCTTGGTGGTTGATATAGATATTTAATATAAATCAATAGTTTAATTGAAATACAATCTAAGAAATGAAAGGGGATAGTATAATGGAATATTTATTGGAAGAATATGGTGATGTGATTATATGTATTACAGGACTTGCAATAGCATTTACATTCTTAGGGATATGTATGAACAAATGCACTGTATTAGAGGGTACACAGCTTGCAAAGCTGTTCTACAGGTAGGTGCATAATGAAGATAATAGTAGAAGCTTCGGCATATCTTGTAATACTTTCTTTTATATGTCTGATATCGCTCGATTTTATTGCTGTTAATAAAAGTGTAAGCAAAGGCAGTGAGTTACAGCAGTATATAAAAGATGTAATCCAGATAAATGGCATAAGTTATGAACACAGGGATATTGATTATGATACTAATAAAAAGGTATGCGAGATAGCTGCACAATATGGGGCAGATGTAAGTTATGAATATTTCGATGCAGCCGCAGATTATGATTATTACCGCCTGAATATTAAATATCCTGTAAAGTCGAGATTGTTCGGACTTAATAAGCTGTGTGATTATAAGGCACTTGTAAGGGTTGAGATGGCGGTGTAGTACGTCCCAGCACAATAAGGATAAATCTGGATTTGCTCTACGAAATAAAGATGATGGGGATTGAATAAATACAAATATGGATTTGCCACGTTAAATTGAGATGTCGGCGCAATGTAATATAGATAAGGAGTGATATGAGATTAATAATAAGTAGTTCTGGAATGATGGTTATTATTATTCTGATTGTGATTATACATAATTCGATTATCAGTGATAATTACTGTAATATGGAGATGAACAGCAGTATTAATGGGGCATTTGATTATGCTTTGGATAAAGTGTCAGATGGTTACATAACGGGTGAATATGATGATATTCCAGATGATGTATTTACAACACAGCTTATGAGAAGTTTCTGTAAGTCATTTAATGAGACTGTCAGTTCAGATGCAGAGTATACAGTTACGCTGTTATATGCGGACAGGACGGCAATGCTGTATGACATAGCAATTGAAGCAGAATACAGTTATGGATATAAGGGAAGAAAGAATAAATGTATATGCCAGAGGGCTGTAAAGTTAAATTGACAATATATATATATTCATTTATAATTCCACAATATGATTTCAATTGATTAATATATTAGGTCAATTGTGGAAAGGAGAGACCACATTAAAAGTGGCTGTTATATAATGGAAATTCAGATATTACATTGGTTTGAAACATTACATAACCCAATAACTAATCCAATATTTTATGTGATTACTACATTGGGGAATGCAGGCTGGTTCTGGATAGTATTAGCTGTGCTTATGCTTACAGTTCTTCCTAAGAAATATAAAAAAGCAGGGCTTACAATGGCAATAGCACTTATATTGTCGCTTATATTCTGTAATGGAATAATGAAGCATCTATGGGCAAGACCAAGAGCATTCTGGGTAGTTGGACAGAATTTTGTTGTTGGCAATGAATTCGAGAATTTATATGGAATATTTAATTCTATTCACGATTATTCGTTCCCATCAGGACATTCGTCAGCTTCGTTTGCTGCGGCAGTGTCAATATTTATGTGGAGAAAGAAGGAAGGAAGTGCGGCACTGGTACTTGCGGCACTTATAGCATTTTCTAGACTGTACTTTACAGTACATTATCCAACAGATGTGCTTGTCGGTACAATCACAGGTGCATTATATGGTGTAGCGGCTTATTTTATTGTTAAGGCACTTATCAATAAAGTCCCAAAGCTTAATGCTATATTTAATAAGCAGTAATAATGAAATAGTAATGATAATATAAATTGTAATTATGTTAAAAATAAAGGCTGTCCGATTATGATATGGCTAATCTTTACAGAACATTTTGTGTCAGGTAAAGAGGCATATCAATATTGGACAGCCTTTTGTGATAGTGCTTGTATTTTTTATGTATTTTTGTGAAAGCTATATTGACATTTGATTAAGATGTGCTAATATAAAATCACTTTTGTAAAATATATTTATAAAAGATATTTACAGAAGTGATTTTAAAATAGATAACAATTATTAAGTGGCAATATTATTGTCATAGAAATGAGGTTAAGGATGAACGAAGGAATGTGTGTTGAAAAGATGCCAATTACAGATGAATATCTTGAAAAGATGGACGCATATTGGAGAGCTGCCAATTACTTAGCAGCTGCCCAGCTTTATCTTTTAGATAATCCTCTCTTAAGAGAGCCTTTAAAGAAGGAACATATTAAGAAGAAAATCGTAGGTCACTGGGGTACAGTTCCGGGTCAGAATTTCGTTTACTGTCATATGAACAGAGCTATTAAGAAGTATGATCTTGATATGGTGCTTATATCTGGTCCTGGTCACGGCGGCAATTTCTTTGTAGCTAACTCATACCTTGAGGGAACATACAGCGAAGTATATCCGAATGTAAGTCAGGATATGAACGGATTAAAGAAGCTTTGCAAACAGTTCTCGTTCCCAGGAGGAATATCAAGCCACGTTGCGCCTGAGACACCAGGTTCAATTAATGAGGGTGGTGAGCTTGGTTATTCGATAGCACATGCATTTGGTTCGGTATTTGACAATCCGGATCTTATAACAACTTGTATTGTTGGTGATGGTGAAGCTGAGACAGGACCACTTGCTACAGCATGGCATTCTAATAAGTTCCTCAATCCTGTGACAGACGGAGCAGTGCTTCCAATATTACACCTTAATGGATATAAGATAAGCAACCCTACAATATTCTCACGTATATCACACGATGAGATAGAAAGTTTCTTCCACGGATGTGGCTGGAAACCATATTTTGTTGAGGGCAATGATCCAATGACAATGCATAGAAAGATGGCAGAGACATTAGATACTGTTATTGAGGAGATTAAGGAAATACAGAGAGAAGCAAGAGAAGAAGGTAAGACAGAAAGACCATTCTGGCCTATGATTGTACTTAGAACACCAAAGGGCTGGACAGGACCAAAGGTTGTTGATGGCAAGGAAATTGAGGGAACTTTCAGGGCACATCAGGTTCCAATTATGATGGATAGACCAGAACATTTACAGCAGCTTAATGATTGGCTTGAAAGCTATAAGCCAGAAGAATTGTTTGATGAAAATGGCAGATTAATTCCAGAGTTAAGAGCACTTGCACCAAAAGGAGATCACAGAATAAGTGCCAATCCTCACGCTAATGGTGGTAAGCTTTTAAGAGATTTAAGACTTCCAGATTTCAGGGATTACGGCGTTGACGTACCTTTCCCAGGAGCAAAAGATGGTCAGGATATGATTGAACTTGGAGGTTTTGTAAGAGATATATTTAAGTTAAATGAAGAAACTAAGAACTTCCGTATCTTTGGACCAGATGAAACAATGTCTAACAGATTAGGCAAAGTATTTGAGGAGACTAACAGGGATTGGAATAATGTTCTTAAGGATAATGATGAATTCCTTGCCAAGGACGGACGTGTAATGGATTCAATGCTTTCGGAGCATATGTGTGAAGGCTGGTTAGAAGGATATCTTCTTACAGGACGTCATGGTTTCTTTGCAAGCTATGAAGCATTTATCAGAATAGTAGACTCTATGGCGGCACAGCACGCTAAATGGTTAAAGGTATGTTCACAGCTTCCTTGGAGACAGTCAATTGCTTCACTTAACCTTATTCTTTCATCAAATGTATGGCAGCAGGATCATAACGGATTTACACATCAGGATCCAGGCTTCCTTGACCATATAGCTAATAAGAAGGCGGATGTGGTAAGAATGTATCTTCCACCAGATACTAACTGTTTACTTTCTTGCTTTGACCATTGTATAAGAAGCCGTGATTATGTCAATGTGCTTGTTACATCTAAGCATCCAAGACCACAGTGGCTTACTATGGAACAGGCTGTTAAGCACTGTACACAGGGTGTTGGCATATGGGAATGGGCAAGTAATGACCAGGGTGAAGAACCGGATGTGGTAATTGCCGGCTGTGGTGAGACACCTACACTTGAAGCACTTGCGGCTGTTACAATATTAAGAGATAATATGCCTGATTTAAAGATTAGATTTATAAATGTAGTCGATTTATTCAAGTTACAGTCTAATACACAGCACCCTCACGGTCTGTCAGATACAGATTATGACGCTTTATTTACAAAGGATAAGCCGATTATATTTGCATTCCACGGCTATCCAACACTTATACACGAGCTTACATATTACAGACATAACAGAAATCTTCAGGTATTCGGTTATCAGGAGGAGGGTACGATTACAACTCCATTTGATATGAGAGTGCAGAACGAGATTGACCGTTATCATCTTGTACAGGCTGTTATCAATGCACTTCCACAGCTTGGCAACAAGGGTTCATATCTTCTCCAGAAGATGAGAGATACTTTAGTTGCGCATAAGCAGTATATAAGTGAGTATGGTATGGACCTTCCAGAGGTACAGGAATGGAAGTGGCATACACCAGATAATAAATAATTGTTATAAAACTAGTTAGTGAATAATTGAGTGATTTATATAAAATATTTTATAAAAGCTGCTTAATGTATTGCAAAATATACAAAAAAATAATATTATATAAGTAACTTTTTGAAATGTATTTATTAAAAGTAAGGGGATACGTCATATAGCAGGATGTGTCCCCATACTTGTAGTAACGGGTGTTACAGAAATGGAGGATTTTACAATGAATAACAAACCATCTATTAAAATCGGAATTGTGGCAGTGAGCAGGGACTGTTTCCCAGAGAGCCTGTCAGTGAACAGAAGAAAAGCTTTAGTTGAGGCTTACAAGAACAAATATAATGCAGATGAAATATATGAATGTCCAATATGTATAGTCGAAAGCGAGATACATATGCAGCAGGCATTAGAAGATGTCAAGAAAGCTGGCTGTAATGCTTTATGTGTATATCTTGGTAATTTTGGACCAGAAATTGCAGAAACTATGCTTGCTAAATATTTTGACGGACCTAAGATGTTCGTTGCGGCAGCAGAAGAAACATCAGCTAATGGAGGCCTTGTAGGTAACAGAGGAGATGCTTATTGTGGTATGCTTAATGCAAGCTACAACCTGAAATTAAGAGGAGTTAAGGCATATATTCCGGAATATCCAGTAGGAACAGCAAGTGAATGTGCAGATATGATTCACGAATTCATACCGGTTGCAAAGGCTGTATATGCGTTAAATAATCTTAAGATTATAAGCTTTGGACCAAGACCTAATAATTTCCTCGCCTGCAATGCACCAATTAACCAGTTATACAATCTTGGCGTTGAGATAGAAGAGAATTCAGAGCTTGACCTTTTTGAAAGCTATAATAATCACGCAGGAGATAAGAGAATTCCAGCGGTTGTAAAGAGTATGGAGAAGGAATTAGGAGAAGGTAATAAGAAACCTGAGATACTTTCTAAGCTTGCACAGTATGAGCTTACACTTCTTGACTGGGTAGAAGCACATAAGGGTTCAAGAAAATATGTTGCAATCGCAGGAAAATGCTGGCCAGCATTTCAGACACAATTTGGCTTTGTTCCTTGCTATGTTAATTCACGTCTTACAGCTATGGGAATACCTGTATCCTGTGAGGTTGATATATACGGAGCTTTAAGTGAATTCATAGGAACAGTTGTAAGCGATGATGTTGTTACACTTCTTGATATTAATAATACGGTTCCATCAGATATATACGAAGAAGATATTAAAGGCAGATTCAATTATACAATTAAGGATACATTTATGGGCTTCCATTGTGGCAATACAGCAGCGTGCAAGCTTTCATTCTGTGAGATGAAGAACCAGATGATTATGGCACGTTCACTTCCAGAAGAAGTTACTAACGGAACACTTGAGGGAGATATTGTACCTGGTGATATTACATTTTTCAGGTTACAGAGTACTTCAGACAGCCAGTTAAGGGCGTATGTTGCACAGGGTGAAGTTCTTCCTGTAAGAACACGTTCATTTGGTGCTATAGGAATATTTGCAATTAATGAAATGGGAAGATTTTACAGACACGTGCTTGTTGAGAAGAATTATCCTCATCATGGGGCAGTAGCATTTGGACATTATGGAAAGGCTTTGTTTGATGTGTTTAAGTATCTTGGCGTTGAGGACATATCATATAACCAGCCGGCAGGCGTGCTTTATAAGTCAGAAAATCCTTTTGCATAGTTAAGATTATAACGTAAATATATAATAGTTTATAGAAATGGGGTGCGGTATGTATTATATAGGTGTTGACCTTGGAACATCTTCGGTTAAGCTGATATTGATGGAACCAACAGGTGATATTGTAAATACAGTATCTAAGACTTATCCTATAAGCTTTCCAAAGCCAGGCTGGTCAGAGCAAAATCCGACAGACTGGTATGATAAGACCTGTGAGGGAATCAAAGAGCTTATAAAGGATATAGATAAGGACAAGGTTGCAGGAATAAGCTTCGGAGGTCAGATGCACGGTCTTGTTATTCTTGATGAGAATGATAATGTAATAAGACCGGCAATTCTTTGGAATGATGGAAGAACAACTAAGGAATGTGATTATCTTAATAATGAGATTGGAAAGGATAAGCTTACAGAATATACAGCGAATATAGCATTTGCTGGCTTTACGGCTCCTAAGCTTCTCTGGGTTAAGAATAATGAGCCTGACAATTTCAAAAAGATTGCTAAGATAATGCTTCCTAAAGATTATATAGCCTACAGGCTTACAGGAGTACATTGCACAGATGTATCGGATGCGTCAGGTATGCTTTTATTAGATGTTAAAAAGCGTGACTGGTCAGAAGAGATGATTAACATATGCAAAATTTCAAGAAAACAGCTTCCGGCTTTGTATGAAAGCTACGAAAAGGTTGGCTGTATTACTAAAGAAGCTGCTATGGAGCTTGGACTTCCAGACAATGTATGTGTAGCTGCTGGAGCAGGTGATAATGCTGCTGCGGCAGTAGGTACTGGAACTGTTGGGGACGGAATGTGCAATATTTCTCTTGGAACAAGCGGAACAATATTTATATCAAGCAGTAACTTTAGCGTTGATAATAATAATGCACTTCATTCCTTTGACCACGCGGACGGCTATTATCATCTTATGGGCTGTATGTTAAGTGCAGCTTCCTGCAATGGCTGGTGGATGGATAATATTTTAAAGGATACAGATTACAAAGAAGCACAGTCACATATAACTAAAGATATGCTTGGCAATAATCATGTATATTTTCTTCCATATCTTATGGGAGAGCGTTCACCACATAATGACCCGCTTGCAAGAGCAACATTTACAGGAATGACTATGGACAGCACAAGGACAGATATGACACAGGCGGTGCTTGAGGGTGTTGCATTTGCTATAAGGGACTCTTTTGAGATTGCCAGGTCGCTTGGAATTAACATCACAGAAACCAAGATGTGCGGTGGTGGTGCTAAGAGTGAGCTTTGGTGTACAATTATGGCTAATGTGCTGGGAATTAAAGTACATCTGTTAAAGTCAGAAGAGGGTCCGTCTATGGGAGCAGCTATGCTTGCTATGGTGGCGGCTGGTGAATATGAAAATGTTAAGCAGGCGGCAGACAGCATTGTTGGAATATGTAGGACAATCGAGCCGGAAAAAGACATTGCAGACAGGTATAATTCACGTTATAATACATTTAAAGACATATATCCTGCATTAAAAGGGGTATTTGAGAAAATGTAATTGATGTATCTGGCATAATAATAACAGATAGTGTATATGCAGAATGGAGGTTTTATGAAATTTTTTATTGATACGGCAAATGTTGATGATATCAGAAAAGCTAATGATATGGGTGTAATCTGCGGAGTTACAACTAATCCATCATTAATTGCCAAAGAAGGCAGAGATTTTAATGAAGTAATTAAAGAGATTACAAGTATTGTTGATGGACCTATAAGTGGTGAAGTTAAGGCAACTACAGTAGATGCGGAAGGAATGATTAAAGAGGGCCGTGAGATTGCTGCGATTCATCCTAATATGGTAGTTAAGATTCCTATGACAGTAGAAGGCCTTAAAGCAGTTAAGGTGCTTTCAGCAGAAGGAATAAAGTGTAATGTAACACTTATCTTTTCAGCTAATCAGGCACTTTTAGCAGCAAGAGCAGGTGCAGCATATGTATCCCCATTCCTTGGAAGACTTGATGATATATCACAGCCGGGTATCCAGCTTATTGAAGATATTGTTGGTATATTTTCTAATTATGATATCCAGACAGAGATTATATGTGCAAGTGTAAGAAATCCTATACATATAACAGACTGTGCACTTGCAGGAGCTGACATAGCAACTGTTCCTTATAAGGTTATTGAGCAGATGGTTCATCACCCATTAACAGATGCAGGTATTGAGAAGTTCCAGAAAGATTATAAGGCAGTATTTGGAGAATAAATGATTTCATCACAGAAAATAACAACGTCAGAGGTTAGAAAGTATAATAAGAACAGAATATTTAAGCTTATATATAACAGCAGTGCAATATCAAGGCAGGAGATTGCGGATACACTTGGATTGTCACTTCCGACAATCAACCAGAATATCAAGCTTTTAAAAGATTCAGGGCTTATAGTTATGGAGGGTAGTTTTGACTCAACAGGAGGAAGAAAAGCCCAGATGATTATGGTAAATGCTGATGCAAGATTTGCAATAAGCGTTAACGTCCGTGCTAATGAATTAAAGGTGGCACTTATAGATCTTAATGGAGAGATAAGAAGCCAGAAAAGTGTTGATATTGAATTCAGTCCGGAAAGTGATTATGGAGTTAAGGTATCAGAGCTTGTCGATGATATAATAGAGGAGAATAATATTAATACTGATAATATACTTGGCATAGGAATAACTATGCCGGGTATATTCAATAGTGATAATACAATGATAATTTCATCTCCACCACTTAACACAAGAGACTATAAGACTGATAACATTACGAGTCGTCTTAAGTATGATTATACTGTACAGAACGATGCAAGAGCCAGTGCATTTGCTGATTACTGGTATTCCCATAAGAATGAAAATGCTCACATGGACGAGTCCTATCACGACAAATTCTATCTTATGATTAATGATGGAGTTGGTGGTGCGTGTGTAAGCAATGATAAGATTGTGCAGGGAGAGCATAACAGATATGGTGAATTTGGACATATGACTTTATATCCTGATGGAAGAAAATGTATGTGCGGAAAGAAGGGCTGTGTTGAAAGTTATCTTTCAGCAAGAAATCTTTCATCAGACCTTGGCATACAGATAGATGAATTCTTTAAGAAAGCATCTGAGGGTGATGCACAATGCGTCAAAGTTCTTGATGAATATCTTGATAATCTTACAACAGGAATTAATAATCTGTATGTTATATTTGACAGGGATATAGTAATTGGTGGATTTGTTTCAAGATATCTGTTAGAATATGAAGAGAATATAAGACAAAGACTTACTGATAAATATTCTTTTGATACAGATGGAAGATATTTTTCAATTTCAAGTTGTACATCAGAGAGAACGGATACAGGAGCGGCAATAATGTTTTTGTCTGAATTCATTAATAGTATTTAACAAGAGGGACAGAGGCGAGATGGATAAGAGCAGATTGTATAGGGTCATTAACAATTTAAGAAATACAATTACATTAGAACACTGCGTCATAAGATTTATTATGGCGTGGTGTTTTGTTAGTTTAGTTGAGAGTTTTATAATGAATAGCAGAAGGTATATGATAAACAGCCTGTCATACGTTAAAAATGTTGATATGGTTTCAGTTATTATATGCTCGCTGGTATTAACAATAGTATTATATGCCATATTTGAAAAGCTTCAGGATAATAACAGGCTTAAAGCCTGTATTCTTGAGGGAACTTTATTAACAGGAGTTGTATTGGTATATGCCTGCGTGTGTGTATATGAATATAATGATGTGTATTTTGTGGCTGGAATGACACTTGTTGTACTGGCGGCAGCTGTATATTCATATAGTTATGTGCACAAGATTTACAAGGGATATATTAGTGACAGCACCACTTATAATGCGGATATAAAAGATATAAGTAAAAGAATGTATATCACAGGTGTTGCGATAGTTACAGGTGTTATGACAGCATTTATAAGTATATGTATGGTGTTCCGTTATCTGTCATTTGGCTCACCTAATTTTGATATGGGACTTTTTTCGCAGATGTTTCACTATATGAAGACGACGGGCAGAATGTTAAATACAAGTGAGAGAGATCATCTTATGTCACATATGTGTGTGCATATATCACCAATGTTTTATACGATACTGCCATTTTATATGCTTGTATCATCACCGGTGACGCTTGAGGTTATGCAGGCAGTAGTCATTGCAATAGCAGTAATTCCACTTTGCAGGCTTGCTGAGTACAAAGGAATGTCAAGACGGGCTGCGTTAATAATATGTATAATATACTTTTTTTATCCGGTTATAAGTGGCGGATGCTTTTATGATATACACGAGAATATGTTTCTTCCAGTGCTTATATTTACATTTCTGCTATATATGGAAAAAGATAATATGACAGGAATATTAATATCTGCAATACTTATATGCCTTGTAAAGGAAGATGCACCGGTATTTCTTATGTTCATTGCACTTTATATGATAATAGGAAAGAGAATGTATAAAAAAGGATTTATTATACTGATATTATCCATAGTGTATTTTGTCATTGCCTGCAAGATAATTGAGATAATAGGAACGGGCATAATCTCTGACAGATTTAATAATATGATTGCGGAAGGTAATGGTAATATAACAGGAATAATAAAGACGGTTATTAATAATCCAGCGTATATAATTACGCAGATTATGGATAAAAGTAAGATTGCTTATATATTAAAGACACTTGGTGTTCTTTTGTTCATACCATTATGTACAAGAAAGTGGAGCAGATTTATTCTCCTTGGACCTTATATAATGTTTAACCTTATGTCCGATTATGAATATTTCCATAGCATATATTTTCACTATTCATTTGGTTCAGGTGCACTTCTTATATATCTTTTAATTATTAATATATGCGATATGGATGTGAGGAAGAAAATGTTAATGCTTCGTATGACAGCTATGGCAGTTGTTATATTTTTTATGGCATTCAATGTATCAAGGCTTGATAATGCGTTTAATTATGTGGACGAGAATAATAAAAGGGTGATTGATACTATGAATGAAGGGCTTGGTACAATTCCTGACGATGCAAGTGTTACAGCGACAACATTTTTATGTGCCAGTTTATCAAAGCATAAGATATTGTATGAATTATATTATACCGACAAACAGACAGAGTATATAGCTTTGGACTTAAGATACAGCGATACTTATTACAATGTCAGCAGTTACCTGAATTCATCACAGTATGAAACTGTATATTATGCAAAAAATGTAATCGCAGTATTCAAAAATAGAGCAACAGGCAATTGATTAAATTGTCAGATTTGTTATAATACATCTATATAATTATGTGAATTGGAGGACAAGTAAGATGATAGCAGAATCAATGAAAGCACTTGTTAAAGGAAGCTCAGTTATCAGAGCGATGTTCGAGGAAGGTAACAGGCTTGCTAAGATATATGGAGCAGAAAATGTATATGACTTTTCATTAGGTAATCCTAATGTGCCGGCTCCGGATGAAGTTAATGAGGCAATCAAGAATATAGTTGATGAGGAAGAGTCAGTTGTCCTTCACGGATATATGAGCAATTCAGGCTTTGAAGATGTAAGAGAGGCGATTGCACAGTCACTTAATAAGAGATTTGATACACATTTTAATTACACTAATATTGTTATGACAGTTGGTGCGGCAGGTGGTCTTAATACAATACTTAAGACAATTATCAATCCTGGTGAAGAGGTGCTTACATTTGCACCATTCTTTGGAGAATATAGGAATTATGTAAGTAATTTTGGTGGAAAGCTTGTTGCAGTATCTCCAGATACAGCTACTTTCCAGCCAAAGTTTGATGAATTTGAGAAGCTTATTAACAAGAATACCAAGGCTGTAATTGTCAACAATCCTAACAACCCAACAGGAGTTGTGTATTCAGAAGATACAATAAAGAAGTTAGCTAAGATTATGGAAGACAAGCAGAAAGAATTAGGCATAGAGATATTCCTTATAGCTGATGAGCCATACAGAGAACTTGCTTATGATGGAGTAGAAGTTCCATATCTTACTAAATATTACAATAATACTATAGTTGGATATTCATACAGCAAGTCATTATCACTTCCAGGTGAGCGTATCGGATATCTTGTGATTCCAGATGAAGCAGCAGATTCAGATGATATGAAGTCAGCCGCTTCTGTAGCAACAAGAATATTAGGATTTGTTAATGCACCATCATTACAGCAGAAGGTCATTGCCAGATGTCTTGATGCCAAGGTTAATATCGAAGCTTATGATAAGAACAGAAAAGCACTTTACGAAGGACTTACAAAGCTTGGTTTTGAATGTATTAAGCCAGAAGGAGCGTTTTATCTCTTTGTCAAATCACCAACAGAAGATGAGAATATTTTCTGTGATACAGCTAAGAAGCACAATATACTTATTGTTCCTGGTTCATCATTTGGCTGTGCTGGTTTTGTAAGGATGGCTTACTGCGTATCATACGATACAATAATTAATTCACTCCCACATTTTGCAGAAGTTGCTAAAGAGATGGGTTTATAAAATCAATATGCGAAAAATGTACGCGGAAATGAGGATTATTAATGAAAGCTTGGGAGAGTAATATAAGAAAGGTTGAACCTTATGTTCCGGGCGAACAGCCTAAGGTTCAGGATGTTATTAAACTTAATACTAATGAGAATCCATATGGACCATCAGAAAATGTCAGAAAAGCAATGGAAGCAATAGATATAGACCGTTGCAGATTATATCCGGATCCTGATGTGACTAAGCTTGTTAAGAGCATTGCAGATTATTATGGAATGGATAATAATCAGGTATTTGTCGGTGTGGGCTCAGATGATGTGTTATCAATGTGTTTCCTTACATTTTTTAATGGAAAGAAGCCGGTATTATTCCCGGATATTACATATTCTTTTTATAGTGTATGGGCTGATCTGTACCGTATACCATATGAGAAGCAGAAGCTTGATGATAATATGAAGATTGTTCCAGAAGACTATTATAAAGAAAATGGCGGTGTAATCTTCCCTAATCCTAATGCTCCAACAGGTCTTTTAATGGATCTTGACAGTGTAAGGGATATTATTGAACATAATAAAGATGTTGTAGTTATAGTTGATGAAGCATATATTGATTTTGGAGGAGTATCAGCTAAGGATTTAGTGAATGAATATGATAATGTACTTGTTGTACAGACATTTTCTAAGTCACGTTCTATGGCGGGTATGAGAATTGGATATGCGTTTGGTTCAAAAGAACTTATAAAGGCACTTAATGATGTGAAATTCTCATTTAATTCATACACAATGAATATGACATCAATTGATATGGGTGTTGCTTCAATCAATGATAAGAAGTATTTTGAGGAATGTGTTGAAAGAATAACAGCTACAAGAGAAAGAACTAAGGAAGAACTTACAAAGCTTGGATTTACGTTCCCAGACTCTAAGGCTAACTTTATATTTGCTACACATAAGAGTGTTCCAGCTAAAGAAATATTTGAAAAGCTTAAGGATTTGAATATATTTGTAAGATATTTTGCACAGCCAGGAATTGATAATTATTTAAGAATTACAATAGGTACAGATGAGCAGATGGATAAGCTTATAAGTGCTTTATCTGAGATTGTTGGTTAGAGGAGACTTTATGGCAGTACCATTTGAGAATAGAAACTTCCATAAGGAAATGCTAAAGCTTGCAGGACAGCTTCAAAAAGAAGGAAAAGTACCAAGATTATTATTACATAGCTGTTGTGCACCTTGCAGTAGTAACTGTATTGAAGTTCTATCGAAGTATTTTATGGTTACAGTATTTTATTATAATCCGAATATATCAAGTGATGAGGAATATAAGAAAAGAGTTGCAGAGCAGATAAGATTTATAAAAGAATTTGATACCCCTAACAAAGTTGAATTCATCGAGGGTGATTACGAACCGGATGTATTCTTTAAGGAAGTTAAGGGTCTTGAGAAAGAGCCAGAAGGCGGTAAGCGTTGTTTTAAATGTTATGAATTAAGATTAAGAAAGACAGCAGAACTTGCCAAGGCAGAGGCGTATGATTATTTTACAACAACTCTTACAATCAGCCCATTAAAGAACAGTGTAAAGCTTAATGAGACAGGCTTAAAGCTTCAGGAAGAATATGGTGTTAATTACCTGCTTTCGGATTTTAAGAAGCAGGAAGGTTATAAGAGGTCTATTGAGCTGTCAAAGGAATATGGATTATACAGACAGAATTACTGCGGCTGTGTATATTCAAGACAGCAGATATTAATGAGCAAATAAATATATGCACAGTCAGGTGGTGCCACAGTGGCAACACCTATAATTAGTGACGAAGGGTTATATATTTTGACACCGGTGTCATATTATAGTATGTTATCATTAACCAGACAGAGTATAATAAGGAGGAATAATTATGGCTAAGAAGAAATCAGGCATTGTTAAGGCAGCAGTAGGTATTGGTGCGGTAGTAGTTGCTGGTAAAGTTGCATACGAGAAGTATAAGACAACTAAGAGCCGTTATACAAAGGAAGAACAGGATAGTGCAGATCTTGAGGTCCGCAAATATAATGCAATATGTGAGAAGAAGGTTGTTGAAGTAGAAGACGAGGAATTTGTTGGCTGTGAGATAAAGTCAGTAGCTTCTAATACAACTCTTGACCTTGGTCTTGCTGTATTTGAAAAAGATGTATACATTAATTTTGAAAGTGTATGCAGTAATGTCACAATCATTCTTCCAGAGGGTGTTAATGTGGCGTGTGACATAGAAAAGAGAATAGCAGGTGTTCATAATCTTGTAGAAAATGTTGATGAAGAAGGAATTCATACAGTATATGTAATTGGAAAAGCAACATTAAGCAAGGTTGATATTATTCCTGTTAATTTTTATGTGGACGACGATGATGTAGAAGATATATTAGCAGAAGATGATTTTGATGAAGAAGAAGCATTTCCAGAGTCAGGAGATGTAGACGTAAAAGTTATTAACAAGAGCGAGAAAGAGGCTGTGTCAGAAGAAACAGTTAAGTCAGAAGACGGCTTTAAGCCTGCAGATAACGCTGATACTACTGAGGACAACACAGAAACTATTAATCTTGAAGAAGTTAAGTAGTCAGGATAAAGCGTATGAAGTTCAGGGATAAAATGATTGAATATTTTGATAATATTCCAGAAGGTACGGTTGTAGTTGCTAATGCAATGTATGAACAGGGATTTACCAGGATGAGCCACGATGCTTTTTTCAGGTCTATAGAAAGACTGTGCGAGGATGGTTACATTTTAAGAGCTGGAAAAGGAATGTATATTAAGACATCTGATGGTGATAAGAACATAGAAGAATTACTGCTTAATTATTTCTTTGGAGATAATAACGACAGTGGAATGTTTATAGGCTACAGGCTGTATAACAAGTATATGATATCATCTTACAAGGGCGATAAGATAGAGCTGTATTCAACTGTGATAAGAACAAGAACCTGTGAGCTTGGCAATATAATAGTTAAAAGACCAGAGGTTGATCTGGATTTTGAGAATTCCAAAGTGCTTGAGGCTTTGGAGATTTTGCAGAATTATCATAATATCGAGAATTTAGATAAGCTGAAGTTTGCAAGGTATGCCAAGCAGTTTGCAGGCAGCTATAATGATGAGGCGGCTGTAAATGTGCTTTTACATATGAAATATAAGAAAAGCACGATAGCTTTTATGAAGAAGATACTTGATATGTATAAGACACAGAATAGTTTACAGCAGTTTTTAAGCTACGCTTCAGATTATAAAATTCCGGCTGTCCAGAGGATAGCAAGATAAATGTATGAATAAAAATACAAAAAAACGCTTTACAACAGTAAAGCGTATGTATATAATAACGCTTGAACAATAATAAAAAAGCAGAGTAGGAATATGTGCGTTAAGTGCCATTTGGACAGGGAGTTGCCATTTGGACGAAAAGTTTTCTTGCGATACATAATCCGCATCCCGCTGCTACATACTACGGCGAATAACCTCCTATGTAGAGCGAAGATTACTGCAAAGGAGGTTTTTTTATGTCAATTTTATTAAGAAATTTTGCATTTTCTGCAAAAGAATTCAAGAGCATTAAGTCAATAGTTGCCGCGGCATTATTGATAGCTCTGCACACAGTATTAGCTGTGTTTGTATCAATTCAGGTAACACCAACACTTAGAATTTCAGTATCCTTTCTTGCCAACTGTGCAATAGGATATATGTTTGGTCCAGTTATGGGCTTTGTGTGTGGTGGACTTGGAGATTTGATTCAGTTTGTTATTAAGCCTACAGGTGCATATTTTCCTGGCTGGACAATAAGTGCGGCATTAGCTGGATTTATATATGGTCTGTTCTTTTATGGCTGTAATATGAAGGTAGCTGAAAAGTATGATGAACAGGGTCAGAAGAAAGGTATATTAAGGATTATAGACTTTAAGTTCCTTTTAAGATGTGCAGCGGCACTTACAATTGATACATTACTTGTAAATGTATTACTTGGAACTTACTGGTGCAGTATAATGTATGGAAAGGGCTTCGCATTTTACTTATCAATACGTTTTGCTAAGAATATGATACAGCTTCCAATTAACATTATACTGACATATTATGTATTAGGATTTATTAAATACATTAATAATAAAATTTATGAATAAAAATATGTTGATAAAAGAATATTAATGGACAGTACATCAGCACGGAAAGGAAGAAAGTTATGTCAAAGATAATGATAGCATCAGATATTCACGGTTCTGCATATTATTGCAGATTAATGTTAGACAGATTCAAGGAGGAGAACGCAGAAAGATTAGTTCTTCTTGGAGATATACTCTATCACGGACCAAGAAATGATCTTCCTAAAGAATATGCTCCCAAAGAAGTTATCGCAATGCTTAATCCCCTGCGCAATAAGATAATATGTGTAAGAGGTAATTGTGATACAGAGGTAGATCAGATGGTGCTTGATTTTAATGTGTTATGTGAACAGGCATATGTTAATTTTAATGGCCGTTCAATAGTATTAGCACACGGACACAAGCTTGATGAAAAGAATATTCCGGCGTTAAATGATGGCGATATCCTTTTATGCGGACATACACACGTTCCAAAGTGTGAAAAGAGAGATGGATATATATATATATGAACCCAGGTTCAGTATCTATCCCTAAGGAGAACTCAGCTCACAGCTATATGATACTTGATGATAAGTTCTACTGGAAAGACCTTGATGGTAATGTATATATGGAACAGAAATATTAAACTATAACAGCCTTTTAATAATTCTTTATATATTTTTAATTGCTTTTGCAAAAGTATATGATAGAGTATTATTTGATGATAATTATTGAGAAATGTGAAAGGCTGGATTGTTTATGAATGGTTTCAAGGATAAATTTGCAAGATTTATGTATGGAAGATATGGCATGGATCAATTGTCAAGAAATTTATCTTTAATATGTCTTGTGTTACTGGTTATAACAATGTTTAGCAGAAGCAATGTATTATATGCCATAGCACTTGCAGGAATAATATATACATATTTTAGGGTATTTTCGCGTAATATATCTAAAAGAAGCGAAGAGAATGAGAAATACCTGTCTTTCCATTATAAAGTAGTGGGAAAGATTAACAGAATTAAATATATAATTAAAGACAATAAGACACATAAGATATTTAAGTGTCCAAGTTGTTCACAGAAGATAAGGGTGCCTAGAGGAAAAGGCAGGATAAGTATTAAATGTCCAAAGTGCAGAATAGAATTTATTAAGAAGACCTGATTTAAAGTGTAAAGACTTGAATCAGGTCTTTACTTATATTCTGGTGAATATAATTAATGGAATATAGTGAAAGAATTGCCAGCGGCATTATTGTAGAAGAAAAATGGCAATTATTTATCTATTGTAATGCCGGACGATTTGAATATGAACCAGAAGCTTGAAAATATATTGAATGTATCTTTAGATGCCACAGAAGACGAATTAAGAAAAGCTGACAGCCTTAGTACAGGTTATAACTGGCGTGATAATACATGGGAGATAATAGTTAAATATTCAGGAAGTCTTGAGAGTATACGAAACAGATATAACGTATATATCAAAGAGCTTCTTAATTATTATGCAATTATAGTGGCTGATAAAGCTACAATAGAACTTATATCGCAGGAAGATGTCATAGATTATGTGGAAAAGCCTAAGAGTCTTTATTATCAGATAGAACGCACTAAGACAGCCGCATGTGTAGGAAGCGTGAGGGCGGATGGGAACATTTTATCAGGAAAAGGTGTTATTGTCGGAGTGATTGATACAGGGATAGATATATTTGATAATGCTTTCAGGAATTCTGATGGGACTACAAGAATACTTAACATATATGACCAGACGACAGGTGAGAAATACGATAAACAGTCGATTGATGAGTATATAAGGCTTAATGAGGATTTATCAGGCGGTACATTTTCTTATGATAATGCTCCAGGGGTTGATAACATAATGCATGGAACGGATGTTTCGTATATAGCGGCAGGCAGTTTGGGCGTTGCTTACGAGGCTGATATTATAGCAGTTAAAATGGGATATTCTATTAATAACCAGTTTCCAAGGACAACAAGCCTTATGGATGCAATTGATTATATTATAAGAAAAGCAATTGAATACAGAAAGCCTGTGGCAGTTAATATAAGTTATGGCTGTAATTATGGTGCACATAATGGTAATACGTTATTAGAGAGCTTTATTGATGATATATCCAAAAGCTACAGGTGTGTTATATGTGTAGGGAGTGGCAATGAAGCAGATAAAGCGATACATTTTGGGGGGATTATTAATACCGGACAGGTACAGACAGCGTATCTTAGTGTTGGTGAATATCAGAGTGCCATAGATATCCAGATATGGAAGAATTACTGGGATACAATTGATGTAATGTTAATCAATCCGCGTGGCGAACAGATTGGAATAATAACTGAGGGGAGAATTAACAGGTATGAAACATACAATACTGAGATTATAACATTGCTTGGTGAACCATCTCCATATAATATATATCAGGAAATATATATTAATCTTATTCCAAAGACTGATTATATATTATCAGGTATATGGCAGATAGTGTTGATGGCAGGAAGTATAAGGGCAGGTGAATATAATATATGGCTTCCGTCAAGTCAGGCACTTGGTTATGCAACAGCATTTAATAATCCTACAGCTGATGGGACGATTACAATACCTGCAACGGCAAGAAACTGTATAGCAGTTGGGGCGTATAATGCATACACGAATTCTTATGCAGCATTTTCGGGACGGGGATTTGATAATAGCATAAGAAATGTTAATGCAGGGGTTAAGCCGGATATCACAGCACCAGGTGTCGATATAAGTATTGCAAGGCAGAGGGGGAATGATATTACATATAGAAATGTTACAGGCACATCTTATGCAGTTCCGGTTGTTACAGGTGCGGCGGCACTTCTTATGCAGTGGGGAATAGTTATGGGCAATGACAGGTTTATGTATGGCGAGAAATTAAAGGCAGCTCTTATTGATGGTTCTAAGCCAGTAGGACTTGTTGGGATTACACGAAACGATAATCAGCCAGACCCGCGTACAGGCTGGGGAGCGGTGTGTCTTAAGAATACGCTTAATAAAATTTTATAAATCATCTTGAAATTCATACAAACATTGTGGTATAGTATGTTTATATGAATGAGAAATATAATAAGTCCATTGTACTTAAGACTGTTATATTTAAGAATGGAGGATTTAGATGAAGATATCAACAAAAGGCAGATATGCATTAAGGGTTATGATAGATTTAGCAGAACACGATAATGGCGAATATATAACACTTATGGATATAGCTGAAAGACAAGGAATTTCAGAGAAATATT
Organism: Bacteroides galacturonicus; assembly: GCF_003096855.1. Lineage (NCBI taxonomy): Bacteria > Pseudomonadati > Bacteroidota > Bacteroidia > Bacteroidales > Bacteroidaceae > Bacteroides > Bacteroides galacturonicus. Next base: position 43,872 of record NZ_QEOA01000005.1, on the reverse strand, counting down.
TAGAATCAATTGTTTCTTTATTAAGCAAGAATGATTTTCTTATATCATTAAGAGGAAAGGGTGGTGGATATAAGCTTTCAAGGCGTCCAGAGGAATACACAGTATTAAGCGTATTACAGTGTACAGAAGGTTCTTTAGCACCTGTTGCCTGTCTTGAGAGCAAGCCTAATAAGTGTCCTAAGCTTGAAGAGTGCAAGACAATTACTATGTGGGAGAATTTTGAGAAGACAATCAATGATTACTTTAACAAGATAACAATAGCAGACCTTATTAATTCTGGTAATGGAATTGATAACTATGTTATTTAATATATATGCCAGAATGTCACTTGAGTGCCAGTCTGGCATATTTTATGTAATAGCAGGCTTTATCTGTTATAGATAATAAATGTCTTGACGTATTTATTATCTTTCGGACAGGGCTTATCTATGGGGAAAAAAAGCCACCAGCACCGCCGCAGGCACAGCATATGCCAATACATTTTGCAGCAGAAGCAATATCAAAGCCAGAACCCTGATTAATGGCAACAGAGATAACACATAAAATGCAGAAGTATATAATACCATAGAGTATTCCCCATATAAGACGGTTGCATTTTCTTATGTGTCCTAATATAAGTCCACCGGCAAATGTGCTGATACCATAGGCGGCAGTAATACATATGCTTATTATGTTATTGCTAAGTGACATTTTATACATACATATAGATATAATTATCAGTAAAGCAATTGTTATAATGTAACCCGCTATTAAGGTCTTTAGTATTCCAATTAATTTGTTCATACAGCATTTCCAATCTATATATATTCTTTACAAGCTTATGTCCATATATTTGATAATATTCATTCAACTTGACATCTGTATTATTAATACTGTAATATATTAAAATATAACACACAAATTAAAGTGTTGTATATAAATATTATTTTATAAAAAGAATGGAGGAATAATTCCTTGGATACGGACAGTTATATTCAACTTATAACTATTATTATTTTATTATTTCTTTCGGCATTTTTCTCGTCAGCTGAGACATCATTTATGACTGTAAGCAAGATGAAAATTCGTTCGCTTATGGATGAGGGCAACAAACGTGCAGCTTTAGTTGCTAAGATTATAGATGATTCTGGAAAGCTGCTAAGTGCCGTACTTATAGGTAATAACATTGTTAATATTTCCTGCTCAGCACTTGTTACTACATTTACAATAAAGGTATGGGGAAGCTATGCTACAGGAATAGCAACTGGTGTTCTTACACTTTTCGTTCTTTTATTCGGAGAAATAACCCCAAAGAATCTTGCTACATATTATTCTGTTAAGCTTACATTATTATATGCACCAATTATATATGGTCTTATGGTTATATTGACACCAGTGATATTTATAGTTGATCATCTTGCTGGCGGAGTATTAAGAATATTTGGCATTAAATCTAATGATAAGAATTCAACTATTACTGAGGAAGAGCTTCGTACAATAGTAAAGGTAAGCCATGAAGAAGGAATTATCGAGAAAGATGAAAGACAGATTATTGATAACCTGTTTGACTTTGGAGATACAAGCGTTAAAGACGTTATGATTCCAAGAATTGATATGACAGTTGCAGATGTTAATTCATCTTATGAAGATATAATTACATTATTTAAAAGTACAATGTATACAAGAATACCGATATACGAGAATGATTCAGATAATGTAATCGGTATACTTAATATTAAAGATTTGATAGTCGGTGATAAAAAAGACGAAACCTTTAATATAAGAGATATAATGAGAAAACCATTTTTTACATACGAACATAAGAATACATCTGAGCTGTTTAAAGAAATGCAGCTTAACAGATACAGTATTGCAATTGTTCTTGATGAATACGGACAGATAGCTGGTATGATAACAACTGAGGATTTGCTTGAGGAAATTGTTGGTGAAATCAGAGATGAGTATGATACAGATGAGAAAGACGATATGACTAAGATAAGGGATAATACATATCGAATTAATGCATCGTGCAAGCTTGATGACATTAATAGTGAGCTTGGAACTAAGTTGTACTCACAGGATAATGACTCGCTTGGTGGATTTATATCAGAAAAGCTTGACAGAATACCTAAAGCCGGGGATAAGCTGACAATTGATAATGTATGGCTGTTTGTTGAACGTTCTTCGGTAAACAGGGCAGAGTCAGTTATATTAAAGATACAGCCGGATAATAAAGACACTAATGACAGATAATATAATGAACACCAAAGTGTTAATCTTAAAAGCTCTTTGTGGAACTTTATATGCACTGAAAGGCTGCACAAGAATTGCTGGATATTATAACAAAGTCAGAAAATATCATATCAGAGGCTTAGTGCATTGATATGAATATAATTAATATACTTATAGAAGAATGTGATTAAGTAAATGCTTAGTCACATTTTTTGTTGTATATTTTTATTTCATATTTTGTTGCGTATTTGAGCATTATATAAAAAACGATGCAACAAATTATTTCAAAATGTTGCATCCATTATTAATATCTTATTCCTATTTACATATTCTATATCGTCTATTTTTCATATTACTTTACCCCTTTTTATAAAAAAATTGACTTTTTTAGAAACTTTTTAAAGATTAACCTTTAAAAATACAGAATCTTTATCGTCCTGCTTAATTCCTAAGTATCTTTTAGTTATTTCATAAGATGAATGGTTATAGATATCCATAAGAATTGCAGGTGGTGTTCCACATTTCCAAGCATAATACCCGAAGGTTTTACGCATTGAATGGCAGCTTATTCCGTTTTCAAGATTAAGAATATCAGCCGCGTGTTTGATAATACGGAATGCCTGCGAACGGCTTAATGCAGTATTATCGTATCTCCCTGGGAATATATACCCCTCCCCTGTTACGTCATCAAGGCTCTCCATATACCTAGATAACCCTTTTCTTGTGCTTTTGTTAATTGCTATCCGTGTCTCCTTACCAGTCTTTTTCTCGGTTGTTACGAGATGCTTCCTAAAATGTTTTTCCTTGATGTCATAGACATCTTTCCATCGTAATTCGAGCAAATCACTAATTCTTAATGCTGAATTTACCCCTAAACATATAAGGGCATAGTTTCTTAAGTTGGGCTCATTATCCAGATAAAATCTGCGAAATGCTTCCAGCTCATCAATATTTCTTATCGGTTGTGCTGTGCTCATATTTATACCTCCATTCACCATATAGCATACAACATTTGATGCAACATTTTGAAATAATTTGTTGCATAGACAAGGAGGTTAATGTGCTTAAGCTCACAATCAAACCCGGCGAGTACATCAACATCGGCGATGATGTAAGGGTTATCTATTCAGGAGGCTCAGAAGGGAATATTCATCTTTTAATAGATGCCCCAAGGGAACTCAACATTGTAAGAAGCAAGGTTCTTGCAAGAAATACCGCCAATTCGGATAAGAAAGAGTCCCGCTATATATCTCCATATTATGCGGAACGTGGACTTTCCCCTGAAACACTTTCCAAAATCCGCAGGCTTATAAGGGAAGATAAGAAGATGAATAAGCAGGTTGTAGATAGGAAAGAGGACATCAGTCAGGATAATATACAGAGTTAGCATGGTAACACTGTTTATTATATATGCGTATTAACTGTAAAGGCTGATGCCAGCAGTTCTAATACATTCCCGGTAAGGGAGATGGGAACGGATTCCCGAACAAATATTATATTTACACGGAGGTACATACTATGGTAGTACAACACAATATGTCAGCTATGAATGCTAACAGAATGTTAAGCGGAGTTTCATCTGCACAGTCAAAGTCAACAGAGAAGTTATCATCAGGTTATAGAATTAACCGTGCAGCGGATGATGCAGCAGGACTTTCTATCTCAGAGAAGATGAGAGGACAGATCAGAGGTCTTAATCAGGCTTCAACTAATGCTCAGGATGGTATCTCACTTATCCAGACAGCTGAAGGTGCTTTAAATGAATCACATTCAATTCTTCAGAGAATGAGAGAGCTTTCAGTACAGGCAGCTAACGGAACAGAGACAGATGACGATAGAGAAGCAGTTCAGAACGAAATTGAACAGCTTCAGAGCGAGTTAACAAGAATTTCTGATACAACAGAATTCAACACTATGAAGTTACTTGATGGTTCTCAGTCAGGAAGCAAGGTTCAGGTATCTGTAAGTAAGAGTGCAGCAGGTAACCTTACTGAAGAGCCAGCTACAAAATCAACATTTACGACAGCAGCAGTAACTGCAGTTGCTGCTGCTAAGGAATCAACATATTCAGTAACAACATTAGATAAGAATGGTAATGCAATTACAACATCAGTTACAGTCACAGGACAGAATGACAAAGCAAAAGATGCTGCATCAATTGTAACTGAATTAAAGAAAACAAGTCTTGCAGATACGTTTGATATTACGAGTGATACAACAACTGGAGCTATTACTTTCACAGCTAAGGAAGCTGGAGTAACACCAAGCATTGCTTTAGTATCTCAGGATGGAACATCAGCAGCACCAGCAAAATCAACTCCAGGTACAGAAGCATATAATAAAATATCAGAAAATATTCAGGTATATGATGGAGCTAAAGACAAAAATATTGAAGACTCAATATTTACAGTTAATGGTGAAAAGTTCGCATATGTTACAGATGCATCTAAGTTAGGTGATAATAATAAAGATGTTAATTATGTTGTAGCAAAGGCAACCGTAGATGAAGATGCTGGTAAGGCTATGGCTGCATTGATCAATTCTAAGACAGGTATTGCGGCTGAGAGTGATGGAAATGGTGCATTAAGCTTAAAGCCATCAGCTACAGCTACAGGCAAGGGTATTGAGCTTCAGATTGGTGCTAACGAAGGCCAGACAATGAACTTCACTCTTGATGATATGAGCGCTGACGCACTTGGTGTAGGTGCTGGTAAGGTTGATTTAAGTACACAGGATAAGGCTAAGACAGCTACTACAACTATCGATGCAGCTATCAAGAAGGTATCTAAGGCAAGAGGTCAGATGGGTGCTGTTCAGAACAGACTTGAGCATACAATCAACAACCTTGATACAGCTTCTGAGAACCTTCAGACAGCTGAGTCACGTATCCGTGATACAGATATGGCAGAAGAAATGGTTAACTACAGCAAGAACAACATTCTTGCACAGGCTGGACAGTCTATGCTTGCACAGGCTAATCAGTCTAACCAGGGTGTTCTTACACTTCTTCAGTAATCAATTAGCGTATTACTACTAGGTTAATCAAGCAAAATAAAAAAGCCTGAATAATCAAAATTAGATTATTAAAAATTACATAAAAACAACCCCGCAATATGTTCCATGCACATATGTTGGGGTTGTTTTTGTATTAATAATTCTTTACAGCGTTGACAGCTTCATCTTTGGATAGTTGGTAATCTTCAATGAGTTTATTAACAGTGTCATCATCTGATAGGTTCATATCTTTGCATAATTTGATAAAAGCGTTGATACCTTTGGTAAGTTCGAGTTGCTTGCCCTCATTAAATCCAATTTGTCTACCTTGAGCCAATCCGAGCTGTTTACCCTCAGCGATACCCAATTGCCGTCCTTCTTCCTTAACGATTTCAAGATGACCTTCTTCGTCATATTCATAAATGCTCACAGTAATCACTTCCTCCCTGTGATTTCTAAAAAATTCAGACAATACATTTTCAGCTATACATTCATCAACTGCCTCAGTAACAGCAGTGCGGATATCAATCTTCTCAACATCGGTCTTAACACGCACTTTATTAACAAATATCATATAGTCCTTAAGCGTTTCGCATTTAGAAAGAAATTCAGAACTATATGTATGTATATTAGAATTGCTAACAGAATTATCATTAATATTAGAATTAAAAGTACGGGATTTATTACCCGCATTATTATCAGTGTTAATATTAATAACCCTTACCATAAGCTCCAACTCCGGACAATCTATGTTCTTCTCATACATATCCGATAATCGAAGAATACTTTCTGCTTCAAGCGGCTGCTTTCCATTATAAAATGTAACGAAATGCGGTACTGGAATTTTAAGCGTTGTACTCCTGTGCAAATCACTATTGTTATACATCTGTCTGTATACATCAGATAAATAGTGCAGAAATCGCAACGGCATATTAGGATTACGGCTTGACTGCTGTTCAAACATATACAAATCCTGCCCGAACACAAATGAAGCATCGTTTTTATACTTCATATATACGCCACCTTTAAGGGTGGTAACAGTTAAATCGTTTACATTAGTGTAATTTGTGTCATTTAATCCATTATAAAGGTCAAGCAGATTATTCTTATCCCTATATAAAAGACAGAATACATTGTCTTTATATTGCCTTATTTCAGTTGATTGTCTGATTGCACCAGCATTTATACTGTTATTTTGTGGGTGTAAAGCTTGCTTAGTATTGTTAGTATAATTATTTAATTTTCTCATAAGTTCTCCAATCTTGGTAAATAATGTTAGATATCATATTTAGTTCAATAAAACACAATTACTTTAAATTGAAGAATTCATATCTTTATATTATCATTAGTAAATATGTATGACAAGCATATTAAAAATGTTGCATTATAAGTGGTTGTTTTATTGATTGTTAAATATGATAGCTGGATATTTGATATAGATATTTATAAATAGTCTATGTAGCATTAATATTTAATATATAAAATGTTATAAGATTATCTGTAAATAAAGATTATTTACATACAACACCCAATATTTATAACTGAATTATATTGAGTGTTGTACCTAGGTTAAAGTGTTATATACACAAGTAGTTAATGGTTCTTTAAGGCTTTGACAGCTTCATCTTTGGATAGCTGGTAATCTTCAATCAGTTTATTAACGATGTCATCATCTGATAGGTTCATATCTTTACATAGTTTTATAAAAGCATTGATACCTTTATTTAAGCCTTCTGCAAGTCCAAGTTGTCTACCCTCAGCGATACCCAATTGCCTGCCTTCTTCCTTAACGATTTCAAGATGACCTTCCTCATCGTATTCATAAATGCTTACAGCAATCACTTCCTCCCTGTGATTTCTAAAAAATTCCGACAATACATTCTCAGCAATACACTCATCAACCGCTTCGGTAACAGCAGTACGGATATCAAGCCTTTCAACATCTGTCTTAACACGCACTTTATTAACGAATGACATATAGTCCTTAAGAGTTTCGCATTTAGAAAGAAATTCAGAGCTGTATGTAAATGAATTAGTGTTATCTGAACTGACTTTATTATTAGAATTATGAAACTCATCTGATTGATTAGTACCATTAATAATATGGTTCTTTTCAGTGTCCAATAATTTTTTATTAATAATAGCTCCCGTGTTAATATTAATAACCCTTACCATAAGCTCTAACTCTGGACAGTCAATTTCCTTCTCATACATATCAGATAATCGAAGAATACTCTCTGCTTCAAGCGGCTGTTTACCGTTATAAAATGTAACGAAATGTGGTACTGGGATTTTAAGCATTGTACTCCTGTGTAAATCACTATTGGTATACATCTGTCTGTACACATCAGATAAATAGTGCAGAAATCGCAACGGCATATTAGGATTGCGGCTTGACTGCTGTTCAAACATATACAAATCCTGTCCGAACACAAATGAAGCATCGTTTTTATACTTCATATACACGCCACCTTTAAGGGTGGTAACAGTTAAATCGTCTACATTAGTGTAATTCGTGTCATTATGTCTATATTCTATCATTGGGAAAAAGTTATGACAAGAAGAACAATATTGTTATTTGTGCTGGCTATGCACTAGATAATTAAGACTAATGATATATCATTATAATAAAATATTACGCGTAATATATATTATATATAACATACATACAATACAAATGCAATACTAAAAAGATGAAAAATAAAAAAAGGAAATTATCTGTTTTTGTTGAATATTTAAAAAGTAGGCAGTTTTTTGGCGTTTGTATGCGTGATTATGTATTGCGCAGAAATGAGGGTGAAGTATGAATATCAGAGAACAGCAGGAGAGCAGAGAACACGAGTATATGAGTCCATATGCCAGTTTCAGTGATGAATCAAGGGGCAGGGATAAGCCAGAGCCACAGTGCGATATGCGCACGATTTATCAAAGGGACAGGGATAGAATATTACATAGTAAGTCATTTAGAAGACTGAAGCATAAGACACAGGTATTTCTTGCACCAGAGGGAGATCATTACAGGACAAGACTTACCCATACGCTGGAGGTTGCCCAGATAGCAAGAAGCATTTCAAGAGCGTTAAGACTTAACGAAGATTTGACAGAAGCTATTGCACTGGGACATGATCTGGGGCATACGCCATTTGGACACGCAGGTGAGAGAACGCTTAATGAGATATGTCCGTTAGGGTTCAGTCATTACAGGCAGAGCATAAGAGTTGTTGAATTCTTGGAAAAAGATGGAGCAGGACTTAATCTTACGTGGGAAGTAAGAGATGGCATTGTTAATCATAGAACAGCAGGCCGCCCATCAACGCTGGAAGGCAAGGTAGTAAGGCTTTCCGATAAGATTGCATACATCAACCACGATATAGATGATGCCATAAGGGCAAGGATATTTTCCGAGGACTATATACCTAAGGAATATACAGACGTGTTGGGAACAACTACCAAGAGCAGGCTTAATACGCTTATAAGCGATATAATAAAGTGCAGTATTGACAAGGATGATATTATAATGTCTGATACGGTACATAAGGCGATGACAGATTTAAGGCAGTTTATGTTTGACAAATTGTATACCAATCCAGCCGCAAAGAGCGAGGAAGTTAAGGTGTGCAAGCTCATAACAGAACTTTATAATTATTATATTGATAATATTGAGGAGCTTCCTGACAATTACAAACGCTTCATATATGAAAGAGGCGAGAAGCCAGAGCGGGTTGTATGCGATTATATAGCAGGAATGAGCGACCAGTATTCTATAAGCAGGTTTGAGAATATATTTGTTCCTAAAGCCTGGAAAGGCTAGAAAGAAGAGTTAATAATGTATTCAAGTGAAGTAATAGAAGAGGTAATATCAAGAAATGATATAGTTGATGTTATTTCAGGATATATAAAACTTAAGAAAAATGGCAGTTCATATGTAGGGCTTTGTCCATTCCATAATGAGAAGTCACCGTCATTTTCTGTGTCTGGCACGAAGCAGATGTATCACTGCTTTGGCTGTGGAGTTGGAGGAAATGTAATAACATTTGTAATGGAATATGAGAATTATACATTTCCAGAAGCAGTAAAAATGCTTGGAGAACGTGCAGGAATGGAACTTCCTGAGACTGATTACTCCGCAGAGGACAGAAAAGACAGGGATATAAAGACAAGGCTTTTAGAGATTAATAAAATAGCGGCGACTTATTATTATCATCAGTTAAAGTCAGAAGCTGGAAAGTCGGGGCTTGATTACCTTGTAAAGAGAGGTCTGTCGGATAAGACTATTAACAGCTTTGGACTTGGATTTGCACCGCAGTCAACGGGTGAGCTGTATCGTATGTTAAAGGATAAAGGCTATGATGATGAGATTTTAAAAGAATCGGGCCTTTTTACATATGAAAAAGGTGTGAGGGATAAGTTCTGGAACAGGGTAATATTTCCTATAATGGACATTAACAATAAGGTTATAGGCTTTGGCGGAAGAGTAATGGGAGATGCGAAGCCTAAGTATCTTAATTCGCCAGAGACCAAGCTGTTTGATAAAAGCAGGAATTTGTATGGGCTGAATGCGGCAAGAACAGCAAGAAAGAATAACCTTATAATATGTGAGGGCTATATGGATGTAATATCCCTTCATCAGGCTGGATTTACGCAGGCAGTGGCATCGCTTGGAACGGCACTGACACCGGGACACGCACGACTTATGAAAAGGTATACTGACAATGTTCTTATAACCTATGATAGTGATGAGGCAGGTGTGAAAGCTGCGTTAAGGGCAATTCCGATACTTAAAGAGGCAGGTTTGTCCACAAGAGTTATTAATATGCGGCCATATAAAGACCCTGATGAATTCATCAAGGCATTAGGTACAGAAAGCTTTCAGGACAGAATAGATAAGGCACAGAACAGCTTTATGTATGAAATTGGAATAATAGAGAAGAATTATAACAGAAGTGATCCTGAGGGCGAAACGTCATTTGAGAAAGAAGTAGCTTCCAGGCTTGTTGTATTTAAGGAAAAGCTTGAGAGGGAGAATTATCTTAAGGCGGTGTGCAGGCAGTATATGATTCCGGAAGACGGAATGAGGGATATGGTCATAAGGCTTGGAAGCAATGAAGGCATTATGGCAAAGCACGACACATATACGGCTAAGGAGAATACTCCTATAAGGAAGAAACGCGAAAATGGCGTAAGACAGGCAGAGAAGATTTTGCTGACGTGGATGATTGAAGATGGTGACATTTATGAGAAGGTCAGTAAGTTTATAAGTCCTGATGATTTTGTAGATCCGGTATTTAAAGATGTAGCAGCTAAGATATATGAACAATACGAGAGTGGGCAGATTAATCCTGCGGCGATTATCAGTTCATATATGGATACAAGTATGCACAATGAAATAGCGGCTATGTTTAGTGCAGAATTAAGTGACTCCCTTAATAAGCTTGAGAGGGAGAAGACGCTTAATGATACAGTTATAAAGGTCAAGAAGAATAGTCTTGATACTAAGCTTGATAATGCTACAGATGCAAGAGCTATGCAGGACATTATCAATCAGCAGATGAAGCTTAATAATATTCATATTAATTTGTAATATATGCGAAAGGTGGACCATTGTAATGGCAGATAAGAAAGAAAACTTAATCGAAGAAGAAGTAAAAGAAACTAAAAAAGCAACAAGAAAGAAGAAATCAGACGAAGAAGGTGCTAAAAGCACAGCCAAGAAGCCAAGAAAAGGCAAGGAAGGTGCAGAAGCTGAACTTACAGAAGAAGAAAAAGCACAGGCTATTCAGGAAAAGTTTATGGAAAAATGCAGGGGAATACTTGCAATAGCCAAGAAGAAAAAGAATGTCCTTGATTATAAGGAGATTATGAACTATTTTCAGGATACTGATTTTGAAGCAGATAAAATGGAAAAGGTATTTGAATTCCTTGAAGCTTGTAATGTAGATGTTAAGATGAATGATGATGAAGTTGAGGAGGACGATATCCTTCTTGATGATGAAGATGATATAGATATTGAAAAGATTGATTTATCTGTACCAGATGGTATTGGCCTTGAAGATCCTGTAAGAATGTACTTAAAAGAGATTGGTAAAGTCCCACTTTTAAGTGCAGAGGAAGAGATTGAGTACGCTAAGAGAATGGAACAGGGTGATGAGGAAGCTAAGAAAAGACTTGCCGAGGCTAACTTACGTCTTGTTGTAAGTATTGCAAAACGTTATGTTGGAAGAGGAATGCAGTTCCTTGACCTTATTCAGGAAGGTAACCTCGGTCTTATTAAGGCTGTTGAAAAGTTCGATTACCGTAAGGGATATAAGTTCTCAACATATGCTACATGGTGGATAAGACAGGCTATTACAAGAGCTATTGCTGACCAGGCAAGAACAATCCGTATTCCAGTTCATATGGTAGAAACTATCAACAAGCTTGTAAGAGTACAAAGACAGCTTTTACAGGAATTAGGAAGAGAACCATCTCCTGAAGAAATAGCAGAGACTATGGATATCCCGGTTGAGAGAGTGAGGGAAATCCAGAAGATTTCACAAGAGCCGGTTTCACTTGAAACACCTATCGGTGAAGAGGAAGACAGCCACCTTGGTGACTTTATTCAGGATGATAATGTTCCAGTACCAGCAGAGGCAGCAGCTTCAACACTTCTTAAGGAACAGCTTGTAGAAGTTCTTGGAACACTTACAGACAGAGAGCAGAAGGTATTAAGACTTCGTTTTGGAATGGACGATGGAAGAGCAAGAACTCTTGAAGAAGTTGGTAAAGAATTCAATGTTACAAGAGAGCGTATAAGACAGATTGAAGCTAAGGCATTAAGAAAGTTAAGACACCCAAGCAGAAGCCGCAAGCTTAAGGATTATCTTGACTAATTAACCAATAAGATAACAAGGAAAATGTATGAACAATATTATTAATATATCTGAGAGATTAAAATGTGCTGCAAGCCTTGTTAATAAAGGTGCAAGAGTAGCAGATATCGGCACAGATCATGCATATCTTCCAATATATCTTGTCCAGAATGGAATAAGTAATAAAGTATATGCATGTGATGTAAGAAAAGAACCATTAAGACGTGCACAGCTGCACATTGATGAATATGGACTTTCAGATAAGATAACTACACAGCTTTGTGACGGGCTTAAAGGTATTAATAAAGGTGACGTTGATACAGTAACTATATGCGGTATGGGCGGAAAGCTTATGAAGAGTATATTACAGGCAGGTATAGACAAGCTTGGGTATAATACCCAGCTTGTCTTATCTGCACAGTCAGAATTAAGGGATTTCCGTGCATATCTTTTAGAAGCTGGCATAGATATTAAGTCAGAACATATTCTATTAGAAGACGGAAAATATTACTTTATATTTGACTGTGTATACAACACGCCATATGAACAGCATTTTAATAAAAATGTTGTTAATGCAGATGACATTTATAAAAATGATAATCAGAATAATAATGAAAAGAATAATAATGAAAAAAAGATTACAGCTTACACTGAGGAAGAATTAAGATATGGAAAATACCTTCTTGATAATAAGTCAGAAGTGCTTTATGAGTATCTTAATAAAGAACTTATGAGTTGTAATAATATTAGAGATAATCTTCTTAATAAAGAACAGTCAGTGTCTGTGAAGAATAGAATCAAGGCTATTGATGAAGATATTGCTGTTATTAATAAGGCGTTAGGAAGATGGAAGGAGCAATAAATGCTTTTATCACAGATGGCAGCAGAAGCCGCAAAAGATTACAAATATGATATTATTCTTGCTAATGTCAACGGCAAGCTTACAGAGATATCAGATATGGATATAACGGATGAAAAGGTGGAATTTATTACTGTAGGAGAAACTATGGGTAATGAGGCGTATAAAAGAAGCGTACTTCTTTTAATGCTCAATGCAATACATAAGCTTGATACAGATAATAAAATCAAGAGAGTTACAGTTGAATTCTCTCTTAGCAAAGGTCTTTATTGCGATATAAAGGGTGATTTTGAGATTACAGAAGAATTTCTTAATAAAGTAAAAGAAGTTATGAGAGCTGATGTTAAGAAAAACCTGCCTATTAAGAAGCAGGGAATGAAGACATCAGAGGCTATTAAGCTGTTCAAGAAGTTCGGAATGGAAGATAAGACACAGTTATTCAAATATAGAATTAGTTCTTATGTTAATGTATACAGCATAGAGGGTTATTACGATTACTTCTATGGTTATATGGCAGCTAATACAGGAATATTAAAGACATTTGACATATTCCAGTATGATAAGGGCTTTGTTCTTCAGTTGCCAACTAAAGAAAATCCGGAAACAGTGCCGGAATTTGCACCACAGGCTAAGCTTTTTAATGTACTTATGGAAAGAAGCGAGTGGGCAGATATGCTTGGTGTTGATACAGTTGCATCATTGAATAAGCATATAATAAGCGGGGATATTAATTCACTTATTCTTGTTCAGGAAGCGTTACAGGAGCAGAAGATTGTTGAGATTGTTAATCAGATAAAAGAAAGGGAAGGCGTTAAATTCATTATGATAGCCGGACCATCTTCATCTGGAAAGACAACATTTTCACACAGATTATCTATACAGTTAAGAGCAAGTGGATTTAAGCCACACGCAATTGGGGTTGATAATTATTTCGTGGAGAGAGAGCAGACACCTGTTGATGAAAATGGAGAGTACAATTTTGAGGATTTACATGCAATAGACATAAAGCTTTTTAATGACCATATGAATGCATTGCTAAGAGGTGAAAAGGTTGAGATACCTCAGTTTAATTTCCTTACAGGAAGGAAAGAATACAATGGTGATTATATACAGCTTGGGGAAGAAGATATTCTTGTTATTGAGGGTATACACTGCCTTAATGATGAATTATCCTACGCACTTCCAGTTGAAAGCAAGTTTAAAATCTATATAAGTGCACTTACACAGCTTAATGTTGACGAGCATAACAGAGTTGCTACAACAGATGGACGTCTTATAAGACGTATGGCAAGGGATTACAGAACAAGAGGAGCTTCTGCCAAGAGAACACTTTCAATGTGGGAGTCGGTTAGAAAAGGTGAAGAAAAGAATATCTTTCCATTTCAGGAAGAAGCAGATGCTATGTTTAATTCGGCTATGGCATATGAGCTATGTATATTAAAGCCAATAGTAGAGCCTTTACTTTTCTCAATAACAGAAGATGACCCAGAATATCAGGAAGCCAAGAGGTTGCTTAAGTTCTTAGCGTACTTCCTTCCTTGTCAGGCAGACAATGTTCCGATTAATTCTATAATGAGAGAATTTATTGGGGGAGGATGTTTTAGGGTTTAGAAAAATAATAGCAAATGTATATACAAATGCTTGCATAGTGTGGCGGAAAATATTATAATTATTATACAGAAGGGAGTGAATATTATGGCACAGATTAGTTTACGTGTAGATGATGAGATAAAGCATAAAGCAGAGAAAACATTAGACGAAATAGGACTAAGTATGTCAACAGCAATTAATATATTCTTAAAAACAGTTGTCAGGGAAAACCGTATTCCTTTTGAACTTACAGCTGACCCATTCTATAGTAAGTATAATATAGAAGAATTGGAAAGACGTGTGGCAAATATACGTTCAGGTAAAAGTACTTTAAAGGAGCACGAATTAATAGAGGAGGATGAGTGAGAAAATTATGGGGAGATGAGGCTTGGGAAGAATATCTTAATTGGCAGACACAGGATAAGAAGATGCTAAAAAAGATAAATAGATTATTGATGGATATTGACAGAAATGGATATCAATGTATAGGAAAGCCAGAGCCTCTTAGTGGCAATTTACAAGGATATTGGAGTGTTAGAATTGATGAGAAGAATAGGATTGTTTTCAGAATAGAAAATAATAATATTGAAATCATACAATGTGGAACGCACTATAGGGATAAGTAGAAAATATGGAGTAAAAGAATACTCGGTCACAACCGACTCGGTTGTGACCGAGTATTCTTTTGAAATTAACTTGTAATGAAAACAATAGAAATTGTTATATAGCTATATATAACATATACTATTTCCTAAACGAATTCTTATACTCCCTGGACATTTCAAAAAGTTCATTAACATACCTTGGAGTTTTGTTATCAATATTCTTCTTAATTTCACTTAATATGTCGATATAATCGCCAAGCAGTACGCTTATATCTTCTGAGTTAGAAGCACATATCTGATCCCACATTTCAGGAGATGAAGCGGCTACCCTTGTCATATCGCGAAAGCTTCCAGCCGCTAACATCTGCATATGCTTGTCGTTGTCATCCTGCTCAGATACGAGCTTTACAAGTGCTGTAGATATGAGGTGTGGAAGGTGGCTTATTGCGGCTACGCTTTTGTCGTGAATTGTGTAGCCCATAACAATAGGATTGGCTTTCATATCATACACAAGTGCTTTGAAGCGTTCAAGCTGTTCATTAGTAGTCTTTGATGTTGGAGTGATTACATAGCGTGCATTTTTCATAATTGCTGATGAAGAATTAGCATAGCCTGTAAGTTCAGAGCCTGCCATAGGGTGGCCGCCTATAAATACATCTTCCATATCAAGCTCTTTAACAGTGTTATGTATAGAAGTCTTAACACTTCCGACATCAGTTATAATACAGCCGCTTTTAACGATAGCTTTTAACTGCTTAAGGTAGTCATTCATCGTTATTACCGGTGTGCACAGAATTATAAAATCACAATTAGCAAATCTATCATCAACGCAGTCAAGTACTTCATCAACAACTCCGTCTTCCTTTGCTTTATACACAGGCTCAAGTCTTCTGCTTGTTGCAATTATATTATAATTATTGCCCGATTCCCTGAGTGCGTGTGCTATAGAGCCAGCGATAAGTCCGAAGCCTATAAAACCAACTTTACAATCCATAATATACTTAACCTCGTTTCTTATAATTTAATAATAAATATGATGTTTGTGTGTAATTAAAATCATTAAAATATAATGGTTGTTATAGATTTTAGCACTTTAAAGCGACAGTGTAAAGGCTGAAACTAAATATATTTAAAGTAATTAAACGGCTTTTGATAAAATTTGTCAAAAATGTTCATAAAATAATACGTATAAATTAAGTTATTTCTGATAGCGTTGAATATAATGGTGGACAGTGTATATATAATGCTGATATTGTAAATATACTTGTGCTTGGCATAGACAGCAATCTTCTTGTAACGCGGAGGCAGTATCAAGGCTGATGTATAATATCCCTATAGACCGCGTGTGTGTATTTAACTGTGAAGCTATAGGTGTGATTAATGATGCTGTGGGAGGCGTTGAGGTTACCATAGAGAACGATTTTACAGATGAGAGTGGAGAAGTTCTCGAACCGGAGTTCTACAAGGGTAACACATTAAAGCTTAATGGAGAGCAGGCAGTTACATTTATAAGAGAAAGAGATTGCAGTATATTTAAGAGTGCAATGGACAGGGTGGAAAGGCAGGAGCAATATATAAGCAGTCTTGTAAGCACAGCCAAATCAAAGCTTAAGCGTAACCCGATGATAGCATTATCTATTCTTAATAAGCTTAAAGAAAATGACTGCATATATACTGATATATCAGCTTCAGAGCTTATGTATATTGCACAGCTTGCAGGAAGAACCCATTTTTCTATGGAAGATGTGACAACAATCCCCGGTGAGGTTAAGATGGGAGAAGAGTTTGAGGAATACCATACGGATAGTACGGCACTTAAAAAAATAGTACTGGAAAATTTCTATACTAAGGTAAAATAACCAAAGTAAAAAGATTAAAGCAAAAAGATTAAAGCAAAATGATTAATGTAAAATAGCAATGAGAAAAATGACAGAAATACAAAGATATAATGTCAATGTCAAAGGATTTCCGTAAAAAAGTGGCCGGTTATTGACAAATACTTTCATTGTGATAATATTTGAAAGTGAGTAAATATGTGATTGAAAGCACCGGATTGGTATAACCGGTGCAGGAATGAGGTTTTAAGATGGCTAATACAACAACTTATAATCCCAAGTCTATCGAGCCAAAGTGGCAGAAGTATTGGGAAGAACACGGAACATTTAAAACAGATGTATGGGACTTTTCAAAGCCAAAGTACTATGCACTTGATATGTTTCCTTATCCATCAGGAGTAGGTCTTCACGCAGGTCATCCAGAGGGATATACAGCTACAGATATCACTTCACGTATGAAGAGAATGCAGGGATATAATGTACTTCATCCAATGGGATATGATTCATTTGGACTTCCAGCAGAACAGTATGCTGTAAAGACAGGTAACAATCCTAATGGATTTACAGAAAAGAATATAGAAACATTTACTAAGCAGTTAAAGGAATTGGGTTTTGATTATGACTGGAGCAAGACTTTAGCAACAAGTGATCCTAAGTTCTACAAATGGACACAGTGGATATTTAAGCAGTTATATTTGGATGGCTATGCTAAATATATAGATATGCCAGTTAACTGGTGTGAGGAGCTTGGTACAGTTCTTTCTAATGATGAAGTTATTGATGGTAAGTCAGAACGTGGCGGATATCCTGTTGTAAGAAAGAATATGAAGCAGTGGGTTATCGATCAGGTAGCATTTGCAGATAAATTACTTGAGGGACTTGAACATATCGACTGGCCAGAGTCTACTAAGGAAATGCAGAGACACTGGATAGGCAAGTCAGAAGGTGTAGAGGTTGACTTTAAGATTGACGGTGGTGGAGATTTCTCTATCTTTACTACTTGTATTGAAACTATATATGGTATTACATTTATGGTACTTGCACCAGATGGAGATATCGTTAAGGAGCTTATGCCAAGAATTCAGAACAAGGAAGAGGTAGAAGCTTATATAGCAGAGACTATTAAGAAGAATGATATGGATAGAACAGAGCTTAACAAGACTAAGTCAGGCTGCGTTCTTGAAGGAATATATGCAATTAACCCGGTAAATGGCAAGAAAGTTCCTATATACATAGGTGATTTCGTTCTTGCCAACTATGGTACTGGTGCTGTTATGGCAGTTCCAAGCCACGACCAGAGAGATTTTGAGTACTCAGAGGCACACAATATTCCTAGAATACAGGTTATTGATGGCGCTGATGTATCAGAAAAGGCATTTGAAAAGTATGATTACCTTGGCAAGGGCTGCAAGCTTATCAACTCAGAGGAATTCACAGGCCTTACAGTAGAAGAAGCTAAGGAAGCTATTACTCAGAAACTTGAAAAAATGGGCGTAGCAAGAAGAAAGGCTAACTACCATTTCAGAGAGTGGATATTTGCAAGACAGAGATACTGGGGTGAACCAGTGCCTATCGTATATCTTGAAGACGGACAGATTCACGTTCTTGATGATGATGAGCTTCCACTTATCTTACCAGAACTTGAAGATTACAAGGGCAAAAATGGACAGGCTCCACTTGAAAATGCAGCAGAATGGAAGCAGTATGAACATAATGGACTTAAGGGTAAGAGAGAAACTTCAACAATGCCTGGTTCAGCAGGTTCAAGCTGGTATTATATGAGATATATCGACCCAGATAATGATAAGGAACTCTGTGATCCGGAACTTCTTAAGCACTGGCTTCCAGTTGACCTTTATATAGGTGGACCAGAGCACGCAGTTGGACATCTTATGTACTCAAGAATATGGAACAGATACCTTTACGACAAGGGTATATCACCAGTTGCAGAGCCATTCCAGAAGTTAGTTCATCAGGGTATGATTCTTGGTTCTAACGGTATCAAGATGGGTAAGAGATTTCCAGAGTTCGTTATCAACCCAAGTGATATCGTAAGAGAATATGGTGCTGATACTTTAAGACTTTACGAAATGTTCATGGGTCCTCTTGAAGCTTCTAAGCCTTGGAGCCAGCAGGGTGTTGAAGGTGCAAGAAGATTTATCGGTAAGGTATGGAACTTCTTTACAACTGAAGGCAATGTTGTCGATGAGGAAGTTAAGGAACTTGAAAAGGTATATAACCAGACAGTTAAGAAGGTTACAGATGACTTTGAAAAGCTTGGCTTTAACACAGCTATCAGCCAGATGATGATATTTATGAATGCTGCAACTAAGCTTGGCAAGTGTTCAAGAGAATACGCAGAAGGCTTTATAAAGATGTTCTCTTGTATCTGCCCACACGCAGGTGAGGAAATGTGGAGCCGCTTTGGCCATAACGATACAATAGCTTATGAAAGCTGGCCAACATACGATGAGGAAGCCTGCAAGGAAGACACTGTAGAGATTGGTGTTCAGGTAAATGGTAAGGTTAAGGGAACTATTTCTATAGCTGTAGATGAGGCTAAGGAGTCAGTTCTTGAAAAGGCTAAGAAAGCAGTAGAAGGCAAGATTACAGGTAATATAATTAAGGAAATCTATGTACCTGGCAAGATTGTAAATATTGTTGCAAAATAAATTATATTAAATATAGTTGATTTATTACTGAATTATATTTGAAGCATATGGGAAATTTTGATATGTACTCTTTTTACTGGACAGACCAGTAAGGAGGATACTTATCATTTTCCATATGCTTTTTTAATGTTGAAATAGGGCTACCGCAATCCCACTGGCTTTAGACGGTGGGTTAAGGTAGCCGGAAGCGGAGGGTTGTGCTATACTTGCGTTATGGGAACGTGGAAATCAAAAAACAGACACAAATATTTGTTATAGTATCATATTATTTTCGTATGCAAGTATAGAAAGAAATTGCTGATGTCAAAACAAATATCAGATGATATAAAGCAGTTTTCTTATGAGATATGTCAAAAGCATAAAGTCATTATCAGATATATGGAGACAGATAAAGAACATACTTTTTGGACGGACGGATATTTTGTCTGCAGTGTAGGAAATGTTTCAGAAGAGATGCCACGAAAATATATAGAGAATCAAGGGTAGAAAGGTGGCGACAGTAGGTGTTAAAAGCATATAAATACAGGATATATCCTAATAGCGAACAAAGAATTCAGATTGCAAAAACATTTGGCTGTTGCCGTTTTGTTTACAATCAGACATTGGCATATCGGAAAGAAATATACGAGAAAGAGAAAAAGTCAGTTAGTAAAACGGATTGTAATAATTACTGTAACAGAGAATTAAAGAAAGACTATGAATGGTTAAAAGAAATAGATAAATTTGCTCTGACCAACGCAATCTATAACATGGACGCTGCATATCAAAAATTCTTTAAGGAACATGCAGGATATCCGAAATTCAAGAGCAAACACGATAACCATAAATCATACACAACAAACTTCACAAATGGAAATATTGCGGTAGATTTTGAGACAGGGAAGATAAAATTGCCAAAATTAAAAGCGGTAAAAGCAAGGTTACACAGGGAATATAGTGGGCAGATTAAGTCAGCGACCGTTTCGCAGGTTTCCAGTGGAAAATACTATGTGTCCATACTTGTAGAAACGGAGCATAAGGAACTGACACATACAAATCATAACATAGGAATCGATTTAGGAATTAAAGATTTATGTATTACTTCCGATGGGAAGGTATATGAGAATCTAAAAATTATAAAAAAATACGAGAAACAGCTTGTAAAGCTGCAAAGGCAACTGTCACATAAAGGGAAGAGAAGTAAGAACTATTATAAAACAAAGAAAAAGATAGCATTATGCCATGAGAAAATAAGGAACATAAGAAAAGATTATCTACATAAAGTTTCACATGAGATTATCAGCGAAAACCAAGTGATAGTTTCAGAGAATTTACAGATAAAAAACATGGTAAAAAATCATCATCTGGCAAAAGCTATAAGTGATGTATCATGGTATGAGCTGACAAGACAGTTAGAGTATAAGGCAAAATGGAATGGCAGGAAATACATCAAAATAGATACATTTTATGCTAGTAGTCAATTATGTTCTGTTTGCGGGTATCAGAATCCAGATACAAAAGATTTGTCAGTGAGGACATGGATATGTCCGAAATGCGGAGCAGAACATGACAGGGATATCAATGCCGCAAAAAATATACTGACAGAAGGATTGAGACAAATAGCATAAAGAAATATATAGGGCAGGGACTGCCCAAATTAACGCCTGTGGAGATAGTAGGTTACGAGGTCGATGAAGCAGGAAGCCTATTGGCTTAAGACAATGGGTAGTTCACTTATGTCGTATTAAAATGTTAATTGTACCTTTTTGTATGTAAGTTATACCCCATATGAACCAAATGCTGATAATAGTGTTAAATTAATCAAAGAAGAAAATGTAGATATATATTTCTGATATATTTTTTTATAATTATATTGACGCCAAAGGTCTAGCATAGTAAACTAAAGCTATGAATGTTAGTTAAAGGAGGAATAGATGAATATGGAGAAATTTATACATATGCAGAGATATTATAAGACAATTGCTATTATGCTTATATGTTCATTATTATTAACAGGGTGTACTACTAGAAATAGCGGACAAGAAGATGATGCCGAAGTTAAGACAAGCTATGAATTTAATGCTGATAAGTCGCAGGTATCTGAAAAGTCAAGGAGTGCATATAGTGAAAACGGATATTATTATTTAATGAATGGAATTTTATGGTTTTATGATATTAATAATAATATTGCAACAGTGGTTTGCAGTAACGCTAATTGTGAACATAAAGATGAAAACTGTAATGCATATTTGATGGATGAACATAATTATGATCCATTAGATCTTGCAGGAGTAACTGTTAAGGGGCTAGGCAATCAATTATGGTATATTGATGGATATATATACATTATTGAACGTGATGAAAGTGGAGATTATCTTGTTCAGTATGATCAGGCTTTTTTTAATCGTAAAAAAATATGCAAGATTACTGAGGATGGGGAAGTACTTGGTATGCCAAGTGTGAATGTGGAAGGAACAATGGCAATATATGATGGGTATTTATACTATTTCTCGGTAAAGCCTGTAAATGCGAATGAATTAGCAGATAATGATTATCATACGACAGTTTATTGTAAAAGAATTTCAATTGATGGGAAGTCTGCTTCAGAAACTTTAGGTTCATTTCAATTTGCGATGGATTATGATCTTTTTGGTGCAGGTTCGGGCGGAAAAGTATGTGTTAGTGAAAATGGAATATTTTATGTTGCTGGATATATAAGCAGATGGGTGTCAAAACAGAAAATTCTTAAATATAAAGTGTATGAATATAATCTGGAAACTCACGAATTTTTAACATTGGTAGATAATACATCTAATGAAAATGTTGATTTGCTTGGTGAAGCGACAGGAGAAGCAAGGTCTGTACAAAGTGGTATATGCTGTGCATATGGAGATTCCTTGTATATTGTTGGAAATGGTGGAACTGAAATTTATCGTATAAATGAGAGTGGAATTACAAGCATATATAGTGAATCATCGTGTAAATCAATTTACTCACTTGTTGCATATGATGGCTATATTTATTGTATGGAATCATTTGAAGGATCTATCAGATTAGTCAGAATGAATATGGAAGGGAAAATAAGTGGTCAGTATGTATTTGATTGTGGTAATAAGCAAAATCCTACAAGCTTAGTTATATATGGAGTAGACCAATATAATATTCTTCTTAGAATTAGAGAACAGGATGTCGAAGGATTTGTTGATAAAAACGTAAAACCTATACACGGAAATGGAGACATTGCTACATATGCAGTTTTATGTATGGCACTTAATGATGATTTGAATGGAAATATTCAAGTGATTAGCAGTTATGGTAATTAGTTTCAAGGCGGGTGCTATTTATGTATCCGCCTTAAGTTTAAATAAGAGGGGGTATATATGGAGTTATTAAGAGTATTTAATAAGAAACGATTATGTATTTTTGGATTAATGATTATATTAAATGCGGTATTATTCATTATGGGGAACAAAATTAGTGAACAGGAGATTATTTATAGGGATCTGGTTAATAGCTATAATGACAATATAAGCATTACAGAGATGTCTAAAAATTATTTACAAGAAAATCCACAAGTCAGTGATGAAGATTTTAAAGAGGCAAGAAAAATATTTTTAGAACGTCTTGATTATGTGAAGAATTATAAGGAGAGAACACAAAACAGTATAGATAAAATAAAAGATGTTCAAAAAAGTTCATTATTTTCTCAAAAAAACAGCAGGTCATATCTGGAATTAATAAAGTCAAAAAATGATTTGACAAAAGCATTGGGATATGAAGTGAAATTAGATAATGATTTATGGCTTATGAAGATTAAAGACTATAAATATATTTATTGGTTTACAGGTATCGGTTGTTTAGTTGTTATATTCAGCTTTTTTAATGAAAAAGAAAATGGTGGGATGATAATTTATGCTTCCAGAAATGGAAGATTGAAGTTATTGATAAAGAGAATATTTATATTGCTGCTGTTTATATTTACATTTGTAATTGTTAATTATGGTGTTATATCAAGTATAGCATTGTTTAGATATGGTGGTATAGAAAATGTATTTAATAGCGCGGCATCATCTTTGGAGTTACAGTTATGTTCATATGGCGCAAATAGAATGTTGTATTTGTTGATTGTGTGTATTCAGAATACATTTGCTTTTTTTGCTTGGGCTGTTATGATGTGGGGAATATTAAACCTGTTTAAAAATAAGAATGTTGGAATAGTTGCTGTTATTATAATTAACCTCATTGAAATGTTATTATATAGATTAATTGATGTTAAAAGTATTTATAGATTTCTTAGATATTTTAATTTATATAATATATTTGAGGGGAATAATATATGGTTTAAGAATGATAACTGGGGATATAATTCATTTATTATGGATTCAAAGGAATCACAATATATAATAAGCGGTATTATTATATTTGCAGGCTGCATTTTATTAATATATACATATATTAAAAAACATCCTTGTGATTCTACAGGTATTATAGAGAAGGTAGTGGAGAAGCTGATGTGTCGTATAAGGTATATAGAATCAAAGCTGCCGGTTTTTTATTTTGAATTGAAGAAAGTTATATTATATCAGAAAACTATAATTGTTATGGTTTTCATAGCAATAATACTTTTAAATATTAATTATGGAACAAGACTTAAATATGACATAAAGAATAGTGCGATGTATTCATTTTGTGAAGAACATAAAATGGATTCAACAGACGAGCTTAAGAATTGTAAAGAACAGTTAAAAATAGAAAATACTGATACAGATAGTTCGGATTTTAATAAAAAGTTTAACGAGGAATTAACACAAGAAAAAATAAATTATTTGCAGTACATAATTGATAAAAAGGAAAATGGTTTTAATGTATCAACGGTAAGCCAGTATAAGTATGAAAGTCCATTTTTTAAAAGACAGTTCTTTAATCAGGAAATAATAGCATTATTATTGACTGTTTTAGGATTATATCTTAATGCGGGTCTGATTTCATTTGAAAAAAAGAATAATATGATTATGAATATAAGAGCCTGTAAGGAAAGAAAAAGGTGGCTTATAAAAAAGGCTGTAATTAATTGTGTAATACTTTCTGGTATCGCGTGTCTGGTATATATCTGCTATTATAATAAATTATTTAATATATATGAGATAAATGACTTAAGTGTAGGAATACATAGTATACAGGCATTTTCAGATTATCCATTTAATGTTTCGATATTGGGAGTGGTTGTGCTGGATATTTTATATAAAATTGTATTAATTAATTCAGTAGCGGTTTTTAGTTATGTAACAACAGGATTGTTTAGTTATCAGGTGAGTTTTTTAGTCAGCCTGATTGTTCTTATTCCATCAATATTGGATTTAATAGGTGTAAAATTATTTTCGTATTTATCAGTTATTAAGCTTATTTCATTTTTTTATTATTGGAAAGCTTCATACGCTGTTGTAATGTTTGGTGGAGTATTAACATTGATGATAATTGCTATAATGGTTATTGTTTATGTATTAGGAGGGGAATATGGAATTAATTCTAAATAATTTAAGAAAAACATATGGAACAGTACAGGCACTTAAAGGGATTAGTTATACCTTTAAGCCAGGCATATATGGAATATTAGGGGCTAACGGAGCAGGTAAGTCTACGATGATAAATCTGATTACGGATAATGTGTCAAGAGATAAGAAAAATGGTGGAAGTATTTTATATAATGAGTGCGACGGCTTTGAAAAACAAGGAGAAAGTGTACAAGGAACAGATATTCTTAAATTAGGTAAAAGTTTTAGAGCAATTGTAGGATATATGCCACAGCAACAGGGGTTTTATGAAGATTTTTCCCCAAGAGCATTTCTTAAGTATATGGCAGAGATTAAAGGAATAAAGAAAATAAACACGATTGATGAAAATGGAAATGCTGTAATTAAAACAGTTAAGCAGCAGATAGATGAACTTATTGAAATAGTTAATTTAACCAATGTGGCAGATAAGAAAATAGGCGGCTTTTCTGGTGGTATGAAACAAAGGGTACTTCTTGCACAGGCACTTCTGGGTGATCCAAAGATACTTATACTTGATGAACCAACAGCAGGACTTGACCCGAAGGAAAGGATAAATATTAGAAATTACATAGCAGAGTTAAGTAAGGATAAAATTATACTATTTGCAACACATGTCGTAAGTGATATAGAATGTATTGCAGATTGTGTATTGTTGCTAAAAAAGGGGGAGATAATTGCGCAGGGCACACCAATTGAACTTATAGAAGCAATGTCAGGAAAGGTTGGAGAGATAAAATGCTGTATTGATGAAGTTGAAATGCTTCAAAATAAATATAAGATAGGCAATATAAGGCAAAGAAAAGAGGGGCTTGCTCTCAGAATAGTGGGTGATGAATTACCAGAGGAAGCAGTTATTACAGACAGTGATATTGATTTAGAAGATGTATATTTATACTATTTTGAGTAGGGTGAGGTGAGTGAATATAAATATCAATAAATTTATTGAAAATAATACTCACATTGATAAAGATGAAAAAGCAATAGTAAAATTTGGAATAGATATGATGATATCAACAATTATGGCATTTATAACAGCTATTATAATATCAGCCGTTCTAGGAATGTTAAAAGAAGGTATCGTATTTCTAATTTCAATTATTGTGTTGAGACAATATGCTGGAGGTTATCATACGAATAGCCAGAGGTCGTGTGCAGTTTTATCGTGTGTAATATACTCAGCAGGATTAATGGTCATTAAAAGCTATAAAATATATAATGGTGTTCAAATAGCAATTTGTATTGTTTCAGTACTTATAATATATTTTTTAGCACATGTTGATAATGCTAATAATGAATTAACAAAATCAGAGAGAAAATATCTTCGTAATAAAGTGAGAATTTTTTTGAGTAGTGAAGTAGTAATATTTGTGCTATTATTAATTAAAGCTAATGAATATTGGAGTGGAATAATTGCAATTTCAATGATGATTGTTGCAATTTTAGTATTGGCTGGGTTTATTGAAAATAGGATTAGGGGATAAAAAAGAATGATTTATCAGATAGGCATATGTGATGATGAGAATTCAACGTGTTCAGAATTAGAAAATATTTTAATTGATTATTTTAAGGTATCAGGTCTGAATGTTCAGGTAAATGTATGGAATTGTGCAGAAGATTTTATGAGAGATGTTCCTTTAAAAGTAAAAGTGGATTTATTATTTCTTGATATAGAGTTGCCGAATTATAATGGAATTTATGTAGGAGAATATATACGCAATGATATAAATAATTATGCTATGCACATAATATATGTTTCATCAAAAACTAATTATGCAATGGAATTGTTTAAAATTCATCCATATGATTTTATAATTAAACCTATTGATAAAGAAAAGGTTATTAAGAATGTTTCAAAGTTATTGGAATTGGATGAACAAGACAATAATTATTTTGTGTATGAATACAATAGAATAAAAAATAAAATTCATTATGGAGATATTGTGTATTTTGAAAGCGACAGAAAGCATATAAAAATAATATGTAGTGATGGAACAGAGAGAATATTTGTTGGAAAGTTAGTAGAACTTATAGACAAGCTTCCGTTTAATTATGTTATGGTTGCACAGTCGTTCATAATTAATGTAAGGCATATAAGAATGTTTAAAAAGGATTCTTGTATAATGGATAATGGGGATTGTATCAATATTGGAAGAAAATACAAAGATGCTTTTAATATAAAAATGATAGAATATAACAAACGTGGAGGTAATGGATGATGCAATTAGAGGATGTTGTTGTATCTGGAGTTACTGAATTTGTGAGAATATATATTATTTTGGAATATTTTAAAATATTTTTAAATGTACATTCTTTAAGACGAAATATTATAAGTTGTGTTATTACATATATTATTACATTATTAAGTTATCTGGTGTTTCATAATGTTTTGGTTAATTTAATAGTTACAGTTGCAGGAATAATATTTTTATCTGGTAGTTTTAGAGGAAAGTTCCAGAAAAAATTATTATTAAGTATAATGCTTTATGCAATTATGTTTGTAATAGATTTGTTAGCTTCTTTTTTATTATATGAAGCACCGGATTCTAATAATTATGATATTGTCAGTTCATTTATTTCTGTATTGTTTTTTTATATAGTTGTAATAGGAATTAAAAATGCTTTTAAGGGAAAAGGCAGGATTGATTTGTCAGGACAATGGTATTTATTGTTATATTCGGCATTATTAAGTATTGCAGTATTGTATGTTGTATATAAGGATATGGTGGTTTCAAGAATTGCGGTGCTTACAATCAGTATTATTATATTGAGCTTTAATTTGATGTTATATATTTTTTATATGTCTATGCTTGACCGTTTTCTATATGAAAGAGAAAATCTTGAATTAAAACAGCAGATGAATATATACGAACGTCAGATTTGCTTATGAAGGATAAAATTCAGCAGGCAAAAGATTATTTGCATCAGATAAGTGATGATATTATAAATGCACAAAATATATATAATACAGGTAATGAAGCCTTCGATGGAATTCTAAATTTTTATGCTGAAAAATATATGAATAAGTCCCTTGAACTGGCTGTGTCAGTTGCAATACCAGAAAATCTTGAAATAAACATATATGATGTAAATATTATACTTGGTAATCTGCTTGATAATGCATTGGAAAATGCATTGGATAATTCAAAAGTAAGTATGGATATTAAATATACTGCGGGAATGATACATATTTCTATGTCCAATTTATATGATGGCAGTATAAACAAGATTGATGGACATATCATAAGTAAAAAGGATGATAAGGATAATCATGGCTATGGTCTGGATAGTATAAAAAGAATCGTTGATAAATATGATGGCTCAATGATTAAATCATATGAAAATGGGCAATTTGAAGTTGATATTATTATATATTTAGAATAATAAAAATATTATTGACGGTATTATTTTGAGATTGTATATATCTGGATAAATCTTACATAATTTAGTAATTAAACAGACTAAACATTGAATACCGAACATACCAGACAATAAACCAAGGCACTGCCCCTGTGCCGCCACCCTTGGCTTATTGTCGTTCGTATGACATTTTTATAAGAAAGTAATAGAAAATCTACATTTCAAAGTATCCCACTTCACCCTTCCGGCGGATTACCACCAGGCACAATCTGCTTATATATAAGCTCGCAATCCTGTCTTGTAAACTGTATTCCTGCCTGCTTAGCCTTCTGGCTTAATGCAAATATAAGCGGAACGATTTCTTCTTTATTCTTACCTTTGGAAAGAGTTTTGAATTCATTTAAAAGCAGTTGTTTGCGAAAATCATTTTCTGACATATAAATCTCCATTTCTGATTGAGAATAATAATTACAAATATAAATATGTAAGACAAAAGTCATTTATAACAGTTAATTATTATTGGAACTTCCATAATTATTGCTATCATTAAAGTCCAGCTTATCAAGCTGTTTAATATATTCATTGTACATATCCTTCTGCGAAGAATTAAGTATATTATTAATGTTTATATTGTTAAATCCACCAGAGCCAGTGTTATTATTAAAATTACTAAATTCAGAATTATCATTAGAATTATTATTGTTAAATTCATTAGAACTGGCATTGTTAAAACCGCTTGAATTAACATTATTAAAGCTGTTATCCCCTGAGGCATTATTAAACATATCCATCATGCCTAACATATCAGACATTTTGGAAAAGTTCCGGTAAGTGTTTATTAACTGTTCAATGTTGTCTGGGCAGTAAGCCATAATGGTTTTCATAATAGCTTCATTATTTAATATATCATTCAAGGAAGTGTTAGCATTTATTCCTGAGCTATTACTACATGTTTTAAATGTGTTACAGCTATAGGGAGAGTTGTAGAAGCTTAATGTGTGTTTTAATTCATTTGCCCTTATAAGCATAGAGAGCTTTTTTTGCATACCGTATTCCATAAAAGGAATGAGGGCTTTAAATAATTGAAGGTAGTCGGGTAGGGTAAGAATATCAAATTCAGTAACAGGTAATTGTTTCGCCATTCAATCCTCGATTCCTGCGACAAACGCAATATATAATGTGTGTCTAATAGACTTGTTTTAGTATATTCATTAAAATACCAGGATATGAGGCTGTATCCGTAGAATTTAAAATGACGGAATACAGCCTCATTAAATAGACATAAAAGATAATATCAGCAACTGATGTTGATAATTGCTTTTATTCTGCAACTGTATATAAAATGTTATATTTTATAGCAGTTATTAGCAGATATAATCATTGCTGGGAGTCAGCCGCTATTAGCAGCCACAGCCGTTGTTGCAGCCACAGCCATTGTTACAGCCGCCGAAACCTAATGCATTACCGCCATCGCAGCCACATAAGCATAAAAGGCAGATGAGCCAGATGCAGTTATTGTTGCCGCAGCCACAGCCATTGTTGCAGCCGCAGCCATTTCCGTCAAATAGAAGTAAAAGAATTATGAGCCAGATGATGTTGTTGCCACATCCGCAATCTCCACATCCATTACATCCGCCACAGTTAGTTGCTGCTAAATCACTCATAAATAATCCTCCGATAAAACATTTACAATACAATAATATGTGGCAGGGCTTGTTTGTGTTACTTATTTTTTTGTGAATATTGCAATATTTTTAAAATTATTATATCATTAGCTTTGTGTTGTTATTTAACACATAAGTGACTACAAAGTAGTCTGTTATATAAGAAAATAGTATGTGCCAGTGTACATACTAATCGTGCAGATAATGTCCTTGGTTTGGACATAAGAATGGAGATTATTATGAAAATATCAGTAATTATCCCATCACTTAACCCTGATGATAAGCTTGTAAGTGTTGTTGATTCACTTGTTAAGAAGGGGTTCGAAGATATTATAATTGTCAATGATGGAAGTGATTCGGCACATTTATGGCCATTTGAGAAGGTTGGCAGTTATAGCCAGTGTACAATACTTACCCACGAGGTTAATAAGGGTAAGGGCAGAGGTTTAAAGACGGCATTTGAATACTGCCTTAAGAACAGACAGGGATATGATGGCGTTGTAACAGTAGATGGAGATAACCAGCATAGGGCAGATGATATATATAACTGTTGTGAGGCTATGGTAAAGAATGACAAGGTTGTTCTCGGAGTAAGACGTTTTGATGGAGAAGATGTTCCATTTAAGAGCCGGTTTGGTAACAATATGACAAGTATGGTATTCAAAGTTATGTGTGGACTTAATATTTCAGATACACAGACTGGTTTGAGGGCTATTCCATACCGTTATCTTGATACATTTTGTAATATTGAGGGCGAGAGATTCGAGTATGAAACAACTATGCTGCTTGAATTTAAGAAGTCGGATATTCAATTTATGGAAGTGCCAATTGAAACAGTGTATATAGAAGATAATGCTTCAACACATTTTAATCCGGTTAAAGACTCGATAAAGATATATAAGGTTATATTCAAGTATTCATTTTCACCAACAGTTGTTAAATATATATTAAGCTCATTGGCATCGTGGGTTATAGATAATTTAATATTTAATTTACTTGAATTTTTTCTTTTTGCGTTTACAATATCAATAAGACTGTTATTTAGTACGGTAGCCGCAAGAATTATATCGTCAATATTTAATTTTACGATGAACAGACGTCTTGTGTTTAAGTCAGACAAAGATGTCAAGTCATCTGTGGTCAGATATTACATATTATGGGCGTGTCAGCTTATGGCATCATATCTTCTTGTATACATCTTTACAAGATTATTAGTGCTTGGCAGTGTGGCTGTCGCATTTACAAAGATAATTGTTGATTTATGCTTATTTGTAATAAGCTACAACATACAGAAAAAATGGGTGTTTAAATAATCAGACACGGATTACACCAATAGAAATGAGGATAATAATGAAGAATAACGTACTTAAGTGGCTTGGAAGAGTTGGAGCTACGCTTTTAACTACTATCGTAATTCTTGTAGTTGGTCTTTATCTTGTTATGGCTATGCTTGCGTGGGGACCTTCTACATTTGCTAAGAAGCAGTTTATTTTATCGCTTCAGGAGACAGGAGAGCTTGGTTTTATGGCTAACTGGTTCTGTTCACAGGAAGAGATTGATATGATTAAAGAGGAGAATTCAGTTAAGGATACTACTGATATAACTGATTCAAGCCTTGTTGTAATCGGACAGGATTCATCTAGTGATGAAGAAGACCTTTATGTTGTTGATGTAAAGGCTGGAACATATAGCGGTAAGCTTATGATTGTCAAAGATCCTTCAAGATTATTTGTAGGAACAGTACCAGAATTCAAGCTTGAAAAGGGCTGGACAGTTGCTGAGATAGCACAGAGATATGATGCACTAGCAGGTATCAATGGTGGAGAATTCGTTGACTCAACACCACAGACAGCTATGCCAATCGGACTTGTTATGGTAAATGGTAATATATTAAAGGGTGATTCATCTACAATGTACCACGTTACTGGAATAACATTTGATAATAAGCTTGTAATGGGTAATATGACATCAGCTAAGGCTGTAGAGCTTGGAATAAGAGATTGTGTCAATGTAAGCAGTGATATAGGTCCATTTCTTATAATTAACGGTGAACCACAGGACGTTGATGGTGTTGGTGGAGGACTTAATCCACGAACAGCAATAGGACAGAGAGCTGACGGAGCTATTCTTCTTCTTGTCGTAGACGGAAGACAGGCTACAAGCCTTGGTGCATCGTTCTCAGATTTACAGGATATTATGCTTCAGTACGGTGCTGTAAATGCATCAGCTATGGATGGTGGTACATCAACACAGATGTATTATAATGGTGAGGTTATTAATAAGCCATATTCACCAACAGGACCAAGAACACTTCCAACAGCATTTTTGATTAAATAATTACACGGAGATGAGAAGAATGTCAGAGAATAATAATAATGGAAAGAAGAATTTTTTTAAGAGATTATCAGGATTTAAGAAGTTTCTTGTGATATATGCCTCTGTGCTGGTAGTAATTATTGCTGTTGCGTTAGTACTTTTATACGGGTTATTAAAGGATTACGAGGCGGGCAGGCCAGCCAATACTATGGATAAGCTTGTATCACATATTGAAGCAGGGAATGTAGGCAAATGGATTAAGGATGCAGGTATCCTTGGAGAGTTCGAGACAGAAGATATTGTATCAGATTATTTTAAGGATACATTTGCTGATAAGGAAGTAAGCTATAAGAAGAAGGCAGGAGAATATACAGAGAACAATCCGGTATATATTCTTTATGCTGATGATAAGAAGATAGCCAATGTTACTCTTACAGAGAAGAAAAAGAACGCTCATAAGTTCACAGAATGGAAGTTAGCTTCTATAGACTTTAATGTAGACTCTAAGACTAAGAATACAGAACATTCAGTTAAAATTACAGCACCTAAGAATAGTGAAGTGACAGTTAACGGAGTTAAGGTTTCATCTGATTATATTACAGGTGAGGCAGATGTAAGCCTTTGCAAGCACGTTGGAGATTATGTTACTACACCAGTTGATGATGTATACAATATTAATGGAATGTTTGCCAAGCCAGAGGTTAAGGTTACCTATAATGGCAAAGAGCTTGATACTGAATATGTTAAAGATGGATATGAGGCATATTATCCATCAGATGATGAGCTTCTTTCAAGCGAGAAGAGTCATATATTAACAGTTGCTGAGAATTACGGCAAATATATGATTAACAGAGGAAGCTTAAGTACTCTTTCAAGCTATATGATTGGTAATGCCAAGGAATATATGAGTGATATTCCGGCTATCGATGTATATCTGATAGGAAGAACTTTTACATATGATATTACTGACGAGAATGTAAGTAACTTTAGAAAATATTCAGATGACTGTTATTCGTGTGATGTAGATTACAATCTTAATGTAAAATGGTCATCAGGAAGCACAACATACAATATTTCTTTAACATATGTGTTTGTTAAGCAGAATGATAAGTGGATGTTAGCTGATTTTTCTATAAGATAATTATAAATAAGATAATTATAAACAACAGACATATATAGCAGGAAATAACAATGCGCTGTCAGCGCAGGAATGGAGAAAGTTATGTCACAGGATAATAAGCGCAATTTTATATTACATGGTTCCATACTTGCTATGGCTGGAATTTTTGTAAGAATAATTGGAATGGTTTATAGAATTCCGGTGCTTAATATAATTGGAAGTGAAGGTAATGGTATATATGTAACGGCATATAATGTATATAACATAATACTTGTGCTGTCATCATATGGACTTCCGATGGCTGTTTCAAAGCTGATTTCTGCAAGGTTTACTAAAAGAAGATATAAGAATGCGGCGAAGGTATTAAGATGTTCGCTGACAGTCGGTGCGTTTACTGGTGGTGTTGCGGCACTGCTTGTATACTTTGGTGCTGATTTTATAGAAAATGTTATATATGGCGGGGGTGTACCTGGCCTTGCAATACCATTAAGAGTATTAGCCCCAACCATATTTATAGTTGCATTATTAGGTGTATTAAGAGGTTTCTTTCAGGGACAGGGAACTATGATTCCAACGGCTGTTTCACAGATTATAGAACAGCTTGTCAATGCAGGTGTTAGTATAGCTGCAGGTTATATGCTTATGAAAGCATACAGTAGTGCTTCTAATGCTTCTGCTTATGGAGCGGCAGGAAGTACACTTGGTACAGCTATGGGTGCTCTTACTGCACTTGTATTCTTTATATTTCTGTATCTTATATACAGACCTACATTTATGCGTATGGTTGCTAAAGATAAGAGTGTTACAAGGCAGGATACTAACAGGTACATTTATAAGACAATTATAATTACAATGGTTCCTATTATATTAAGCCAGACATTTTATCAGATTAGTGCCTTAATAGATGATGTAATGTTTAGTAATATAATGATGACAAGAAATATATCGAAAAATATATCAATGGATCTTGGTAACTTTGGTTCAAGTTATACACTGCTTATAAGTATACCACAGGGTATAGCGACAGCGTTATCAGCCTCGATGCTTCCAAGTATTGTAGCATCTTATACAGAAGACGATTATGACAGTATATATTCTAAGATAACAAAGACTCTTAAGACTAATATGTTTATAGCGGTACCATCATTTGTTGGATTTTTTGTGATAGGTGAGCCTATTATTAAACTGCTATTTTCAAGATATGACAGCGTGCAGGGTGGGCTTATGTTAAAAATAGGCGCTATAGCCATTGTATTTTATACATTATCAACAGTTACAAGCTCAGCACTTCAGGCGGTTGACAGAGTTAAGACTCCTATGATTAATTCATTTATATCATTAGTTGTCCATATAATACTGGTGCTTGTATTGCTGGAATTTACTAATCTTGGTATATTCTCACTTGTAATAGGTAATGCTTCATTCCCTGTTATTATATTTGTGCTTAATCTTATAGCACTTTATAAAGATGAGGGATACAGGCTTCCTGTTATATCAATATTTGCAAAGCCGGTTATATGTTCAGCATTAATGGGTATATGTACACTTTTGACATATAATATAATTAATAATATTACAATGTCTAATACAATATCAGTGCTTGCGGCATTGTGTGTTGCAGCAATCACATATTTTGGGCCATATGTTCTTCTTATGAAGAAGTTTAAAGATGTATTCTGATAAATGGTATTATTACAAAACAGTCTGGATATATCAGAGAGTGCAAAGCACGGAACAATTCGTAGGTATCATAGTTGGGGGCTTTTGACCACAACATCATATAATCAGGAAAGAGAGGAAATAAAGTGCAGGATAAGTTTACAGATAAAGCCAAAAAAGTATTGGAACAGGCTGCATTTGCTGCTGCGGTTAATGGACACAGCTATATTGGGTCTGAACATTTGCTTTTAGGACTTATACAGGTTGAAGACAGCCTTGCATACAAGGTTTTACAGAACAATGATGTAACAGAAACTAAAGTGCTTAATCTTATATATCAGCTTATTGCACCGGATAATGCGGTAAGTGTTAAAGAACCGGCAGGCTATACTCCAAGAGTCCGTAAGATTCTTACTAACTCAATAGAGGAAGCTGCAAGATTTAAAGCTGATAAAGTAGGTACAGAACATATTCTTATTGCCATTATGAAGGAAACTGAAAGTGTTGCCTCAAGACTTCTTAATACAATGGGTGTATCAATTAAGAAGATATATACAGAGTTATTAGAGGGAATGGGCGAAGATGTATCACGTCTTAAAGAAGATTTTCAGAATGGCAGAATTAAAGCTAAGGATAAAAAGGCAACAACCATGTTAGACCAGTACAGCAGGGATTTAACAGAGCTTGCCCGTAATAAAAAGCTTGACCCTGTTATAGGCAGGGAAGAGGAAATCCAGAGAGTTATCCAGATATTATCAAGAAGAACAAAGAATAATCCGTGCCTTATCGGCGAGCCCGGTGTAGGTAAGACTGCGGTTGTTGAGGGCCTTGCATTAAGAATAGTTGAAGGCGAAGTTCCATCAACTATTAAGGATAAGAGATTAGTTACACTTGATTTGTCAGGTATGGTGGCTGGTTCTAAATACAGAGGTGAATTTGAAGAAAGAATTAAAAGGGTAATTGCAGAAGTAAGAAATGCAGGCAACATTTTATTATTCTTAGATGAAATTCACACAATTATTGGTGCTGGTGGTGCAGAAGGAGCCATAGATGCTTCTAACATTCTTAAGCCATCGCTTGCAAGAGGAGAAATCCAGCTTATAGGTGCTACAACTTTAGAAGAATACAGAAAGCATATAGAAAAAGATGCGGCATTAGAAAGAAGATTTCAGCCAGTTAAGGTGGAAGAACCAACAGAAGATGAGGCAATTGATATACTTATGGGGCTTAGACCTAAGTATGAGGAACATCATAATGTAGTTATTACAGATGATGCTGTAAGAGCGGCGGTTAAGCTTTCTAAGAGATATATTAATGACAGATTTCTTCCAGATAAGGCAATTGACCTTATAGATGAGGCTTCTTCAAGAACAAGGCTTGAAGCATTTGTTGTGCCAAAGGATATCAAGAAGCTTGAAACACAGATAGATGAACTTTCAGTTA
Source organism: Bacteroides galacturonicus (assembly GCF_003096855.1). Taxonomy (NCBI): domain Bacteria; kingdom Pseudomonadati; phylum Bacteroidota; class Bacteroidia; order Bacteroidales; family Bacteroidaceae; genus Bacteroides; species Bacteroides galacturonicus. The sequence continues at coordinate 7,168 of NZ_QEOA01000005.1, read as the reverse complement.
AGAAAGAGCAGGCTATTAAGTCAGAGAAGTATGATGAAGCGGCAGAGCTTAAGAAACAGCAGACAAGAAAGAAGAACAGGCTTGAGAAGCTTCGCACAAGCTGGCAGGAGAGCATAGATGGCAGTGACCTTATTGTTGATGAAGAACAGATAGCAAAGACAGTGTCTATGTGGACTAAGATTCCGGTTGCCAAGATAGCAGAAGCTGAATCAGAGAAGCTTATGAATTTGGAGAAAATGCTTCATAACAGGGTTATAGGACAGGATGAGGCAGTTACAGCAGTAGCTAAGGCTATAAGACGAGGCAGGGTAGGTTTAAAAGACCCTAACAGGCCAATAGGCTCATTCTTATTCTTAGGGCCTACAGGTGTAGGTAAGACAGAACTTTCAAAGGCACTTGCTGACTGTATGTTTGGAACGGATAATTCCCTTATAAGAGTTGATATGTCTGAGTATATGGAAAAGCATACGGTGTCTAAGCTTATTGGCTCACCTCCGGGATATGTAGGATATGATGAGGGTGGACAGTTAAGTGAGAAAGTAAGAAGAAATCCTTATTCGGTTGTACTTTTTGATGAGGTTGAAAAAGCCCATCCTGATGTATTCAATGTACTTTTACAGGTGCTTGATGATGGGCATATAACAGATTCAACAGGCAGGGTTGTAGACTTTAAGAATACAGTTATTATTATGACTTCCAATGCAGGTGCGGAGAATATTGTAGCACCTAAATCTTTAGGATTTACTTCGGAAACATCAGAGGAAAAAGAGCACGAAGATATGAAGAGCAAAGTAATGGAAGAAGTTAAGAGAATATTCCGTCCGGAATTCATTAACAGAATTGATGACATAATTGTATTCCATATGCTTAAGAAAGAACAGATTGGACAGATTGTTGATATTATGATGAGAACCGTTAATAACAGAATTATGGAGCAGATGAGTCTTTCGGTTGAACTTGATGATGAGGCTAAGGCTTATATTGTTGATAAGGGCTACGATTCTAAATATGGAGCACGTCCATTAAGAAGAACAATACAGAATGAAATAGAAGATGTTATGGCAGAGAAGATACTTGAAGGCAGTATAAAGGCTGGCAACAAAGTATTGGTAACAGTTAAGGATGGTAAACTGAACTTTAGCTGCAAACGAGGTCATAATAGAAATATTCACAAATAATACTACTAAAATACTAGCGTCATTGTACATTATGTTGTATAATGTGTGTATAGATATTCGTAATAAAACATAGGAGGACAATAATATGCCAGTAATTAATGAGTTAATTCGTTCAGAGAAGGATGGAACTCTTAGCTTTGGTAATTATAAGCTGGATACTAAGTCAAAGTTATCAGATTTTGAACATTGTGGAGATTCTTACAAGGTAAAGACATTTAAGGAGATTACAAAGCTCGAACGCAATGGTTCATTTGTATATGAATCTGTTCCTGGAACAGCTGTTATGAATTTTAAGGCTGCAGATACAGGCTTATCATTTACGGTGGAAGGAAGCGATGATGCACAGATAACAGTTGAGCTTGAAGAAGGCGCTTCTTATAATGTAACAATCAATGGAGTATCTGAGGGAACTATGGCTACTAATATGGGCGGCAAGATTGTACTTTCAGTAAGCCTTGAAGAAGGTAAGAGTGTTAGTGTAGAAGTTGTTAAAGCATAATAATACTACAATCTTTAACATTAACAGGTGTCATAATTGTAAATTTTAATAAATGCTGTGCCTGGCATAAAGTCATATATAGACCAATGCGGGGTGCAGCTTTTTTATATTTGGTATCAGAAAGAGAGGAGAAGAGAAGTGGCAAAAGCAAAGAATACGGCATTTTTTTGCAGTGAGTGTGGATATGAGTCAGCAAAATGGTTCGGGCAGTGTCCGGCGTGCAAGGTGTGGAATACATTTGTTGAAGAACCAATAGCATCTAAGTCATCGGTTAAGGGTATATCAGCAGTCAGGAAAGAAAGCACCTATAAGGATAACCATCCGGTGAGCTTAAAAGAGATTAATTCTGAAGAGAAGGAGAGAACATCAACAGGAATAGGCGAACTTGACAGAGTTCTTGGTGGTGGAATTGTGCAGGGTTCACTGGTGCTTGTAGGTGGAGATCCCGGTATTGGAAAGTCAACACTTTTGTTACAGATGTGCTATTACCTATCAGATGCAGGCAATAAGGTGCTGTATATATCCGGAGAGGAGTCGTTAAGACAGATTAAGCTAAGAGCTGAAAGGATAGGTGGATGTAACGATAACCTTAAGACGTTCTGCGAGACTAATCTTGATATTATAGAAGAGGTTCTAAAAAAAGAAATGCCACAGGTGGTTATAATTGACTCTATACAGACTATGTACAGGGAAGAAATATCTGCGGCACCTGGAAGTGTGTCACAGGTAAGGGAAAGTACATCTATTCTTATGCAGTTAGCCAAGGGACTTAATATAACGATATTTATTGTAGGACACGTTACCAAGGAAGGTGTTGTTGCAGGGCCAAGAGTGCTTGAGCATATGGTTGATACAGTGCTTTATTTTGAAGGGGACAGATATGCTTCATACAGAATATTAAGAAGTGTAAAGAACAGATTTGGGTCTACCAATGAAATTGGGGTGTTCGAGATGAGGCAGGACGGTTTAAGTGAGGTCGCCAATCCATCGGAGTATATGTTGTCTGGAAGACCAGAAGGGGCGTCAGGCTCAGTTGTAGTATGTCTTATTGAAGGTACGCGACCTCTTATGGTTGAGGTTCAGGCACTTGTGTGTGACTCTAACTTTGGTATGCCAAGGCGTACTGCTGCGGGAACGGATTATAACAGGGTTAATCTGTTGATGGCAGTCCTTGAAAAAAGGGCGGGAATGAGAATGTCCTCAAGCGATGCCTATCTTAATGTGGCAGGTGGAATAAAGGTATCTGAACCAGCACTTGATTTAGGGATAGTTATAGCACTTGTCAGTAGTTTTAAGAATAAAGAAGTTGACAGCAGAACAGTTATATTTGGTGAAGTCGGATTGTCAGGCGAGGTAAGAGCCGTAACACAGGCACAGCAGAGGGTGAATGAAGCTGTTAAGCTAGGGTTCACAACCTGCATATTACCATATGTATGCTTGAAAAATATTAAAAATAATGATAAAATTAATCTTATTGGTATACATAATGTTAACGAAGCAATTGACTTAATATAAATATACAAGAATAATATACATATTTGGAGGAAGAATATGGATAACAGTAAATTAGTAAGCGACCTGTCAGGAATTCTTGAAGGATTGGATTCATCACAGGAGCAGTTAGAAAAAGATGCTTTTGATGTAATTAATTCATCAGATACATCACTTAATCTCGTGAAAGAGAGTATTTCAAGTGTTGAGGAAATTCTTAAGATGATAACTGAACTTAATGAGATAGCAGAAGAATCAGCGGCAAGAATTAAAGAACTTGAAAAGCTTTCTAAAGACATTGAACAGTTTGCAGGCGTTATAGCATCAATATCAAGCAGAACCAATATACTTTCGCTTAATGCTTCTATTGAGGCTGCAAGAGCAGGTGAGCACGGAAGAGGCTTTGCAGTTGTTGCAAGTGAGGTGAGGAATCTTGCTGCACAGTCGGCCAAGTCATCAAAGGAGATTACAGATACAATCAATATGGTACAGCAGTCAGTTGATAAGACAGTTGGCTCTATGAAGAACATATATGAGAATTCTAACCAGCAGAAAGAAAAGGCAGATGAGATTGGTAATGTGCTTAATAAAGTTGTAGATGCGGCATACACTGCTAATGAGGTTGCAAGAAATATCGAGAACGAAATTGCATATCAGAGAGAGATTACAGATAAGGCTAAGAATGCCTTGATGTAGCTGTATTCAGGTAATCGGATTTTTAATTACATATTATTATATGAGGGAGGATTAATATATGTATCAGTGTCCGGGCTGTGGTGGAAGATTAGTCTTTGACATACCATCACAGCAGTTGATGTGTGACCATTGCGGTACGAAGTATGACCCATATGCAATCAGTAAGGAACAGGATGCGGAGGAAAGTCAGGAATATGACGTTACTGTATTCAAATGTCCGAACTGTGGTGGAGAGATATTAAGTACTGATAATACTGCAGCTAATTTTTGCAGCTTTTGTGGAGCATCAACAATTCTGACAAGCAGAGTATCAAAACAGCAAAGACCAGGATATATAATACCATTTTCCAAGACTAAGGAAGACTGTAAGCAGGCTTATAAGAAAATGGTACGTCACGCGTGGTTTGCCCCTAAGGAATTAAAAGATGAGAAGTTTATAGATGGTTTCAGAGGTATATATATGCCTTATTGGACGTATTATATAACCCAGAAAGGACCAATGTGCCTAAGCGGTTCTAAAAGCCATAGACGGGGAGATTACATTTATACAGACTATTATGATATAACTGGCGATTTGGATTGCCAGTATAAGGGTCTGTCATATGATGCTTCATCGTCATTTGATGACAGTATAAGTGAGGCGATAGCACCATATGACGTTAAGAATATGAATCCATTTACTCCATCAATGCTTAGTGGATTCTATGCAGATACAGCAGATGTTGCACCGGATGTATACAGGGCTGATGCGAAAAATGTAGCTGTTGACGAGACATATTCCTATGTCAAAAGGTCAGCACATCTTGGGTCAGTGCAACTTGATAATTATCAGGGGGATATTGAGAGAAGACTTTCGACAAAGGTAGTAGCACAGGATAGAACAATGTTTCCGGTGTGGTTCTTATCATACCGTAATAAAGACAGAGTTGCATATGCGACAGTTAATGGACAGACAGGGAAGGTGGCAGCAGATCTGCCAGTATCACTTATGAGGTATTTTATAGGTTCGGTTATTCTTGCAATACCTATATTTTTAATGCTTAACAGTTCATTTACATTAAGACCTAAGACTACATTGGGGATTGCATCGATTATAGCGTTATTTACAATAATTCTTTATGTATTAGAATTAAAGAAAATATACAAGAAAGACCAGCAGTTAGATGACAAAGGCAGAATGTATGCAGGTTCAGCTATTAATGCCAATGAATCACCAGGGGCAAGGCGTAAGCGTGAAGACCAGCTTGCAGGCGATATAGCTGATGTTATAGACAAAGGCAGGCGTGAAGCAAGGGCATATGGACGTAAGAATAAAAGAAGAACAACAAGAACTAATATGGCAGTGGTAACTATGATGATTTCATTGATGTGTTGTGTATTTCCTATGTTGTATGTCTATCTTCAGATGATGTCTATATTCTATGGCTCTGGAGATATTGGGGCGGGATTTTCTATAAGTGTTATATGTCTTATAACAGGTATAGTGCTTACTCTTGTTAATCATAAGACGTTTAAAATGATAACTAATAAGAAGATATCAGGTAATATAGGTTCACTTGCAGCGATGGCAATAGCCTCGGTAGTGCTGTGGATTAATCCTGTATCGGATCTATATTACTATGGTGCTGTTATAGCTGAATTAATTGCAATAATGTATACTATTATGGATTTAATCAGATATTACAATGTTCTTGCAACTAGAAAGCTTCCACAGTTTGATAATTATAGTGGAGGTGATGATAATGCATAATAGAAGTATTATATGTGCTGTAGATAGAAAATATACTGTTAAAGACATACATAGATGTATTCACGCAGTTATGGCGTTAACAGCAGTTGTTCTATTGCTATTAGTATTTGCGGCTTCTTCTTTACTACAGGTAAAAGCTGATGAAGAGAAGTATCAATATAATAATGTTGATACAGGATATGAGGCTGTTATAGAAGATGACGCAGACATTATAGATGAGAGTAATTATTCTTCATTGTTAGACATTATGAAACAGATAACAGTGTATGGTAATGTAATGTTAAAGACTATAGATACCAACAGCACCACTACTGAAAGTTATGTAAGAAGCCTGTACAGGGAAAAATATGGCACTGATAGTGGGACGATATTTATAATTGATATGTATAACCGTAATATCTGGATACATAGCAATGGTAAGATATACAGTACAGTTACAAGCTCATACGCAGATACAATAACTGATAATGTATACAGATATGCTTCATCAAAAGACTATTATATGTGTGCATATAAGGTGTATGAGCAGGAACTTGCACTTCTTAAAGGCAGAAGAATATCACAACCAATGAAGTATATAAGCAATGCACTTCTTGCTGTTGTAGCGGCATTAATTATTAATTATGGAATTGTAAGACTATATTTAAGGAAGAAGGCACCATCAAGAAAAGATATAATGAAAGGTATATTTGCTGGAAAGGCTATTAATAATTGTCAGGTTACATACCGTTATCAGACCAGGACATATTCACCAGTACAGACAGACTCAGGCAGCAGCTCTTCAGGAGGCTCGTCTTCCGGTGGTTCGTCAGGTGGTGGAGGCGGAGGTGGCGGAGGCCACAGCTTCTAATATCACATTGGTGTTGTTTTATTAACAGATATTATTGATATACCGGTTTTCGGAGTTAGAGGTTAAAACTAACAACTGGAAACCGGTATTTTTATACCTATAACTAAATGGATTTTGTACTATGGTTGGTATTGTGGCAAGGAATATTAAGAAAAAAATGACTTAATTAAAAGCATTTTATAAACAAATATCGTCCAATAGCTGTCAAAATCAGTATTTATATTGCTTGGAAATGCCGTATTTTAGGGGGTTTTTAAAAAAATTGGAAAAAATTCAAAAAAATTGAAAAAAGTTGTTGACATAATACCTGGTAGGTGCTATTATAATCAAGTCGCCACGAGAGATGAGCGACACGAAAGCTTCTCAAACACAGATAAATACTGGATTTGGGAACAATGAACTTTGATAACTGAACAGAAAGACAACCTTGAAAATTCTTTTTAGAATTTCGAGATGAGTACAGAATTCAATAGAATTAAGTATACATCTTTTGTGAACATCATTCAAGCAATTGAATGAATCCTTAAACACAGTATAAGGAAACTATTATTAAGCTAGTTAGTTTAAGACTGACAAGGCAAACTTGATGTTTTTGCGAAGCAAAACATATTTTATGAGAGTTTGATCCTGGCTCAGGATGAACGCTGGCGGCGTGCTTAACACATGCAAGTCGAACGAAGCATTTAAGACAGATTACTTCGGTT
>NZ_QEOA01000004.1:0-418405 GCF_003096855.1 Bacteroides galacturonicus | reverse complement strand
AACCGAAGAAATCTGTCGCAAATGCTTCGTTCGACTTGCATGTGTTAAGCACGCCGCCAGCGTTCATCCTGAGCCAGGATCAAACTCTCATAAAATATGTTCTGCTTCGCAAAAACATTTAAGAGTTACTTCGTAACTCCCAGATGTTTTTCAAAACATCAAGTTTGCCTTGTCAGTCTTAAACTAACTAGCTTTAATAGTTTCCTTATACTGTGTTTAAGGATTCATTCAATTGCTTGAATGATGTTCACAAAAGATGTATACTTAATTCCAATGAATTATGTACTCATCTCGAAATTCTAAAAAGAATTTTCAAGGTTGTCTTTCTGTTCAGTTATCAAAGTTCATTGTTCTCAAATCCAGTATTCATCTGTGCTTGAGAAGCTTTTGTGTCGCTCATCTCTCGCGGCGACTTGATTATAATATCACCACCTCTCACATATGTCAACATCTTTTTTCAACTTTTTTTGATTTTTTTCGCCAAATCTATTATAAACATTCGTAAAGTCTTATATTTACTGGATTTGTACCACCAAACTTTTTTATAAATTTGGGGCATATATCTGTATACAAACATAAATCCACACTATTTCCGCTATAAAATTCAGTGACTTCAAATTAACAAATTGCAATTTTAAGTCACTGAATTTCTGTCTTAAACTAAACCTTATATAAATCAATTATTATAATATGTACTTTTATTACATACATTATATATTAACGTGCCAATATCTTACCTACGCTTTGCCATTATAAAGTCAAGTATCTTTGAAGCAACATCTTCTTTAGACATCATAGGCAGTTCAATATTATCTTCCCCGGTAATTATAGTTACAACATTAGTGTCTGTTCCGAAGCCTGCCCCGGCTACCTTTACATTATTAGCAACTATCATATCCATATTCTTCTTAATAAGCTTATCCTTGGAATTGGCAATTACATTTTCTGTTTCCATAGAAAATCCACATATAAACTGTCCCTCTTTTTTATGTTCTCCAAGCGTTCCTATTATATCCTTTGTGCGTTTAAGGGCAATTGACATATCGCCGTCTTTTTTCTTTATCTTATTATCGCTTACATTTAAAGGTGTATAGTCCGCTACTGCGGCGGCTTTAATTATAATATCTGAATTCTTTGCTTCTTCGGTGACAGCATCATACATATCCTGTGCTGATATAACATTTATAATATTAACAAATGGAACTGGTGGAACATCAACCTTTCCTGATACAAGTGTAACATCTGCTCCACGAAGCATTGCCATTCTGGCTATTGCATAGCCCATTTTCCCTGTAGAATTATTAGAGATAAATCTTACAGGGTCTATTGCTTCTCTTGTAGGACCTGCTGTTACACAAAGCTTAATGCCCTTCATGTCCTTTTCATATGCTGTTTCCTTTAAAATGTACCATAAAAGGCTCTCCGGCGATGGCATTTTGCCCCTTCCAGTGTCACCACACGCAAGATAACCGCTATCTGGCTCAATAACTTCATATCCAAATCTTCTTAACCTGGCGATATTATCCTGCACAATAGGATTATCATACATATTAGTATTCATAGCAGGCGATATCATAACTTTGCATTTGCAAGCCATTACAGTTGTTGTAAGCATATCATCTGCTATCCCATTAGCTATCTTGCCTATTATATTAGCTGAGGCTGGTGCTATCATAACGCAGTCTGCTTTCTTAGCCAGTGAAACGTGTTCAACATTAAATTGAAAATTCCTGTCAAATGTATCTACTATGCACTTATTGCCTGTAAGTGTTTCAAATGTTATAGGATTGATAAAATTCGTCGCATTTTTAGTCATTATAACATCAACATTACAATGAAGCTTAACAAGTCTGCTTGCAAGCTCTGCAATTTTATAAGCTGCTATGCTTCCTGTAACACAAAGCAGTACATTTTTACCTTTAAGCATTTAATTACCCTCCACATTCTTATCATATATAATTCTAAGACCTTTAAGCAATAATTCCGCATCTATGTGTATATTATGCTTACAGTGAGGAACTATAACCTTTGCAAGTCCACCTGTAGCTATAACTTTCGCTTCTGGCTTTCCATTAACTCCAAAACCATTAGCTTCTATAATTCTGTCAAGCATACCATCTATGCACGAAGCATTGCCATATATAACTCCACTCTTCATACAATCAATAGTATTCTTACCCATAACACTCTTTGGTGTATCAAGGCTTATTCTTGGAAGCTGTGCTGTTCTTGATACTAACGAATCAACTGACACACGTATTCCCGGAAGTATAACTCCACCTATATAATTCTCTTTCTCATCTACAACACTTATAGTTGTCGCTGTTCCCATATCTATAATTATGGCTGGTGCACCGTAGCCATTAAGTGTAGCAACTGCATCAACTATCATATCTGTTCCAACCTGTCTTGGCTGATCCATAAGAATGTTAAGACCTGTCTTTATTCCAGGTCCGACCATAAGCGGTGTAATTCCAACTGTCTTTTCTACTGCCGCTTTTATTATATTAACAAGCTGCGGGACAACTGATGATATAATTGCTCCTTTTATGTCATCTGAGTTAATATTATATATTTCAAGCACCGTCTTAAAACCTATGGCGTATTCCAATTCTGTCTTTGAATAATCTGTTGATAATCTTTCCTCAAATAATACTTTCTTGTCATCAACACAGCCAATAACGATATTGGTATTTCCCATATCAATTGCAAGTATCATTCCTTTTTCATTCTTTCTTAACTTTAATTCAGCCATTATAATTCTCCATTCCGATTATATGCAGCTTTTCTTTATCAAGACCGCAGCCCTTCACTGTATATATATTATTAATTATATTACCATTGCCTGAATTACTGCAAACATTTTCTTTATCAAATTCTTCTGCCGAAATCATAACTCTTATATAATTAGGTGTATAGCCTGTATAATACTCTTTTCCAGCTATATTCTGCTTTTCTTCAATAAGCACGCTCAAATCACTATCTGCATATGTACTTCTGTACTGTGCTGACATTTCATTAGCAAGCTCAATAAGTTCATTACTTCTTGCTGTCTTAATCTTATCATCTACCTGATCAGGCATAGTATCTGCAACTGTGCCTTTTCTTCTTGAATACTTAAATATGTGCATTTCATAAAAATGCACCTTCTCAACAAATGCTTTCGTAATCTTGAAGTCTTCTTCTGTCTCACCAGGAAAGCCCACAATAACATCTGTCGTAATCGCTGGGTTATCATAATATTTTCTAAGAATTTCACAGCCCTTTAAGTATTCAGCAGTATCATACTTTCTGTTCATAGCCTTAAGTGTCTTATCACAGCCGCTCTGTAATGATAAGTGAAAATGTGGACAAAGCTTTTTCATACTGCTTATACGGCTGACAAATTCATCTGTCACAATTCTTGGTTCTAATGAACCAAGTCTGATTCTTTCAATTCCGTCAATTGAATTAACCGCCTCTATAACATCTAACAAGGTCTCTTTACCTGTATCCCTGCCATAAGAAGAAAGATGTATTCCGGTAAGAACAACTTCCTTATAGCCATTGTCAGCTAATCTTCTAACTTCCTCTACAACATCTTCAATCGCCCTGCTTCTTATTCTTCCTCTTGTATAAGGAATAATGCAGTATGAACAGAACTGGTTACATCCGTCCTGTATTTTAATGTATGCCCTTGTATGCTCACTTACTTTATCTATCTTTAATTCTTCATATTCTGTATCGTGGCTTATATCAACCACATATTCGTCTGCTGTATTATCCTTAAAATACTGCTCAAGCACATCAACAATATTAATCTTCATATTGTTGCCAAGCACGATATCTACAGCTTCATCTTTCTTAACTCCTGCTTCATCTGCCTGTACATAACAGCCGGCAGCTATTACAACTGCTGATGGATTCATCTTTTTAGCCTTGTGTAACATCTGGCGGGACTTTCTGTCTGCTATATTAGTAACCGAACAGGTATTTATTATATATACATCTGCAATTATCGCTTCATCAAATGGAACTATTTCATAGCCTGCATTTTTAAGCATAAGCTCCATTGACTCTGCTTCGTATGAATTAACCTTGCAACCAAGGTTGTGTATCGCAACTTTTTTCAAATCGGCCTCCTTTGTTCTTGACATAAATCCCATAAATATTATAATTAACTCAGTAAGCAAATTATTATATTATGGGAGGTATTCCAATGAAAACTGTACAGATTTCATTAAACTCAATCGATAAAGTTAAATCCTTTGTAAATGATATTACAAAGTTTGATGTTGACTTTGACCTTGTATCTGGAAGATATGTAATTGATGCAAAGTCTATTATGGGTATTTTCAGCCTTGATTTATCAAAGCCTATCGACTTAAATATTCACGCTGAGAATGATATTGATACAATTCTTGCTGTATTAAAGCCATATATTGTATAATCAGCCAGACAGTTTAATATGGTTATTCTATAACAGGATGTCACACGTTAATTCGTATGGCACCCTGTTATTATTTACATCATTTTATTTAACAACTATCTTTTCTGTAGTTTCTATGGCTGTCTTCATAAGCTCATCAATAACATCATCAAGGTTATGCTCGTGCTGTTTGATTATATTAAGATTAGGCTTTGTAACTGGATGTTTAGCTACAAATATTGTACAGCAGTCCTCAAATGGCTGGATTGATGTCTCATATGTTCCTATCTTTTCTGATATATCAATAATCTCCTGCTTATCAAAACCAATAACCGGTCTGTATACTGGCATTGTACATACTTCATTAGTACAGTAAAGGCTCTGCATAGTCTGGCTTGCGACCTGTCCGATACTCTCACCTGTAACAAGTCCCATACATTTGCTTTCCTTGCCAAGTTCTTCTGCAATCTTCATCATATATCTTCTCATAATGATTGTAAGCTCATCGTGAGGACACTTCTCATATATAGCAAGCTGTATATCTGTAAAATTAACTACATTAAGAGTTATTGGACCTGCATATTTAGACACAAGTCTTGCAAGGTCTACTACCTTCTGCTTAGCTCTCTCACTTGTATATGGTGGTGCATGGAAATATGTAGCTTCTATCTGCACACCTCTCTTGGCAACCATATACCCAGCTACAGGGCTGTCAATTCCTCCTGATAATAAAAGCATTGCCTTACCAGCAGTTCCTATTGGCATTCCTCCTGGTCCTGGAATTTCTATTGAATATATATTAATATGCTTTCTAATCTCAATCTGCAAAAGCACCTGTGGCTTATGAACATCTACCTTCATCTCAGGAAATGCATCTAATATTCTTCCACCCATCTCCATATTAATCTCCATAGAATTCATAGGGTAGTTCTTTCTTGCTCTTCTTGCATCTACCTTAAATGTAACATTCTTATCAGGATATGCCTCATCAATATACTTAATAACGTGTTCAGCAAGGTCATCAAAGCCATTATCTTCTATCTGCACAACTGGACATATTCCAATTATTCCAAATACAGTCTTTAATGCTTCTACAGCCTCATCATAGTCAAATTCTGTCTGTGCTGTAGCATATATTCTTCCATTTTCCTTAGATACTACGAATTCCCCCTCAACCTTTTCAAGGGCAAATCTTATCTGTCTTACAAGTGCATCTTCAAAAAGGTATCTGTTCTTACCCTTTACACCTATCTCTCCATATTTAATCAAAAATGCTTTATACATCTTTTATCTCCATTCAATTTTAATTATATTATTAATGTCTTGTATACTTTCTTAACACAGGAAGAAGTTCTTTTAATGCACTGACTGCATAGTCAAGTTCTTCCTTAGTTGTATTATAACAGAAGCTGAATCTTAATGTGCTGTCAAGCAGGTCATTATCAAGACCTATCGCAACAAGCGTATTGCTTAAGCCCGGCTTGTTAGAAGAACAGGCTGAACCTGAGGATACATATATATTCTTATCCTCAAGTGCGTGAAGCAGCACCTCTGCCCTTACACCCCTGAAGCTTACACTTACAATCTGAGGTGCTGACTTTGTACCCTTATATGAACTGATAACAACATCATCAAGCTTCTCAAGCTCATCTATAAAATAGTCTTTAAGCTCATACAGCTTATTAATCTTATCCTCAAACTGGTCATTATATATAAGCTTGACTGCTGCCGAAAGTCCTGCGATTGCTGGTACATTTTCTGTTCCAGAACGCATACCCTTCTGCTGTCCACCGCCATATATTATAGGTTTAATTCTTGTCTTATCCTTAATATATAAAAATCCGCTTCCCTTTGGACCGTGTATCTTATGTCCACTTACAGATAATAAATCTATGTTATACTTCTTAGGTACTATTTTGTATTTGCCATATGCCTGAATTGCATCTACATGAAACACTATATCAGGATTGTAGCTTTTTACAATATGTCCGATTTCTTCAATAGGTTCAACTGCACCAATCTCATTATTGACATACATTACTGATACAAGAATTGTTTCATCATCTAACGCTTCCTTAAGGTCATTAAGGTCCACAATTCCATTTCTGTCAACTTTAAGATATGTTACCCTGAAACCATTCTCACTAAGAAAGTTAAAAGGCTCTTTTACAGATGAATGTTCTACCGATGACACAATAACGTGATTGCCTTTTCTCTTATTAGCCATAGCAGTTCCTATTATTGCCATATTGTTAGACTCTGTTCCGCCTGATGTGAAAAGTATTTCCTTTTCCTGGCACTTTAAAGTCTTAGCTATTGTTTCTTTTGCTTCTTTTATATAATTTTCAGCTTCAACGCCCTTCATATGCTTTGATGATGGATTGCCATAATCTTCACTCATAACTTTTACGCACACATCTACAACCTCAGGTGCACACTTTGTCGTTGCTGAATTATCAAGATATGCCTGCATTATTATTCCTCCATATTGTACATAAGCACCGACATCAGCATAAGACCTGCTGTCTCGGTTCTTAATATACGTCTGCCAAGTGTTATTATATCAGCTCCTGCATTAGTTGCAAGCTCAAGTTCATCTTTATCAAAACCACCCTCTGGTCCAATAAAGATACCTATGCTCTTTCCTTTCCCGATAGAAGCAATAACCTGTCTTGTATGTTCAATTCCTTCTGCACACTCATAAGGAAGTAATAATACATCTAATTCCGAAGCCATAGCAACTGCCTGCTTAAAACTTACAACATCACTAACCTTTGGCATAATACTTCTTTTACTCTGTTTGGCAGCACTTTCAGCTATTGTATTCCATCTTGCAACCTTGCTCTTTGCTTTCTTATCATCAAGCTTTACAACACTTCTTTTCATTGCTACAGGAACAATCTCATACACGCCAAGCTCAATCATCTTCTGTATAATAAGTTCCATTTTATCAGCTTTAGGAAGTCCCTGAAATAAATATACCTTTGATGAAAGTTCATTGCCTTTCTCATTAACTGATGTTATAAGGCTTCGTACATAATCATCGGTTATTGTATCAATAATACAATTATAATCATAATTATCACCACTGCTTATAAGTATCTCATCACCCTTTTTTAAACGCAGTACATTCTTAATATGATTAACATCCCCGCCTTTAATATCAATGTAATCGTCAAATATATTCTCGTGCTCTGCAAAAAAATGATACATATGTAATCCTTTCGCGTTATCTATTAATTACTTTCTTCTGGCTGTTACATTAACCCATTCGCCATCGTGGTTAATCTCAACTATCTCAAGCTCTGAATTCTTCTTGAAAGCATTAACAACTTCATCTTCTTTAGTATTAATAATTCCAGAAGTTATAAAATATGCTCCATGCTTCATATGCTCGTGGATATTAACTGATAATGGCTCTAATACATCAGCAAGAATATTAGCACACACTATATCATAACATTCATATCCACATCTATCCTTAATATTCTTATCATCAATTATATTACCCTCAATAACCTCAAACTGCTCCTTAGTTATATTATTCTGAACTGAATTCTCTTCTGAGGCAATAATTGCATTAGGGTCAAGATCTGTACCAAGTGCATATTCCGCGCCATATTTAATGGCAACTACTGAAAGTATTCCGCTTCCACAGCCTACATCAAGTATTCTGTCACCTTTTTTAACATACTTTTCAAGCTGCTTAATAACCATTCTTGTTGTTTCGTGTGAACCTGTTCCAAATGCAGTTCCCGGATCAATGCTAAGGACAGGATGTCCTTTCATCTCCTCTGTAATCTCTTCCCAGGTTGGCTTAATATAAAGATTACCGATTGTAAATGTATGCCAGTACTGCTTCCAGTTATTAATCCAGTCTTTATCTTCTGTCTCAGACCTTGTTATTGTTCCTTCACCGATATCAACAAACATTCTTAAATCTTTAATTTCCTGCTCAGCCTTTTTAACTAATGTTCCATCGTCCTCATCTGAATCAATATAAAAATTAACAACTGCTGTTCCATCATCTGGTGGCAGCTCAGGAATAAAATCAACAAACATTGTCTTAGCTTCTTCTTGTGTAAGCTGTACATTGTCCTGTATCTCTATCCCCTCAATTCCTATATCATCAAGAGCACTGCTTATTAAATCAACAGCCTGTGTTGTTGTCTTAATTGAATATCTATTCCATTTCATATATATGTCATCCTTCCAAATATTAATATTTTGCAAATATTATATAATCACTTTTGCATTATTGTATTATTAAGCATTTTTTAAAAATGCCTCATAACCCTTTAATGTTTCATACAAATCTGCTTTGCTTATAACTTCATATGGCGCGTGCATATTCTGTACAGCAATGCCACTGTCAATTACATTCATATCAAGATTAGCTAATATATAAGCTATTGTTCCACCACCGCCGATGTCTACCTTGCCAAGTTCAGCTGTCTGGAATGATACATCTGCATCATCCATAACCTTTCTTAACTTTCCTACAAATTCTGCTGATGCATCATTAGAGCCGCTCTTGCCTCTTGCACCTGTGTATTTATTAAACACCATGCCTTTGCCAAAATAAGCTGCATTTTTCTTCTCAAATACACTCGCATAGTTAGGGTCATATGCCGCACTTACATCTGATGATAACATATAAGAATTAGCAAGTGCTCTTCTTAATCCAAGCTCAGAATAATTTCCACATCTGTCCATAACTTCTGCAACCATATTTTCAAAAAATCTTGACTGCATTCCTGTAGCACCAACGCTTCCAATTTCCTCTTTATCAACAAGAATACATACACCTGTTCTCTTAACTTCACTTGAATTAATAAGTGCTATAAGTGATGGATATGCACACACTCTGTCATCGTGTCCATAGCCCATTATCATACTTCTGTCTATTCCATAATCTCTTGCAGGACCTGCTGGAACAGCTTCTAATTCTGCTGATAAGAAATCTTCTTCCTCTATTCCATACTTATCCTTTAATATTGCAAGTATATTCTTCTTAACAGCATCTTTAGCTTCCTTATCGCATTCTTCCTTCTCCTGTGGCATACTTCCAACAAGAATATCAAGTGCTTCACCCTCAACAACCTTTGTGCCTTTCTTTTCCATCTGCTCCGAAGCAAGATGTATAAGAAGGTCAGATACACCAACTACTGTATCAGACATATCCTCACCAATTACAATCTCTACTGTTGTTCCATTCTTTAATGCAACAACTCCGTGAATGGCAAGTGGAATTGCGACCCACTGGTATTTCTTAATACCACCATAATAATGTGTATCAAGAAGAACAAGTCCTGTTTCTTCATAGAGAGGGTTCTGCTTTATATCAAGTCTTGGTGAGTCTATATGTGCTCCGAGTATGTTCATTCCTGCACTTATAGGTTCTTCACCTATATTAAACGCAACAAGTGCCTTATTCATATTGACAGCATACACTTTATCGCCAGCTTTTAATGTCCTGTTATCAGCAATAACGTCTTTTAAGTCCGCATAGCCAGCTTCCTTTAAAAGCCTAACGCCTTCCTTTACACATTCTCTTTCTGTCTTGCATTTTGAGATGAACTGTCTGTACTGTTCCGCAAAATCAAATACTTCTGCTTTCTTTTTAGAATCATACTTATTCCACGCATTTGCTCTTTCCATAATATACCTCATTTCTGCCCACTGTTTCAGATAACTACTTGTATCAGGTGAACTCATTATATTCTAACCATCTATACATAAATGTCCGGCTGATTATATGTCCAGTGTAAGCTGTTCCTCATTCATAGCTTCTTCTTTTAATTCGCTTGCTATTTCATATTCAGCCTCTTCCTTGTACTGTTCAACCATATCCTCGCTTATAACCGGCAGTTCGTCAATAGAACCTACACCAAATGTTCTAAGGAATTCTTCAGTTGTTCCAAAAAGCATCGGTCTTCCCGGTGCATCAAGTCTTCCAACTTCTTTAACAAGTTCTAATTCAACAAGCTTATTAACTGACCTGTCTGAATTAACACCTCTTATCTTTTCTATCTCTATCTTGGTAACCGGCTGCTTGTACGCTATTATTGAGAGCGTTTCAAGTGCTGCATCTGTCAATGTATATCGTCTTGGCTGACTGCATATTCTAATAAGATTGTCGTAATATTCTTCTTTGGTACATAATTGGAAGCTTCCCTCTAATTCAATTATCTTGATACCTCTGTCTTCATTTTCATATTTATCCATCATATTATGGATAATCTTGACTGTTGTATCGACATCGTGTTCTATAGCCACTGCAATCTTTTCTGCTTCTACTGATTCACCCATAGTAAATAGTATAGCTTCTATTGCCGCTTCTGTCTTTTCTATACTCATTCTGCACTCCATTCTTATCCTGCTTTAATTAACAGAATTAATACACACTTACTGTGTCATATACATATATGCTTTTAAAACTTATAAAGCATTGCTGTATTATTAATTATTCTTCGGTAATTCCTTCTATAAGTTCCGGATCCTTCGTCACTGTTATATATATTTCCTCGCAAGTCCCCTCTTGCTCTACAATAACAAATCCTGTCTTAATAAGCTCTAATACAACAAGAAATGTAACAATAACCGCAACCTTTGAAGCCCCCTTCATAAGAAGTTCCCTGAAACTGAATGTCCTATGTTCCATCATAAACGCCTTAATATCAACAAGCTTTTCTGACATAGTAACTTCTTCTTTCTCTATCTTACCGAACTTGCTTCTTATTGGGTCAACCTTTTCATCTTTTCTTCTCATTACGTCTGAAAATATTGCATTAAGCTTTAAAAGATCGGTATCTCCTATGACATCTTTTATATCAACCTCTGGCACATATTCACTGATCTCTTTAGGAATATCAGGCTTTCTATAATAAAGCTTTGTGGCATCCATCTGCTTATCTTTAAGCTCTTCTGCCATTGCCTTATAAAGCTTGTATTCTAACAGCTTTTCGACAAGCTCTGCTCTTGGATCCTGCTCATTACCTTCCTCATCAACTTCCTTTGGAAGAAGCATACGGCATTTTATATCAAGCAGTGTAGCCGCCATAACAAGGAATTCGCTTACTACATTTAAGTCTTCCTCCTGCATTTTATTGACATATTCCATATACTGCTCTGTTATATCAGCTATTGGAATATCATATATATTAACTTTATTCTTATCTATAAGATGCAGTAAAAGATCTAACGGACCTTCAAAAGCCTGAAGCTTTACACTAATCCCCATTATAAGCGAGCCTACCTTTCATTAACAGGTTACACTTAACCTGATTTTATTCATTAACTTATATATTGTACATAAAATATAATAGTAATGCAAGTTATTAACTTATTGATAATTGTGGGAAAATAACATATAATAATTTGAAAAAACCTTACATCTAAGTTTTTTCAAATATCAAGTTTGTGACAAGCACAAACTTGTGACTTTCAAAAGCACTGTATATACCGAAGTTTTTCAAATATCAAGTTTGTGACAAGCACAAACTTGTGACTTTCAAAAGCACTGTATATACCGAGGTTTTTTCAAATATCAAGTTTGCGGCAAGCACAAACTTGTAACTTACAAAAGCACTGTATATACCGAGGTTTTTTCAAATATTTTATTAAAATTTTTAGAGAGGAGAAACAGCATGAAAATTGCCCGTGTGATTTTCACCTGTCAGGAAGCTTACAACAAAATCACCAAAGACCGGCTTACTGAATATGCAGCACAGACCTGCTACTATCTGCTTTTAAGCTTTATGCCATTCGTACTTGCACTAATAAGCATAATACATTATTTCCCAGTAACTTCAACCGACCTTATGAATCTTTTTGAGAATATAATTCCTACAGAATTCCACGGTCTGTTACTAAACATAATAGTTGATATTGAGAATTCTTCATCAATAACAATTCTGTCGGTAACTGCTATCGGCTTAATATGGTCAGCTGGCAAAGGCTTTATGACAATAAAGACCTGCCTTAACCGTATTAACAATTACGAGCTTAAAAGAAGCTGGCTAATACAGAGATTATTTTCAAGCATATATGCTTTAATACTGCTATTATCAATTGCAACAAGCCTTGTCATAATCGTATTTGGCGAACACCTTTCAGCATTTATTGAACGACATCTTAGTGCATTTTCAATTGATATTACAATTATTAACGCAATATTCAGCAACAGGTTATTTCTTGTTCCTACTCTGCTTACAATATTCTTCACTGTAATGTATTCGTTCATACCTACAATTAAAAAACGTCCTTTAGAAGAAATTCCAGGTGCTTTTCTTGCAAGTATTGGATGGTATCTGTTCTCTGAACTTTACTCATTATACATTACATATATGACACACTACTCATATACTTATGGAAGTCTTACAACTTTTATGCTTCTTCTTATATGGATGTATATATGTATTCTTATATTATTTCTCGGTGCTGAGTTCAATTCCCTTATCGAGAAGAATATACTAAGACCTTGGCGTATTTCAAAGCATTCAAAAAAAGCTAAGAAAGTAGTCGTCAATGCTGCTAAACAATAAAGCTATATTTATTATTGAAATAAATGGATATACAGACACCAGCAATATCGACATACTTATAAGTACAAATAGTAAGCAAACGGGACTGTCACATTGAATGCCCTTCCGTTATACAACGGGAGCATCACTGCAACAGTCCTATTTTTATATCTCTATCAGATTATTTTAATCCATTTTACAAGCACTAATCATTTATATTCTTAATCTCTATATTGTTATAGAAGAATTTTAAAATATCTGTATAATCCATAGTTTCTGACATTTTCTTAACCGCATTCTGGCTCATTCCAATTCCGTGTCCGTAGCCGCCGCCTGTTATTTCGTATGATACAAGCGTGCCATTATCATATACTGGTTTGAATATACAGAAAGCACTCGGAAGAATATCATTATATATCTCCCTGCTCTGAGTTATTATTGCACATTTATTATTACCCATAAGGCTTCTTACTGCATTTTCTCCTTTGACAATACAGGTTTCCTTACTGCCTTCTACCATAAGTGCAGCTACAACTCCGCCACAGCCACGTTCTATCACTTTAATGCTTGCAATATTTCCTATATCATTAACCACTTTATCGGACGGCTCTCCATTTTCTAATATATATACCGAGCCGTTCTTTCTTAAATAACTTCCTATAAGTGAATTAAAATGTGCCGTAAGCTCACTTATACCTATGACGGTCTTCCAACGGTACATATCTGCTTCACTGTCATAATCACTGCTATCTTTGTCCGTTATAAACTGCTCAAATGTCTTTTCCGACTTAATATCAGCATTATAATCAGATGTTCCTGCCCTTACAGAAGCATATTGCGGATAATTATCCTCATCACTCCCCCACGCACACACATCAGCTGTATAACCGCAGGAAGTCGAATAATAATAAGTCTTTACAAGTTCACCATTATATACAGCGACCATTCCAGCCGTAGCAATAACCGCCTCATCAGCCTCTGCACTGTCATATGTATTATTGTATACCTGAAACGACACACTATCATCTATGTGTGCACCATACTCACTGTAATAATTATTCGTAAGCTGTGTATATGCATAGCTTCTTGCACATACAGCCTGACATTTTAAGGCATTAACGCCAAATGACACAGGCATTTCGCTAGGCACAACTTTTTTTAAATAATCTTCGATATCAATTTCATTAATCACCGCAATACCCTCATCATATAAGGCAAGCTCTATATTACCCTTATAGGACGGATTTCCCTGACTTCTCTTAATAGAATTAATCGTTATGCTTCCATCATCAGTACTAAGCACAATACGCCCCGTGGCTAATCTTTCATCATTGCTGTCTATATCAAAGCTTTCACCTGCCGCAATATCCCATTGTACATCTGCACAGGTTATATGTATTATACTATCTGATGACAGCGACACACTGTTATGAAATAAATCCTTGTAACCTGTTGTCTTTAACATAACCCTTATATTATCATGCTTTAATTCTTCGCCAATAATTGCCCCACATACCTTTCCATTAGCAACTATAAAACGCTGGAGTGAATAACCAACTATAATCTCATCATAATTATGCGTTTTTACATCTGATACATTATCATATATTATAAATTGTTCATCTAATGGAACTTTTCCATACCCATCTATCTCTACATATTCATTAGTTACAGAGAGAACTTTCCCTTTGATAATATCCTTTTTGACGGATATATTCTTCACCTTTCCCTTACTCAGATGAATATCGGCAAGCGTATTATCTATGTCATCATTAACCCTGCCTATCTTGAGCTTCTTCTCAACTCCATAGAAATTCACATATAACATTCCGTTATTGTCATATTTAAGCCACACATTACTGTAATCAACCTCGTCAGATATTTTTCTTTCAATACACAATAAACGGTTATCCCTTACTATTGCCAATACCTGCCTGTCTATATAAGGTGTTGCAATTATTCCGTCAAATATATACTTTCCCTTAGTTGTATACATTTCCCACTCACTAACATTAAGCTCCGCAGGTGTTCCAGCAATTCCAAGTTCAACTCTCTCAACCTCCTGCCCGCTACTGCAATACGGCAGAAGCAATATGTAATAATCTATAAATTCCTGCTTAGTCACAACTCTGTTATTATTGTTTAACTGGCTAAGTGATTGTATTCCAACACTCTCAAATGTTGTATCACCTGCATTAAGTTTCTTTGAAAGTATGTATACATCTTTCATCATAATATAATCGTCAGCCTCTTCACACTGCATATATCCATTAATATTGACATATTCAATATATGGCTTGTACCACACTTCTCCTGTTTCAAATGCCTGCGTATCATCTACATTGGCATAAGCAATCATCTTTGCCGCCTGTGCATAAGTTATGTATTCGTCATTATTGGATTTATTAATAAATGTTTCCAGCACAACAACACCTATTGCCAGTACCAGCACTAATAATCCATATATAAATATTGTCCGTTTTCTGATTATTACGGTCTTTACCATATCAACCTAACCTCTCAAATATATTATGCCTGTACAGCATCAATTATATATATTCTTGAAAGTCACTGATTATTACTACATAAAGAAGAATGTGCAAAGCACATTCCTGTACTGAATGCGGTCATCTGCGGCAGACTACATCTTCGTGTAAGTGTGAATCTTCGCTAAGGGCTTTTTATTTAACAGGAAATTCTGATGGAATTTCCTGTTAAATAAAAAAACTATGAAAACAAGATTGTCTTCATAGTAACTTAACACAATTATCCCAAAGCGCCGTCCCCCACGTTTTCGACTCCTAGCAATGCTAGGTGGGTTACCGCATCCATACCGCTGCCATCCACTCAGAGGAGGCCCGACATTAGAATGGAGATATAGGAATCCCGTCGATGAAATGTAGGATCAAAATAAGTGAGGTTCTCGCACGCCCCAGGAATTATTAAATTGTTCTTCTTATCAACTATAATTATTCTACTACATAAATCTCTTAGATACAATATAATATATGTAATTTTATAATAAAAATTCTAATATTTATTACCTATCTTAATTAATTACTTTTATAATATACTGCTTATCATAATTAATTATTTACCATTTTATCATATGTATAATTACATTACTTAATTACCATTTTACTTATCATTATCTTTATTAGTCTTGGCATCGCTTATGTCTTCAATTGCCTCTGCAGATAATGATACAGCTTCCCTTACAATATCCTCAGATACACCCATACGCTCTGCGACTTCCTTAACTGACGGCTTTCTTCCAAGTTCTTCTTTTAATCTTACTGCCCAGTCATTGACATAATTAACTTTATTAAGAACCTTTCCAGATATCTTATTGCTGTCCATTTGTTCATCAATCAGCATACGCATACTTTCTTCTGCCTGATACTTAACTTCATTGTCAATCTCATTAAGCACCTGAATTAAATCTTCTGTAGTTCCCTCTTTTATCTTATCTTTCCATTCGTAATTATTAAGCCACTGCCTCTGTCCTATATAAGCCATCATTGAAAGATTACTCTCCTGAACAAGGTCTGCCGCAAGCACTCCCCTGCACCTGAAAGGTTCAACCCAGCCTACAATTTTTCCAAGATATGACTCAGACAAAAGCTTTAAAGACTCTTTATCATTATCTTCAACGATATTAATTAAAAGGTAAGCTCTTGTAGTATCTGATACTGGCTGTATCTGTTCAAGCTCCTTCTGGTATCTTTCAAGATATATATCATCTTCGGAATAGTCCATATTATCTGCTATCATCTGAGCCGCCATAACAGCTTCTTTTTCTGGCAGATTATTAACCTCTTCCTCTGTAACATTTATCTTTTTAATAATTCCGTCGTCTGTTTCAGTATATGAAGTATCTTCCTGTGCTATTCCATTATCATCATTATTTACAGCATCATTTTTAGTACTTTCAAGCATATGGAGGAATTCATTGTCTGCTCCATCTACTCCATTTATTGTAATATTATTAGCCATAAGATAACCCATTATCATTGAGTATCTGTTATCATCTAATTCAAGTCCGTTAAAATAACTCTTAACATCGTCCTTGGTAACTATATTTCCATTAACCTTTGCGTATTCTTTAAGTCCGTCTAAAGCTTCCATAAATGTTGCTTTAGCATCTTTATTATTAACTGCCATAACACATTCTCCTTTTCCACTAAGGGATTTTAACATATATCTGCTATTTTATCAATTTGACAAATATTATATATTTCAGTATATTTAATATATCCGTAATAATCGGAATAATATCAGGAAAGATGAGGTTTTTAATAATGAGAATCGCTTTAATTAACGAAAACAGTCAGGCTGCAAAGAATGATTTAATTTACTCTAATCTTAAGAAAGTAGCTGAAAGCAAGGGACATACCGTAGACAACTATGGTATGTATTCTGCTGATGACAAAGCTCAGCTTACATATGTACAGAATGGTATATTAGCTGCTATCCTTCTTAACTCAGGTGCTTGTGATTTTGTAGTAACAGGCTGTGGTACTGGTGAAGGTGCTATGCTTGCACTTAACTCATTCCCTAATGTTCTTTGTGGACACGTTGTTGACCCTTCAGATGCATATATGTTTATGCAGATTAACGATGGTAATGCAATCGCTCTTCCATTCGCTAAGGGATTTGGCTGGGGTGCTGAATTAAACCTTACATACATTTTTGAAAAGTTATTTGAAGGCGAACCAGGTGGTGGTTATCCTAAGGAAAGAGTTGTTCCAGAACAGAGAAATAAGAAGATTCTTGATGAAGTAAGAAAGGTTACTCTTAATCAGGATTTAATCAGTGTTCTTAAGAACCTTGACCAGGATCTTGTTAAGGGTGCTGTAGCTGGAGAAAAGTTCCAGGAACTCTTCTTTGCTAACTGCAAGGACGAAAAGATTGCTGAATACGTTAAGACTTTACTTGCTTAATTTAATAAGCTCTACAGGATTATTATCAATCAATTTAATTTATTAATACGGATATTGATGTGTACATCAGCACATCTTTATCGCTAATAAAAAGCAGCTTTCCTATCTGTAGAAAAGCTGCTTTTTATTAGTTGTCTGTATATATAACAAATTATGCTGTTACCCCGCTTACTACCTTATCATTAGATAATAACCCTGCTTTAACAAGTGCATATCGCACCGCCTTTCCGAGAAATGTAGCCGCTACTATCTTAATAAGATCAAATACAATAAATGGATACACACATACCTTAAGTGCGTAACCCACTGTACAATGCTGTACATAGGCAAACCATGCTGTTCCTAATGCGTAATCAACCATTGTTCCAACTATCCACGCAATTATAACAAGAACCATATTACGATTAGTCTTCTCAATTACATATCCACCTATAAGTGCCATCAACACAAATCCAACAATATATCCACCTGTTGGTCCTGCAATCTTAGCTGGACCTCCTACATATCCTGAAAATACAGGAAGACCAACAACTCCTAATAACACATATAAACAATAACTGCATGTTCCTGCTTTAAGGCCAATCACATATACTGTAAAATATACCACAAGATTAGTAAGTGATATTGGAATAGGCCCTATAGGTATTGATAATGGTGCTAATATGCATGTAACTGCCGCCATAAGTGCCATAAAACATAACTGATAAACTGTAAACTTCTTCTCTTTCACTTGTCTTTACCTTCCTCATAAAAGATTTAAGGTTGATTGTTAACCTCAATTCCAGTTTAGTTTACAATTGTTTTTATGTATTGTCAAGCTTTATTGTTCTGAATATATATACTGAATCATTCCCGGTCCTAACGCCTCTGTCGGTCTTGCAATAAAATTATGCTTTTCATAGAATATCTCACGTCCCTTGGCACACATAAGACATAACATCATTCTTGAGTCCTCCATTGTTATAGACTTAACATACGCTATAATATGTTCTATAAGTTCACTTCCGATATGCTTCCCCTGATATTCCGGTATCACTATCAAATCCTGAATATAGCTTATAACTGCCTTATCTCCAACAACCCTTCCCATTCCTATAGGCTTGTCATCATCAAATACAGTAAACACTTTCACGCTGTTATTAAGTGCTTCCTGTGCCTGAGCTTTTGTAAGTTTTATCCAGCCCACTTTATCACGCAGTCCCAAATATATATTTACATCTTTTACATCTTCAACTATTCTAATCATTTTACACTTATCCTTTAATACACCTTTTTATTTTATCAATCAGTATACAATTTTTTTATATTTATGTCTATAAAAGCATTTTAACTTAAGAAAAAAATGATATAATAGCACATAGGTTTTGCATTTACTATATTTCATCAGATGTAAACCTAATAAAATTTATGGAGGCTTATATGATTACTGTTTCAAAAGATAATACAGGTGACTATGCATCTATTCAGGAAGCTGTTGATGCTATAAGCAGCTCAACAGTATCAGAGACAATTTTTATTAAAAATGGTACTTATAACGAGCGTGTTGAGATTACACACAATAATATAACTCTTATTGGTGAGTCTATGGATAACGTAATTATAACCAAAGACTATTACGCATTAATGACTATGCCTGATAACACCAAACGTGGTACCTTCAGGTCTTATACTTTCTTTGTACACGCCAATAACTTCCACGCCTATAATATTACCTTCGTGAATTCATCAGGCTTTGGTACTGAGGTTGGACAAGCTATCGCTGTATATGCGGAAGGGGATAATATTACTTTCAAAAACTGCAAACTACTTGGTCATCAGGACACTCTCTTTACCGGTCCTCTCCCTCTTAAAGAAAAACAGCCGGGCGGATTTACAGGTCCTACAGAATTCGCACCAAGAATTCTCTCAAGACAATTATATGAAGACTGCTTTATAAGCGGTGAGATTGATTTCATCTTCGGAAGTGCTACTGCATATTTTAAGAATTGTACATTATATGCCTTAAACCGCAATAAGGAAATCAACAGTTATTATACCGCACCTTCTACATATGAAGACCAGAAATATGGCTATGTATTTGAAAATTGTAATTTCACTGGCAACTGTCCAGATGGAACTTGTTATTTAAGCAGGCCTTGGAGAATACACGCAAAGACCGTATTAATAAACTGTGAATATTCCTCTCAGATTGCTGGCTCAGGTTTTCATGACTGGAATAAGCCTGAATCACACGAAACAGCATTTTACGCTGAATACAACGGATATGGTGAGGGCTACAAGCCTAATGAAAGAGCTTCATTTGCACATATCCTGACAGCAGATGAAGCTGCTATGTATACTAAAGAAAATGTATTAGGAAAAGATTTCAGATAAAATGAAAAAAGTATCGGACAGGATCTGACCTCTCCGATACTTTTTATATTACTGTAAATTAATTGTTTCTACCTGCTGTGTTCCAGATAACACTTCAAGCTTCATACCAGAAGCTCCGGCATCTGTTGTTGAAACCTGAAATACTGCTGCCGCTGTATATTCCTCTCCTGCATTGATTGTAACCTTATCAAGATTACATATATCATTCTTTAACATTGACTTATACTGTGTGTAAGTGCCACTTCCTGCACTAAGCTTCATTGTGACATTAGCTGACTTAGTTGTTGCATTATATACCGCTGAACCTGTATTCTTAATTGTAAACTCAACTGCTACTACCTTACAGCCGCTATCTGCCGGAACACATACAGCATATGCATCTGTTGGATATCTGTTACCTACCGATACCTTCTTATAGCTAACAGTAACACCACTAAGACCTAAGGCTTCAGTAATGCTTGCCGCCTTAATACCTGCCTGAGTTGTTCCTGTTGTACTTGTCGTACCTGTCTGTCCCACGGCTGTTGTTGTCTGCTTGTTAGCTGCTGTTGTACCAGTAGTATTATTCTTTCCAGTAGTTGTTGTACTCTGTCCTGACTTATTAAATGTTGGATTACTAAGCTTAGAATACTTCCATTCATTAGCATAGGAATGTCTAAGCAGAGTACCTGCTATGTATTCAGCTACAATATCATTCTGTTCATTGTCCATTGTTACATCATCAGCACAACCTGCCAGCGCAAATACACATACTGCTGACAAGACAGCTATAGCTATCTTCTTCATATAATCTCCATTCCTGCGTTCCTCTAATACGCACCACAATTCAATTCAACTATATGAATTCTATCATAATTTGCAATCAAGGTCAAACCAGAACTCAACTCCATCAGAAACATTTCTCACACCGCATTGCTTGCCCATAGATTCAACAATCGCCTTAACAATTGAAAGCCCTATTCCGTTACCGCCATACTCTCTTGTTCTGGCTTTATCTACCTTATAGAACTTCTCCCATATATGTTCAATATCCTCCTCGGGTATATTCTTTCCAGAATTGTATACAGTAACCCTTACATTATCTTTATCAATCTGTTCAACATTCACTTTAATGATGTTCTCATTACAGCAGTGATTAATTGCATTAGAGATATAATTAGTTATCACCTCTTCAACCTTATATTCATCTGCCCATACATAAAGAGGTTCTTCACTCATAAATGTCTGTATTGTTAGTTCCTTCTGTGAAGCCCTTAATTCATTAGCGGCGGCTACTGACTTTACAAGCTCATTAATATCGAATCTTTCCATAACAAGCTCATCTTCACCAAATTCAATCTGGTTAAGCGTAAGAAGTCTCTTCACCATATTATTCATCTTGTTGGCTTCATCTATAATAACATCGCAGTAGAAATCCATACTCTCCGGATCATCTGTAATGCCTTCCTTAAGCCCCTCTGCATAGCCCTGAATAAGTGCTATAGGTGTTTTTAATTCGTGTGATACATTTGATAAGAAATCTGTTCTCATCTGCTCAAGCTTTTCCTTCTTATCAATATCTCTTTGGAGTTCAAGGTTGGCAGCCTTAAGCTGTGAAATATTCTCCTCAAGCTTATGGGACATATTATTCATACTATCTCCCAAAAGTCCTATCTCACCTTTATCATCGCCCTCATAATGTGCCTCAAAATCAAGGTTAGACATTCTCTCTGCTATATCAGAAAGCTGCTTTATAGGACGTGAGATATATGAGGATAACACAAATGCCGCAACAACACCTATAAGAAGTGTTCCTATACCAACATAAGTTATAAGCGTATTAGAAATGTGCACGTTATCTTTGACACTCTGTATAGGAGTCCTTATAAGAATAAAATCACCATTATCCAATGTTCCCCATAATTCGATATAGTCATCTAACAGACGACTGTCATATACTTCCTGAACTGTATATTTATCATTCTCAAGTATAATCTCCCTGACCTCGTTAGCTCCGTTGCCTGACATATCGATAATCTTTTCCGGAGGTGTCTTCTTATCACCATTGTTATCAGAATTACCACCAAATAATGCTGACTTATCACTATCTGACAAATCACCAAAATCATTTTTCATATTATTATCATCTGTGACACTTCCGCTGTTCTGGCCATTCCTGCTATCAGAAGAAGTACCATTATTATCAGTGCTTCCGTCTGTGTTAGATGAATCACTATTACTCTTAGATGGTATATTCTGGAAAATATCATTATTAAATATACTCTTTTTCAATCTTTCCAGAAGCATCTCATCTCCGTGAGTGCTTACATAAAAAGTCGTCCAGTCACTATTTACTATAATCATAGATATGCCCTTAGAGGTCGATATCTGTTCAAGATTATTCCGTAAATCTGTTTCTGAAATACTATCATCTGAATATTGTATACACGCATCATTTACTGAACTATATGCGTTCAACATCTCCTGCTGTTTATCTTCCATATAGAACTTTTCTGAAAATATTATATTAAATACAAGAAGAAGAACTATAAGAACACATATCATTCCACCAATCAGCAGCGTTATTTTAAATTTAATCGAATGTTTATTCATCTTGGTATTCCTCAACTAATACTAAGTTAAATTTCAAACTTGTATCCCATTCCCCATATAGTCTTAATATAATCACCCTTATCTCCCAGCTTCTTTCTAAGCTTCTTAACGTGGGTATCTATTGTTCTAGCATCTCCAAAATAGTCATAATTCCATACGTTATTTAGTATCTTCTCCCTTGATAATGCAAGACCTTTATTATCAACAAAATATGTAAGCAGTTCAAATTCCTTAAAGCTTAAATCAATCTCCTGTCCGTCGATCTTAACAATATGTGCGGCTTTATCAATAATAATTCCACCTACATCTGTCACCTCACTGCTATCAATGCTGTAACTTCTTCTAATAAGCGCATCAACTCTTGCTGTAAGAATCTTAGGACTGAAAGGCTTTGCTATATATTCATCTGCACCACATTCAAATCCATTTAATTCGCTTGATTCATCGCTCTTAGCTGTAAGCATAATAATAGGCACTTTAGAATTCTTTCTAATCTCCCTGCATACATCCCAGCCATTCATCTTAGGCATCATAACATCAAGAATAACAAGTGATATATCCTTATCCGCATAAAATCTGTCAAGTGCTTCCTCTCCGTCACCAGCTTCAATAACTATATATCCTTTTCTTGTAAGGAAATCACTTACAAGCTTACGCATTCTGCTTTCATCATCAACCATTAATACTTTAATATTATCCATTGTATACTCCAATCCGTGTTAATAATTACTTTAAATATGTCTATATAACTTCTATAATATTATATAAGGCAAAAGCTAAAGCACATTTTGCCACTCTTTATTGTATATTAAATAATAATTATGTTAAAAATGTGTCCTTAATGTTAAGAAAATGTGTTTACTGCTTTTTAATTACCTCTTTTTATTGTTAAGTTCCTGCTCCCTTGCCTTTAAAGACTCCTCTTCCGACTGCAATTCCTGCTGCCACTGGGCATACCTGTTCTGGATAGTGACCTCATAATTTAATATATTAGGGTTAGAACTTGTCTTTAATATTACAAACATCGCAATAATTACTATAACAAGAATAATATTTAATACCATAGCCCTTATGAAATTATTCCTGTATTTTGCTACCTGAATAGACAGATTTCTTAGTTCACTCTTAAATTCTATCTGTTCCTTTCGTTTGTCGAGTGCTTCCTGTGTATCCGCATTTATCGGGATAGGCTGGATTTTGTCATTAGGTATCTCACTGCTCTTATATAAAAATGTCTGTAACTGCTTAAGGTAATTCATTCCTATCTGTGTCGAGAATAATTTACGTTCTATTATTTTATTATAAAGATTATATACCTGCTTAGGATCTTTCGTATTAGTCTTTGCCGACACATATTTAATAGCATTAAGTTCATCTTTGGCCAACTGGGCATCTTCTTTAGTATTAAACTCATACCCGCCAACCATATGCTTCTTGACTTCCTTGTCCATATGCAGACCTCCTATTCAACAGTAATATCATCTTCTTCTATCTTTATCACTTTCTTTAATTCGCTGTAATCGGTTTCTATCTGAAATCCTATCTTTCCAGCACTGAAAAATATTGTATCTTCAATATCAAGCACACTCTTATCTATAACTGTCCTGAAGAACTTCTTCATACCAACCGGTGAACAGCCACCGTGAATATAACCTGTAAGCGGAAGCAGTTCCTTTGACTTTATCATCTCAATATTCTTCTCACCTACACATTTGGCAGCTTTCTTAAGGTCGAGTTCTTCTGCTACAGGAACCATAAACACGTAATGATTGCCGCTCTTGCCTATTGTAACAAGTGTCTTAAATGCTCTCTTAGGGTCTTGTCCAAGTGCCGCCGCAACTTCCACACCGCTTACTGCACCTGACTCCTTATATTCGTGTACTTTATATTTAATCTTCTTCTGGTCAAGACTTCTCATAACATTAGTCTTATCTGCGGACATAATATATTCCTCCAATTCTATAATAATTGCCTTTAGTCAAAGTATTTAAACTCCTCGCAGGAATTGTAAATTGCTTTGCATTAATAATAAAATAATCAGCACACAAATGCAATCAATTCAACTATTAAATCTTATCACTACATATAAAAATCTACTGCTGTGCACATTCCATTATAATCTTCTCACACATATCATACCCTAGCTGTGAACTATTTAATGTCAATGTGTAATTTCGTGCCATTCCCCACTTCTGGTCTGTATAATAACGATAGTTAGTCATACGTCTTTTATCAATATCTGCTGTCATCGCTACAGCCTCAGTTTCTGTGACATTATATAATCTGCATATTCTCTTTACTTTTTCAGGCATATCTGCGTGTATAAAAATATTAATAACATCCGTCCTGTCTTTTAATATATAATCAGCATTTCTTCCTATAATTACACAGCTATCATTTTCTGCTATTTCAAGAATTACTTTTCTCTGAGCCTCATACACCATATCTTCTACTGATTTTCCTGTTGTATCACGTCCTGTAAGTGCATATGCAAACAACCCTTTTTTAGGTGATAGTTCTGCATTCTGACTGATATACTCTTTTGAAAATCCCAACTTTTCTGCTATCTGGCTGATTATATCTTTATCATAATATTTCATTCCCAGCTTCTTAGCGACTTCTTCTCCGATAAATCGTCCACCGCTTCCAAACTCCCTGCTGATTGTAATAATTTTATTTGCCATATGTAAGCCTCCTCATTCAATTAAAATTTTTCTTATTTCAGATTTGTCACAGACTAATCCATTTTATGAATTTATTCACTTAACTTCTCTACTTTATTTTTTCTGATTTTCTTTAAAAATACATATCCAGCCAGACAAGCGATAATCTCTGTTATTGGAAATGCCCACCAGATAAGCGATACACCAGCCTGTCCATTTCTTACAAAAGCAGAAAATATTCCCGCCAATGGCAATATTATAATAAGCTGTCTAAGAAGCGATATAACCAGTGACTCTATTCCACCATTTAATGCCTGATAAATTCCCTGATACGCAACATTTATTCCTGCAAATATAAAACTTATTGAAATAATTCTCATTGCTCCTATGAAATATTCTCTTGACTGCCCTGCATTAAATAAAGCTGCAAATGCACCTGGAAAAATCTCTGTAATTGCTGCCCCTGCAATCATAAGTACAATTGTATATATAAGACCATATTTTATTCCGTCTTCTATTCTCTTTCTACTTCCCATTCCATAAGCAAATGCTATTATTGGTGTAATTGCATCTCTTAAACCAAAAGCTAAGAACAATACAAACTGCTGAACTTTATAAAATAGTCCATATGCCGTCTGTGCAGAAGGATTGAACTTCAAATTCAAATTCATAACATAAACCATAATAGACATAAGTGCCTGTGCTATAATCGCTGGAAGTCCGATTGCATAAATTTCTTTTATAATTCCGGCATCTGGTTTCATATATTTAACACTATGCTCAAATTCCTTATTTAATTTCATATGGAAAATAAATAATAATCCTGCCGATACAACCTGGCCAATAACTGTTGCATATGCAGCACCTTTTACTCCCATCTGCGGAACAGGTCCTATACCATATATCATAATTGGGTCCAGAACAATATTTACAACTGCCCCAACTACCTGTCCTATTGTGGAATAAAGTGAACGTCCTGTTGCCTGCAATAATTTCTCAAACAACGAAAAGAATATAATTCCAAAGGAAATAACACAACATATTCTAAGATAGCTTACTCCCATCAAAATAACTTCTGTATCAACAGTCTGTGAAGAAATATATGCTTTCACCCCAAAAACACCAAATAATAAACATACCGCATAAATAATTACTCCAAGAAACAGACTGTTTCCTGCAATCTTGGCAGCTTTCTTGTTATTACCTTGTCCAAGCGTTCTTGCAAGAAGTGCATTTGTTCCTACACCTGTTCCAATTCCTATTGCCACCATAAGCATTTGAACAGGAAATACCAATGTCAGTGCATTAAGTGCCGCTTCACTTCCAACTTTCATATTTCCAACGAATGCACTGTCTACAATATTGTAAACCGCCTGTAATGCCATTGATAAAATCATTGGTATACCCATCTGTACCATAAGCCTATTTACTGGCATTTCTCTCATTCTGTTACTTTCTGCCATCAAAATCCTCCTTTTTCTGCATAAAAAAAGTGTGTATTTATCCCGTAAGCTGGACTTACGCTGATAAGCTACACACTTTTTAATGACAATTATATAATTATTAAAATGCGTATAATTACGCACAAAAAAAGAGCAGCAAAACTGGATTTACGCTAGTCTGCTACTCGTTTGTTAGATATTATATTTCTTATTTTTTAAAAAGTCAAATAAAAATTGCTCTGGTTTTTATAAGAAATTTTTATAATGACATATTCTTTTGTTAATATAAAAATTGAAAAGTTGCTAAGTGGACCTGAGGGGAGTCGAACCCCTGTCCAAAAGCCCATCCGCTGTTCTTCTACTATCATAGTCAGTTATTTGACATTCCCTTATGCATACGGGAACTAACACCCTTATGCACTTAGTAGCTTCATAATACGTCCATAACCGCAAAGCTTAAGCTATGTCGTTTCTCACATATTCGAAGCCTGGATCCTAAAGTGTGAGTGCTCTAGGTCAGACTGCTGCAACTTAGGCAGCGTATGCTAAATTATCTTCAGCGTTTATATTTAAGTTTGCCATTTAACGCATTGCATACGGATAGCTTCACCAGTTTCAAAACCCCTGTCGAAACCTTTACAAGCCCATATATTAAATTATAGTCTTTAACGACCATATAATATATAACATTATATACCACTTAAAGTCAATATATTCTTATAAATAAAAAATTAATTTTTTTATAAATTATGATAAGATGAGCACAAAAG
This sequence comes from Bacteroides galacturonicus, assembly GCF_003096855.1. Taxonomy (NCBI): domain Bacteria; kingdom Pseudomonadati; phylum Bacteroidota; class Bacteroidia; order Bacteroidales; family Bacteroidaceae; genus Bacteroides; species Bacteroides galacturonicus. The sequence goes on along the minus strand of NZ_QEOA01000004.1, from coordinate 390,689 downwards.
TGCTCACCTTAAAAGTTTTGCCTTTACCAGCCGAACACCCTCATCATTGCAATCTAACCATTCAAAACCTACCCCAGATTTCTAATCTTAAAGTCCTTAGCTGCCTCCCGCTGCTGGTCTTTCTTCGCTATTGAATCTCTCTTATCGTAATTCTTCTTACCTTTTGCAAGACCTATCTGCATTTTAACCTTGCCATATTTCAGATAAACCTGCAATGGCACAAGTGTATAGCCCTTGGTAGAAAGCTGTCCTGCAAGCTTATTAATCTCACTTTTATGAAGAAGCAGCTTCTTAGGTCTTAATGGGTCTTTATTGAAAATATTACCTTTTTCATAAGGTGTGATATTCATATTAATGGCAAATACTTCCCCATTAATTATCTGTATATATGACTCTTTGATAGAACATTTTCCCTGTCTTATTGACTTAACCTCAGTTCCGCAAAGTTCAAGCCCTGCTTCAAGCTTATCTTCTATAAAGTAATCAAAATACGCTTTCTTGTTGTTGGCAATTAATCTGTTGCCGCTTGCGCTGTCTTTGCCCATACATATCCTCCATTATCTAATTACTTAATTGCTTACTATTCTTCATAATCCTGTGCAAACATAAAATCTATCGTTCTTGATATTGCATTAGTATCAACAACAACAACCCTGACTTTCTGTCCAAGCTTATATGTCTTATGAGTTGTTTCATTAAACATCTCGTAATGATTTTCATCAAATACATAGTAACCACGCATATTATTGACAGAAACCATTCCTTCTATTGTATTAGGAAGTTCAACATATATGCCCCAATTCGTTACTCCTGATATTACACCATCAAAATACTCTCCGATATGTGCACTCATATACTGAACCATTTTCAGCTTATCAGTATCTCTTTCTGCCTCATCTGCACGGCGTTCAGTTGCACTCGCCTGTTCTGCAACATCTGGAAGGATTTTATCATAATGAAGCTTTCGCTTCTCACTCATTCCTCCATGAAGACATTCTTTAATTATTCTATGAATTTGCAAATCCGGATATCTTCTTATTGGCGAAGTAAAATGGCAGTAATATTTTGCCGCAAGTCCGAAATGTCCAATACATTCCGCTGTATACTTAGCCTTCTTCATAGACCTTAATGTAAGTCTGCTTATAAGATTTTCCTCGTCACTTCCCGCTATTTTTTCAAGAAGCTTCTGTAATTCTTTAGGATGAATTTCATCAGTTATATGCATTGAATATCCAAAATTATTAATAAATGTAGATAATTTTAATATCTTTTCCGGGTCAGGATTTTCGTGTGTTCTATAAATAAATGGTACTTCCTGCCAGAAATAATCTTCTGCTACTGTCTCATTAGCAGCAAGCATAAAATCTTCTATAAGCTTAGTTGCTACATTTCTGTCATATGGCTTAATATCTACAGGCCGTCCATCTTTATCAAGAATAATCTTAGATTCAGGAAAGTCAAAATCTATTGAACCCCTCTTAAATCTTTTCTTTCTTAATATATCTGCACATTCCTGCATAAGCTTAAACATATCTACAAGCTCTCTGTACTTTGCACATTCTTCTTTATCATTATCTTCAAGTATCTTTTTAACAGATGTATAAGTCATTCTTCTATTTACATTGATAACTGACTCGCATATCTTATGGCCTATTATGTTACCTTTCATATCTATATCCATAAGACAGCTTAATGCCAGTCTGTCACAGCCTTCATTCAGCGAACATATTCCATTGGAAAGCTGGTGCGGTATCATAGGAATAACCCTGTCAACCAGATACACGCTTGTTCCTCTCTTAAGAGCTTCCTTATCAAGTGGACTGTCCTCTTTAACATAATGGCTTACATCAGCAATATGCACACCAAGATGATATATATCATTTTCTTTAGTTAATGATACTGCATCATCTAAATCCTTAGAATCCTCGCCGTCTATTGTCACCATAACAACATCTCGCAGATCCGTCCTGCCTGCTATATCATTGCCATCAACCTCATCTGGTATGCCCTTTAATTCCTTCTTAACACTATCCGGAAATTCTTCTGGCAGGTCATAAGCTTTTACTATTGATAAAATGTCTGTTCCCGGATCATCCATATGTCCTATTACTTCAATTATCTTACCCTCAGGATTCTTTCTTGCACTGCCGTAGCTGCTTATCTTAACTACTACTTTACTGCCTGTAACCGCTCCTATTTCGTGTTCCTTAGATACGAATATATCACAGCCAATCTTCTGGTTATCAGGCACAACAAATCCAAAATTCTTATTCTTCTGATATGTTCCAACCAAAGTCTTAACTTCGTGGTCTAATATCTCTATTATCTTACCTTCACGTCTTCTATCACCATTCTTCTGTGCTGTAATTACAACTTTAACTTTGTCGTGATAAAAAGCATCCTTAGTATCACTTGCTTTGACAAATATATCATCATCCTGCCCATCTACAACAACAAAACCAAACCCCCTGCTTGTACTCTCAAATGTTCCCACAAGTGCAACATTGTCAGGCTTCATATACTTGCCTTTCTTGCTTACACCTATAGTTCCGTCTGCAACCAAAGAATCAAGAACCTCCTGAAGTTCGTGTCTTAATTCTTTTGGAATACCAAGAAGAATTGCTATCTCCTTTGTCTTCATAGGAACATATAATTCATTATTGAGTATCAAATCAGCAAGGTTATTCCTTCTTTCCTTGAAAACACTACTTTTCATAGTTTCCTCCATTCCATTACTATAATTCAATATCAATCTGCAATATAATATATATTTAATATTTATTACACAAAAACGCCCTTAAGATACTATATCTTAAGAGCGTTAATGTTATCAATTAGAAATTAATATTTAAAATAATAGCTATTACAACGAATAATACAGCAAGAACTTTAGTAATAGTTACAAGCTTACCTTCCATTGAACGACCTTTATTCTTACCCCAGTAAGTATCAGCAGCACCACTAATAGCACCTGATAAACCATTCTGTTTACTTTCCTGCATAAGAACTACTATTGTTAAAAATATACATACTAATATAAATATACCCATTAAGACTATTCTTAATGTATCAGCCCATGACATACCAAACATATATCAAACCTCCTATTGCAATAATCACAATGAATTGATTATAACAAATAAATATTAAATGTGCAACTAATATCTATAACTAATTGTCCATCTGTGCACTATATAATCCTATCTATGAATTATTTCTTAATAAGAAGTGATTCTCCTGTCATCTCTGCCGGCTTCTCCATTCCCATAATCTCAATAAGAGTTGGAGCTATATCACAAAGTCTTCCACCTTCTCTAAGTGTATATGCTTCATCATAATTGACAAGAATAAATGGAACTGGATTAGTTGTATGTGCTGTATGTGGTGCACCTGTTTCATAATCTATCATCTTCTCTGCGTTACCATGGTCAGCACATATGAATAATACTCCGTCAACATCCTTAACAGCCTGTACAGCCTTGCCAACAAGCTCATCTACCTTTTCTACAGCCTTAACTGCTGCCGGAATAACACCTGTGTGACCAACCATATCAGGGTTCGCGAAGTTGATTACGATAACATCATACTTATCTGACTTAATTGCCTCAACTAAATCCATACCAACCTCTGGAGCACTCATCTCTGGCTTAAGGTCATATGTTGGGACATCCTTAGGTGAGTTAACAAGAAGTCTGAACTCATCTACATTAGGATCTTCAACACCACCATTAAAGAAAAATGTTACATGTGCATACTTCTCTGTCTCAGCAAGACGAAGCTGCTTCTTGCCATTATTAGCAAGGAATTCGCCAAATGTATTCTTGATTTCTTCTTTCTTGAATGCAACTAACTTGTTAGGGATTGATTCATCATAATCCTTGAAGCATACAAATGTAGTTGGAATATATTCTCTTTCAAAACCTGTAAACTTATCATCACAGAAAGCTCTTGTCATCTCTCTTGCTCTATCTGGACGGAAGTTAAAGAATATTACTGAATCGTCAGGCTTAACAACTGAAAGTGGCTTGCCATTCTCTGTTATTACTGTAGGAACAACGAATTCATCTGTAACATCTGCCGCATAAGACTCTTCAAGTGCCTTAACTGCATTATCTGCTGACTTTCCTTCACCTGTTGTAAGTGAAAGATATGCTTCCTTTACTCTGTCCCAGTTATTATCTCTATCCATAGCATAGTATCTTCCCGCTAAAGAAGCTACTTTACCAACACCAATCTCTGCCATCTTGTCTTCAAGCCTGGCTACAAAATCTTTAGCTGAAGCTGGAGGTGTATCACGTCCATCAAGGAAAGCGTGTACATATACATTAGAAACTCCATTCTTCTTAGCCATCTCAAGTAAACCATATATATGTGAAATGTGGCTATGAACACCACCATCTGATAAAAGTCCGAAAAGATGTAAATCGGAATTATTCTTCTTGCAATTCTCCATAGCAGCAAGAAGTTCTTCATTCTTATAGAACTCTCCGTCTTCTATAGCCTTTGTTATTCTTGTAAGATCCTGATATATAATCCTGCCAGCACCAATATTCATATGTCCAACTTCTGAATTACCCATCTGACCATCTGGAAGACCTACATAAAGTCCAGATGCGTTACCCTTAACAAATGGATATTCTTTCATTAACTTATCCATAACAGGAGTATTAGCCATAGCTATTGCATTACCCTCTGTTCTATCACTTAAACCATAACCATCAAGTACCATTAATACAACTGGTTTCTTACTCATATTATTTTCCTCTTTTCTAAGATAGCAATATCTTTAATATTCTCTCTAATTATTCCTGTTGTATGATAGCATACTTATTACTAATTTGCAATTTAGAATAATTATAATTATATTAAAAAGCAATAAGCCATACCTGGAATTACTTCCGTATATGGCTTACTATGTATCTTATTATATATTGTAATTAACAATTTCACAAAAATCCGGCTTAAGACTTGCACCGCCTACAAGACCGCCATCTATATCAGGCTGCCTGAATAATTCTGCAGCATTACCAGCATTAACAGAACCTCCATAAAGAATTCTTATTGAAGAAGCTGCTTCTTCTCCATATAACTTCCTTATATCTAATCTTATAGCCTCACATACTTCCTGAGCCTGAGCTGATGTAGCAACCCTGCCTGTTCCAATAGCCCATATAGGTTCATATGCAATAACACACTTCATAGCATCTTTAGCTGACACCTGTAAAAATGCTGCGTCAATCTGCTTATTAATGAAATCCAATGTTATGCCTTCTTCTCTCTGCTGGATAGTCTCACCACAGCATATAATAGGTGTCAATCCATATTCAATTGCTTTTCTTACTTTGCGGTTGATGCACTCATCATCTTCACCAAAATATTGTCTTCTTTCTGAATGTCCAACTATAACATAATCAACACCAGCCTCTTTTAACATTCCTGGTGAAATCTCACCCGTATATGCACCTTTTTCTTCATAGTGCATATTCTCGGCACCAACCTTAATATCTGTTCCTTTGACTGCGTCTACAACTGGTATAATGTCTATTGATGGAACACAAAACACTACATCAACATCACGATTAGAGAACTTATCACGAAGCTCACATACAAGCGATACTGCTTCCTTTGGTGTCATATTCATTTTCCAGTTTCCCGCAACTATCTTCTTCCTCATACTACAATCACGCCTCCATACAATATAACTGATTAGCTTATTCATCATTATTACCAGCTCAGTTATTTTAATAAAAAAATTATATCATACAAATTTATAAAAAGCCACTAATAATGCAAATATTTAAAATAAATACAATGTATGTACCTAAGCATTTTATATATACAACATATTGTATTAAGACAAGCTTAGTTTTATGATTATTTTCAAACAAAAGGAGCCGTATATATCAATATACAGCTCCTTTTGTGTATTGCCCGACTGAATTAACTGTCAATTAACCAATCAAAGCTATATGTTTATGTCAGTAAACACTCTATTTGTCATTAGCTGCTACTACACCTGGGAGTTCCTTACCTTCAAGGAATTCAAGTGAAGCACCGCCACCTGTTGAAATATGTGTCATCTTATCACCGAAACCAAGGTTATTAACTGCGGCTGCTGAATCACCACCACCGATAATTGTAGTAGCATCTGTAAGCTGAGCTAATTCTTCTGCAACAGCAATAGTTCCCTTTGCAAAGTTAGGGAATTCAAATACACCCATAGGTCCATTCCATACTACTGTCTTGGCATCCTTAAGAGCATCCTTGTAAAGCTCACAAGTCTTAGGTCCGATATCCATACCCATATCATCATCTTCCTGGCATCCAGCTTCAACTACATGGAAAGGAGTATCGTTCTTGAATTCCTTTGTTACTACTGTATCAACAGGAATAAGCATCTTAACACCCTTAGCTTCAGCCTTAGCCATCATTTCCTTAGCATAGTCAAGATAATCTTCTTCAACTAATGACTGTCCAACGTGACCACCATGAGCCTTCTGGAATGTGTATGACATACCGCCACCGATAATAAGTGTATCAACCTTATCAAGAAGGTTGTTAATAACAGAAATCTTTGAAGACACCTTTGAACCACCAAGAATAGCTACGAAAGGCCTTACTGGATTATTAACAGCATTTCCAAGGAAATCTATTTCTTTCTGCATAAGGTAACCAACTACTGCTGTATCAACATACTTTGTTACACCTACGTTAGAGCAGTGTGCTCTGTGTGCTGTACCGAAAGCATCATTAACAAATACATCAGCGATTGAAGCTAAATCCTTAGAGAATTCATCACCATTCTTTGTCTCTTCTGCTCTGAAACGTGTATTCTCAAGAAGAATAACATCTCCATTATTCATAGCTTCAACAGCAGCTCTTGCATTGTCACCAACTACTGTATCATCAGCAGCGAACTTAACTTCCTGTCCAAGAAGCTCTGAAAGTCTTTTAGCAACTGGTGCTAATGAAAATGCCTTATCAGCTCCCTTTGGCTTACCAAGATGTGAGCAAAGAATAACCTTTCCTCCATCAGCTATTAACTTCTTTATTGTTGGAAGTGCAGCAACAAGACGTGTTTCATCTGTAATCTTATCACCATCTAATGGTACATTAAAATCACATCTGCATAAAACTCTTTTGCCATTAACGTTGATATCATCAACTGACTTCTTATTAAGCATATCTATATCCTCCAAATTATCATTACTAGCTTATTGACAGTGACCTGTAAACAACCCAGGTATGCCTGTTCTGTCCCGCCATACATCAGGACAGTCTTAACATACTTATCAAAATACCGGAGAATGAATTCTCATCTCCGGTATTATTACAAGTTAAATAAATTAACCCTTAATGGTCAATGTATATTATAATTACTTGCTTAATTCAGCGAAGTACTTAATTGTTCTAACCATCTGGCTTGTGTATGAGTTCTCGTTATCATACCAAGAAACTACCTGAACCTGGCAGCCACCGTTTGGAAGTTCGTTAACCATTGTCTGTGTAGCATCGAATAATGAACCAAATCTCATTCCAACGATATCACTTGATACGATAAGTTCTTCATTGTAACCAAAGCTTTCTGTAGCAGCAGCCTTCATAGCAGCATTAACTTCATCAACAGTAACCTTCTTAGCTACAACAGCGTTAAGGATTGTTGTAGAACCTGTAGGTGTAGGAACTCTCTGAGCAGCTCCAATAAGCTTTCCATTAAGTTCTGGGATAACAAGACCGATAGCCTTAGCAGCACCTGTTGAGTTAGGAACGATGTTGCAAGCACCAGCTCTTGATCTTCTTAAATCACCCTTTCTCTGAGGTCCATCAAGTATCATCTGGTCACCTGTGTAAGCGTGAATTGTGCACATAATACCTGATTCGATTGTTGCACAGTCATTAAGAGCCTTAGCCATAGGAGCTAAGCAGTTAGTTGTACAAGAAGCAGCTGAGATAATCTGATCATCTGCTGTAAGTGTTTCGTGGTTAACATTGTAAACGATTGTCTTTAAATCGTTACCAGCTGGAGCTGAGATAACAACCTTCTTAGCACCTGCATTGATATGAGCCTGAGCCTTAGCCTTTGATGTATAGAAACCTGAGCACTCAAGAACTACGTCAACATCAAGATCTCCCCATGGGCAGTTGTTAGCATCTGGCTCTTTGTAGATCTTAATTGTCTTACCCTTTACTGTAATTGTACCTGCTTCATCATCAGCTGTTACCTGATCTTCCTCACCGAAATCAACATATCTTCCCTGTGATGAATCATACTTTAAAAGATGAGCTAACATCTTAGGGCTTGTTAAATCGTTGATAGCAACTACTTCGTATCCTTCTGCACCGAACATCTGTCTGAATGCAAGTCTACCGATACGTCCAAAACCATTAATCGCAACTTTTACTGACATAAAAATAAATCCTCCTAATATAAAGATTGTTAATAAAAAATCAACTACATTGTATTCTACATAAAACAATTTAAAATATCAAGTGTTAATTCCTATTTTTTACAAATTATTGTATATTTCGCCATTCAAATTAAACTTTTTACCATATTCCATTAATCTTATTATATCTAGTCTGTTCTGAAACTCACTAATCAGCTTATTTTTTCTCTTTTATCTCTGCTAACACACAGTCCGCAAGATTATTAGCGTGATCTGACATTCTCTCAAGATTAGACAAAATATCAAGGAATACAACGCCATTAGATGGCTTACATAATCCAGAAGATAATCTCTCGATATGTTTATTTCTTAATTCTTCTTCTAAATCATCAACCTCGTCTTCTATACGGCATACATTATCTGCTGCAACCCTGCTGAACTTTTCCCTGGCTTTAATTGCCTCTGAGAAACAGACAATAACCTTTTCAGATAACTTCTTGAGTTCTTCCATTCCATGCTGGGAGAATATTATTTCATTATCTATCTTGTATTTGGCAAGATCAGACATATTCTCTGCATGGTCTGACACTCTCTCAATATCAATAATCGCATGGAATAAATCATTAATAAGTAAATGCTGTTCTTCCGTTATGGAAAGATTATTAACCTTTATGAGATATTCTGTAAGATACTTTTCATAGAGGTCAACCTTGTGTTCCGTCTCTATGACTTTGTCTATCATATCCTGATCATTGTTCATAACAGCACTTACCGAATATTTTATATTATCCAGTGACAGATTGCCCATTATGATAACTTCGCTGAGTGCCCTGTTAACCGCTACTGATGGCTGTTCTAATATTCTGCTGTCAAAATGTCTTGATAACTCTGCCGCATAACTATCGCTTGCCTCTAATGAAGCATTTTCTTCATCTTCAGTCTTCTCTCTTATAATTATGCCTGAAAGTTTAACAAGCAGACTTCCAAATGGCATCATTATAGTTGTACATATTATGTTAAAGAACGTATGGAATATAGATATTTCCACACTTGTTATATTATGCACAGCTAACGCAGGTTTAAACATAAATAATATAAAAGCACCTGTTCCAAATATAACTGCTCCCGCAACATTAAATAAAAGATGCATACAAGCTGCTCTCTTTGCATTCCTTGTTGTACCAGCACTTGATATAATTGCAGTTACACACGAACCTATATTCTGCCCCAACGTAATAAATACTGCCGCATTGGTAGTAACCACTCCATTAATTGCGAGTGTCTGTAATATACCTACTGATGCTGAAGAGCTTTGTAAAATTGCTGTTACTACAATACCAATTGCAATACCCAATAACGGATTACTTCCTACCACTTCAAACGCTTTTGAAAAAATAGGTGCATCTGTATATGGAGATATCGACTCTGACATAAAATCAAGTCCTAAGAATAAAAGTCCGATACCTACAACTATCTCTCCTGCCATTTTCTTTTTAGGCTTCTTACTAAACAATACAAGAATTGCACCGATTCCTACAAGCAGAGGTGCATAAAATGATGGCTTTAACACTTTGACAGCATCTCCGAGCTGTCCTAAAGATACAATCCATGCTGTTATGGTTGTACCAATGTTAGCACCCATTATAACTCCTACAGCCTGTACAAGTGTCATAAGACCAGCATTAACAAATCCAACAACCATAACTGTTGTCGCGCCACTACTCTGAATTATGGCTGTTATAAATGCTCCAACAAGAACAGCTAATAATCTGTTCCTTGTAAGATAGCCTATGAGCTGTTTCATCTTGCTTCCCGCTGACTTTTGCATACCATCTGCCATTATGTTCATTCCATATAAGAACATACCGATGCCGCCTGCAAACATAAACAAATTGCCAACTAACTCAATATTCACTTTTTTCTCCTGTCCTGCACATACTAATTATCTGTTAATAAAGATTTATCTATACTTAATAAAAGTAAAGAAATTGTGCATTTTGTGTAAAGAATGTAAAAATACGTTTACATAATAACAATCAATTCAAATATTTTCAAGGGCTTTAGTACCATTTTCAAACTAATAATGCTATAATCAACAATATAATAATTATAAATATGATGTGAGTATCAGAATAATCTTTACTGCTCACTTATACATCGTGATTGTTTAGCAGCCCACATAATAACAATCTAATTTTACTTATGAAATGGAGAAGACATATATGAGAACTTATCCTGAACTTTCAGACTGGCATCTTCACTCGCATTTTTCGTCTGATTCAACCGAAACTCCTGAGAATATAATCAAAAATGCCATCAATATGCAGTTAAAAAGCATATGTTTTACAGAACACAACGACTACGATTACCCTTTAGAGGACGGAAATGTTGTATTTGCCCTTGATTATGACAAATATACAGACGAACTGCTTGAATTAAAAGAGCGTTATAAAAATGATATTTTTATTGGAATTGGTGTCGAACAGGGACTTCTTTCTTCTGCTAAAGATAAAATCAACAACTACGACCCTACTGGCAGACTTGATTTTATAATTGGTTCATCACATCTTGTATATGGCAACGACCCTTATTATCCTGAATTCTGGGATAATGTGTCCGTAAAAGATGCAATAAGCAGATATTATGAAGCAATAACCGACTGCATTAAAACTTGCGATAACTTTGATGTATACGGACATCTTGATTATATTGTAAGATATGCTCCTGATCAGGATAATGATTATAACTGGAAAGATTATTATGATTATTTCGATACAATCCTAAGACTTCTTATTGACAAGGGCAAAGGCATTGAAATCAATACCGCAGGACTTAAATACGGACTTAAAAATCCTAATCCCTGCCTTGATATAGTAAAAATGTACCGCTCACTTGGCGGCGAGATTATAACAACAGGTTCTGATGCCCATAAAGCCTGCCATATTGCATATTCCTATGAAATAATCACTGATATGCTTAAAAATACAGGATTTAACTATTATACTATATTCAAGGAAAGAAAGCCTGAATTCGTATCTATATAAGCACATAAGGGTTATCATCACCAGCTTTTCTGTAGACTGATTGCTCCATATATGTTTATTAATATCTGAAAAGACCAAGTATCTGCCACTGCATCTGCAGCATTAATTTACAGCATATATCAGCCCCTCAGTATGGATTTTTCTTTCATACCTTATGGGCTGATATTATATTAATCCTTTGATATATTTTTCACTTTTTGTAAAGTGCATTATTTTTTATAGTTCCAAGATTTATTTTAATCATTTTTAATTTCCCGTAATGCTGCAACATTTTTCTTAATACAATCAATGCAGTAATCAGCCTGATTTCGATTTAATGTATGATTAAATGTAAGTCTTATTGAAGCAAGGCTTTCTTCATCAGTCTTTCCTATAGCCTTTAATACGTGCGAAGGTCCGCCGTGATTGCCGTGACACGCTGAACCAGAGGATACGCATATGCCCTGTTTATCCAAAAGAAGCACAAGTTCACCTGCACTTATACCTTTAAAACAGATATTAATATTTCCTGATACCCTGCCTGTCATATTGCCATTAATGCTTGTATACGGGATTTCATTAACTATCCGCTCTGCCATATATCTTTGTATATTCCACTCTTTTTCCATTCTGTAATGCAGTGTATTAACAGCAATATCCGCAGCTGTTGCAAGTCCGATTATTCCAGCAACATTTTCTGTACCGGAACGCATATTTTTCTCCTGTCCGCCTCCATATATTAACGGCTCAAGCTCCCTGTCTGTATACAAAAATCCAACACCTTTAGGTCCGCATATTTTATGTGCACTCACGCTGAGCATAGATACTCCAAGCTTATGAACATCAATATCAATATGTCCAAATGCCGCAACCGCATCTGTATGAACAGGAATACCGTATTCTGATGCCACCGCACTAACCTGCATTAATGGCTGTATTGTTCCTATCTCATTATTAACAAGCATAACCGATATAAGCAAAGTATCATCTTTTATCTTTCTTCTTAAATCCTCAATATCAATTATGCCATCCGATGTGCATCTTAAATATTCTATATTATACCCACGTTTCTCTAAATCTCTGCATTTATTTAATATTGCAGGGTGTTCAATTCCACTTACTATAATAGTTCCACCGTGCTTTCCTGCAACCGCTGCCTCTAATGCCCAGTTATCGCTCTCAGTTCCGCCAGATGTAAAATATATATTATCAGCCTCTGTGCCTATCAGTCCGGCTATATTTGCCCTCGCTTCTTCAACTGCCCTTTTATTATTTCTTCCACATTCATATATTGACGATGGATTTCCATAATCATTTATCATATACTGCCACATAGCCTTACACACCGGCAAACTCATAGGCGTTGTCGCCGCATTATCAAGATATAACATATGCCTCCTCCCAGCTTTTCCCTCTTTCCATACAGTCAATATTTAAGTTCACAATCCACTGTATTACTTATTAATATTATATTCAAAAGCTGCATACTATGTTAATAAAGACAACGGAGCCTTTTCTTAATTATGAGCAGCAAATCAGGCAGACAACTACTATATACTCCTGTAATCAAAGGAACTATCATCCTTACAATCGCTGGACTTCTATGCCGCATCCTTGGATTTTATTACCGCATTTTTCTTAATTCACACATTGGCTCATACGGAATGGGAATGCTGCAATTAGTTCTTCCCTTATGTGGAATTGCATTTTCTGTATGTATGTGTGGCTTTAATTCTGCAATTTCCAAATACACAGCACAGACACACGGAAATATCAATGTACTCCTTGGTGGTCTTTTAATGAGTTTTCCGTTATCCTGTATATTTTCTGCGGTATGTGCCACATTTTCATATGAAATAGCCGATAAACTTATGTTTAACGCCGATTGTGCTCCACTTATCCAGATAATCGCAATTGGTATTCCCTTATCCACAATACACAGCTGTATATGCGGTTATTATTACGGCTGTAAAAAGACATTTATTCCCGCAATATCACAGATAATCGAGCAATTAATACGAATATTCAGTGTGATAATCTATTATCACCTGATTTCTGGAAATCTGGAAACTTTAACTGTAACTGATGCTTTATATGGTAATATCGCAGGTGAAGTCTGTGCAGATATATTCTGCATTGGATGTGTCTATGTAAACAACAAACAAAATAATAAGAATAATAAGAATAATAAAATTATTAGAAATAACAATAGCTGTTCAGCATGCAAAACCTCTTACATCAGAGTTATTGCACTATATGCTCTCCCGCTCAACTTAAACAGCCTCCTTTTGCACCTGTTTGAAAGTGCTGAGGCAATATTAATCCCAGCCCAGCTTATTATATATGGCTTGTCAAAAGAAAATGCTGTCAGCACTTATGGAATTATATCTGGAATGACACTTCCACTGCTCCTCTTTCCGTCTGCCATAACCAACTCAATGTCTGTTATGCTTCTTCCTAAAGTGTCAGAAGACAACTCTGTACAACGTAGTTCCAGTGTAATCACAACTCTGCACCAGTCCGTGAATATATGTATGCACCTTGGTATAATGAGCTGTGTGCTATTTATATTATACATTGGCAGACTTGGAGCAACACTGTTTCACGAACCCAGTGTATACAATTATACCATTATGCTTGCCTGTATATGTCCATTTCTATATGTCAAAACAAGCCTTGCAAGCATATTAAACGGCCTTAATATGACTGCAAGAACCTGTGCATACAGCATAACTGGTCTTGCTATAAGAATAGCCTCATTAATACTGCTCGTTCCCGGAATTGGCATATCCGGATATATCTACGGACTTATAATCAGCAATATATTAGTGTGCACCCTGCATTATATCAAGCTTTACAAAATGTATCATTTTAAGCCAGATATCATAAATAATATAATTACTCCATTAAGCTTAAGTATTATTGCAGTTACATCATCTAATATAGCACTTAGATTAATAACAAGCCTGTTATCTTGTGTAACTCCACTGACCCTTAACAGTATATTTTCTTTGTGTGCAAATATACTATTATCCTGCTTAATCTATATAATAATCTATTCCAAGGTTGACTTTACCTGATTAATTGATGGTGCATTTTCCCAGCGGTCAATGTTAGTATCATACATATCTTGTATCCACTGAATTGCACTGCTCCTGCCTTCTTCTGAATATTCAAATTCCTTAGCTGTAATATCTTCTTCCTTCATCGCCGTTGAGGCATACGGACCCTGCCAGATTAGTACATTAAGTACATAATCTGGCTTTTCGCCTGTACGCTCAATCTTATATCTCATACCATTATGCCCACCGGTGTATATGCCACCATATTTGAAGAAATTAAAGGGCATTATTTCTTTTTCGTTTATCATATTGGGTCACCTTAATTCTATTGATTATTTTTACCTTACTTTATCATAATGTGTCCACATTCTGATAATCTTTATCGTTCCATTATACTCAATTTCACCAGCTATAATCGGCTCATTATACACTTGATATACCAATCTATGCTGAATATTTATTCTTCTTGAATATACACCTTGTAAATTACCAAGTAATTCCTCATATGGAGGTGGATTTTGAAATGGATTCTCTTTAATAACTTCTATTAGTTTTTTTGCTTTTTCATCAAGATGTACACTTTTCAAATTCTTAATGTCTTTTACTGCCTGTTTAGTGTAAACTATTCGGTACATATTTTTACCACTCTACATCTTCTTCGGGCACGCAATCCTCTATTGCCGTATCCATTCCTTCTTTTATGGACTCAACCATACCTGGAATGGAATTAAGATAAATCGTCTCCTGAATTGCATTCCAATCACTTTCCGATATCAGAACCGCATTACCTTTCTTACTTACAATTAAAGTTGGTTCACTATAGAGATTAACGTCCTCCACCAAATTATAGAGTTCCTTTCTTGCATTTGTTATATTAATTGCTGACATAATAAAATCTCCTTACCTTTTTCCTTTAATCAAATATACTGTTCTATTTTGTACTAAATGTAATTATTTTTTATTACTATTCTCTCATTAAATCTCTCTTACACTCTATTATGTTTTTCTCTCTTACACTCTATATGTTTCTATCTTATCTCTTATAAATTATATTATATTTTGCATCTGTTCTTCTTTAATTATATGCTAAATATTATCTTGAATGTAGAAATTTTTATGTCAAAATTATTATAACGTACGTTTTTGCGTACGTCAAGTATCTATACCATCAGATATAGACCAGCCATTATAATTGCGTAAAAAATAAGCACCTTAAGATTTTACTCTGTTGGTGCTTATAATAAAAACATAACTACTTTGGATGGGCGGTGTATCCATCATCTCAGGTACTCAAAAGAGTATGTCGGGAACCATTTCCGACCTCAAAATAATTATGTCTATCACTATTTTATTTCTCCAAATAGCAATATTCAACTACTTAATTCTAAATTTTTTTGTTTCTTCCTCTTTCAATGGTCTTCCTAGTTTTTTAACTTCTTCAATCATTTCACGCCACTCAAAACGCTTTCCATTTGAAGGCTCTGTTAATCTTCCATCTGTTATAAATCTTTCAATATCTGACAACTTATTATATTCATTTTTCATAGTTGCAAGCATAACATCACCTACTTTCCAAACAACAACAAATCCCAGCCCTAATTCCCATACGTCTGAACCTTATCATTAAGGTCATAAGGGGTAGTCTGATATACGTAATAATTCAGCCAGTTAGTATAAAGATTATTAGCGTGGCTTCTCCAAGATAACACTGGCTTTCTGTTGCAATCATCATCTGGATAATAGTTCACTGGAAGTTGTGGCTCAAGCCCCTTGTCTAAATCTCTCTTATATTCCTGATCAAGTGTCATTCTGTCATATTCAGGGTGACCCATAACAAATATATGCTTGCCGTCCTGTCCTATTGCAATATATATGCCTGCTTCATCTGAATCAGCAAATACCTTGAGCTGTTTGTTGTTTAATATATCTTTCCTGCACGCTTCTGTATATCTTGAATGTGGTGCCATAAAGAAATCATCAAATCCCCTTACAAGAGGCTCTTTTCTGTTAAGAACGTGGTGCTTGTATACACCTGATAATTTCTCATCAAGAAGGACTTTCTTAATTCCATAATGGTAGTAAAGTCCCGCCTGTGCACCCCAGCATATGTGGAGTGTTGATGTAACGTGCTCTTTTGACCACTCCATTATTGTTGTAAGCTCATCCCAGTAGTTCACTTCTTCAAATGCAAGCTTTTCAACTGGTGCTCCTGTTATTATAAGTCCATCGAAATTTCTGTCTTTTACATTAGAAAATGTTTCATAAAATTTCTTTATATGTGATGATGATGTATTCTTTGACACGTGTGATTCTGTCTGTATAAATGTCACATCAATCTGTAATGGAGTATTAGATAATGCTCTTAATAACTGCAATTCTGTGTCCTGCTTTATTGGCATAAGATTAAGAATTGCTATCTGCAATTCTCTGAAATCCTGTGAAAGTGCCCTGCTTTCGTCCATCACGAATATATTTTCTTCCTCTAACTCGTGCTTAGCTGGAAGAGCATTCTGTATTTTAATTGGCATATTTACCTCGATTCCTGTGTAAATCACATTTTAATATAGTCAAACTTACTGTTAATGATGTATTCTACAACAATTCATCTTTTCCTGCAAGCTTGATGAATTCTTCCTCCGTAATCACTGGAACACCAAGCTGGGCAGCTTTCTTGTTCTTAGTTGACTGCGATGTACTATCATTATTAATAAGATACGATGTGTTACCTGTGACAGAACCTGTCACCTTGCCTCCCATACTCTCTATAAGTGCCTTAAGTTCATTACGGTTAGCAAAATGATTAACATTTCCTGTTATAACAAATGTCTTGCCAGCAAGTTCCTCGGTTGTCTGTACATTTTCAGCCTCTTTAATATTAACCTCACTTAATATGTCAAGATACTCATCTTTCTTATCTTCATTTTTAAAATATTCAACAAATGCCTCTGCTATAACTTCACCTATTCCATCTATATCAGTAAGTTCATCTGCTGTAGCATTAAGAACTGCCTCAGGGTCATTATTAAGCTTATTAACTATTAATCTTGCTGTGGAAAGTCCCACATTATCTATTCCAAGGCCATATATAACCCTGACTAAATCTGTATCTTTCGCCTTTTCAAGTGCATCAATAAGATTATTATAAGACTTCTCGCCAAAGCCATCCATTGCTGTTATCTCATCTTTATATCTTGATATTCTGAAAATATCCCCTCTCTTTTTCAGGAAACCTTTCTGAATGAACTTTTCTAAAGTTGCCTCTGATAAACCGTCTATATTAAGTGCATCTCTTGATGCCAGAAGTGCAAAGCTTTTTATGTGCTTAGCCTGACACTGTTCATTATCACAATACAATGATTTCACATCATTAACATCGCTTATCCTTGTCTTTCCACCACATACCGGACAGACTTCTGGTATCCTTACTGTTCCGCTCTGTGTAATATTTTCTGCAATCTGCGGAATAATCATATTGGCCTTAAATACTTTAATTGTGTCACCTATTCCAAGCTTAAGGCTTTCCATTATGCTTATATTATGCACGCTTGCCCTTGAAACTTTAGTTCCTTCCAGTTCAACCGGTTCAAATATTGCCACAGGATTAATAAGTCCCGTTCTTGAAGCACTCCATTCTATCTCTTTTAATGTAGTTTCTGCGGTTTCATCTGTCCATTTGAATGCCATAGCATTTCTTGGAAACTTCGCTGTTCTTCCAAGCGATTCACCATAAGCAATATCATCATATATAATAACAAGTCCATCTGACGGAAAATCGTTATTAACAATTGTATGCTCAAACCAGTCAATTGCATCTAGTATATTATCTTTATCAACTTCCTTATATTCAACAACATCAAATCCCTGGCTTTTAAGCCATTCAAACTGGCATTTTCTTGAATTATTAAAATCTACTCCATCTGCTGATACAAGCGTAAATGCAAAGAAATTGACATTACGCTCTTTTGTTATCTTATTATTGAGCTGTCTTACTGAGCCACTGCAAAGATTTCTTGGATTTTTGTACTTGGCATCTGTTTCAGGAATTTCCTCATTAATTCTGTTAAAATCAGAATAAGTTATAATTGCTTCTCCTCTTAACACAAGTCTTCCCTTATAACTTATAGTTACAGGTATATTCTTAAACATTCTTGCATTGTTAGTAATAATTTCACCAATCTGTCCATTGCCTCTTGTTACCGCCTTTACCAGTTCTCCATTCTCATATGTAAGAACTATAGTAAGTCCATCAAGCTTCCACGATAACAATCCTTTCTGGTCTTTTAACCAGCTCCTTAAGCTTTCCCTGTCTTTGGTCTTATCAAGGCTTAACATTGGTGAGTCGTGTCGTTCCTTTGGAAGCTCACTTAATACTTCATATCCAACATTTACTGTAGGACTGTCCGAAAGCACACAGCCAGTTTCCTCTTCAAGCTTTTTAAGTTCATCATATAAAGCATCATATTCATAATTAGACATTATTTCCTGTCCCTCTGAATAATAGCTTTTTCCTGCCTTATTAAGAAGTGCAACAAGCTCCTTAATTCTATCTAACTTCTCCATATCTTAATATTCCTCCAGATTAACAATTAAATATACATACCTATAAACCTATTTCAAAGCTTCTCTTATCCAGCTATAGCAAAAAAGCAGCACTCACACCCTACAGGCTGTTATAAAGCTTTTCTTTCTCTGCACCCTCTACTACTCTGTATTCGCCGCAGGCAAGCTCACCCAGTTCAATATTCATAACCCGTATTCTTGTAAGCTTTTCAACCTTATATCCCAACTCCTGACACATTCTTCTTATCTGCCTGTTAAGCCCCTGTGTCAGTACAATTCTGAATGTATTGCTGTTTACTTTATATATTCTGCACTGTTTAGTCTTGACATTTAATTCTTTTAAATACACGCCAGCAGACATTTTATCAAGAAAATCTTTAGTTATATTCTTGTTAACTTTAACAATGTATTCTTTCTCGTGTCCATTAACTGAGCGTAATATCCTGTCAGTTATTTCACCATTATTTGTAAGAAGAATAAGTCCGTCCGACTCCTTATCAAGCCTTCCTATCGGATATATTCTTTCACTGTAGCCTATATAATCAACAATATTGTTATTTCCCTGCTTGTTAGTTGTTGTACATACAATGCCAACAGGCTTATTAAATGCTATAAGTATATCTTCTGGTTTATCATTAGAAATCTTACTGCCATCTATACATATAATATTATTATCATCAACCTGCTGCCCACATTCAGCAACGGCCCCGTCAACTGTTATCCTGCCTGCCTCTAAAAGCCTGTCAGCCTCACGCCTTGAACATACTCCCTTGGCACTTAAATATTTATTTATCCGCATATATATTATATATGTGCTCCTTTCAAAATTATCGCCTTCTGATTAAATATCAGAAGCCATAAACTTTATGGTGCCAGAAGAATAATTCCATTCTCTATATATCCACATATCATTATACATTTTTAAATATGCCATACATTGCATATTTTCATATATGTATTTATGTATTTTTCAATAAGAATATATTATTTTATCCTTCAGGCACTCATATCATAATATCAAAAACAGACAACAAAATCAAAACATTTGCTTGTTTATAAAAAATAGTGTATTATTAATTATTATCAGCACATATAGCTCAGTTGGATAGAGCGTTCGCCTCCGGAGCGAAAGGTCGTGGGTTCGACTCCCATTGTGTGCATTTAAGAATATATTTCTTCTGTATTTCTGTCATATTCATACACTGTATATGACAGAACTTCGTCTTTTGAAACTCCCTCTGTATTAACATCTCTTACCATAGCCATCAGTTCCTCTTTATTAAACATTGTTGACTTTGGAAGAATAATAACTTCATGGATTGATGAAGGCAATATATACATATCACTCTCCAGCTTATCTGCAAGCTTCTTTAATACTCCCTCATACATAATGCCCGCCGCACCATTAATTCGGCTTTTATTAGTAAGTACATAAAGATTACTGCACCAAGGATCATCCAATGAATATCTTCCCTCTGCTGTATCAACATATTTTATAAGTTCTGACATTTCATATATCTTTACAGGAAGAAGCTTAGGTGTATTACTAACCGCTGTCCTGTACAGCTCATCTTCTTTTATGTGCCAGTTCTTTATATTGCTGTTATATATAAGAGCTGTTGCATTGCCATCCTCAATCTCCCCTAATATGCAGTAATATACCATTGCAAGGTCAAGTATTTTCTTGTGTGGCACAAGGCTTAGCAGCTTCCTGTTCGCATTGTAATTAATAAGCTTGTATACAATTTTATCTTTTATCCCCTCAAAACTCATAAGACTCTGCGTATCAACCGATAATCTGTCTTTATTCAGATAATACAACTCCTTAATTCCAGCAAATATACTGTCTATTGATTTACCATTAACATACTGCTCATAATAATCATTCAAATATATTGTTGGCGATATCACACTCCCCTTATTAAGTATAATAAGCCCGTCATATTCACAACCATTATTCTTTATAACGTGTGTTATATCAACAGTCCCACCTTCTCCTGCTACAGGTTCAGCTTTCTTCATAATAACTTTCTTAAAATCCTCAAAATTCATCATAGATATAGTATTAGTTTCTTTCATTTAATATATTCCTTTCGTAAAATAATAGTTATATTCCTGCGCAGTGAATATATACATAATTGGGAATTAACCGGGCAAGACCCACGCCCACGACATACCTTTTCAGGTACAATAACAATAGATTGTATTCTATAAATGTATTACTACGAATTATCTATTGTATCATTAATAGATTATAGCTAAATGCTATGTACTCATATAAGATAACATTATATATAACATCTGTCAATATTTTATTGAAAATGCTGTGATTTTTGTTACATTTGTATAAACAAATTGAAAAGCAGCAATCAATATGCCTAAATAATCTAAATATAAACTTTTTGCAAGCCATTTTCTGATTTAACGCATATCAATTACTGCTTTGTATTTATTAATTAGAATGAAGCAAGTACATCTAATATAAGCTCCCATGTACGTTGTACTGATGGTACATTAAGCTTTTCATTAAATGTATGAATATCAATAATATCTGGTCCGAATGATACACAGTCAAGTCCGTCAAGCTTATCTGCAAACATACCACACTCAACACCTGCGTGTATAGCCTGAATAACCGGTTCTTTTCCGTATAATTTTTTGAAAGAATCAGACATAATTTCTCTTAACATTGACTCTTTCCTGTATTCCCAGGCTGGATACTTTCCTGTGATAACATATTCACCACCAAGAAGCTCAACCATACTTGTAACCTTATCTATAAGGTATTCTTTCTCGCTCTCTACTGAGCTTCTAAGAAGATACGTAATTACAACCTTTCCATCTTCCATTCTTACAACACCCGCATTAATTGATGTCTGTACAAGTCCTTTAATGTCGTTGCTTAATTTAACAACACCATCCTGAATATGTGTAAGTGCAAGTACAACCTTATTAGTAGAACTGTAATCCATTGCCTGGACAGAAACTTTACTGCCTTCACTTACTTTAATAGACATATCCTTATCTGTAACACTATATTCATTAATTATAAGCTGTGCATACTTATTAAGCATTTCTACTACGCCAGCAGTATCACCATCTTCTACAACGATAACTGCTTCTGAACGTGGGGCAATTGAATTATCTTTCTCACCACCTGAGATAGTCTTGATATTATAGTTGTACTGCTTTGATAATTCAAAAAGAAGTCTGCCAAGAACAACATTGGCATTAGCTCTCTGGTATATAATATCAACACCAGAATGTCCGCTTGTAACTCCCGATACATTTATTGTGACTTCTGTTCCCGTAACTTCTGTATTTACTGCCGGATACTTAGATATAATAACAGCTCCACCTGCACAGCTTGATAAGAAGATACCTTCATCTTCTGAATCAATATTAAGCATTATTCTTCCCTTAATATCTGAACAATCCATAGCTTCTGCACCAAGCATACCTACTTCTTCATCTACCGTAAATATAGCTTCAATATCCGGATGTTTGATTGAGTCATCATCAAGAATTGCAAGTGCATATGCTACTGCTATTCCATCATCTCCACCAAGGCTTGTTCTGTCTGCCTTTATATAATCACCATCAACTAAAAGGTCAAGGCCTTCATTTTCCATATCTTTATCTTTGTCTGGTGTCTTAACAGCAACCATATCCATATGTCCCTGAATAATAACTGGTGCTCCTGTGCTTCCCTTAGTTGCTGGCTTTCTTATAACAACATTGAAATTCTCATCCTGTCTGTAATCAAGTCCTCTTTCCTTGGCAAAATCAACAAGATATCTGCTTATCTTCTCAACATTGCCTGAACCGTGTGGAATATTACATATATCCTCGAAAAATCTAAATACATTCTTTGGCTGTATATCTTCTAATACTCTATTCATATACTTATATCTCCTAGCCTTTATTTTATCGATTTATCAGTTTAACTGATTAACGTAATTATAATACAATCAAATCAGTCGTAATTCAAGTACAATTAATTAATCATTTTCTCACCCGATAAACATTTATTAAGAATATCCGCTAATGGCTCCATAGCATTTTTAACCTCTCCAACTGTATTAGTCTGTGCTCCTGCCTCTATTAACATTGACCTTCCTCTTTTGTGAAGGCAGTACCTGTATGCATTAACATATATATTTCTAAGATATCCCGGATAATAAGCCTCGCCTAACAACTGCATTTGCAGGCTCATAGCAAGATTATCGTCCCTGTAAGGATTATTAAGATATGCAATATCGCCATTTACCTTACTATAGCTAAGTCCATTAAAAAGCATAACCCTCGCCATATCTTTTCCGTCAATATTAGTAAGCAGATGTGTTGTATCTGCAACACCATCTCTGTGCAGATCAATAACAACTTCTATCGTAGGGTTGTCAGCAAGTATTTTCTCAATACCATTTTCTGCGTATGTATATGCCTTGCTTCTGTCAAGCTTTCCGTCTACATAATCATACACACTCGTATCGTGTATTACATTATATCCATACTTATTGACAAGCAGTTCTGTGAGATAATTGCCAACTCCTATTATTGTCGTTGACACATCTCCCTCTACTGTATCTGTAAATCCCTCCTGTGAATGGGTATGGAAAATGAGTATCTGCGGCTTGCTGTTATCCTTGCTTATTGCAAGATTTTTCTCTATAAATTCTGCCGGCCGCAGTATACTGTCAGTCAGATCCGTTATCGATGTAACTGTATAAAAATGGCTTCTCACAAAGTTATAATCTGTAAGCTGCGATTTATCATATACTGCACCGCTCACTGTATTTCTTGAAATAATATTCCGTATATCCGATTCGTTCAATTGCTGGCTGTTGTTAATATTACTGTTCTGCGTGGTATTTCCTGCAATTATACTCTCCTGCGGCTGTGTATCACCAGCATTGCCTGCATTATTATCTGTCTCATTTTTTGTACCGCTATTATCTTCACCATTGTTAAGACCATTTACCAGATTATCTGCTCCAGCATTAATACTTATAACACCACCTGCATCATTGTCTGCAAGCTTTATATAATCATCATTCTGGTTATTAATCACAGCATTGACAGGTACAACATTATTAACCAGCTGTGCCCATATATTATTATCCAGCAGTTGTGGCTTGTCATAAAACAGCATTGCAGGTGACATAAGCCTTAAACAGCCACTAATAAATGTATCCTCTATAAATGCTGTTACCTTCATATTCTTACCTATAAGTGCCAATACAATTACAATAATCACAATTGACAATAATGATGACAGCCTGTGCTTACGCTCCATGCTAATCCTCCATTCTTGTATACAACTTTACTGTACTTTTATATCGAATTTATATCTGATATTTAATTGTATTAATGCTTATTAAGAATATTACCTATTTTATTTAAAAATATCCATCAGCCAAAATATTGTATTTATAACTAATAATTTTACAGTCCGTTCAAAGCTTGTAATTATCCAGATATTCCAGCCTGCTCCAGGTTATTTATAGCTGATGATATTATCGCACTTATATTTTTAATGTCCTGATCTATCGCTTTAGGTGTGACATACATATCCTTCATATTATTGTCTATCCCTGAAAAAAATGCTGCTATCTCATCAGCACTGCAATCACCTATAAGAGGACTTACAAGGTCTGTTACTATTGTCAAAGCATCTATTACTGTTGGAACTCCAATTGCAAGAACTGGTATTCCTATATTCTCATAATTAATTCCAACTCTGTGATTGCCTACTCCTGATCCTGGATTAATGCCCATATCCGACAGCTGTATTGTAGTATTAAGCCTTTCTATATTTCTTGCTGCAAGTGCATCTATTGCAATAATAACTGACGGATTTATCTGCTTTGCAATTCCCTTAATTATATCCGCAGTTTCCATACCTGTATCCCCCATAACTCCCGGTATTATTGAACATACACACAGCCCCGTATCATCATTATCAATATGTCCATTAATATACAGGTTCTTTACAACAAGTGGTCCAAGCGAGTCCGATGTAATATCCCTGTTGCCAAGTCCTGCCACCAAAAGACTTATGTGTCTTTTGGAGCTTATATTTTTCCCACCTGGAAATGGTATTTTATTATCTTGTCTGCTGTTCTTTCCGTTATCTTTAACTTTTTTATTTTTTAACAGCTCACCTATAAGTTCGCTGATATAATTTTTCAGAATTTGGGTGACATTATTGTTATAATCTTCATTCATCTCATTTATCCTTCTTGCCTCTATCGTTATATAAGTGCCCATTGGCTTTCCAATCATTCTCTCACCTGCTTTATTAGTAACCTTCAGGCTTGTAACTTCTATCCCTGTATCCTTATCTTTCTGCTGATTTACAATAATGCCTTTTAACCTGCCGGCTTTTCTTGAAATCTCCTCATTTAATTCTACTGCAAGGTCTGTTCTAATATTATTCTGCATATCTTTAACTCCCATATAATGTTGTATACATATTTAATTCCATACTTTATATGACACCAAGAATCAAAAGGTATTTTGTCCCTGAATTATGACCCTTGCATCATTATTTTTATATGAAAAATCTCTATCATATTGATTTTTCACATCTTATTATTTATAATGTGCAGGAATATTTATTTAATGATAAATATTTTTGTGAATTAATGGTTGACATTATGGACTTTCTACTATAAGATATATGAGTATGTTTACATTAGATCGTCCGTGTCCGGCTTTAATGCGAAACAGATAACTAAGATTATATTAATATTTGGAGGTGTACGGATTGGCTAACATTAAATCTGCTAAGAAGAGAGTAATCACAAGTCAGGTAAGAGCTGATAGAAACAAGGCAATAAAGTCTAAGGTTAAGACTTATATCAAGAAGGTAGACGCTGCTGTTGCTGCTGGTGACAAGGCTGCTGCTGAAGCTGCTCTTCCTGTTGCTATAGCTGAGATATCTAAGGCTGCTTCTAAAGGAATCTTCCACAAGAACACAGCTGCTAGAAAAGTATCTCGTATTACTAAGGCTGTTAACACTTTAGCTTAATTATTTTATTTAACATAAAAGACTGGTGCATACCCTCGCACCAGTCTTTTTTATGTAATAGGAAATTGCCTATTATATTTTACGCTGAATATTTAATTATTATAAGCTCTACTCCGAGCTTATCCTGCAATCTTCCCTGCTTTACACGTTCTTCTATATCTGCACATTCATTTAATATATCTTTAACTGTATCTGTTGTAAAATATTTTGCCTGTGAAAGATATTTACCAGCAACAAATGGTGCAACCTTTATAGCCGAAGCTATCTCTTTGCTTGAAAGCCCCCTTGCCGCAAGCTCCTTTGCCTGCAATATTCCATTAAACTGCCTTACTATAAGATATAGTATTCTCATCGGAGGCTCTTTTAATGTAAGCAAATCATAATAAAGCGAAAGTGCTTTTTCTTTATTCTTATTGGCAACCGCCTCAAGCATATCGAATATATGGCTTACAGTCTGTGTTGAACATACCGCCTCAACATCCTGCGGCATAACCATCTTTTTATCACTGCAATAGCTTATAAGCTTGTCTATCTCATTTCTTATAAGCTCCATACTTGCACCAGTCTTATCAAGAAGAAGCTCACATGCTGCCTCACTTATTTTATAATCATTGGAAGCCATCATTCCTGCTATCCACCTTTTAAGCGTTGCTGGTGTCTGATACTGCATTTCACATACATATCCATTAGAACTTACAGCCTTATATACTTTATTTCTCTTATCAACGTCTTTTTCTATAAATATTAATATAAGATAATCCGGCAGTTCCTTAATATAGTCTGCCATTTTATCATTAGCCGTCTTAAAATACCCGCTGTCACTTACTATAACAAGTCGTCTTTCGCTAAAAAATGGTATTGTCTCACATATAGTAATTACATCTTCAGGCTTTGTATTATCTCCTTCAAAATAACTGTAATTAATAGTATCATCACCTATTATCGCCTGTTTCATTCTATCCTTATACTGCTTTTTAAGATATTCTTCCTCACCATATATAAGATATACTTTCTGATATTCGCCTTTTTTAATATTATCATTTAAAGTTTTCATAAGTATAATTGTACCATTTATACTGCATTATTGTAAATATTGATGAACGCTCATTTTGTATCCGTCTGTTCTAATTATTATCTCTCCTAATGTATTTGTAACATACACCTTGCAGTTATTGTCTTCTAACCTTTCAAGCGTTTCACTATGGGGATGCCCGTACCTGTTATTGATACCGCACGATATAAGTGCATACTGCGGCTTAATTGTCTTAAGCAGCTTATCACTTGTAGCATATTTAGAGCCGTGGTGTCCCACCTTTAGAACTGTTATATCAGAAAGCTCATCTTTAATATCTACATTAGCTGCTCTCTCTTTATTAATATCATTAATAAGGCAGTCCTCTGCCCTGCTTTCTGCATCACCAGTCATAAGCATTGAGAATTTTTTATAACTTATGCAATAAACAGCAGAATAATCGTTACTATCCTCATAGTCGTAACCAGCACAAGGATGTATACATTTAATATCCAGCTCTCCTACTGTAAATGTATATCCTCTTACGGCATAACATACATTTATGCCTGCTTTATCAGCCATATCCACAAGCTTCATATATGCCTCTATATTCTCTTTGCCTTTAATATCCGGCATAACAATACTCCCAATAGAAAATGTATCATCACACATCTTAATAAGCTCCATAACTGCACTTATATGGTCATTATCCGTATGGCTTATAAAAATGCAGTCTATATATTTACAGCCCATCGCACGCAATGCAGGATACACCCGGTACTGTCCTGCACTTTTAATATCCGTGCTTCCACCGTCAAACAAAAAATTATGTCTGCCCGAAGCACTTACATATATGCTGTCGCCCTGCCCTACATCTAACATATTAATCTGAAGCCCGTTATAAGGCTTGTAGCGCATATTAAGAACCAATACCACCAGCATAACAGCAATAATGTTGTTAATTGCTTTATTTACCAAGCTATGCATCTTGTAATAATTGTTAAAGTTATATTTAAAGGACGGCTTATTTATAATGATAAATATTATCATTAGCACACTATATACTATAATTATTCCTGCTGGCGGCTGTCCTGTTATTATTCTGAACTGTCCCAACCTTGAATTACGTTCGCACACAAAGTCATAGAAATCAAGAACATAATTACCTGCCCCAGCCGTAAAATACGCAAGCTTAAGCGATATAAAACCAGCAAATGCTGTAATAATTCCCGTTATCATCACCACTGGCATAAGTGGTATTACAATGCAGTTAATAAAAATACTTGTCATGAATACCGAATTATAACTATAAAGCACTGCTGGAAGTGTCGCTAATGTAACCGCAATACTACATAGCAATGCATTAATAATGTACACTATCGACTTTTTTACTATTTTGCCAGTATTGTCCATTCTGCTATTTATAGCTTTTTCATCAGGCATTAATACAGGATATAACTGTGATATACCTATAATTGCCAGAAATGACATTATATATGACATACTATAGACCGTATATGGATTACGCCCAAGTATTAATATTGAAGCAGCTGACAACCCTGTAAGAATATCAAATGTCCTGCCATATACATCTGCAATTATAATAAGCACCAGCATACATACCGCCCTTTTGGCAGATACCGTTTCTCCTGTCATAATAAGGTACATTATAATAACCGCGATTGATATTACAGAAGCTTTCATTATCCCTATATATTTTCTTATTAGCTTATATACAGCCATACCAACTAAAGATATGTGCAGACCGCTTATTGCAAGCAGATGTGCAATTCCATTTTTCTGGTATTCCTCTTTAGTCTTAATATCAAGCTCATATTTATCACCTAACACAATTGATGACATAAGCCCAGCTTTATCTTTATATACCTTTGCATATATACCCTTAATCTTTTGCTTAATTACATACAAAATATATCTAAGCCGGTTATTGTTACTCTCTGTAACTACAACCTTATCTGCATTGCATTTATATGGATAACCCAGCGAAATATTATACATATTAGCGTCAAAACTGCCATAATTTCTTGGCTTATCAAATTCCTTAACATCTCCAGTAACCCGCACTATGTCTCCTGCATTACATTTATTATCATCTGTGTATACAATAATTCCTGTATGAATGTCCGTATTATTAATATACAAAACATTATAACCATCCTTATTCTGCATATTATATATTGTGCCTGTAAATGTTATATTCTCATAACATTTTCCTAGTCTGTCACTTACTATGCCTGTTCTTATTATTGTCACTGGAAATATAAGAAATATAAGATAATAAAGACAGGAATTCTTATTAAATCTTACACATATGCGTAAAACTTCAAATGCCAGAATTCCAACCAATACTATTACAGGCACTGCACTCCAATGCAGCTTTTCCCTGTAACAATATATAGATATTACTGCGGCTATAAGCTGAGTTACAGCCGCACTTAATAATGGTCTTTTCAAATAACTAACCTTTTGTTCCTTTCCGGAACGCTTATTCAACTATACCCGAATTAAATTTGTACAGCCTGTCAAGGCTTATACTATCCCTGAACGTATTCGTATAATCTCCGTTAATGAATATTTTAACAGACTCTATGCTGTCAAGGGCACATAATGAATTAACTATTGAATATATCTCAACATACGAACTCACATTAACAAGCTCGTCACGGAACTCCTCGCTAAGATTAACATAGCACACCTTTTCTACAACAGACACGCCAAGAAGCTTGACGTCCTTTGGCAGTGAAGTGTATGCTCCTGCGGCTGTAGGTCCGCTTATAAGCCTCTGCACAATCATTCTTTCTATTGGCATATTCTTATTATAAGCAAGCATTTCCTTGACTTTAACAAGCCTTGTACCTGTATAATCTGCATAATACAACTGTACATTACGCCAGTCCATTTCTCCAAATGCACTGTCTGATTCCGTAAAATCTGTCTTTTTTAATGCACCTATAACTGTACCGTCCTCATACAAAGCTTCCTTGCCATCAACATAAAAATGTACATACAATACATCATCTATCTGCGTAAGCATTTTTACTACCGCTGCCCTGAATAACAGTTCAACCTGCGTACTCATCTGCTTATATGAAGATGAATAATTAAGTGCAATTGCTTTTCCATCAAGCATAACATCTAACAACGTAACATTATCAGGCTTTATTATATACTCATTCTTATCAGCAGGCTTAACATTCATCTTATCAAGAAGCTGTCTTGCTGTATCTTCTATAGAAGTGTCAATGTCAATATTATAATTCTGTTCTATAAGCTTGTCCTTTGAACTGTTCGTATAATAAACCGTATACTGCCTGCCCCTGTTCTGTGAAGAACACGCCGTCAGCTCTACAGCCATACAACAGCATAATAATATAACCACCAGCTTATTAATCAATAGTCTAATTCTCATTCTTATCCTCATCATCTGACTCTACATAATTAAGCGGTATTCTGAAAGTAAATGTTGTTCCCATCCCCTCCTCACTATACAGCTTAATTGTTCCATGGTGCATTAATATAATATTCTTAACTATAGAAAGTCCAAGACCTGTTCCACCTGTCTGCCTTGACCTTGCCTTGTCAACCCTGTAAAATCTCTCAAAAACCCTGCTCTGGCTCTCTTTAGGTATTCCGATTCCAGAATCTTCAACCCTTACAAAAAAGAACTGATGATCTGCATTAAGTGAAACATGCACCCAGCCGTCCATATCATTATATTTGATAGCATTTTCAACAAGATTAGATATTACCTGTGTTATCTTAACCTCATCAATCTGTGCCACAACCGGTCTGAAACTCTCAAATAACAATTCTATATTCTTCTTTTGTGCAAGCGGCTTTAACCGCTTTAACACAAGCTCTAACAGTTCATTAAGATTAACTGATGAAATATTAAGGGTAGCTGAAGCTTTATCAAGCCTTACCATACATAAAAGATCCTCAATAATCTTATTCTCCCTGTCAATTTCACTTACAATATCAACCATAAATTCCTTATATACTTCCACAGGAACATCTTCCTGCGTATTAAGCGAATCAGCAAGAACCTTAATTGAAGTTATAGGTGTCTTTAACTCGTGTGATACATTTGACACGAACTCAGACCTTGAATTATCAAGTTCACTGTTCTTGTCCATAATACTGTTAAAATGCTTTGCAAACTGTCTAAGTTCTGTAGAACCTTTAACGTCCATTCTCTTGTCTATATATCCAAAATCAACTTCTTCAACAATATGAAGCGCTTTCTTATACGGCTTAAAATAAAAATATGTCACAATAATCGAAACAACAAGAATAATAGTAATTATCACAAATTCAATAACCCATATCCTGTCAAAAGCATTCCCTGCTATCTGGCTTATATCTGATATATCAAGATTAACTACTAGAACAGCTATAAGCTGTCCCTCGCTGTTGTATACAGGAGAAGCTGCTTCTATATTGCCGGTCTTTTTGCTGTAATCAGTTATTGTCTTAGGACTGTCATACACAGTTATAACCTTGGAATTAATCATAGTCTTTCCAGTGTCAACAGCATATGTATCCACGCTTATGTTATATTTCTTATCTACAAGCCTTATTCTTATTGCATTAAGTGATGAATAATTCATAAGATTTTCATACACCCCATCATTATGTGCTTCATCAATGCTTCCGTACTTCGTAAATTCAGCCGCAATAAGCACAGCCTCATTATTAACGTATGCTTTCCTTGCTTCAACAAGTGATGTCGTATATGAATATTTAACAGCCTTGACTGCTGAGATTGTCGATATAATAGACATTACTGCTATTATAAATACGAGTCTGAATCTTGTGCTTAAGAAAAAACTTAATATATCTGTTATTAATTTCTTATGATTCATCCTGGATTTAGCCGATTGTCCCCGCGTTCCTTTATTTATATTAAACATTAAAATAATAACCTACTCCCCACTTAGTATGAACATACTTAGGTTCACTTGAATTATCTTCTATCTTCTCTCTTAATCTTCTTATATGAACATCTACTGTACGTCCATCACCCGGGTAATCCGCTCCCCACACTGTCTTTAAAAGTACATCTCTGCTATATACTCTGTTAGGATTAAATGCAAGCAGCTCTAAAAGGTCAAATTCCTTAGCTGTAAGGTAAATCTCTTTGCCTCTGATAAAAAGACTTCTGCTGTCACAGTCAATTCTCATATCCCCGATATTTAATACATTACTCTTAGCCTGTTCTTTCTCAGGCTTATTATTTCTTCTTAAGATTGCTTTCATTCTTGCTTTAACTTCAAGAATATTAAATGGCTTTGTTATATAATCATCCGCACCATATTCAAGTCCCATAATCTTATCCATATCATCGCCCTTGGCCGTAAGCATAATTATAGGAACATTAGAGAACTCTCTTATCTGCTGGCATACCTCAAGTCCATTCATCTTAGGAAGCATTATATCCAGAAGTATTATATCGTAATCATTGTTCTTAGCCATATCAAGTGCTTCTTCACCATCATAGGCACAGTCAACCACACTGTAGTCCTGTATAAGGCTGAATTTAATTCCTTTAACAATCATCTTTTCATCATCAACAACTAATACTTTACCCGCCATCTTTAATAATTACTCCTTGTTCAAACACATATATAATCTTTTATCTTGTTAAATGCTGCATCTTTTATTCCTGATACATTCTTTATATCTTCTATCCTTTTAAAAGCACCATGCTTTTCCCTATAACTTATTATATCTAATGCCCTCGCCTCACCTATGCCGGATAACTGCATAAGTTCAGACTTGGAAGCTTTATTAATATCAATAAGATTACTACTGCCTGCTCCCCCTGTGTTACTACCATAACTTTCGCTATTACCGTCTGAATTCTCTGTATTACTGCCCGATATTCCCGTGGCATTAGGATTACAGCCGTTGTTCATTTCATCTGTCAGGCTTATATCATCGTAAGCATATGGGATATATATTTTATCTCCATCCTTTAACTGCATTGCAAGATTAACTCTGGTGCCGTCTGCCTCATCAATAAGACCTCCGCAAAGTTCCACCGCCTGATACAGTCTCATACCTGCACCACCACTGACAACTCCTGCATTAACAACTGCACCACATATATATACATATATCTTACTGTTATTCTCATCCAGTCCGTCATTGCCTGCTTCGTTACCATTAATACCATTACTATTGTTAATATCAGCAGCACCGCCGCTGGTAACTCCACCGATAATACTCTTGCTATCACTTTCCTTATCTGAAATATTATCTTTATTAATTATAACACTGCCATCTTCTTTGGTTGGGTTTATATAAAATATGCCTGCAATTATAATAATTAATACTAATACAGCTGTTTTAATAATATATCTACGCTTTTTATATAATTTAATTAAGTCCATGTATACTCCTTATATCTATAATACATTATTATAAGATATAAAGTTCCCTTCGCATACATTTTTATTGTACCTAATTAATATCCATATTACAAGCAAAACCTCAAATATTACTATATAAATTACTGTACAAATAATCATTATAATTACCGTATATCATTTACATAAAATACCGTTTTTGGTAAAATGTAAACATTATTATCCATAGGGGGAAGCAAATTTGAACCAACAGACTAAACATCGACACAAATTCAGTTTATTTGACGAACAGACAGGTAATATTCCGTGTGGAAATATCGTATATATAATTGCATTTTTTATTCCAGTTATAATATTTACAGCCTTGTATTTTGCAAGGGAAATATTTCCATTCGGCAATAACTGTTATCTGCGTTCTGATATGTATCACCAGTACGCTCCATTTTTCTCTGAGCTATGGTATAAAATCCGCAACGCAGAAAGCCTTACTTATAGCTGGGATATCGGTATGGGAACTAATTTCACATCTTTATATGCGTACTATCTGGCAAGCCCTGCTAACTGGATTATTGTATTATTCCCACAGAAATATATGATTGAGATTATGAATACTCTCATAATCCTTAAGTTATCTTTATCAAGCGTTTCTATGACCCACTATATAAGCAGGCATTTTTCCAACAAGAATATATGTATAGCTTTATTCGGGTTATTCTACGCATTTTCCGGATATGTAGCTGCTTATAGCTGGAACATTATGTGGCTTGACTGTCTTATACTTGTTCCTCTTATTATGCTTGGCCTTGAAAGACTTGTTAATGAAGATAAATGCTTTCTATACTGCATAAGTCTTGGATTATGTATATTCACTAACTACTATATTGCAATTATGGTATGTTTATCAGTTGTTCTTTATTTTATTGTGCTTGTAACTGCCTACAAAAAAGAACGTACTTTCAAGAATTATTTTAAGACATTTCTAAAATTTGCATTTTACTCACTGATTGCCGGTGGGCTTGCGGCATGCCTTTTACTGCCTGAGTTCTACACATTTTCTTTATCAGCTTCAAGTGACATTGCATTTCCTAAGAAATTAAGTCTTTATTTCAGCATATTAAATATGCTCACTAGACAATTAATAAATGTTCCTGTCCACCTTGGACTTGAACACTACCCTAACATATACTGCGGCGTTGCTGTATTCCTTCTTTATCCTCTCTATGTTATGGACAAAGACATCAATTTATGCGAAAAGATAGGCAAATCCGTATTACTGCTTGTCTTCCTTACAGCATTTAACCTTAATATACCTAATTTTATATGGCACGGATTTCATTATCCTAACAGCCTGCCTTGCAGACAATCATTTATATACATTTTCTTCCTGCTTACAATGTGTTATGAGGCATTAAGCCATATAAAGCGGATGACAAGCAGACAGTTAGGAATTGCCGTATGGATAAGCTTAGGACTTCTTGTGCTTATTGAACAGGTATTTGCAGTTGATGAAACTTATGATTTTAAGGCAATTTACTTAAGCGGTGCTTTTATTCTTGTGTATGCAGGACTTATGATTGTCTATAACAAGACCAACTGGAAGCTGCCTGTAACAGTATTTCTTGCATTTATAGTCTGTATAATAGAATGTACTATCAATATGGATTCAACAGGAATTGGAACTACTAACAGAACCTCTTATCTTTTAGATTATGATGCTATTAAATCTGTGACACAGACCGTAAGAGATGAAGATACATCATTTTACCGAATGGATAAGAAGTTTGGTGCGCGTTCAAAAAATGACGGAGCTTGGCATAATTACCACTCAATATCAACATTTTCATCAACCTCAAGTGCTGGAATGTCAGAATTGTTCGGAAAGCTTGGCTTTGAACATTCAATGAATGCCTATGGCTACAATGGTGCTACACTTGTTACAGAAAGCTTATTCTCGGTTAAATATACAATTACCAACCGTATACTTACAAGCAGTTCTCTTCGCGAGTATTACGTTGGAGATGACGGCGAATTCGTCTATGAGAATAAATATACACTTCCACTTGGATTTATAACCTATAATAATGCAGGCGAATGGAATCCATCAGAAGCCAATGGAACAGGAATTGAGAACCAGAACTCGCTTATACAGACACTTACAGGCATTGCCAATGTATTTACACTTACTTATGAAAATGCCACCGACTCAAGCTTTGAAGTTAAGCCTGTAAAAGCAGGACATCTGTATATGGTTGTAAGAAATACGACCTGCGACAACGTAACTGCCACTATTAACAATTCTGAATATACTTATTCAGGACTTAAAAATGGCAATCACATAATTGACCTAGGCTACGCCGTTCCAGCAGATACCGTTGTCATATCTGGCGATTCAGCAATGAATGCCAGCGTGTATACACTTGAAACTTCAAGATTTACAGAAGCTTACAATATATTAAATGGCAGTTCCCTTTCTATTACTTCATTTAAGGATACTAAGATAAAAGGAACTATAACAGCTAACAAAGCCGCAACCCTTATATTCTCCATCCCTTACGATAAAGGCTGGAAGGTATATATTGATGGCAGAAAAGTAGAGACCTCTGCCCTTTATGATGCTCTCTTAAGCGTACAGATAAGTGAGGGCAGCCACGAAATAACATTAAAATATACACCTGTGAACCTTATTAAGGGTTGCTTAATTACAGCATTATGTATTATTATATTAATCGGTATTTATATATTAAAGAAGAAAAATATAACAATAAATATATTAAAAACCGCCAGTACAAATAAAGCTGTTGAAGCTGATGATACTTACAACGCATTATCTGAAGATTCAGCTGATAATACTCTCACAGATTTAGATGTTTCATCTGCTATGGATATAAATATCGTGGGTGATAATGATATAAATATGCTAGATAGTCTTGATGACTTCGACAATCTTGACAGTGATGAGATTAATTCATCAGAAGAATAATCAGGCATTCTATTAACAATTAATTATAAGCACTAACGAAGTGCAGGAAAGAGGTACAATATGAAACTTTGGGGCGGACGCTTCACTAAAGAAACTAATGAGCTTGTTAATAATTTTAACGCTTCTATCTCCTTTGACCAGAAGTTCTACAAGCAGGATATTCAGGGAAGCATTGCACACGCTACAATGCTTGCTGCTCAGGGTATTATCTCAGAAGATGAAGGAAAGCAGATTACTGACGGCTTAAAAGGTATTCTTTCTGACATAGAATCTGGAAAGCTTGAAATCACTGATGAATATGAAGATATTCACACATTTATGGAAGCTACCCTTATTGAGCGTATCGGTGATGCAGGAAAGAAGCTTCACACAGGCAGAAGCCGTAATGACCAGGTTGCACTTGATATGAGACTTTATACACGCGATGAAGTTAAAAATGTTGATGAAGAAGTAAGAGAGCTTATGGAAGTTATCTTAAGAATAATCAAAGAAAATGTTGACACTTATATGCCAGGCTTTACTCATCTTCAGAAAGCACAGCCTGTAACTGTTGCTCATCATTTTTCTGCTTACTTTGAAATGTTCAGACGTGACAGAAGCCGACTTCACGATATATATAACAGAATGAACTACTGCCCTCTTGGTGCTGGTGCTCTTGCAGGAACTACATATCCCCTTAACAGAGAGATGACAGCCGAGCTTCTTGGATTTGCTGGTCCTACTCTTAATAGTATGGACTCTGTATCAGACAGAGATTATGTTATTGAATTCTTAAGTGCACTCTCTACTATTATGATGCATTTAAGCAGATTTTCTGAAGAAATATGTATATGGAATTCTAACGAATACAAATTCATCGAATTAGATGATGCTTTCAGTACAGGTTCAAGCATTATGCCACAGAAGAAGAACCCTGATATAGCTGAGCTTGTCCGTGGTAAGACTGGACGTGTATATGGTGCTCTTATGAGTATCCTCACAACTATGAAGGGAATTCCTCTTGCCTATAATAAAGATATGCAGGAAGATAAAGAGCTTACATTTGATGCTATAGATACTGTTAAGGGCTGTGTAAGCTTATTCAAGGGTATGATTGATACTATGAAATTCAATAATACACGTATGGAAGACTCAGCTAAAAAAGGCTTCACTAATGCTACTGATGCCGCTGACTACCTTGTTAAGAAAGGGGTTCCTTTCAGGGATGCACATGGTATTGTAGGACAGCTTGTTCTTATGTGTATTGACAAGGGTATTGCACTTGATGACCTTTCACTTGATGAATACAAGAAGATAAGCCCTGTATTTGAAGAAGATGTATACGAAGCTATCAGCTTAAAGACCTGCGTTGAAAAACGTCTTACTCTCGGAGCACCTGGCCCTGAGGTTATGAATAAAGTTATCGGACTTTATGATGAGTATATGAAGGACAACCAGAAATTATAAAATATACCACTATAAAATATACTCACTTAAAGCTTATTTAAAATAAAACATAAATAACTACAGTTCAGAATTAATAAACAAACATAATAATATAAAAAGCCCTGTCACTACCCACTATATATTGGGACTTCCAGTATATGCCAATAATGACAGGGTATTTTTAAATATTTTTAAAATGTGAATTTCTCAACCTTACCATCTTTACTATCATAAGTTGATGTAAGATAATCAAATCTATATCTTGCTTCACCGTGCATAGGAACAGTAAATGTCAAAGTCTTATCCCAATCCATTCCACGTCTTATCATCTTTTTCTTTTCTGAATGTAACAACAAATGCTCCTTTAATCTGCATGGATGTTGCCATATAATCATAAGTGACTAACTCCCAGCCGTCAGCTGCTCTCTCATTAATCAGATTGTCTAACATAGCAATATCATTAGCATCTGCCTTATCTGAAAGCCATTTAGTGCCAACCGTTAAAATCTCTGTTTTGTATGTATACATATACTCCTCCTTTATTAGATACTATCTTAACTTTATATATTATTATATTATATTATATTGATTTCTTTTTTACAATTTGTAATTTATAACCTAAAGCCTCAAGTATATGACTAAATGTGCGTATTGTTGGATTACTTTTCTTTTTCTCAATTCTGGAAATATCCTGCTGTTTGTTTCCTGTCAATGCAGCTAATTATTTTTGCGTAATATTTTCCTCTTACTTTATTAGAGCACAACATAAATGTTGTATTGTCAAATATAAAATTATATATTTTTATTCAATAATTACATCTGACCTTATTACACATTCATCTTCTCCCTTATAATTAAATGTCAGTTTAATACCACCTGACATTATCAAACTTCTTTACATTGAACATTTTAATATAATCAGATAAGTCTTATTATAGTCGCAAGTTAATTAAGTTACTGCTATGTAATATATTTGTAGTTCTGGCAGAGCATTTTAACAATTTAACAAAAAGCATTTAAATATAAAGAAATGAGGTTAATAATTATGACAACTACTTCTCAGTATGAATTAAACAAAGGACTTGCACAGATGTTAAAGGGCGGAGTTATTATGGACGTAACAACTCCTGAACAGGCTAAGATTGCTGAGGCGGCTGGTGCCTGTGCTGTTATGGCACTTGAAAGAATACCTGCTGACATCAGAGCCGCTGGCGGTGTATCACGTATGAGTGACCCTAAGATGATTAAAGGAATTCAGGAAGCTGTAAGTATCCCTGTTATGGCTAAGTGCCGTATCGGTCATTTTGTTGAAGCCCAGATTTTACAGGCTATTGAGATTGATTATATTGATGAATCAGAAGTACTTTCTCCTGCTGATGACATTTATCATATTGATAAGACACAGTTCAATGTACCATTTGTATGCGGTGCAAGGGACTTAGGCGAAGCTTTAAGAAGAATTAACGAAGGGGCTTCTATGATTAGAACTAAGGGTGAACCTGGTACTGGTGATGTTGTTCAGGCTGTACGCCATATGAGAAAAATGAATTCTGAAATCCGCAAGATTACATCTATGCAGAAAGATGAACTCTTTGAGGAAGCTAAGCAGTTACAGGTTCCTTACGACCTTGTACTTTATGTGCACGATAATGGAAAGCTTCCTGTTGTTAACTTTGCCGCTGGTGGTGTTGCAACCCCTGCTGATGCTGCTCTTATGATGCAGCTTGGTGCTGAGGGTGTGTTCGTAGGTTCTGGTATATTCAAGTCTGGTAATCCTGCAAAACGTGCTTCTGCTATCGTTCAGGCTGTTACTAACTATCAGGATGCAGCACTTATTGCCAAGTTATCAGAAGACCTTGGCGAAGCTATGGTAGGTATCAATCCTAGTGAAATACAGATAATTATGGAAGAACGTGGACGTTAATAATATAATCGCACATAGAAATGAGGCTTACTATGAAGATAGGTGTACTTGCTGTCCAAGGTGCTTTTATTGAACACGAGCATATGATTGAAGAAATCGGACATACAGCAATAGAAATAAGACAACGGGATGATTTAGAGGGATTAGACGGTCTGATACTGCCTGGCGGTGAAAGTACTGTTCAGGGACAGTTACTTAACAAGCTTGATATGATGAAGGACATTAAGAATATGATTAGTAATGGTCTTCCAACACTTGCAACCTGTGCTGGACTTATACTTCTCTCTGAACATATAGCAGACGATGACATAGTCCATATAGGAACGCTTCCTGTCACCATTAAACGTAACGCTTACGGAAGACAGCTTTCAAGCTTTGTAACTAACGCTGATATTAAGCATATCGGCAATTATCCTATGACATTTATAAGAGCACCTTATATCGAAAATGTCAGCGATGGTGTTGAAGTGCTTGCAAGTGTTGATAATCATATTGTTGCCGCTAAATACAATAATCAGATTGGACTTTCTTTCCACCCTGAATTAACAGGCGACACACGCATACACGAATATTTCTTATCAACTATAAAATAGCTCTATTCAAAAATAAAAATCAGGACAATGCAGCAGAATACGCCACGCTGTATTGTCCTGATTTTATTATGCTTATATAGCGTTGAAATGTTATTTATATACGATGAATAGCAAAATTATAATTTACACTCTGACTTTTATGCCTTTTGTGTCTCTATGTGCCATTTTCATCTTAGCAAAGTCTATCTTCTTTCCTTTATATTCCATCGTGAATTCCATTCCGTCATCCATAATGAATATATCTTCTATATAATCGTCTTTGCCAAGCTTAATACCTCTGACACCTACTGCACTCTTCTTCTTAACTGGTATTTCAGAAAGAGGGAACTTTAAGAACACACCATTAGCTGTCTGTACAATTACATTTTTATTACTTACAATTTCTTCAACTTCACTTCTGCTGCCATCAAGATTAAACTTAGAAAGCGTTTCAACCTGAACGTCAGCCTTTTCAATGCTTACTATCTTGTCATCATCCTGAAGCTTTGTCGAAGCTACCGTTCTCTTGGCTACATCAAATTCTGCCGTGTCAACTATCTTCATCATGCCCTGACTTGTAACAAAGAGCAGCTTCTGATTTTTGATAGTTTCATATGCACACAAGTATATAATAAGTTCACCGCTGCTGTCATAATTTCCAAGATTATCTATTGGAGTACCTTTGTCCCTGAACTTAGTGAGGAAAGGAATATCCTTTACTTTAATCTGGTGAAGCTGTCCGTTATCCGTAAATATACATATTTTATCAGTATTCATACAGGTAAATACATACTTAAAATCGTTGTAGATAGCTTCCTTATTACGTTCATAAGAAGCTGTATCTATAGTCTTTGCATAGCCAAATCTATCCATAATAAATACAACTTCCTGTGCTGGAACTTCTTTTTCAACGAATACTGCAACCTTTGCATCAGTTATTACGGTCTTTCGTTCAACACCATATTCCTTCTTAATTCTTACAAGGTCGTCCTTTATTACTTTTGCCATAGCCTTCTTACTGCCAAGTATCTTTTCATACTTTGCAATCTTTGAAAGACATTCGTCATATTCCTTCTGGAGTGCAAGTATCTCAAGACCTATAAGCTTGTACAGGCGCATTTCAAGTATGGCTGAAGCCTGCTTTTCTGTAAAATCAAGCTTAGCCGCCTGATTCTTAGAAGCTTCTGACTTGAATTTGATATTATCAACATTACCATTAATAAGGCAGTCTTTTGCCATTTTAAGATTAGAGCTTCCACGAAGAATTTCTATTATAAGATCGATTATATCGCAGGCTCTTATAAGTCCTTCTTTAATCTCCTTATTGGCAAGCTCCTTATTAAGAAGTGTTGTGTATTTTCTTGTATTTATCTCATACTGGAAGTCAATATGATGCTTTATTATCTGGCGTAACCCAAGAGTTTCCGGTCGTCCGTCAACTATAGCAAGCATATTTACACCAAATGTATCTTCAAGCTTAGTCTTCTTATATAAAAGGTTCTTAAGATTTTCAATATCTGTGTTCTTCTTTAATTCAAGAACTATTCTTATACCTTCTTTTGATGACTCATTTGACACATCAACAATATCAGTTGTCTTCTTGGTTTCAACCAAATCCACTATATCTGATATGAACTTTCCAATATTAGCACCTATCATTGTATAAGGAATTTCTGTTATTACAAGCCTGTCCTTCTCGCCTTTTCTTGCCGCTGGCTCATATACAACCTTTCCTCTTAACTTTATCTTTCCTGTACCAGTCTCATATATGCCTGCAAGCTCTGACTTATTAATAACAAGTCCACCTGTAGGAAAGTCAGGTCCGGGTATATACTGCATAAGCTCAGTTGTAGTTATATCTTCATTATCCATATATGCGCATACTGCATCGACAACTTCTGAAAGATTATGTGTTGGAATATTAGTTGTCATACCAACTGCGATACCGTCAGCACCATTTACCAACAGATTAGGTATTCTTACCGGAAGAACTGCTGGTTCTTTCTCTGTTTCATCAAAGTTAGGCACAAAATCAACTACATCTTTATCCAAGTCTGATAAATATACATCCTGTGTGAACTTCTTAAGCTTGGCTTCTGTATATCGCATAGCCGCAGCACCGTCACCTTCTATAGAACCAAAATTGCCGTGACCGTCAACAAGTGCCATTCCCTTTTTAAAATCCTGTGAAAGCACAACAAGTGTTTCATATATAGAACTGTCGCCGTGTGGATGATATTTACCCATTGCATCACCTACGATACGCGCTGACTTTCTATGAGGTTTATCATAATTTAAACCAAGCTGATCCATAGCATACAGCACTCTTCTTTGTACTGGCTTAAGTCCATCCCTTACATCCGGAAGTGCTCTTGCTGTTATAACACTCATTGAGTAATCTATATAGGACTTCTGCATCAGCTCAGAATATTCAGTTTTAATAATATTCTCTGCCATTATTATCTCCGTATAATACTTTTATTAATATATATCATAATACCAGGGTCAAAAGGTCTAAACCCATATGAGCTTGCTCATATGTGGGTGAATGACCTTGGGACCCGCCCCAATATGAGCATAAAAGTGGGATGATAGTCCCACGATATGCGAATATTGGGGAGGATTGTGGGAGTGCGTAGCACGGAACAATCCGTAGGTATCATAGTTGGGGGCTTTTGACCCCAACATCATATCATTTTTATGCATCAATCTCCGCTTCATTAGCGTGTGCATGTATAAATGCTCTTCTTGGTGGCACATCACTTCCCATAAGCATAGAAGTAACCTCTGTTGCCATTCTTGCATCCTCTATCTCTACCTGCTTTAATATTCTTGTCTCTGGATTAAGTGTAGTTTCCCATAACTGTTCAGGGTCCATCTCGCCAAGCCCCTTATATCTTTGCAGAGTAAATGTTCCACTTGCGTGAAGCTCTTTATACCTTTCCAGTGCTTTATCATCATAAAGATACTGTACTGTCCTGCTCTTATCTACCTTCGTCTTAGTTCCTTCTGCCTTCTTAGAAGCTTTGTCTGCCTTAGGTACTTTCTTAAGTTCAGCCCTGTAAAGCGGTGGTGTAGCTATGTACACATGTCCCTGATTAATAAGTTCAGGCATAAATCTATAGAAAAATGTAAGCAGAAGTGTATCAATATGTGCACCATCAACATCGGCATCTGTCATAATGATAATCTTATCGTATCTTAACTTGCTTATATCAAAATCATTGCCGTAACCTTCAAGGAAGCCACAGCCAAATGAGTTAATCATAGTCTTAATCTCGGCATTAGCAAGCACCTTATCAATAGAAGCCTTCTCTACATTAAGTATCTTACCTCTTATTGGAAGTATAGCCTGAGTACGTCTGTTTCTTGCTGTCTTGGCTGAACCACCCGCAGAATCTCCCTCGACTATAAACACCTCACATTCCTCTGACTTCTTGCTCTCACAGTTAGCAAGCTTACCATTGGAATCTATTGAGAACTTAGACTTAGATAAAAGATTAGTCTTCGTTCTCTCCTCTGCCTTTCTTATCTTTGCAGACTTTTCGGCACAGGCTATTACTGACTTTAACTGTTCAAGATTTCTATCAAAATATAACTGTACCTCATCACTTGTAACCGCACTTACAACTGTTCCCGCATCCGGATTATCAAGCTTAGTCTTAGTCTGGCCTTCAAATCTTGGTGCAGGGTGCTTGATAGCCACAATTGCTGTCATACCATTTCTTACATCAAGACCGGTAAAGTTATTATCCTTTTCTTTAAGAACACCTAACTCCCTTGCATACTGATTAATAATCATAGTGAACTTAGACTTAAATCCTGTAATATGAGTTCCCCCCTCCTGAGTGTATATGTTATTACAAAAACCAAGAATATTTTCCTCAAACTCATTAACATACTGGAAAGCACACTCTACCTCTATGCCGTCTTCACTCTTCTTAAAATAGATAATATCCGTCACAGCTTCCTTGCCATTGTTAAGTTCCTTTACATATGCCTTGATACCATCTGGTTCTGAATATGTAATCTTTTCCTCGCTTCCACTTCTCTTATCCTCAAAATGTATTGTAAGTCCCGGATTAAGATAAGTTGTCTCGTGCATTCTGCTCTTTATTGCATCTGACTTAAATCTTGTCTTTTCAAATATCTCACCATCAGGAAGAAATGTTACTTTAGTTCCTGTATCATTCTTTCTGCATGTTCCCACTTTTTCAAGTGGTGCTACTGCCTTTCCTCTTTCATAACGCTGCCTGTATACACCACCATCAACCTTTATCTCTACTTCAAGCCAAACTGAGAGTGCATTAACTACTGACGCACCTACACCGTGAAGTCCGCCTGATATCTTATACCCGCCATCACCGAACTTACCACCTG
The DNA here is from genome assembly GCF_003096855.1 of Bacteroides galacturonicus. Classification (NCBI taxonomy): domain Bacteria; kingdom Pseudomonadati; phylum Bacteroidota; class Bacteroidia; order Bacteroidales; family Bacteroidaceae; genus Bacteroides; species Bacteroides galacturonicus. The sequence goes on along the minus strand of NZ_QEOA01000004.1, from coordinate 345,939 downwards.
CGTGAAGCACTGTAAATACTACCTCAACTGCAGGTATGCCTGCCTTTGGATGAATTCCTATAGGAATACCTCGTCCATTATCTATAATAGTAGCAGTTCCATCATTATTAAGGGTTACTGTAATCTCGCTACAGTAACCCGCAAGGTGTTCATCAACTGCATTATCAGCTATCTCATATATAAGGTGGTTAAGTCCTTTAGTTCCAACACTTCCTATATACATTCCTGGTCTTTTTCTTACAGCTTCAAGACCTTCAAGAATTGATATACTATTTGCATCATATTTTGCTGCCATTATATTCTACACTCCTGTACTACTCTAATTAATTGTTATTGAATTAAATAAATCCTCAAATCTTACATTAAAAGATGGTGCAGAAGAAACTTTTAACTTATTCCATTCATCTTTGTTAATTTCAACATACTTTGAAGACTCATATTGTTCAAATTTATCATTAAATGCCTCTAACTTCTTCTTTTCAAGAATTGATGACTTATTAACTTCTGTCTTCGCTTTATCATTATCTGACGTACATCTTATTATATAAAATCTTCCGTCAGCTTCTACGATTCCGCTTGTCTGGCCTGTTGAAAGTGAATAAGCTGTATCTTCAAATGCTTTAGCCATCTCGCCTCTTCTAAGTTCATATTCATATTCGCCGTCAGCATTATATTTCTTGGCAATTGCAAAGAATGAATTGCCCTCATTTAATTCTGCATAAGCTTTGTCAATTTCTTCCTTTGAGTCTGTTACAATATATTGTATATTTATTACTCTTGCATCATCTGAACTCACTTCAATATCCATAAGTGAAGTTACATCATTGTAAAGCTTTGAAGCGATTGCAAATTCAGTAAACATCTGATTAACCTTATCCTCTGTGATATCATACTGGCTCTTCTGTTCTTCTGTAAGACCATCAAAATACTGTTCTGCTGCCTTAGCTGTTTCATTCTTTTCTTCTCTTCCAAGAACTACTCCTCTTTCTTTAGCCATAGAATTCATACATCTTACTCTTATAAGCTTTACTCTTATCTGTTCTTTTATATATTCCTCAAACGGCTGTCCGGCAATATCTTCTGTCCATATACTGCTTCCAAACATATCTTCATATTGTTTCTTAGCATCTGACATTAATACTTCTGCCTCAAATGTATAAGTCTTCTGTCCATCAACCTTCATAACAACAGATTTTCCCATACCAGTTGAAATATATAATAAATTACCATTAAAGAACTTCATAAATACTAATACCGCAGCCACAGCTACAATAATGATAAGTGCTGTTATTAATCTTTTCTTATTTCTTTTCATAACTTCTCCATTCTGGTTATTTGTGATAAGGTTCATTCTTCATAATTCTGTAGCTTCTATATATCTGTTCAAGAAGAATTACTCTCATAAGCTGATGTGGAAATGTCATAGGCGAAAAACTAAGCTTGAAATCGGCCCTGTCAAGAACCCTTTTATCAAGCCCTAATGAACCTCCTATAACAAAGACAATATCACTCTTTCCTGATATTCCAAGATTATCTATTTTCTGTGATAACTGTACAGAATCAAGCATTTTACCATCAATTGCCAGAGCTATCACATATGCTTCATCTTTTATGCACGAAAGAAGTCTTTCTCCCTCTTTAGCCTTTATTATATCATTAACAGTATCACTTGCATTATCAGGTGTCTTCTCATCTGCCACCTCTTTTACCTCAAGCTTGCAGTATCTTGACAACCTTTTACTGTACTCATCTATTGCCTGACAATAGAACTTTTCCTTTACTTTGCCTACACAGCATATTGTTATTCTCATATCAGCCCAACTATGCCTCTACGAAGAAATATCCGCCGTTATTATCAAGCTTGAACACTTCAAGCTGTTCCTCAAGCTCTGCATCAGAAAGTTCTGATACATCCATTCCCTCATCGTCCATAATCTGTCTTAATTCTTTAATATTACTGCAATACTGTGCAAAGCATTCCTCAAGAAAATCTTCTGCCTCCTCTAAATCATATACAACCGGCTCATCAAAAAGCTTCTTCTGATCTCTTAAAAATACCTTTGCACATTCTTTCATATGTTTTTCCATAATAATACTCCTCATTTCTACAAACATTATCTTATATATTAAACTCTTTTCTTAGTGTGCCTTCAACCCATTCAGTTGTGTCATATGCATATTTCTTGATATCCTCACATGCTGTATCCATAACATACGCATATTTTACTGACTTAAGCATATCAATATCATTATAATTGTCGCCAAATGCCATACATTCATCTTCTGACAATCCAAAGTACTGCTGAAGCTGATGCATTGCTTTTCCTTTGGTAACGCTGCTCTCCATAAAATCAAGATATAAATCTCCTGAAACTGTAATTGAAGCTTTGCCATTCCATTTGCTAAAGAAATGTTCCTTGGAATTATCAATTCCGCTTAAATCACATACCGCAATCTTTAATATATCTTCATCTACATCTGTGAATTTATCAATAAGCGTAGTCTTATAATTAACAACCTTGGTCATTCTATAATGATATTCTTCTGTCTTAGGCTTGATATATGCTGTATGCTGGCCTGATATAAGCACCTCGCAATCAGGCTGTTCATATACATCTTCTATTATCTCAAGAGCAAGCTTTCTATCCATTGGTGTCTTGGCAATAACCTCACCCTTATATTCACATAATGCTCCATTCTCAGCAATGTATACAAGCTTATCGCTTACAGGCTCAAAAAGCCTTTTCAGGCTTACTATCTGTCTTCCGCTGGCAGGTGCAAAGTACATTCCTTTATTAACAAGCTGTTCAATCGCTTTAATTGTAGATGGTTCTACACTCTGGGCACCTTTTCTTAGTATTGTACCATCAAGATCACTTGCAATTAATTTAACCATAACTTTAACTCCTGATATACCCTTGCAACCGGAAGTCCGACAACATTATTATAGTCACCGTCTATCTTTCCAATAAATGCTGCAAATCTCCCCTGAATTCCGTAAGCCCCTGCTTTATCCATTGGCTCACCTGTACTTATATATTCTCTTATCTCATTATCACTAATATCATTACAGTATACATCTGTCTTTTCTGCAAAGTTACTTACAACATTATTATTCTTGATAAGTGTAACACCTGTATACACCTGATGACAATCACCAGCCAGTTCCTTAAGTATATCAAAAGCATTTCCCGTATCCTTAGGCTTTGTAAGAATATGTCCTTTATGGCTTACGATTGTATCTGCACCTATAACTACAACATCTTCATTCCTGTAATCGTCATCATCTTTTACCATATCCCATACAGCCTGTGCCTTAATCCTTGATAGATATTTCACATATTCATCTGGCTGTGTAATTAAAGTTGTCTCATCAACATCACTCGTAATTATATCAAATTCTATTCCTATCTGTTCCAGCAGTTCTTTGCGTCTTGGTGAACCAGATGCAAGAATAATCTTACTCATATATTCATTCCTTTCAGAATTAATTCATTAACTATAAGATTATAACAGCTGGTAAGTCAAAAATCCAGTTATTACTAAAAAAGAATATAAAATAGAAAAGAATATGCAAAGCACATTCTCGCACCGGACGCGGTCGCCTGCAACTGACTACAGCTTCGTGCGAGTGCATATCACCGGCACATTGTTCCCTTTATGTAATAGTAAATTCCAATATAATTATTCTATAACATAAAAAGGCTTCCTTAGTAAACAGAAGGAAATATTACTATATCTCCTGTCTGTTTAAAGGAAGCACATAATTATATCTCTGCAAATATGTTCATATACGCAGATACAATATTTATACTGATATTATTCTTTACTCAGCCATACTTCTGTTCATTGCTGATTCTACCGCATCAATTGAAGCTCTTATGATATCGTGGTCGATACCTATGCCAAAGTATTCTTTACCATCATCACCCTTAATTCCTACATATGCAATAGCACTTGAATCAGAACCCTGCTTTAATGAATGTTCCTCATAGCACATTACATCACAAGGCCTTCCAAAATGCTTTGAAAGTGCATTACTTACAGCATCAAGACGACCATTACCACCCGCTTCTACTACTGTTGTCTTTCCATCAGCCTCAATTGTAACTTCTGTCTGGATACCATCAATCTGCTTGAAATGGACTTCTGAAATCTTGAATACCGGTGTGAACTTCTTATAACGCCTCTCAAATATCTCAAGGACCTCATCTGCCCCAAGTTCCTTATGGTTAACATCCGATACATCTTTAACAGCATAACCAAGGTCTTCTCTCATAGCCTTTGGAATAATCATTCCATAATTATGTTCAAGAACATAAGCAACTCCGCCCTTACCTGACTGGCTGTTAATTCTGATTACGTCTGAGTCATATGTACGTCCAACATCTTCTGGATTAATTGGAAGATATGGAACTGTCCACTTAGATGGATCCTGTTCAATTCTATAGTGCATACCTTTAGATATGGCATCCTGATGTGAACCAGAGAATGCTGCAAATACAAGCTTACCACAGTATGGGTGTCTGTCATCTATCTTCATCTGTGTAAGACGTTCAAACATCTCTGCAAGCTCTGGCATATTAGAAAAATCCAATTCCGAGTCAACGCCCTGTGCGTACATATTCATAGCAAGATTAACAATATCCACATTACCAGTTCTCTCACCATTGCCAAATAATGTACCTTCTATTCTGTCTGCACCTGCAAGCATACCAAGCTCTGCATCTGCAACGCCTGTTCCTCTGTCATTATGTGGATGAAGTGATACAACTACATTTTCTCGATTATGAAGATTCTTGCTCATATATTCAACCTGACTTGCAAATACATGTGGAAGTGACATCTCTACTGTAGCAGGAAGATTAATTATACACTTCTTATCAGGTGTTGGCTGCCATATATCTATAACTGCATTACACACTTCAAGTGCGTATTCTGGCTCTGTTCCTGTAAAGCTTTCAGGACTATATTCAAAAAGGAAATTACCGCCATCTGCTTCTGCAAGTTCTTTAAGAAGCTTAGCGCCCTCAATTGCAATCTGTTTGATTTCTTCTTTAGACTTTCTGAATACCTGCTCTCTTTGTGCAAGAGATGTCGAATTGTATACATGTACAATCGCTCTTGGTGCACCCTTTACAGCTTCAAAAGTCTTCTTAATAATATGCGGTCTTGCCTGTGTAAGCACCTGAATTGTAACATCATCAGGAATCATATTCTTCTCAATAAGTGTACGGCAAAGCTCATACTCTGTCTCTGATGCTGCCGGGAAACCAATCTCAATTTCCTTAAATCCAACCTTAATAAGCTTATTAAAGAATTCAAGCTTTTCATCAAGACTCATAGGCTCAACTAAAGCCTGATTACCATCTCTTAAATCCACTGAACACCATACTGGTGCTTTGTCAATATACTCCTTCTTTACCCAGTCGTTACACTCAACCGGTGGCATAAAATAACCTCTCTTATACTGTCTGTAATCAAACATTGCATTATCCTCCTGATATATTAATTATATTAGCATAATAAGTAAATTATACAAAAAAAATCTTTCATCTCCAAAGGCCTTAACCTCTAAGAGACGAAAGATATAATCTCACGCGTTACCACTCTTATTCGCAATTAATAATTGCGCTCTCACCGAATACGTGCATATTGCATTATATTCTGTCCACTATAACGGTTGGCTTCCGTCTACGTCTACTCTTATATCCTGCTGATATAATTTCGGGTAGCAGCTCCAAGGTGAGTTCAATAAGTTCCTTTCACTGTCTCGCACCTTCCGACAGTTCTCTGAAGCTGGTCCTTATCTAATATTCCTCTTCATTGCATTTACTTATTATCAATTATTGAAATGATAACGCATATAATTTAAAATGTCAATAGAATTTTCAATTATGTATTGCAATATTAAATGCAATATTAAATCAAATTATGTATTGCAATATTAAATCAAATTATGTATTACAATATTAAGTCCAGTTATATATTTGAGCTATGTATTAAAATCATTTGAAGTTCTTAAGAAAACTTATATCTTCCTCTGATACTTCACCATTAGAATATCTCGCTTTCTCATAGTCATCTGTTATTCTTCGTGCTTTTGCTTCATCATCAGTTATCAGTTTGCTCGTAATCTCTTCCGGCATCATATGCGAATCAACCTTTGCACCTGCCAACTTAGACTTTGTGACAACCTTTTTGGACTTGGCATATTTCTTATAAAGCTTTCTGTACCGTATATTGGCTTTATCTTTAGTATCCTTAACCTTAACACTTTTCTTTACTTTATATTCCTTTTCCTCGTCATTATTAATATATTCCACTTCATCTTTATCATTATCTAATGACTTTCTGAACCTGGAAGCATATCTGACTATTGTCACTATTATTAATATAATCACTCCGATTATAAGGAATATTGCAACCACCTCCATAAGAGCATTACCAGCCGCATTATTAACCATAACATCCATCTCATCCTCTACTGGTTCAGGGGAAGTTGTCGTTTCTTCTATATAATCGTCCATTACTGTATCATCATCTCCGCGGAGCATTAATAACAGTTTTAATATCCATTTAATAATTGCAAGCAATGCCATTCCAATCATAGAGAATATATTGCCATATCTTCCGTGATAGAATATAAGCATGCCAAATACCAGAAGCAGTCCGAACACAATCATTATAAGCACATTAATTCCCATAATTCTTCTGGCCGGGAATTCTGATTTACCTTCATTAAATACGAACACCTCATACAGCCTGCTTACCTGATTATATACGAACTGGCATAATACAAACATAACAAATAAAAATGCCTGTATTTCCATAAGCACAGAATTACCTTCAATACCTCCTAATATATAAAAGCCTATCATAAATATTCCATATGCTATATGAAGCTTCTCACTCGCATTAACAGCAATCAGCATATCATCCTTGCTCTTACCAGTTTCATCATATATATTTTCCTGAACTCGCTCATATTGCTTCTTGTTTACATATAGATTCTTTAACCTTATTGAGTGTCCAGATATTGCCGCTGCGCATATCACATAACCTGCAAACTCCAGATCTGTGTCCGCAAGCAATGCCGCTATAACAACGAACACAAGATTAATCACCATAAATAATGGATAACTTTTAATATATTTTCTTGAAAAATATGTAACTATAGCTGGAATTATTACAATAAGGCTATAATATGCCTTAGATGTGTCATTACCGGCAATTCCTATATACACTCCCGCCGCCATTGATATGTACGCAACACACAATATAAGTATTTCCGTTATGATTTTACTATTTCTTAGATGTCTTATCTGCATCTTACTCTCCATTCCCACACTGCTTATACATTCTAATCAAGCTTTTCCAGATACAGGCTTCCATTGCCTGATACAACACACGGAACAATCCATATTTTATTCTGTTGTTTAGACATAAGTCTTTCTGCTGAAAGCTTTAATTTTCCGTGCTTGTTAGCTGATATAAGAACATACACCGAATCCTGCCTTTGGTTCTTATTATTATATTCCTGCATATTATCAAGAATAATGCTGAATTCCTGCATAGGAAGCTTCAGATCTATTCTTGCAAATGCCGTGTTGATACGTCCAAAATGTGACAGTCCGCTTCCAGCCTCTATCACTGTCTGCTCCTTAGTATCAATATCACAGCCATTAGATGTTACAGATACATTGATGCCCTTTCCTATAAGAAGCTGGGCCAGACCTGCCGCTATTGATATTGCCTGTTCAATAACATCTTCCTGCATAAGAACGCCCTCGCTTTCAAGATTAAGCAGGATACATACATTACGGCTCACTGTTTCATTATACTGATTAACCATAAGCTTTCCCGTTCTTGCACTGGCATTCCAATTAACATCCCTTATGCTGTCATAAGACTGGTAATCCCTTATTCCTGCAAATACGAACTTATCCTCTAACAGATATTTTCTTCTTTCAAGCTCACCTAAAATACTGTTATTGACCTGTAAAAGATTATTAACATTTTCTGGCTTGGGATATACTGTAATCATATGATTAACATTTTTATTATTAATCATAATATCGTTCATAAAAGCACCTGCAAATACAGTTTCAATGGCTTCTAATCTATATACACCCCTTCTGGCACACAATACATCTATCTTTCGTGTTACCCTCTGGTTAGAAAGAAGTGAAAATACATCGTTGCGGTAAGTCTTATCTGTAATTCTGGAATTATTATCCTCCTGCCCAAACACCAGATTCTTGTCTATGCTGAATTTAATATTAACACAAGGCAGTGGCATTCTCTTAGCATTAGTTACTGTCTCCACCATCTTGATAGTATCACCTTTTGTAGCTGTATTGCTGGAAAATGTAACATCAACCGATAAATTCCTGCTCCAGTTATCCCTGTAGGTAATCCTCAATATGTTATATACAATAACCACACCTATAAGCATTAATATTATATTCATCTATTGCTCCATTCCTCAGTAGGCACCTCTACCTGTGATAATGCCTCATTTATTGTCTGTTCCCTGTTCTCCTTAGCAACCATTCCTGTATTAAATACAAGTCTGTGTCCCCATACACATAAAGCAAGCTCTTTAATATCTGATGGAACAACATAATTACGTCCATTAACATAAGCATATGCTCTTGCTGCATTAACCATAGCTATTGAACCTCTTGGGCTTATTCCTATTGCAACACTTCCCATATTACGTGTAACTTCTGCAAGCTTTACAATATATTCTATAAGCGAAGGATGAATATATATATTCTTAACCTCATTCTTCATGGCTTTAATATCTTCTTTGGAACATACATTAGAAATATCTTCTATTGGATTATCCTTAAGAAAACGGTTAAGTATTGTAATCTCCTCTTCCTTATCCGGATATCCCATTTCAAGCTTCATAAGAAATCTGTCAAGCTGTGCTTCTGGAAGCGGATATGTTCCTGCTGTTTCTATTGGATTTTCTGTGGCTATTACAATAAATGGTTCATCTAACTGTAATGTATCACCATCTATAGTAACCTGATGTTCTTCCATACACTCAAGCAATGCTGACTGTGTTCTTGGTGTAGCCCTGTTAATTTCATCAGCAAGAATGATATTTGCAAATACAGGTCCTTTCTTTAATACAAAATCTTCACTTTTCTGGTTATATATATGTATTCCTGTTATATCTGATGGAAGCAGATCCGGTGTGAACTGCACTCTTCCAAAATCGCAGTCAATACTTTTTGCTAATGTCTTGGCAAGCATCGTCTTACCCATACCTGGAACATCTTCTAAAAGAATATGTCCACCTGCAAGTATGCTTGTAATTACTTTTTTTGTAACTTCCTCTTTACCGACTATAACCTTTGAAACATTATCTAATATGTCTGTTATCTGCATTTAATTACCCCGCCTTTTCTTTAATTATATATTCTGTGCCTTACCTCATTTCACATATTAATATAGTACCAAAAAGCCACAGATGTATCAATAACACCTGTGGCTTTCTTGCATAAAATTTTACTAAATTTTATTATATTTACGCCTGTGGTTCTTCTCCCGGAAGCTCCTGATTAACATCAATTCCTCTTGGTGCAACAGGAGTCGAGAATACTATCTGTGTACTTGTCCTTCCGAACTTCTGTAACTGTCCGATAAATGTATCAAGCTCCATTGTACTTGGAAATACAACCTTAAGAAGCATTGAATAATTACCTGTAACACAGTTACATTCAACTACATTAGGGCAGGTTTTGATAAATGGATAGAACTCCGGCTTCTGTACAGGTGCAACCTCAAGATTAATAAATGCTGTTATATGATAGCCTAATTTAATCTGGTTAATCTTAACCCCATAGCCTTCTATTATTTCTTCTTTCTCAAGTCTTTCTATTCTTGCTGAAACTGCTGGTGATGATAAAAACACATTTTCAGCCAATGCCTTAAGTGGCATTCTCGCATTATTCTGAAGTAATGTAATTAATTTCTTATCAATTTTGTCCATAGTTGTCCTCCATTAATCTGTGGCATTGCTTTCTTAACATCAAAAAAGAGACAACCCGAGCTTTGTATGCCTGAATTGTCCCCTTTGACTTAATTTATTAATTTATATGTAATATACACCTTTTTTTATAAATTGACAACCCCTAATTTTATGTTTTTTTATAGTTCTTTATTATTTTTCTTAACTTTTTTTCGTGTGTCTTCTTAATTTTTCTTTTATAATGTTTGCTTTTTATACTACTTATATGGTAAAGTTCTTATTGTATGTTAATGACTATATTTAATGGAGGCACTTATGTCAGATAATAAAGATTTTAATAACAACTCTGAATATTCAACAGTAACATTATCATTAGATGATGGCACTGAGTTAGAGTGTGCAATAATCCGTACTTTCCCAGCAGGAGATAAGAACTATATTGCACTTTTACCTATTGCAGATATTGATGAAGAAGAAAGTGAAGTATACTTATACAGATTTTCTCTTAACAGCAACAACGAACCCGTTCTTGAAAATATCGAATCTGATGAAGAATACGAAATCGTATCAGATGCTTTTGACGAAGAACTTGATGCTATGGAATATGAAGAGCTCTACGAACAGGAAGACTCTGAGAACGAATAATCAACATAATGGTCATCTATCTCAGTAACAAATCTTGAAATGGTTGTATCCTTGTTATATCTGCTTTTAGCATATAACAGATACAACTTTTCTTTTGCCCTTGTCATCGCGACATACATAAGCCTTCTCTCCTCTTCTATCTCATAATCAAGCACAGCTTTATTATAAGGAATTATCCCCTCAACCACGTCCATAATAAATACCACTTTGTACTCAAGTCCTTTACAACTATGCATTGTATGAAAATGTACTGCATTATCGTTATCTTGCGGATAAGAATTTTTAGAAGCCTTTATATTCTCAACTAATACTGTATTTTTAGAATTATTCATACTTATATTATTGTTATTAATATATTCCAGCCAGTTATCTATTGTGTCAAACTGCTTTGCCATTTCTTTGAATTCTTCAATCTTATCGTAAGCTTCCGTCCCGTTAATCCTATGTGTTAATATATATTCCTTATAATATTCTTCATAACCAATACCTTTAATTATATAATTAACTGCCGCATATGGCGACATATTTTTAATTATATTCATATCAAACTGCCAGTCATTGATTATATTTATCATTTCAGCATTATTATCATAAGAAGCTCTTAGCTGTTCATAACTAAAAGGTTCTTTTATAAATGTCCTTTTTATATATCTTAATGGTTTATTGACAATCCTTAAGATATCCTCTCTTTTACAGTTTCCATTCGACACCTTAATATATGCAAGCATATCCTTAACAGCCCAGTAATCATATATATTCTCCTGTTTCATCACCGAAATGCAGGGAATTCCATCATCAATAAGTCTGGAATAATATATACCATTAATACTGTTGGTTCTTGATATAACAGCAATATCTGATGGTTCAATGCCATCTTCTATCAACTTCTTTATATTATCCGAAAGCATTTTCTTAAGACTATGTATATCTTTTGCTCCCTGTACCTGTATACATTCTCCTACCATACCTGCTGATTTGATATTTTTGTAATATCGTAGAGAATTATTACCAATAAGGCTTCGTGCTGCTTTAACAATATTATCAGTACACCTGTAATTGACATTCAGATTTATTATTTCTGCATTACTATAATAATCTTTAAATGCAAGCATAATGTCAGGCTTAGAGCCTCTAAATCCATATATACTCTGATCATCATCTCCAACAGCAAATATATTCGCACTATCCCCTGCAATCAATTTAATTGTGTCAAACTGCATTTTATTAATATCCTGAAATTCATCAATAAGAATATACTTGTATTTATCCTGCCACGCAGCTTTATAATCAGCCCTCTGTGTAAGAAGCTCATTGCACAGAACTACCATATCATCATAATCTATAAGCCTTCTTGATATAAGCATTTTTCCATATTCTTTATATATTATCCTGAATGTTTCGTAGGGACAGGCTGTACTGATATACTCATCTATATTAAGACACTCATTCTTTACCTTGCTTATCTGCGATAAAATGCTGTTTACCGTTTCATTTTCATCTGAATATTCAAGTTCAAAGCTTATAAGCTTGTCCCTGATAAAATTATATTGTAAATCTCTCGTAATAATGGAATTAACTGAATAATTATATGCGTGACGCAATATCGTAAAAAACACCGCATGAAATGTACCAAATGTAACTGGCACATTAAGACTTCCTTCTAAAGACATAAACCTTTCTTTCATAGACACCGCCGCCGCTTTGGTAAAAGTTATAACCAGTATTGATGACGGCTTGATATTATGCTTAATAATAAGGTTATATACTCTGTTAACTATAACTGTGGTCTTTCCCGAACCCGGACCTGCAATAACAAGTGCAGGTCCATCTTTAAAATGTATTGCTCTATTCTGTGCTTCACTTAAATGTATATCTGTTCTGCTAATGATTATCCACCTTTCTTAGAAGCTCATAATCTTATCCCCTGAATCATCTGTGTTCTCAATAGATAAAATCTCAATCCAATAGCTTATATTACTGTTGACGACCACTTCTACCCTATCTCCAGCCTTGTGTCCAAGTATTGCCTTGCCAAGAGGCGATTCAATACTTATAAGTCCTTCAAGAGAGTCACCTCTTACCGTTGTCACAAGCTTAATCTTCTCTGTAGAACCGTCGTCCTCATATTTAACTTCAACTGTATTATTAACACCAGCCTCATCATCTGCCGACTCTTCTGATATTACCGTTGCTGTCTTAATCATTCGCTGAAGATATCTTATTCTGCTCTCATTCTGATTTTTGAACTTCTTGGCGGCATAATACTCAAAATTCTCACTCAAATCGCCCTGTGCCCTTGCTTCTTTAACATCATCAAGAGCTTTTTTCCTCACAATGTGAACCCTGTATTCGATCTCATCTTCCATTTTCTTGATGTCACTTGGAGTAAGTTCATTATTCATGATTACAACATCTCCTTAATATAAACATACCATTACTATAAAAAGGCTATTCATTGCTTGTCTGTTTAACATATAAAATAGCTTTCTTTACCGGTGGAAGCATAATTACAATTATTGTAATAATTCCTTCTGCACCTATGTATGCCGCATTATATGCTAACGAATATAATACAGCACTATTAAAGAATTCCGGTGTATACACCGCAAAGAATATCCAGCCTGATAAGAATGAGAAGAAGAATCTTCCAGCAATTCCTGCTATATAGCCTTTAACCAACCCATTCTTGGAATTAGCAAATATTCCTGATAATCCTAATGCACCAAATGCAAAGATATAGTCAAGAAACATCTGTGGCAGACTGATAATATATGGATTAACAATAAGCTGTAATACTCCATACGCTATTGAAGCTGTCATACCTGCACTTATTCCATACCAGTATCCTATAAGCACGATAAACAGCATACTAAAAAGTGTTACTGAACCTCCCATAGGCATCTTAAATATAGTAATAAACGAAGTTAGTGTAGCGAGCGCAATAGCCATAGCTGATGTCACAAGCCTCTTTACGCTGTGTGTCTTCTTATCCTTTACTATAAAACCAACAGCCAGCACAACAATAACTACTGCTATCAGCACTACATATCCCAGTGGTGTAAGATTATAACTTATACCATCCTCACTCACAATCTTTGTTGCAAGCACTTATATCAACCTCCCCAATATTAAATAATCATATATTCTTTTAGTATTATAACATATTATTAAATATATGCAATATTCCGGAATAAAAAGTCGTAGAATATGTTTTTATTGAAGTCTGGGGTGTTAGCGGATTGTTCGGATTACATAGCAATGCAGCAATCCGAACACCGCAATAAGTGTTAAAATTTCTTTTAACCCTTACATCATTAATATTCTATCAGCTATTATAATCAATATATGATATCTTGTTTATTTATCATCTTTTTACCAGAATATTTTCCTATATGAATACTCACCTCTGTAATTAGAAGCATTGTAGTCCGGATACTTATATGGCTTGTAAGCATCTTCCATCGGCTCGTCATCCTGCGTGTATATATACATATAATTATAATCCCACGTTACAATTTCATCTCTTGCATCACCTAAAAGATTAACCGCCTCCGTGCAAAGAGTTGGGTGTCCGTCATCAGGGAACTTTACAACCTGTATTCCATTACCATCTATCATTCCACCTCTCTTAACATCTGCATTAAGAAGTATGAAATCCTGTCCGTCACCTGTCCAGTTAACCGGCGTAAGCAGATTACCATTAAGCTCATTCTCCATTTCCCACATATCATTTCCTTCACTGTCGTAGAAATATATAATGCCCTGATGTCCCCAGAAATTAACTACAGCCATCTCATATCCTTCTTTATCCGGACAGTAATTAGCAAGACTCACTCTCTGTGCGTGTCCAATTCCGTCCTGTTTTAAAATATTACCTTCAAAGTCACAAAGAATAAAACCTTGTGTACCTGCAACACACGCAAAGAATTTTTTCCCTTTATTAGGACCTGTTTCAAATCTTCCTGGTACAATTTCATCAATGTGGTCTACCTTAAACGGCATAGTCCACATTTTCTTTCCATTACAATCAAGCATATTATATCCAACCAGCAGTTCATCATAGCCATCACCATTAATGTCAATTGCAAATGGAAAATGTCCTGTATTCTTATCACTCTGAAAATGCCACATAACTTCAAGGTCATCATTTAACGCATATACCCTGCAATATCTGTCCTTAATAAGAATATCCCTTGGCTTGTCAAGTCCTCTGAAATTGCATATCCTCATTCCATCAGGGTTAATTCTGTCAAATGCATATTCTCCATCAGGAACACCTATAATTGTGCCATCTTCTTCCATTGTCGATAATGGTGTCTTTGCTCTTTTCTTAACATTTCCTGTCTTTCCGTCAAGTATAAGCACCTCGAAATTCTTGGCAGTTATAACCTCATCGTATCCATCACCATCAATATCATATATCTGCATTGGCATATCAGCAGATATATTTCCTATCTCCATATTATCTGTAGGTTCACCATACTGCCATAATATATTACCATCCAAATCCATAGCTGTAAGACAGCTTATAGTTCCATATGCATCTCTGTTGACTCTTTTCTGACACTGGGCAAGCACCATCTGATACTCTCCATTACCAAGCAGGTGTCCAAAACGCACCTGTCTTCCTGTTCCACAGCCTTTAAGGTCTATCTTCTTAACAAGCTTCATCTTTGGATATCTGCTCTGTGCTTCTGTGCATTTATTACTGTATTCTTCCCTCTTAGCTTTAATTCTTTCATCTGTCTTTTCATCTACATTGACATTAATGTAGCCAAATGCCGATGGTATAGTAGCCGTAATTGCTGCCTTTCCCCCCTGTACAGCATAAACTGTATCAATATCTATATATTTAGTGCCATTAACATAGCACTCAACATGACTGCCGTTAACACTTACATTTAATATATATGTATCGTCACTATTATAATCAAATGCTTTACTTTCAAGCTCCTCAACATTTTCTTTATGGCGGTAAACAAGCTTTACCTGTTTATCTTCAAACATAAATACAAGCATATTAAGAGAATTCTGTGCACAGAAACCAATACCAGCATTTCCCCACTTAGTATTAAACATTCTGACACTTGCTTCTATATCATAATTCTCCCAAAAGCGGTCTCCAGTCTCAAGAGTTGGGAAAGTTCTATGCGGCTCTGTATTATGAAGCCTCATCTGCTCCATATAATGCTTCCCACAATACTCCGTAATAACCCATGAAGCACCCTGTCCGTTATATCTGTAATTACACACTGGGTCATACCATTTTCCATAATACCCTGGATATTGCACAAAATGATACTCTCCCATTGCAGAATGATTCTTATCATATGGGAACTCTCCTATTGGAAAATTCTTAAAATCTTCTTTGAGCAAATATATACTCTTCATAACAATTCCTCCATTCATCTGATAAAAGCAGCACACATTCCATTATAAGCTGCTTATCACGCTAAAATATTTAGTTGTCGTTCAAGAAACTATTGTTAATATACTACATTTTCATTAGCAAGACAAGACATTTATTTAATAAAAAAGATGTGGACATTTAATCATTTATCGATGTCCAATCCCACAATGAATATCAAAAAGAGAGCCTTTAGATTTCTCTAAAAGCTCTCTAAACACCATAAATGCTAGTTTTCTATTAGAACTTACCTTCATCAGCAGCCTGCTGTACAGAAACAGCAACAGCAACTGTAGCACCAACCATTGGGTTGTTACCCATACCGATAAGACCCATCATTTCTACATGGGCAGGAACTGAAGATGAACCAGCGAACTGTGCATCTGAGTGCATACGTCCCATAGTATCTGTCATACCATAAGAAGCAGGACCTGCTGCCATATTATCTGGGTGAAGTGTACGACCTGTACCACCACCTGAAGCTACTGAGAAGTACTTCTTGCCAGCTTCAAGTCTTTCCTTCTTGTATGTACCTGCAACTGGATGCTGGAATCTTGTAGGGTTAGTTGAGTTACCTGTGATAGAGATATCAACATTCTCCTTCCACATAATTGCAACACCTTCTGTTACGTCATTAGCACCGTAGCAGTTAACCTTAGAACGAAGTCCGTCAGAATATGCGATTCTTTCGATTTCCTTAACTTCGCCTGTAGCATAATCCATCTCTGTCTCAACGAATGTGAATCCGTTAATTCTTGAGATAATCTTAGCAGCATCCTTACCAAGACCGTTAAGAATAACTCTAAGAGGTTTCTGTCTAACCTTGTTAGCCTTCTCTGCGATACCAATAGCACCTTCAGCAGCAGCGAATGATTCGTGACCTGCTAAGAAAGCGAAACATTCTGTATCTTCTTCAAGAAGCATCTTACCAAGGTTACCATGTCCAAGACCAACCTTTCTCTGGTCAGCAACTGAACCCGGAATACAGAATGCCTGAAGACCTTCACCGATAGCTGCAGCAGCTTCTGAAGCCTTTCTAGCACCCTTCTTGATTGCGATAGCTGCACCGACAATATAAGCCCAGCAAGCGTTCTCGAAGCAGATAGGCTGAATGCCCTTTACCATGTTATATACGTCTAAACCAGCATCTTTAGTAATCTTCTCAGCTTCTTCTATAGATGAGATACCATAGCTGTTAAGCACAGCGTTGATCTGGTCAATTCTTCTCTCATATGATTCAAATAATGCCATTATATTCGTCCTCCTTACTTAACCTCTTCATCTGTTCTAGGATCAATAATCTTAACTGCATCAGCAACACGGCCATACTGTCCAGCTGCCTTCTCATATGCTGTGTTAGGATCATCACCCTTCTTAATGAAGTCTGTCATCTTACCAAGGTTAACGAACTTATAACCAATAATCTGATCATCCTTATCAAGAGCGATACCTGTTACATATCCCTCTGCCATCTCTAAGTAACGTGGTCCCTTTGCAAGAGTACCATACATAGTACCAACCTGTGAACGAAGTCCCTTACCAAGATCCTCAAGACCAGCACCAACTGCTAAACCGCCTTCTGAGAAAGCACTCTGTGTTCTGCCATATACAATCTGTAAGAATAATTCTCTCATAGCTGTATTAATAGCATCACATACTAAGTCTGTATTTAAAGCTTCCATAACTGTTAAGCCTGGTAAGATTTCAGCGGCCATAGCTGCTGAATGTGTCATACCTGAACATCCGATTGTTTCAACTAAAGCTTCCTGAATAATACCTTCCTTAACATTTAATGTAAGCTTACATGCACCCTGCTGAGGAGCACACCAGCCAACACCATGTGTAAAACCTGAAATATTCTTAACTTCCTTATTCTGTACCCACTTTCCTTCTGTAGGAACTGGAGCAGCGCCATGATGAACGCCCTGTGCTACTGGACACATGTTTTCAACTTCCTGTGTATAAATCATCTTATTACTCCTTTCGTTATATAAGGGATCCGGACATAACCGAACCCCTTTATCCTTGCATTATTTTCTCACATCATACTGCGTAAGTCAATTATGATTGTGTAAAAAATATCAAAATTTATCGGAAAATGTAATTAAAGCTCAAATCTGTTAATTGCTTCTGTTAAATGAGTAGCAATTTCATCAAGTTCAACTGTAAACTGGTTAAGTGTATGCATAGTTGCATTAACTTCTTCTGCCGATGCAGATACTTCTTCTGAAGCAGCTGCTGTTTCTGTAGATACAGAAGCTACGTCTTCCATACTCTTAACAACATTTTCACGGCTTGCATCCATCTGCTCATTAAGAGAGGCTATATTATCAAGACCTTCCTTTAATGCATTGACAGCATCTGATATATGTCCAAATAATTCTTTGGCATCATTAATTGACTTATTCTGTTCATCAATTATATCAACGCTTTCGTCCATAGTCTTTTCTGCAACTACTGATTTAGCACTTATTTCCTTAACAATCTGCTTAATCTCATCTGTAGATGACTGTGACTGTTCTGCAAGCTTTCTGATCTCGTCAGCAACTACTGCAAAACCTCTTCCACTCTCACCTGCTCTTGCAGCTTCAATACTTGCATTAAGAGAAAGCAAGTTAGTCTGTTCTGTGATCTCAGTAATAGCATCTGATATGAAATTAATCTTATTGATACTTTCAATCATCTCATTAACTACGTTCTTAGAAAATCTTGAATTATCCTTTGACTTTTCGCCCTTTTCAATAAGATCATCAACAATTGTAAGACCCTGATCACTAAGCTGCTTAGTTTCAACTGACATATCATTAATATCACTTACATAAGCCTTTGTTTCGTGAAGCTTAGAAGCAAGTAATTCAACCTCAGAAGTTGCCTTCTGTGTACTCTCTGCCTGTCCTGAAGCTCCGATTGATACGCTCTGGATAGCCTCTGATACCTGATTCACTGTCTCTGTTGTTGATTCACTTACATTTGAAATCTTCTGTGAAGCAGTTATAAGTACACCAGACTTTTCTTCAACACCCTTAATAAGTGATGATATCTGGTCTGCCATAACATTGTAGTTAGCCTCTGCCTGACCAAGCTCATTCTTGCTCTTTACATTAATTCTATATGTAAGCTTACCATTAGCCATCATATTCATAGCATTATTAAGTGTCTTAAGTTCCTTAGTAACCGCTCTTGTTATAATTAAAGCTATAACAATACCAATTATAAGTGCAATAATAGCAAGTTCAATTGTTGTCTGTGCAATCTTATTAACAACTGCCTGTGTCTCTGATTCACTGATAAATCCCATAAGTGTCCAGCCTGTAACAGCATCCTTTGAAGTTACAATATGTACTGACTCCCCATTAATCTTTTCATCAAAAGAAAATGTTGTGTCATACTGGTCTTCCGAAAGATTCTTAATTGTATTCCAGCACTCAAGCGATGTTACATTATCCTGGACATTAGTATTCTTATCATTATCTACAAGAATCTTTCCATCTTTATTAACAAGTATTACATATCCTGTATTAAGAAGTCCTATATTTTTTACATAATCCTCAACTTCTGCGAAATCAATATTAAGCCCTACGGCACCATAGTTAGCACCATCTGTATATTTAATTTCCTGTGAAACTGTGAATATAGTCTTTCCTGATGATGAATCTACATATGGATCTGAGAACTGTGAATATATAGTATTTCTTGCCTTAGAGCCTATACAGTTCTGATACCAGCTCTTGCTTGTATCGTTAACACCTCTTGTAAGACCTCCCTTATTAGCTGTCTTACCTGTCTCTGGGTTAATCTCTGCCCATCCATCAACTCTTAAACCTGTTTTAGTTGTAAAGAAAGCAAGTTCTGCTCCATTAGTTACCTTAACAGATGCAACTAATGAATCTTTTATTGCCTTAACATTATCATCAAGCTCCCCCTGATCTTCCAAATGCTTAATCTCATTCTTACGTGTAAGAAGGTCGACTGGCTGTGACAGAGTCTTTAAATATGTTGTAAATCCCTCTTGAACATTATCCAATGTCTGCTCACTTGTCACTTCTGTGTTTGCATTTATCGATGTCTTAGTTATCCTGATAGAACCAAGCGATACAAGAATTATTGCAACGCATACTGCAACGGCAAACGATAATACCAATTGAGAACCAATTCCCTTAAAAGCTTTCATATCTTTACCTCACCTTATTTTTTTATTATTTTATAAATGTTCACATTGTGTTCACATTTATACTTTGGACATAATAACATATACTCTTAATATTTTTCAACCACTTCAGCCCTATTTTTATAGATTGAACCCGATTTAATACAACCTCTGACACTTGAAAGCGGATATATATTACTATTCCTTCCAATTATAGTACCTGGATTAAGTACACTGCCACATCCTATCTCAACATTATCACCAAGAAATGCTCCTATTTTCTTAATTCCAGTGTCTATATTTCCATCTGGTCCTTTTATTGTAATAAGCTTCTTGTCAGACTTTACATTAGATGTAATTGAACCTGCACCCATATGTGCCTTATAGCCTAATATTGAATCTCCCACGTAATTATAATGAGGAACCTGCACATTATCGAACAATATGACATTTTTTAACTCTGTTGAATTACCAACGACTGCATTTTCTCCTACAACAGCCTTTCCTCTTATAAATGCACAATGCCTTACTTCTGCACCTTTGCATATAATAGCAGGACCTGCTATATACGCCGAGTCAAATACTGTTGCTTCCTTATGTATCCATATGTTATCACCTCTCTTATAATATTCCTTTTGTGGAAGTGAATTACCAAGTCCAACAATATAATCACCAATCTTTGATAATACCTCCCAAGGATACACAGCACCTTCAAATATTCCTGCGGCTATAGTCTTATCAAGACTAAACAACTCTTTGATTGTAATCTGTTCGTTCATAACTTTCCTCCTTATTTATAATTTTTTGCGGTCTCATTAAATAACGTAACAAGCTGTGCCTGATTACGCAGGTCTTTAACCGCTAATGTTCTTCTTCCAACAAAGCCTGACAGCTTCTGCATATATTCGTCGGCGGTTATACTTCCCTCAGCAACATATGTAAGCCCCTTTTCCCAGCTTGCTGTAAGTTCAGGATTTAACAACTGCTTAATAGAATTATCGACAACATCATATATTATTTCACCAAGCAGGGTAGGTGTTATTATCTGGGTCTTGGTATTAGTAAAAATGTATTGGTTGGAGTTAAGCTTTTTAAGTATCTCTGCTCTTGTTGCACTCGTACCAATTCCACTACCCTTTATCTGTGCCCTCAATTCTTCATCTTCTATTAACTGCCCTGCATTTTCCATAGCAAGAATAATTGAACCCGAATTGTAACGCTTAGGTGGCGATGTTTCACCTTCCTTTATATTAAATTCCTTAAATGATATCGGCGAACCCTTTTTTAAGCTTTTAAGACTTTCTATCAGTGATGTATCTGCATTTTCCTGCTCATCCTGATTTTTATCTGTATCTGCCATCTTATTCTTTCCGAATGAATTCTTCGCAACCTTAAGGTAGCCCTCGTCTACAAGCACTTTAAATGTAGCATAAAGCTGTTCATCTTTTACAACTGAGGTAATGCTCACCTTCTGGTATATAGCCGCTGGATAGAATATGCTCAGAAATCTTCTGACAATTATCTCATATGTCTTCTGTGCAGTTGATGATAATGATGATAAACTTCCAAATCCCTGTCCTGTAGGAATAATGGCATAATGGTCAGTTATTGCTTTATCATTGCAATATCTCGTCTTCTCTATTCCTTTGTACATATTACTATCTAATATCTGCTGTGCATACTCTCTGGCTGGTGCATAATTTCTTAGGCCTCCTATATTCTTGTATATTTCCTTACAGACAGCAGTTGATAGCACTCTCGCATCTGTTCTTGGATATGTAACAAGCTTTTTTTCATATAACTCCTGAATTATATTAAGTGTCTGGTCAGGACTTATCTTGAATAATTTACTACATTCGTTCTGTATTTCTGCAAGATTATACAATAACGGAGGATTTTTTGTTTCCTTTTTCCTTGAAGCTTCCTTTACAACGCCCTCTGCAGGGAGTGGTTCTGATAAAATATCCACAAGCTCCCTTGCTTTATCCTTATCCTTAAACCCATTATCCTTATATAGATATGGTGTATTATAATATCTGCTTGCCTCACACACTCTCCACTCGGCGTCAAATGTATGCTCATTAATATCCGCTGTTCCTATAACCCTGTAGAATGGTGTCTTGACAAAGCTTCTTATCTCTCTTTCCCTTCTTACAACCATTCCCAGAACACAGGTCATAACACGCCCAACAGACACAACTGCCCTGTCAAGATGAAGATAATTGGCAATATTTCTTCCATATTTTAATGTAAGAACCCTCGAAAAATTGATACCCATAAGATAATCTTCTTTTGCTCTTAAGTATGCAGCATCACTTAGATTATCATATTCTGATATATCTTTAGCGGTATTAATACCTTTAAGAATCTCTTCTTCTGTCTGGGAATCAATCCATACCCGCCTTTCCTGCTTGTCCTTTACCTTGGCTTCCTGCCTTACAAGCCTGTATATATATTCTCCCTCACGTCCCGAATCGGTACATACATATATTGTATCTACATCAGCTCTGTTTAAAATGCCTTTTACTATATCAAACTGCTTCTGAACAGCTGGAATAACTTCATATTTAAAAGTCTGTGGAATAAATGGAAGTGTATCAAAACTCCACCTTTTCAATTTCTCATCATAGGCATCCGGATAACTCATTGTAACAAGATGTCCAACACACCATGTAACTATATGATTATCCGCCTCAAGATAACCATCTTTTCTTTTAAAATCCGTATGCAGTGCCTTGGCAAATTCCTGCGCAACACTCGGTTTTTCCGCTATATATACGGATTTTCCCATATCATCACTCCATTCTTTATACTATTTTTCACTATCTGACAGATAGATTTTTGATATTAACGCTATCATTTATAAACCATAGCTATTTCGACTCATCTAAAGTCTTAAAAAATGCTGGTATATATTCTTTCATATAATAATCAGCTTCTTTTATCTTCATATCCCTAATAGAATTATATATTGTCTTTTCTGCCTCAAGAAAATCGCAATTCCCCATTTTCTTTTCCTCTATACACTTTATATAAGCTGAAATTCTGTCAGCTGCTTTAACATACTCCCATAATCCTGCTTCATTTTCTGTTTCTAAAAGAAGCCCTTCATATCTTGCCCTTAGAACTTCTGGAAGTCCTGATAACATCTGCTCATTAGCCACCTGCTCGACTTCTCTATACGCATTTCTTATATATGGACTGTAATACTTAACAGGCGTTGGCATATCCCCTGTAATTATCTCTGTCACGTCATGATACATTCCAAGTACCGCAAGACGTTCTGCATTAATATCCCCGCCGAACACTTCATTATTAATAACACCAAGTGCATGTGCAATAAACGCAACTTCAAGACTATGCTCGGACAAGTTCTCATTGCGTGTATTTCTCATAAGCCCCCATCTGTTGATATATTTCATTCTTGACAGCATTGCGTAAAAATAATTATTCTTCATATTCCATACATCTCCACGCTTCCATATATTTATAATATTATAAGATATATTGTAAGTTTTTGCAAATTCCGTATAATTTTACAAATAAATAAGGAAGATAATCAGGCTCAACGCCTTTTCATCTTCCTTATATATTTATTAATCTTAATAACTATTAATTGATGGCTCACACTAAACCGCCTGCCAATATTATAGCTATTATATACTAATTATTCTGATATCTTATTTAGCTGTAATGTAACCCTGAGCCTTAAGAAGTTCTGCGCATAATACAGCTCCACCTGCTGCTCCTCTTAATGTATTATGTGAAAGACCTACAAACTTGTAATCAAATACACTGTCTTCTCTTAATCTGCCGAGTGAAATTCCCATTCCATGCTCGTAATTAACATCAAGCTTAACCTGTGGACGGTCATCTTCTTCAAGATACTGGATAAACTGCTTTGGTGCTGATGGAAGATCAAGCTCCTGTGGTGCTCCCTTGAAGTTTCTCCATTTTTCGATAATCTGTTCCTTAGTAGGCTTCTTACCAAAGTTAACAAATACTGCCGCTGTATGTCCATCAAGAACTGGAACTCTTAAGCACTGGCAAGTAATAACTGGCTCAGCAGCAGGAACGATTTCACCATTCTCAACTGTACCAAGAATTCTAAGAGGTTCTTTTTCTGACTTTTCTTCTTCTCCACCGATATATGGAATTATATTTTCAACCATCTCTGGCCACTGTTCAAATGTCTTACCAGCTCCGGAAATAGCCTGATATGTAGTAGCTACAACAAGCTTTGGCTCGAATTCCTTAAGAGCTGCTAATGCTGGTGCATAACTCTGAATTGAGCAGTTAGGCTTTACAGCTATAAATCCTCTTGTAGTTCCAAGTCTCTTCTTCTGTGCCTCTATAACCTTAGTATGTTCTGGGTTAACCTCTGGAAGAATCATAGGAACATCTGGTGTCCAACGATTAGCACTATTGTTAGATACAACCGGAACTTCTGCCTTTGCATATCTTTCTTCTAATGCCTTAATCTCTGCTTTTGGCATATTAACTGCACAGAATACGAAATCAACCTTAGATACTATCTCATCAAAGTCTTTATCCATATCATATACAGGCATCTTCTTAACGAATTCTGGCATTGCTGTCTGCATCTTCCAGCGTCCCTCAACAGCATCTTCGTAAAGCTTTCCTGCTGAACGTCCACTTGCTGCAACTAACACTACATCAAACCAAGGATGATTTTCAAGTAATGTTATAAATCTCTGACCTACCATACCCGTACCACCAAGGATACCAACTCTTAACTTCTCGCTCATTATAGTCCTCCAATTATTATTATTCTAATTGCCTGAAAACAATTTGCGCGTTTTGTCTTTCTGTGACGTACATTTGTTTTTCATTGCTTTGACAATACTATCATAACTGTAATTATATTGCAAGGGCTTTTTAATGATAAATTGTATAAAAATCAATATTCAAATATATACCTGTCATATCCGTTAATTATAGTTGTGTTATTATACTGCTCCTCTCTTTGGAATTCCCTTGAATAATTCAAATGTACATGCCCGTGTATGAAATATTTGGGACTGTATTTGTCAAGTATATCAACAAATGCTTCAAACCCTTTATGTGGATTATCCTCACCATCACCAAGCCCTGCCGCCGGAGAATGTGTAAGCAGTATATCAATTCCTTTCTTTACCTTTATCTTAGGCCACATCATAGCAGCCCTTTTCTTCATCTGATTTTGTGTATACTGGTTAATACCCTTCTTGTATCTGATTGAACCGCCAAGTCCCATAATTCTTATTCCATTGTATACATATATCTTATCTTCTATACATATACAGCCTTCTGGCTCTTTATCTGCATAGCCATCATCGTGATTGCCTCGCACATATAATATAGGCACTTTAGAAAATGAAGCAAGAAATGACAGATAATCTGCTTTTAAATCTCCACAAGACAATATAAGGTCTATTCCTTCAAGCTTCTCTTTTTCAAAATAATCCCACAGGTACTTTGACTCAACATCAGCTAATACTAGTATCTTCATAACCTTTTAACTTTCCTCACTAATCGTTCACATCTATAATTCCCTGATTGATAACAAGCATTTTTGAATTATCATCAAGTTCTTCATATTCTGGTACTCTGCCAACAACATTATCAAGAAGCCAATCCATTTCAATAATCTCATCAGGATCAAGTTCTTCGTCTGGCTTATTGTGCACCTTTCCATCCTGATCCTTTAATTCACCCGTAAATGGCTTGAACTCACCTTTTACTATTGCTTCCCTTATAAGCGATGTAACCTTTTTCGTTTCATCAGGAACTGCACCGCCATATATTATGTCAATTGCACCAGCAGACATACCCCACCAGTAATTAAGTGCTGATACCTTATCTCCTTCTTCTTCCTTCTTCCACGAACCACTTAATATGCTCTGTATAAGCTTCTCGTAGAACACACCCCAGTGCCATACAGGCATTGCCAGATGCTTTACCATACCTGAGTCCGTTACATAAAGACCGAACTTTCTTGATGTCTTCTTAGGTGTTATCATATCCTGATCTGAAATACAGTTAATACCCTGTTCTGCAAATCTTGCTTCTATGTCATTGTCTTTAATGCCACTCCATTCAACATATACCTTAACATCAGGATTTACCGCCCTTGCCCCCATAGCAAAAGCATTAACATTAGCCATAACACCATACAACGGACAGCTTGCAACATAACCAATCTTGTCACTCTTTGCCATAACCCCAGCTATAACCCCCGTCAGATACTTAGCCTCATACATTCTTGCATAATAAGTTCTTATATACTTATGCGATATATTAAGCGAACAGTTAAGTATCTTAGCCTTTGGATGTGCTATTGCCTGTTTAAGACTTGCATACATCATAGATGGCGATGTTACAAATATAAGATCCGTATTATCATCAATAAGCCTCTGGATGGCATTATAATCATCTTCCTTTGGTCTTACATTAGTAATACTGACTGTTTCTATCTGGCTTCCAAAGGTTTCATCAATATACTGTCTTCCCAATTCGTGGGCATAACACCACTCAGATGTCTGTGGTGTATTCTCGTATATAAATCCAACCTTAAGCCTTTTATTAGCCTCTCCTCCTGACCTTGGGAGAAGATAACTTAATATATTCTTCTTGGCTGGCTGTGTTGTAACCGGATCCATTCTTAAATCTACTTCGCTGTTATCTGATAATAATTCAAATTCAGCCCAGGTCTTAGCTACATTTTTATCCATCTGCTCCGGTGTCATATGGCGTACTGTATCATATCCGTGAATATGAATAAATCTTAAAAAAGCATCTCCAACCGGATAATCAAATCTGTCACCGCCTCTTGATTCATAAGCTGTTCTAAAGTTAAGATAACTTGATACCAAATCCCTCTTGTCATCTTCATCCATTGGCTGTCCCGGAGTAATTCCAACAAGCTCCATAAATGTTATGAAGCTGCCCTCTTTGCTAAAATATATATCATTAATCTTGGTAGATTTATAAAAATCCATAAATTCATAATATATCTTAACATCAGGATTGTCAGACTTCCTAGGCACTTTACGGATAACCTGTGCATTTACCGTCACCGCATTAAAATATTTAAGAACACTAACTCTCTTGTTACCCTCAAGAACGTAGAATTTATTCATATATTCATATACTTTAATAGGGTCTCTTATTCCCTCATTAACCTGACTGTCACTAAGTGATGCCCATTTAGCTGAGAACTCACTTCCCCATTCAAGAATAGGCATCCAGTTATCTGCAAATGCATTAGTTCTGCCTGCTGTACATGTACCAACAACAAGCCTTAAAGGTATCTGGTCTATTCCAAGACTTACTTCTGAATCTATCTGTTCTTCATCCATCATACTTTCCATAACTGGAAGATATGGATATTTACCCTTATTGACACACGCATTATATTCTCTTTTTCCAAGCTTAAGAGCACTCATATAATCCTGTACTGACATATTAATCCTCCATTCTTACATTACAACACACTTGCAATAACCTTAGTAAGTGTCATTATATAGTTCTTGTCTGATTCATTCCATCGAAAACCTTTATTGAATGTATCATACGATGCAATTATATTATCTCCTGCCTGATTGGTAAAGTAACTATATATCATTCCACCGATATTACTTTGAATTGTTTCATCATACAGCTTCTTGTTAAATGACTCTATATTCGATGTGTACACAATTGTCATATAGTGGTTCTTATCAAACATTCCTAAGAATTCTTTAGTATTAACTATATCATTAATGTCTGGAAGCTTCACATAATTACCATAATATTCAATAAGCCTGCCAGTTGTTCCATTATATATCCTTATGCCATCAATCTCAAATGCTTTACAGGCTCTCTGTAATACATTATCAAGTACACTGCTTCCATTCTTTATAAGATTAATAGACATATCAGCAACTTCCTGTGCCAGTGTTTCACCTTTTTTAATAGGTGCCATAGAAAATCCTTTTCTTCCCATATCATCAAGAAAATCGCCGTGTTTCTGTGCATCATATATAATATATCTGTTCTTTCCTTTATTCTTGGCAATATAAAGGCATTTATCAGCCTTATTAAATAATGAGTCATAATCACTTCCATTGTCTGGATATTTACACACACCCATAGAAAGAGTAACATCACAGCTGTTCTCTCCCTGCCCTAACTCCGCCCTTACTTTCTGCTTGATAAATGTAAGTATAGAACGCAGCTGGCTTTCCTTAGTTATCCAATTCGTAAATATAAAGAACTCATCTCCTCCAAATCTTCCAACAATACCTCTTCCATTAAGTGCGCTGTTAATAATAGCGGCAACTTTTAATATAACTTTATCCCCATACAGATGCCCATATGTATCGTTGACATTTTTAAAATTATCTATATCTATCATAGCCATATAATGTATATCTTTATTAGTTGCAATTGAGTCCTGCACATATTCCTTGCAGGCTCTTTTATTAAGAAGCCCTGTAAAGAAATCCTTCCCCTCCTGTGTGGCATAATAACTGACCTCATTCTGCTTATCAATTGACTTGATAATCCCAATTACAACCCTGTCTCTGTTATTCTTATATGTAAGCTTACAATCAATGTTATATACAACAAGCTTGGACATATCTGTAATAAGCGGTCCTGTAATCTCACCATTAAACCCCTCATTAGCATTACGGACTTTATTAACAAAATCTGTAAAATCCTGCTTTTGTCTTGCATTATTTAGATATTCCATATACACCTTTTCGAATTTATCCAGTGTCATCTTGCATATTATCGTTGCCTTGAAGCTTCTGTATATATATAGGGAAAACATATCTGTTACGGTATCATAATCAAACATATAATCATTATACATTGACAAATATGTCCTGTATTTGTTCACATCATTATGAAGCCTTGTATATTTCTTCTCCATCATAAAAATATTAACTACATTCATATCTATAACCGGCTCTTCATTAATGATATTCCCATTATTGGCGAGGCACATATGAACAAGAAAATACTGTCCGTCACCACCTTTTATATACGTTATAATTCTCTGGGACTGACCTGATTCTTTCAGACTCTCACATACATTTTTAAATTCACCCACATAATCAGGATGTATCATCTCTGTGATAATAATATTAATAAGCTTTCCTGCATAATTATAAAAATAGTCATCTGCAAAAAGCACAAGATATGAAGAATTAAATGATGCCATACAATACATCATTGATGATTTGTTATTATAAATGTCCTCTGATATTAACATATGTCCCCCATCCGTAAATTCCTATAAAACCACTGCACCCTATAGAAATCCACCTCTTTATACAACCCAAGACCATACAGCATATAAACCATACAATCCTGATATAAATATTGTATTAAATCCGCTAATATTATATTAGTAATTTTGCACTCTATTTATATGAATAATAGCACATTTTTTATTACTTGTAAACTAATTGTGTATTTATTAACATACATTTCAATTACAATTTGCATATGCCTTTAGAGCGTCGTATTATAATTCTTGTTACCAATATAGACATATAAAATGTATAGAAATGAGGATTTTATGAATAATTTACCTAAAGACCCGGTTATGCTTCTTAGCTTTGTTAACATGCAGTTAAGGGATAATTACAGCTCACTCACAGAATTATGTAAAACTTATATGGTTGACGAGAGCAGTATCACAGACAAACTCACCGCTATCAATTATGTATACAATCCTAAGACTAACCAATTTGTATAATTATTAAAAAAGCTATATGAAGGCTATAACAAATGTCCGATTTATTCAAAACATTTATTACAACCTTACATATAGCTTTCTTTAAGTATATATATTAAATATACCGCTTTAAGTTACCTAATGAAGTAAATTATGATTTCATATCTTTAGCAACTAAAGTACCATTTTCACAATCTATAAGAATCTTGTCCCCTGTCGATACATCGCCGGCAAGTATAAGCTTAGCGGCAAGTGTCTCAACGCTCTTCTGGACATATCTCTTAAGAGGTCTTGCACCATACATTGGGTCAAAACCATGGTCAACGATATAATCTTTAGCTGTATCAGATAATACAACCTTAAGTTCCTTATCTTCGAGTCTTCTGTTGACATCATTAATAAGAAGGTTAATAATACTTCCTATATTATCCTTATTAAGAGGTTTGAACATAATAATCTCATCAAGACGGTTCAGGAATTCTGGTCTGAAGCTGTTACGCAGATCTCCCATAACAAGTTCCTCAACCCCCTCTTTAATATTACCATTCTCATCAATTCCATCAAGAAGGTAGGTTGAACCGATATTACTTGTAAGAATTATGATCGTATTCTTAAAATCTACTGTCCTACCTTGTGAATCTGTTATACGTCCATCATCGAGAACCTGAAGAAGCACATTAAATACATCAGGGTGGGCTTTTTCAACCTCATCAAACAATACTACTGAATATGGTTTCCTGCGGACTGCCTCTGTAAGCTGTCCACCTTCATCATATCCTACATATCCTGGAGGAGCTCCGATAAGTCTGGATACTGAATATTTCTCCATATACTCCGACATATCAAGCCTTATTATATTATTCTCATCATCAAACAGACTCTCTGCAAGTGTCTTTGCAAGCTCTGTCTTACCTACACCAGTTGGTCCTAAGAATAAGAATGAGCCAATTGGCTTGCTTGGATCTTTAATACCAGCTTTAGACCTGATAATAGCTTCTGTAACCTTGGTTACAGCCTCGTCCTGTCCAACAACTCTCTTATGAAGAGTTTCATCAAGATTAAGTGTCTTCTGCCTTTCTGACTCACTTAACTTGGCCACTGGAATACCTGTCCATCTTGATATAATCTTAGCTATTTCTTCTTCTGTTACATTCTCGTGTACTAAAGAATCATCGCTTCCATCTTTCTTGGCCTTGGCTTCTGCTTCTTCAATCTGCTTTTCTATCTGTGGCAGCCTGCCATACTGAAGCTCTGCTGCTTTCTCAAGATTGTATTCTCTCTTTGCCTGTGCAATCTGGTTATTAACATTTTCAAGTTCTTCTTTTAACTTGCTGATATTATCAACCTTTGTCTTGTCAGAATCCCATTTAGCCTTCTGTATGCCAAATTCTTCCTTAAGTTCTGATAACTCTTTTCTTAAAGCTTCAAGTCTTTCCTTACTAAGATTATCAGTTTCCTTCTTTAAGGCTGCCTCCTCAATTTCAAGCTGCATAATCTTACGCTGCATTTCATCAAGTTCTGCCGGCATTGAATCAAGTTCTGTCTTAATCATTGCACACGCTTCATCTACAAGATCAATTGCCTTATCTGGAAGAAATCTGTCTGTTATATATCTGTCTGATAACACAGCCGCACTTACCAAAGCACCATCATTAATCTTAACACCGTGGAATACTTCGTATCTGTCCTTAAGCCCCCTTAATATAGATATTGTATCTTCAACTGTCGGCTCATCAACCATTACAGGCTGGAAACGACGTTCAAGTGCTGGGTCTTTTTCAATATACTGTCTGTGTTCATCAAGTGTTGTCGCACCTATACAATGCAGCTCACCTCTTGCGAGCATTGGTTTAAGCATATTACCAGCATCCATAGAACCCTCTGTCTTACCAGCACCTACAATTGTGTGAATTTCATCGATAAATAATATAATCTGGCCTTCTGACTTTTTAACCTCATCAAGCACAGCTTTTAATCTTTCCTCAAATTCACCTCTGTATTTAGCACCAGCCACAAGTGCACCCATATCAAGAGCAAATAACTTCTTGTCTTTAAGGCTCTCTGGCACATCACCTTTTACAATTCTTTGTGCAAGTCCTTCAACAACTGCTGTCTTACCTACACCTGGTTCACCGATAAGAACCGGATTGTTCTTAGTCTTTCTTGAAAGAATTCTTATTACATTCCTTATTTCCTGATCTCGTCCGATTACTGGATCAAGCTTGCCGTCGGCTGCTCTTTGTACCAGATCCGTAGCGTACTTATTGAGTGTATCGTAAGTTGCCTCTGGATTGTCTGATGTAACTGTCTGGTTGCCTCTTACAGTAGCAAGTACTGAAAGAAAGCTCTCCCTGTTAATTCCATATGTCTTAAAGAGCTGCTTTATTGCTCTGTTAGGTGCTACTATAAGTGCAAGCATCAAATGCTCAACTGACACATAAGAGTCGCCCATTCTCTTGGCTTCATCTTCTGCATTGACAAGTACCTTATTAAGGTCATTGCTTATATATAACTTAACATCACCTGATACCTTATTCTTCTGATTAAGAAGTTGTTCAATATTCTTTAAGAAAATATCTTTATCAATATTCATCTTCTCTATAAGGTTAGCTATAAGACTATCTTCAATAGTCATAAGACTATAAAGAAAATGTTCCTGGTCAATCTCCTGATTACCATAATCATAAGCTATCTTCTCACAGTTATTAATCGCTTCGATTGATTTCTGTGTAAACTTCTGAATGTTCATACAATTCACCTCTTTCTTAACCCCAATTATTGTTCCCTTGGAAATAAAGATTATCAGATAACACTTTAAAGACCAATTGTAATTCTTTGAACAATTTTTCATTACTTTTCTTCTAAAATGCTCTTTTCTCATTTCCTATTACAGGTTATATCACTTGTTGTTAGCACTGTCAACAGGTGAGTGCTAATTATTTTATAAAAAATATATAAACCCTGCGTTTTTTTATAACGCAGGGTCTTTTACTCCATTAGCCTCAAATGCCTTAGCTCTGTCTATACACGTTCCACACACGCCGCAAGGCTTATCTGCTCCTTCATAACAGCTCCATGTATATTCATAAGGAACTTTTAAATCAAGTCCGATTTTTACAACTTGTGATTTTGTCTTATTAATAAATGGAGCTTCTATCTTTAACTGCTTACCACTTCCAAGATATATCGCTTCATTCATTGCCTTGTTAAATTCATCACTACAATCAGGATATGCACTTCCTGCCGCGTCATCACTGTGTGCCCCATAATATATAACCTCACACCCTTTAGAAAGTGCTATGCTTGCCGCACTTGAAAGGAACAAGCCATTGCGAAACGGAACATAAGTTGACACAGGACTTCCGTTAGTCTTTTTAATCTGTTCTGCATAAGACTCCTCTGGTATCTCTTTATCAGAATGTGCAAGCAATGAACAATCACTGTACTGGAATATCTTTTCAAGATCCAATGATATATGCTCAACACCATAATATTCAGTTACCTTATCAGCTGACTCAATTTCCTTTGTGTGCCTTTGTCCATAATATATTGACAGTGCCACAACATTTTCTGCACCATACTTATCGACTGCTATTCCAAGGCACGTTGTACTATCAACGCCACCACTGCATAAAACCATTGCTTTCATTAGAAAACCTCCCTCTTAATGTCTGTGTATATGTTTTTGTGTTGGTCTTTTTTATTCCTCTTGCTGTCATACAACTGTGACAGCCCTCTATGAATACAGCAACATCTTCTGAACCTGTTACTTTGCATATTATATCTGCTATGTCTGAACCTATGCGTTCCTGTAACTGCAATCTCTTTCCTACCATATCAGCTATTCTAGCTATCTTGCTAAGACCTATAACCCTGCCTTTAGGAACATATGCTACTGTCACTTTCATATCGTACATAAGTGCAATATGATGTTCGCAATAGCTGAATATATCTATATCTTTTACAACTACCATATCACCGTATCTTGATGTGCCCTCGTCATCCACATCTTCTGCAAATGTCTTATCAAACATAGCCGCTATCTCATCATTGGAATACTTCATTCCTTCAAAGACTTCTTCATACATTCTTGCTACTCTGTCAGGTGTTTCTTTCAGTCCTTCCCTGTCCGGGTCATCTCCTAATGCCTCAAGAATTCCTCTTATATGAAATCTTATAGCTTCTGTATCTATCTGTTTCAATTTATACTCCTTTCTTATCTGGCGACCAGATGAATTTGTGGAGCTGGAGCTGTACTCTTGCCCCATTAATCAAATTATTCTTCATAAAATCCACGATTGTTACAGGTTCAATCTTTCCAAATACAGGACTAAAATATACATAGCATTTTTCTGCAAGATTATATTGTCTTATTATTTCTAATGCTCTCTTTAAATCTTCTTCACTGCTTACAACGAATTTAACAGTGTCCTGACTTTGAAGGTTGTTAAAATTATCAAGCTTCATATATTGTTCCATATTGCTTCCAGCAAGCTTGTAATCTGCTGTCATTGATAATCTTCCCATTTCATTGTTAACCTTATCATAAATGTCGTTTATGACCTGACCATTCATAGCTGTAGTAAGGTTATCCTTAACATTTTCTCTTACCTTATTAATATCAACGCTTCCATTGGTTTCTATCTCAACGTTTCTGCCTCTAATCAGAAGCTGTGCTATAAGCTTGTCTATCCCTGCCTGAATAAGCGGTTCTCCACCTGTAAGTGTAACATTGTCAATCTTAACATCTTCCACTGCCTTAACAATATCAGACACACTCATCTTAGCTGCCTTAGCATTAACATCATTTGCCCATCTGGTATCACAGTAACTGCAGTCAAGATTACAACCTCTGAACCTTACAAATACAGCAAGTTCTCCTGCTCTTACACCTTCTCCGTTAATGCTAGCAAAATGTTCTACGACATTAAATATCTGTTCGCCCATATGTTCCTCATTTCTGTATATATTATATTTATGTATATACATCTAATCCTATTTCTGTATACCTTGCATTTATGTATATACATCTAATCCTGTGTATAAGAGGCAGAATTATTCGGTGTCTCATAAACAGTTATCTGTTTCACCTTGTATCCCCTGCCGCTCATTTTATCATAAAAATATTTCGCCATATTCTCTGCTGTTGGTCTGAAAGCAAACTGTATTATCCTGAAATTCTCATCCTGTAAAGCCTTCAGTGTTGTTTCCTTTAAACTGCCATTTTCTATAATAAGGCAATGGTCTAAGTAATCTACGATTTCCTTTAAATCTTTCTTTAAATCTCCAAAGTCAACATACATTCCTCTGTTCTGTCCTGTTGTTTCAAGTTCATCACTTGATACCTCTGCTACAACTCTCCAGCGGTGTCCGTGTATGTTACTGCATTTGCCCTCATAGCCGTATAAGAAATGTGCGGCATCGAAGCTGTGTTCTGTTTTTAATGTGTACATATCTGCTCCTTAGATTTTCTATCAAAATTTCCTATTAAATAAAATGGCGTGCCAGTTACCTCACAACTGACACGCCATTTTAATGGTTCTATCTGATCACAACGCATATTATCATACATTGCATATTATACAGATTTTAAGTTTTGAAGCCCTGGTTTTATTTTAAGACAGGATGGTACAAACGAACTGTCTTTTATTATTCATACGAAAGAATAACAGAATTATTATCTGTTGTCAACATTTTATAAATCTCTTAACATATCTGTCTTCTTCATAACTGGTCTTAAGGCAATATAAAGTATTGAAGCTACAATTACTGCTATAATAGCATTAACTGTTGTTGTTATCGCACCAATCTTTGCAAGTGCCTTAGCTAAATCCTGAGGTACCCCAAGAAGATATGTCTTGTAGAAGTAACCAACTACAGGGTCTGCCACAATATTGAAAGCCATACCGCATATGCTTGAAACTATTGTTGCTACAGTAATATACTTAGCAGAATGCTCCTTTGATATCTTGAATAACTTATGTGCTACAAATCCTACAATAAGACCAATGCATAATTTTAATATAAATGTCTTAGGTGCACTTGTAACATAGGCTGTTGTAAGATCACTTATTGTCATACCCACAGCTCCTGCAAGACCGCCCCATGTACCGCCTATAAGTAATGCTGCAAGAACGCAGAATACATTACCAAAATGAAACATAGTTCTCTCTGTTCCTACCGGAATATCAATCTTAATAAATGTTGCACCAACATAACATAATGCTGCACAAAGTGCTGCCTGTGCTATAACTTTGGCATCAACCGGCTTTTTCTCTGACTTGCAGAATGTATTATATAAGCCCGAGATTAATACTACTGCACCAATTATTGTGACGAGTAATGAAAATGCATATGCTTTATTACCCTTTACAACATATGTATTAACACAAAGCACAATACCGATAATCATAATAACTGCACCGATAACAGCCTGAATAATACTTTTTGATTTTTCTTTCATAAAGTCCTCCAATCTGGTATGCAATATATATTAATCTGCATACGAGTCATTAGTAATAATTAACAGCTAAAACATACATATCTTGTATGTATTAATTGTTATTATGAAAGAATAATCTTTTATAGGCATTATTAAAAGTGTCAATTTAATATTAATTTATAAGGTCAGTTACTGATACTCCCTTACTAAGAACATTGGCTTTATAGCCATTATCTCATCATATTCTTCCTGTTCAACTGCAACGCTTGAATTAAGTGCCTTTAAATCGCTCTTTAATACTTCAAGTGCTTCATCTGCTTTCACCGCTCTGCCTTCCTCTATAATATCAATCATTCTCTTAAGAACAACTGGATGAGCATACCACGCTGGAATTGGGAAGTCTGGATAATTGTGTATATATTCTTCCATATCCTCAACCGCACTCATAAGGTGGCTCTCTATGTATTTCTTATTATTCTTCGCTGTTGGAAGTACATTGGCACTTGAAAAAAGGAATATTGCCGCAAGTCCAAATAATAAGAAATATACAGCAAAACCGGCGTGTGTTATAAGAGCAAATATTCCATATATAAGAGCTGCTGCCCCAAGAAGTGTTATACTGAGTGCAACCCATTTGTAAGCAGGATTGCTTCTGTCATATACTCTCTTTCTCTTAGCTCCTGCACTTAACTGTATGCTTAACTCCTCATTACGGTTAAGATATTCCATACAGTTATTAAGCACTGCTACATTTGCCTTAGCTTCTTTACTGATTGCTACTGCTTTCTTCTGTTCTTTAAGTCTTTCTTTTTGTTTAAGACGTTTCTCAGCTTCCTCACTGTGAAGTCTTATATAAGGATGTGTCTGTTTAATATATGCAAGAAGTGAATCTACATTTTCTTCAAACTTGAAATTACATTGCTTCTCTTCCCCATTATCATACTCAACAACAAGATAAGGAATTGTTGCAAATAATCCTTTGCCAGTAAATCCTCCTTTACTCATAGCAACTCTCTTAAATATTCTTTTAACATTGGACAGTGGAATATAATATCTCCTGTCAAAATAAAAGCTATTAAGATATATAGCCTTTTCGCCAACACCACAGGGACCGAACTTTCTGCAATTCTTTCTGTCTTTTACAAGCTCTTCCTTGCTAAGTGTTGTTCTGGATAAACAATGCGGCTTAAAAAGCATAGCAATCAACTCCTTTTCAACAAAATCATTATAATTATGATACAAACACATTATAATGAATTCACATTTTATAATGATCACTTCATCTTCTGCACTCTTATCATAATATATAAAAGGAGGGAATATATCCTGAGGACTTCCCTCCTTTTATTCTAATAAGCTAACCTTCTTCATATGGCTGCTTATCATTATATTCTATTACTACTGTTATGTATTAAGCAGCTTCCTTTGTATGCTTTCTTGTTGCATACATAAATATTCCAAAGAATACTGCGGCAATTATAATACCGGCTGGGTAAGCTACTTTTGTACCAAGGTTAAGGCACTCTTTTGCATAGAAGAAATATGTCATTGAAACAGCACTCATAAATGTTGCAGGAACTGCTGTAATCCAGTAATTCTTCTTTTCCTTGAATAAGAACATACTAGCTGTCCAGAGAACTATCATAGCAAGTGTCTGGTTAGTCCAGCTGAAGTATCTCCATATAATTGTGTAATCAAGGTGTCCAACAAATGCACCAACTGCAAGTAATGGAACACAAAGCATAAGTCTCTTAGCGTACTTACCCTGATCAATCTTGAACCAGTCTGCAAGTACAAGTCTTGCACTTCTGAAAGCTGTATCACCAGATGTGATAGGGCATACAATAACACCTATCATAGCAAGTGCAACACCAACACCACCCATTGTCTTTGAGCATACATCATATATAGCTGCTGACTGTCCATTGGCAAGTATTGCACTTAAGCCTGTGCTTAAACCATCTGTTACTTCATAGATTGAACAGCCTGCTGCTGCCCATATTAAAGCGATAATACCTTCGGCAACCATTGCACCATAGAATACGAAATGTCCCTGCTTCTCTGACTTCATACAACGAGCCATAAGAGGTGACTGTGTTGCGTGGAAACCTGATATAGCACCACAGGCAACTGTTATGAACATTACACTCCATATTGGAGTTGCCTTAGGATGCATATTAGTGAAGTGTGACCATATCTCTGGTATCTGGTACTGTGAGTGAGTAAATATACCAAGTGCAACACCAAGTGCCATAATGATAAGACATATACCAAATAATGGATAAATACGTCCGATAATCTTATCAATTGAAATAAATGTTGCAATGAAATAGTATGCAAGAATTATCCATAACCAGAATTCTGTACTGGTAACAATTCCTGATACGTTACCATTCTTGAAAAGAGTTACAATAAGTCCAGCAGGACCTACTGCGAATACTGTACCAACCATAACAAGAAGTACAACACTGAATACTCTCATTACATTCTTCATAAATCCGCCAAGGTATATACCACATACCTCTGAGATTGATGCACCATCATTACGTTCTGATAACATACCTGAGAAATAATCGTGTACACCACCAGCGAAGATAGTACCAAATGTAATCCATAAGAATACAACCGGGCCCCATAAAGCACCCTGCATAGCTCCGAATATTGGTCCTAAACCTGCAATATTCAAAAGCTGTACTAAAAACAGTTTCCATTGTGGCATTACTACATAGTCAACGCCATCATTAATCTTAACTGCTGGAGTTTCTCTGTCGTCTGGTGCAAATGTATTCTCTACAACTTTACCATACACAAAGTAACCGCCAATTAAAAGAAACAAGCAAATGAAAAAACTAATCATAACCTTGTCCTCCTTTACTTTAGAATAAAATATTTAACTTATCACAGTACTGTTCCGTTAGCTTTATTATAGTATAATTAATAAAAATTTCAACTTTGAAAATAAAAAAAATGTGCCAAAAAAGCCTGGCACATTTTAGTATTTATTAACAAATTTTATTTATTTTTTATATTTCTTTTTGAATAATATTGACAAATCATCGTTTGTGTATCTCAACATCAGCTATTCATAATCATCATCTGCATTCTGTTTTCAACGTTAGCATAGCTTGTATCAGGGTCAAGATCAAGAGGCAGAATTGTAACATTTGGGTAGTCTTCTTTTATTCTCTTTATTACCCCTCTTCCGCATATATGATTAGGCAGACAGCCAAAAGGCTGTAATATAATAAATGACTTTACGCCTTCCTTAGCATAATGTACAATCTCTGCTGCCATAAGCCAGCCCTCACCACAGCTTAGGGTTTCAGGAATTATATTTTTAACTCCCTGATACATATCCCTTGGTCTTAATGCCTTTTTGTACAGAGGATGAAGAACAGCCGTCTTCTCCAACGACTTCTGGACGTGGTCAAACAGCCAGTCAACAGCAAATGGATATGGGAATATATTTGCATTATAATCCTTTATCTCAGCCATAGATGCAAGAAAATCTTTTCTTAGCTGGTCTGTTATTCTTGGGAATATAGTTTCCATTCCATTTTCTTCCATATATCTTTCAATATTAAAGTTAGAGCCTGAATGATATGTAACAAGCAGTTCTCCTGTTATGAATACTTTAGGCTTTAAATGGCTTCTGTCATAAGGTATCGCCGACATATCCTTCATTCCCTGTTCAAATGCTTTTCTTGCACTTCCAATTCCAGATTTAATAGCCTTGGCAAGATTATCAACACACTGCTGGTATACCCTGTCTGTTTCGCCTTTATTAATCTCATAAGGACGTGTCTTTCTGCATACATCAGTAAGCATATCAAGCATCATAAATGACCATACAGCCTCTAATACCGCACTAACTCCAAGTAAGAATACACCTGGGTGATTTCTTTTAGTATCATTAACATCAGTTGTAAGAATTGGCACATTACTAAAGCCTGCAGAATCAAGTCCTTTTCTAAGAAGTCCTGCGTAATGTGACATACGACAGTCACACTGGAATTTAACCATTCCAACGGCAACCTCGTCCTGATTATAACCGCCGCGTTTTAATTCACCTATAAGCTCTCCTATAACCATCTGGGCTGGGAAACATATATCATTATGTACATATTTCTTTCCAAGCTTAATCTGCTCTGTTGAACCTATTGGTATTCTCTTAACTTTGAAATTCTCTTTTTCCAATATACCCTCAAGAATTTTAGAAACCTCAACTGATATATTAGGCACAAGAATAGTTCTTATCTTCTTATCTTTCCTATAGAACTTGGCAGGACTTGGCTCTTTAAGCTCCTCATACATATGCTTCTTTATGAATTCTTCATCTTTAATCCCACGTCTTATCTGTACAGACTTTATAAACGACTGTATTCTTATTCCAAGTGCTCCTGTCGCATCACTTTCATCAACTTTTAGAATAAGGGGCGGCTTATGTCCGCTCTCATTCATTATTCTTATAATCTCATCTGAAAGTATTGCATCATGTCCACAGCCAAAACTTACAATCTGCACATATTCAAGCTCTGGTGTCTTAGCTGCTATCATCGCCGCTGACAACATTCTTGTATGGAAATTATTGGTTATCTCTGCCCTTGTATTAGAAAGCACCTGCTCATTAAGCTTGTCAAGACCATCAACAGGAATAACAGCAATTCCTTTCTTTGCAAGCATTTTCGATATATTCTTGCTTACAAATGGGTCTGTATGATATGGTCTTCCTGCAAGCACAACAGCAAATGTATTATTCTTCTTAGCATTATCAATAGCCATATTGCTAAGTCTTATAAGTTCACCCTTAAATCCATTTCTTGCATCTGCTGCCTGTCTATAAGCTTCCTCTGCCTCACTCTTTGATACCGAAAGTTCATTGACAGCATATTCTATTATCTGGTGTCTTCTGTCTTTCTTTGAGAACCAGTGGAATATAGGTGTATCAAACTTAACCCCGTACTGTTTCTCCGGGTTCTGTGAGTTTCTTACAACCATAGGATATCCCATAACAACAGAACACACATAAGGACTCAGCTTATCAGTTCCTTCTGGTGGCATATGCATAACATATGGCATAAATATTCTATCAACATTCTGGCTGGCAAGATCCTCTATATGTCCGTGGACAAGCTTTGCCGGAAAACATATTGTATCTGAAGCTACATATTTAAGCCCTTTCTCATACATTTTCCTGTTGCTTTTATGAGAAAGCTTGACATTATAACCCAATGCCTTAAAAAATGTTGTCCAGAACGGCATACTGTCAAAGAATTCAAGCACTCTTGGTATTCCGATTGTTATATCCTTGTGCTTTGAAACTTCTTTGTAATCATACGCCTTAAATAGCATTTTCTCACGCATTGCAAACACATCGAGCACGGCGTTCTCTTTGCTGTTTTCTTTAGTATCCTCAAGTACCGTCGCTGTTTCATCAAGTATAAGTCCATTTTCACACCTATTGCCTGTAACCCATCTGCCGCCGTCAGGGAATGTAAGAACATTTCTTAAGCAGTGATTGCCGCAATGCTCACAACGTACTCCCGATTGTGTTGTGTATTCAAATTTCTTCACAGCCTCAAAGCCTATAAATGATGAGCTTTCACCATTCGCATAGCCTTCTTTTATATGTTTCTTGGCTGCAAGTGCCGCACCAAGTGCTCCCATCTCACCTGGGAATGGTGCGAGAGTAACATTCATATCAAGATATTCTTCTATGGCACGAAGAACAGCCCTGTTTCTAAAAGTTCCCCCCTGAACTACTACTTTTTCACCAAGCTCTTTTGTATTGGCAACTCGCACAACCTTAGTGAACACATTTTCAATAATCGAACGGCACAGACCTGCCATAATATCATCAGGGTTCTTGCCATCTCTCTGTTCATTAATTATTGTACTGTTCATAAATACTGTGCATCTGCTTCCTAAATGTGCTGGACTAACTGAGCTGAATGCCCTTTTAGCAATATCCTTAACATCTATGTTTAGATTGGATGCAAAGTTCTCAAGGAATGACCCACAGCCTGATGAACAGGCCTCATTGAGCATAATATTAGTTATTACGCCGTCATTAAGCCATATTGCTTTCATATCCTGACCGCCAATATCCAGCACAAATGTTGTATCAGGATAGAACTTCTGACAACCTGTCGTGTGTGCGACAGTTTCTACTGTATGGTAATCAGCCCTGAATGCCTTGGCAAGAAGATGTTCTCCATAACCTGTTGTTCCCATTCCCCTGCACACAAGCTTAATTCCTTTATCAGCATATTTATCATATATCTTTGTTATACCCTCTTTAACCACTTTTATAGGGTCACCGTGGTTATTAGCGTAAAATGTATCTATAACTTTTTCTTCTTCATCTATAAGCACGAATTTAGATGTTGTACTGCCTGAGTCAATTCCAAGATATACATTTAGTACACCATTCTTAATGTGTGGCTCACTCAGCTTATAAAGCTCTTTATCGTGTCTTTGGGTAAACTCTTTATAATCTGCCTCATCTGCAAAGAATGGCTTGCTGACTGCTTTATGCTCTTTTATTAAAGACCTGTCAAAAGTATCAATTCTATTAATAAGCTCGTCAATAGTGACATATGTATCATCATCAAATAAATTATCTATCGCAACTGCTGTTCCATATGCAACTATTGTTTCTGCATGTTGTGGAACTATATAATCCTTATCTGATAGTCCAAGCCTTTCTGCAAATACCCTTATAAGTGTAGAATTAAATGTAAGAGGTCCTCCCTCGAATATTATAGGTGCTTTTAACTCAAGTCCCTGTGACAATCCACCTATTGTCTGCTTGGCTATGGCGTGAAATGTTGACAAAGCAATATCAGCCCTGTCAGCTCCCTGTATTAATAATGGCTGTATATCTGTCTTTGCAAATACACCACATCTTCCTGATATGTCATATACAGTTGTACCTTTTGCCGCAAGGCTCTCAAATTCTTCTGTCTTAACGCCAAGCAGTGTTGCTATCTCGTCTATAAA
The DNA here is from genome assembly GCF_003096855.1 of Bacteroides galacturonicus. Classification (NCBI taxonomy): domain Bacteria; kingdom Pseudomonadati; phylum Bacteroidota; class Bacteroidia; order Bacteroidales; family Bacteroidaceae; genus Bacteroides; species Bacteroides galacturonicus. The sequence continues at coordinate 302,578 of NZ_QEOA01000004.1, read as the reverse complement.
TGCACCCGTTCCGCCTGCACAGCTTCCATTCATACGCATATCAGATGTCATAAGCCTGCCTGTATTATCATCAAAATAAAAGAAGATTACCTTAGCATCCTGTCCACCAAGTTCAATCGCTGTTCGTATATCCGGATACAGTCTTTGTACTGCCGCCGCATTAGCAACAACTTCCTGAATATAATGTATTCCCAATGCCCTGCTCACCGGCTTTCCACCTGAACCGCATACTGCTGCCTTAAAGTTTTTCCCACTAAGGAGCTCCTTTACCTCACTAAGAAGAGTTCTTGCTGTGTCAATCTGCCTTGCGTTATGTCTTACATATTTGGAATACACAACATCATTGGTATTAATATCTGTTATTACAAGCTTAACTGTTGTTGAACCTACATCTATTCCTACCCTTATATCACTATTATCTGATAATCTGTTCTTTACAAGTTCTTCCATCTTCATTGCCTTACCTTTATATATACTTATATATTTATATATATCATTTACATTTCATCAAGTGTAGTAATAATATCCTGCACATTCTCAACTATGTAATCTGCTCCTGCATTCTCAAGCTCATTTTCTTCAGCAAATCCATATCTGACACCTATAGACTCTATTCCGCAATTCTTAGCTCCAAGAATATCATCTTTTCTGTCACCAATCATAATTGAATCAGCCTTGATATTATTTAAAATATCTGCTGTATCTGATACATTTGTTGTATCCGAAGCATTAGTAATATGCGCATTATCAGCTTTATTTAGCTTTATAATCTGGTTAAATACCTCATTAATCACATCATCCTTATGTCTTCTTGCACCGCCCTCTAATTCACTTCCTACAGCTATATCAAAATATTGCTCTATATCAAAATACTTAAGTATCGTAGGAACATATATTTCAGGCTTACATGTTGCAAGTGCTGTTATGTAACCTTCTTTCTTTAAATTGCTTAACAGTTCTTTTATTCCATCAAATAATCTGTTCTCATATATTCCTGTATCTTTATATCTTTCCCTGTAATAATTAACCGCCTTCAACGCATCTTCTCTGCTTAAGCCGTGAAATTTAGCAAAGCTTTCATCAAGCGGAGGTCCTATATATCTTTTAAGCACTGCCTCGTCATTCTCTGTTATCCCAAGCTTATCAAGTGCATACTGCACACTCTTTGTTATTCCCTCACTTGAATCTGTAAGTGTTCCGTCCAAATCAAATAAAATATATTTCTTTCTCATAGATTATCCTTTCAATTCTTTATATGTTATACAAATACAAAAGAGGTGCACCTTTTACGTCCACCTCTTTTGATAATCAATTATACTATTTTAAATTAATTTGACAACTCTGATTTGTCATTGTTTATAGTAATATTAGAAACTCCGTCTACACCATCAACAGATATATTTCTGTCTGTCTTTGCCTGTATTGTATTAGCTTTCATAACATCTGTTATATCAAAGCCTGTTGTTTCTTTAATAGATTCTATTGTCTTTGCAAGCACCGATGGAACATAACCGCCCATCTGTCCTACACCAGAGCCATTAGAACTATCTGTGCTGTCAATAATTGTAACCTTATCTATGCTCTGAAGCGGCTTAGCTACCTGTTCTGCCATCTGTGGAAGTACCTTTACAAGCATTTCCATCATAGCTGCCTGACCGTACTTCTCATAAGCTTCTGCCTTCTTCTCCATGGCTTCAGCTTCTGCTATACCTTTGGCTTTAGTTGCCTCAGCCTCTGCTATACCTGTCTTAGCAATAGCGTCTGCTTCTGCTTGTGCCTTAATTGCAATCGCTTCTGCTTCTGCCTGTGCTTCAACTTTCTTGGACTCAGCTCTCGCCTGTGCCTGTGCAATCTGACGGTACTTTTCTGCATCTGCATCTGCCATCTGTTTTGCCTTCTCAGCATTAGCTGGTTCAACTATAGTAACCCTTAAACTCTCTTTAGTTCTTTCAGCCTGCTTCTGTGCAAGTTCTATATTCTTCTGCTCTGATGCAATCTGAACCTGAATCTGTGCTTCTGCAATCTCTTTTTGTCTTTGCTGTTTAAGAAGCTCTGCATCCATCTGTGCCTGTATTACATCTTTCTGTGTAATATTAGACTGGATATCGTGTGCTAATTCTGCTTTAGCCTGTGCTGTCTGCTGTTCCTGCATATAATTGGCTTCAAGGACTGCCTTATCCTTAGCCGCCTGAGCTATATCTGCCTCTGCCTTTAACTTGGCTGACTCACCTTCCTGACGTGCCTGTGAAGTCTTAATCTGCATATCTCTTGCAGCTTCTGCCTTCTGGATTTCAGCATCTTTCTTTCTCTGGGCAATCATACCATCACCAAGTGCCTTGATATATCCGTTCTCATCAGATATATCTGTGATAGTGAAGTTCTTAACCTCAAGACCCATATTGCCAAGCTCTGTACCTACAACTTCCTGTACCCTTGAAGAGAATTCTTCTCTCTTCTGATAAAGCTCCTCAACTGTCATAGTTGCAATAATCTCTCGAAGCTTACCTTCAAGAACTGCTATTGCTGTACCCTGAATGTTATCAATAATCTCTTTCTCGTTACGTCCCGTAAACTGTTCAATTGCTGTAAGAATACTGTTCTTTTCATTTCTTACTTTGATAACCGCTGTTGTAATTACACTAATTGGTACACCCTGGCTTGAAAGACTGCTTCGTGTCGCAACACTAAGCGGTATATTTCCAAGCGAAATATAATCAATTCTTTCAAATACTGGAATTACAAGTCCACCACCACCGGTGATGACCCTTTTCTTCATACCAGTTACAACTCCTGCCTTGTCCTGTGGTACTTTTTTCCACATTCTAAGTACAACTGTGAGAATTAATACAATTCCCAGTACTGCAGCTACAATGCCAAATAGACTTGACTCTGTGCCATATCCCATATAAACCTCCATTCTGCCATTCCGGCTTCTGGCTTATCTGCCAGAATATTTATCTTCAAGACGTGATGTGCTCTCTACTATTATATAATCACCATCAAATCTTAAGATATTAACTTCTTTATCCTGCTTAATAGGCTCACCATCTTCTGTCTTGGCAGGATATGTGACATTTGAGCCTGTGCTTAATAATATGCTCACAGCCCCGACACCACCTTTGGGAATTGCATTACTCACTGTTCCCCTGCTTAACAATATTTCACTCTTCTCTGCGGCAAAATTCTCAACCTTTTTCAGTCTTTTAATAATTGACTGTAATATAACAGCACATATGTAGCCTGCCACAATGCCAATCACAATAAGAGCCGGTTCAGAAAGCTTTCCATTAAATATCATTCCTGTACAACCAAATACTAACGCCCATAAACACAGGCTGTTAATTGAAAATGGCAGAAAATCAAGAACCATATCAGAGCCGAATTCTAACTGAAATATATCTATTGATATAAAATCAACAAATCCATCAAACAAATTAAGCACTATACTACAAAATGGAATAAGAATTCCAATTATAATACACGCTATACATATCGTATTAAACATAGAACCTCCCCTCATATAAGGTCAATCCAATCATCTGATTACAACAGTATTTCTTAAATGCAATGATATTACACCTTTTACATTGTCTTATATTTTATATTGTCTTACGCATATTCAATTTAATTAAAATCTAATATACTTAATCAAAATCTGATATACTTAACTAAAATCTGTTATATATATCCACCTGCATACTGTCAGTTATATTAGAAATATATTCTGAATATTTGTTGTTAAGTACATTTGACGCAATTGTTTCATCTGATGAACCATCATATGACTTATTAATAAAATACAGTACATAATAACAGCCTGATGATGAATTCTCTATAACTGTTACATCTCCAGCCTTTCTGTCATCTGAAAGAAGCCAGTCTGATGTTCCTGTGTCCATATTAGAACTTACTACCTTGCTAAAGAGCGAACCATTGATGTCATCATATTTAGTGTCACCATCATCTGCATATCTCTTACATAAATCATTAAATGCCTGCTCGCTCACAGCTCCTGCCGCAAACTCATCTGCCTTTGCCTTGGCTGCCTGCATCTCACCGTCAGTTGTATCTACAGCTTTTATTGTAAATTCACGATAATCAACCTGATCATATGTATCCTTATGTTCTTCATAATACTGTTTAACTTCATCATCTGTAGCCTTTAAGCTGTCTGTAAGTTCTGTTCTATAAGCATCTGCCTTAAGATATTCCATTAAATAGCTCTTTATATTCTTCTTGGTAGCATAATTACCAAAGTTCTGCTTATAATATGCCTTTTCATCTAATGATGCGGCGGCAGCGGCACTTTCAGCCTGTTCTACAAGCTTGTTGTAATCCTCATCTGCTGTTGTGTATTCGTAATTATTGTCAGCAGCATCCTTTAACAATGCCTTAGTTTCCTTAATTGTATTAACTGCATTATCCGCAAAATAAGCATACCAGGTTCCACCTGTCTGTGAATTAGTCTGTGACTTATCATTCTCAGAGCTTTTATATCCCATATATGAGAAATAATCTGCCATTGTCGTATTTCCGTAAAATGTCTGTGATAACAGTGCATTTTTAGAAATATTATAATACATATCAAATTCTATCTGGCTTATATTCTCTGAATCAACTTTTATAAACTTGTTATGTATTCTTGAATATCTTGTTCCCAATGTTATTACTAAAGCTAATACTATTCCAGCAAGAACGCCAATTCCTACAACCTTAAATATAAAGCTTTCTCTTTCCTGTTTTCTTTGTTCAGCCTTTCTTTTAGCCATCTTCTTATCGTATTTTGTAACTATCTTCTGTGTGCTGTCATTCTTTGTATTGTTATTGCCAGCCATTTTTAATCCTCCTGATTATTTGATTATTAAAATTTATATATATTATTAAATATTATTCAAAGCCATTAGCTTCTTTAATTCTGTCAAGCTTTTCCATCCATGCAGCAGGACTTGCATCACTTGGCATTCTTAAATCTCCTCTTGGAGATACTGCAACCGAACCGACCTTTGGTCCGTCTGGCAGGCAGGAACGCTTGAACTGCTGTGCAAAAAATCTCCAGGTAAATGTTCTTAACCATTTGTATATTACAGCAGGGCTATAATCATTTGCAAATGCAATATTAGCTATTCTGAATAACTTTTCTGGTCCGACTCCAAACCTTAACATATGATACATAAAAAAATCGTGAAGTTCGTATGGACCTACAAGGTCTTCCGTCTTCTGATGTATTGTTCCATCTTCATTAGGTGGAAGAAGCTCTGGACTTACAGGTGTATCTAATACGTCAATAAGCACCTCTGATAATTCTTTATTAGCACAGGTATCAGCATAATATCTTACAAGATGTCTTACAAGTGTCTTTGGAACAGAAGCATTAACTCCATACATTGACATATGGTCGCCGTTGTAAGTTGCCCAGCCTAATGCAAGCTCTGACATATCACCTGTTCCTATTACCATTCCGTTAGTCTGGTTGGCAATATCCATAAGAATCTGTGTTCTCTCTCTTGCCTGTCCATTCTCATATGTTACATTATGAACATCTTCATTATGTCCGATATCTTCAAAATGCTGTCTTACAGACTTCTTTATATTAATCTCTCTTAATGTACAGCCAAGCTTTTCTGTCATCTTAACTGCATTATTATATGTTCTGTCAGTTGTTCCAAAGCAAGGCATCGTAATACAGTTAATGCCATTTCTGTCAAGATTAAGAATATCAAATGCCCTTACAGTTACAAGAAGTGCAAGTGTTGAATCAAGTCCCCCTGATATTCCTATAACTGCACTCTTACAGTTAGTATGCTCTAACCTTTTTTTTAGTCCATATGTCTGTATGTCAAGTATTTCCTCACATCTTGCATCTCTTTCCTTCTTATCATCTGGAACAAATGGTGCTTTATCAAAATATCTTTTTAATTCCAAAGTACGTTTTTTTAATTCAGGGCAGGTAACATATTTATATGCTTCCTTCATATTTTCATCTACATTCACATCAAATGTAGACATTCTTCTTCTTTCCGAACATATTCTGTCAACATCAATATCCGCATACACTGCTTCATTGGTGAACTTCTTAGCCTCTGCAAGCACTGTGCCATTCTCGCATATTAGATTATGTGCACCGAATACTATATCCTGTGTCGACTCTCCATCACCTGCTGTTGAATAAATGTATCCGCATACAAGTCTTGCCGACTGTCCTTTAACAAGCTCCCTTCTGTAAGCTGACTTTCCTATAGTCTCATTGCTTGCAGAAAGATTGACAATAATTGTCGCTCCGTTAAGTGCGTGTCTTATGCTTGGTGGTGCTGGTGTCCACAAATCTTCACATATCTCAATTGCAAGTTTAACTTTATTACTGCTTCCAAACTGACATATCAGGCTTCCACCAAAATCAACATCTTCTCCATCTATATTAACAGACACATTGCCCTTAAAGCCTTCTTTAAATTGTCTTCTCTCGTAGAATTCCGCATAATTAGGTATATTCATCTTAGGCACAAGTCCAATAATATGTCCATTCATAAGCACTGCCGCCACATTATAAAGCTTTCCCATATACATATATGGAAGTCCGACAACAACAGCCATTCCTTCATACTGTCCGGTATATTTCTTTAAATCAATCAATGAATTATATGCTTCATCTATCAATGTATCCTGTAAGAACAAATCATTGCAAGTATATCCTGTAATACACAATTCAGGAAAGCCTACAATTGCAGCTTTATTATCATATGCTTTAGTGATAAGTTCTTTAATCTGCTCTGTATTATAACGGCAATCTGCAACCTTTATCTTGGGTGTCATTGCCGCAGCTCTTATATATCCATCCTTCACTGGTATAATTCTCCCTTATACAATTTTTAATTAGTATATCAAAACTAACAACTATTTACAACGCAAAAAAGTCCAGAGACCGACATTTATAATGCTGATTACACGTCTGCTGGACTTTTTGACACCGTATTTATTATTCGTGGAATGCTGATGAAATCTCTGTTGCGATTTCCTTCATTCCATTTTCTGCTGTTGACATCATCTCTTTTGCACCAGTTGCCGCTTCTGTCATCATCTCTTTTGCTCCTGTGGCTGCTTCTGTCATAAGATTTTCTACTGTACTCTTGTTATTATTTCCTGAACCAGAATTACTCCCGCTTTCAGAGTCATTCTTTGCTCCACAGCCAACAAGAACTGCCATAACTGTAACCATCATAGCTCCGATAATGAACCATTTTAACTTAGACATAAATCCTCCATTCTTATGCCTGCCGCATAATATTATATTTATGAAATAAACCAATATAAGCGTATACAGCCATTGATAATGGTATCATTAATAATGGTATATACGCTTATATTCATATAATATTATGTCCCTGTTAAAATCTATTATTCATCATCAGGCTTTTAACTGATGACTTAAATACTTGTATAACACAACTGTTATAACGCCGTCAATAACAGCTTTAATCACATTAAATGGTGCAACCGCCAATGCGACAAATGAGAATACATCTTTAATTGAAGCATTAACCTTTGTTCCCATAGCAATCAATGTATCCATAGGAAGACCGTAAAGTTCTGAATACTTAGGAAGCAGATACCACGCATTAAGTGCCATACCAGCTATTACAAGTATTATTCCACCTATTGCAAGTGATACTACAGCCATCTTTCTTGTCTTTTTAATGTGATAAATTATAGAAGCCGGCACAACATACATACAGCCAAGTATGAAGTTAGCAAAATCGCCAACAAATGCTGTTGTAGTTCCTTTCATACAGAAATGAAGTATTACCTTAACTGCTTCTATAACGACTCCTGCACAAGGTCCAAGCATAAATGAACCTATAAGCACAGGCACTTCGCTGAAATCAATCTTATAAAAGCCCGGAGCTATAATTGGAATAGGAAAATCAAAGTACATAAGAATAACCGCTATTGCTGACAGCATAGCCATAATAACTGTTTTATTAACTTTCGTATTCTTTGAAGCGAATTTAACTCCGTTTCTTTTCTCAATAAGCACTTCACTTGCCCTTGCAATCACAAATACTATAACCATAAGAAGAAGTGATATACCTACAAATTCAATATTCTTACGAATGACATCTAGTAAGTTACTCATTATTGTTCTCCACTCTTAAATAATATTTATACATATACCAACAGTTATTTAAGATCTGAAATATTACCTACACTTACACGTAATACTCTGTGTCCTTCAAGAAGCTTATTCTCTATTCTTATGAATACAACAACTCTTATCTTCTTACCTGTCTTAGTCTAAAATAATGCTCATAGCAGGCATATCTCTGATCAATAAATGTCTCTCGAAGCTCTGTTATTATGCCCTCATAATCAATATCCGGCACAATATCTTTGAACACAAGACCATTTTTCATATCTTCTTCTGTGTAGCCAAGCATTTTAACAAAGCCTTCATCAATCTCAATTATCTTGCCACTTCTCATCTCCATAGCAAAACGTGTAAATGGGAGTTTTCTCATTAAATTATCTGCCATAACTTTTGTCCTCCATAATTATATATTCTGGTCTATTGCTTTTATGCACTTCCCGCTGGATACTGCATTAATCTTTCCCAGCAGGAAACACATATAACTTTAACTATTGGCTACTTAGAAAGTGTTGCAAGTCTTTCTTCAACCTGTGCAAGCATATTAGAATATTTCTCTAATTTAGCTTTTTCTTCATCTATCTTAGCCTGTGGTGCTTTAGATGTGAACTTCTCATTATTAAGCATACCATTGCAACGGCTGATTTCCTTATGAAGCTTATCTTCTTCTTTCTTTAATCTCTCGATTTCCTTATCAATATCAACAAGCTCTGCAAATGGAATATAGATAACTGCATCTGGAATAACTGTTGATACTGCATCTTCTGGAATACCAGACTTATCAGACTGGATTACAACTTCACTCGCATAACCTAATGTCGCAAAGAATACTTTACCATTAGCGAATATATTTCTAACATTCTCATTCTCTGAAACAATATATACAAGTGCTTTACGACTTGGTGCAACATTCATTTCAGCTCTTAAATTTCTTATATTGCGGACTGCTGTCTTAATTGTTTCGATGGCATTTTCATCTTGTGAATAGTTATTATCTTCTGTGTATACAGGCCATGAACTTATCATAATAGACTCTTCCTCATCCTGAATATTACAGAATATTTCTTCAGTAATAAATGGCATATATGGATGAAGAAGCTTAAGTGCATCTATAAGAACCTTCTTTAATGTCCATATAGCTGCTGTCTTAGTTGTATCCTCGTCATTGTAAAGACGTGGTTTTACCATCTCTATATACCAGTCACAGAATTCTTCCCAGATAAAGTCGTTAAGCTTGGCAACTGCTATACCAAGGTCGTACTTTTCCATATTATCTGTAACTTCTTTAATAAGTGAATTCATCTTTGATAATATCCACTTATCAGCCGCTGTAAGATTAGCCGGCTTCTCATCTGTAGCCTTTATCTTGTTATCCGGGTCATTCATCATTATGAATCTTGAAGCATTCCATACCTTATTAGCAAAGTTACGGCTTGCCTCAACTCTTTCCCAGTAGAAACGCATATCATTACCAGGTGCATTACCCGTGATAAGTGTATATCTTAAAGCATCTGCACCGTACTTATCAATAACTTCAAGTGGGTCTATACCATTTCCAAGTGACTTACTCATCTTACGTCCCTGTGAATCTCTTACAAGTCCGTGGAATAATACCTTGCCAAATGGCTTCTTACCCATCTGCTCATATCCTGAGAATATCATTCTGATAACCCAGAAGAATATAATGTCATATCCTGTTACAAGTACATCTGTAGGATAGAAGTAATCAAGCTCAGGTGTATTATCCGGCCAGCCAAGTGTTGAGAAAGGCCAGAGTGCTGATGAAAACCAAGTATCAAGTGTATCTGGATCCTGTTCCATATTAGAGCTTTTACACTTAGGACATGTACATACCTTATCCTTAGATACTACCATCTCACCACAATCCTTACAGTAGTAAGCAGGTATTCTGTGTCCCCACCATAACTGTCTTGATATACACCAGTCTCTTATGTTATCAGTCCAGTTAAAATATGTCTTATCCATAGAAGCTGGAACAAGTTCAATATCACCATTCTTAACGCCTTCAACTGCTGGCTTGATAAGCTCATCCATCTTAACGAACCACTGCTGTTTAATCATAGGCTCAACTGTTGTCTTACATCTATCGTGTGTACCAACATTATGAACGTGGTCTTCAACCTTAACCAAAAGTCCCTGTGCATCAAGGTCAGCTACCATAGCTTTTCTTGCTTCGTATCTGTCCATACCGGCATACTTTCCGCCAAGATTGTTAATTGTAGCATCATCATTAAGTATGTTAATCTCTGGAAGGTTATGTCTTTTACCAACCTCAAAATCGTTAGGATCGTGAGCCGGAGTAATCTTAACAACACCAGTTCCGAATTCCTTATCAACATAGCTGTCTGCGATAACAGGTATCTTTCTATCTGTAAGTGGAAGGTATACTTCCTTTCCAATAAGATCTGTATATCTTTCATCATCCGGATTAACAGCAAGTGCCGAATCACCAAGAAGTGTCTCTGGACGAGTAGTAGCTATCTCTACATATCTTCCTTCTTCACCAACTACAGGATAATTGATATGCCAGAAATGTCCTGCCTGCTCCTCGTGTTCAACCTCTGCATCTGATATAGATGTGTTACATACAGGACACCAGTTTACAATTCTTGAGCCCTTGTATATAAGACCTTTTTCATATAACTTGCAGAATACTTCAAGAACTGCCTTAGAACAGCCATCATCCATTGTAAATCTTTCTCTGTCCCAGTCACAAGACGAACCAATCTTCTTTAACTGGCTTGTGATGGTTCCGCCATATTCTTTCTTCCATTCCCATGTTCTTTTAAGAAAGCCTTCTCTTCCAAGCTCGTGCTTGTCAATCCCTTCTTCTTTTAAGGCATTGGTTACCTTTACTTCTGTCGAAATACTTGCGTGGTCAGTTCCTGGCACCCATAATGCTTCATATCCCTGCATTCTCTTAAAACGAATAATAATATCCTGCATTGTATTATCAAGTGCGTGACCCATATGCAGCTTTCCTGTAATATTAGGTGGTGGCATTACAATAGTAAATGGTTTCTTATCCCTGTTTACTTCTGCGTGAAAATATTTCTTATCGAGCCACTTCTGGTACAATCTGTCCTCTATCTCTGAGGGATTGTAGTTCTTTTCCAATTCCTTACTCATAGTAGTAATCCTTTCTATATCCTAAGAAAATAATCTATTTAACCGATATAAATCCCGCCATTAATCAGCATAACATATCTTATTATAGCATAATATATTATTTTCTTATAATCTCAATCTGTTTAATCATAATATTACCAGCTAAAAATGTCAACACGCCTCTATTTCTTTGATGTTAAATTCACTTCCCTGCAAAAGATATGTATGTGTACTTCCACATTCAGGACATATCTTTCCATATTTTACCGTTTCATATTCAGCCTTGCAGTCCTCACAGTAAGTAACTGCATTTATCTTCTCTATAACAAGCTCAGAATTCTTTAATAAATCTTCCTTCTTTACCGCCCATTTCCAGCAGTCTGTAAGGTATGAGTCTATTACGGTGGATACTTCGCCAAGTTCTAATACAACTTTAGTTATCTCGGATATTTCATTATTCACGGCTACTTCTTTTAAATCATCTATTATGTGAAATACTACGCCTAATTCGTGCATTGAGGTGATTGCTCCTTTCTCTGTGATTTTTCTATCTATACCATAATACACTATAGTATAGAAATAGAACAACCACAATACAATCGCTGCCAAAAGCCGCAAAGGCTGTACAGCCTGATTATATTGCAGTTGTTCTTATCTACATAGGAAATTATCCTTATGTCATTATTACTATAGCTTAATATAATTATTACTAATTATCATTATCTGTTATCCAGCTATAAGGTTGTTTATTTCTTCTTAAACTTAATCTTTATAGCCTGCTTAGCTCCATAAGGAAGTATATACTTAAGCTTGTCTTCACTCTTTCTCATTGTACTACATTCTGGTAAATCCCTGTTAAGGTGTATTGCATCGAATTCACACTTAGTTGTGCATATACCACAGCCAATACATTTGTTAGGGTCTACTACAGAAGCACCACAGCCTAAACATCTTGCTGTCTCTGCTTTAACCTGTTCTTCTGTAAATGTAAGCTTAGCATCTCTGAATGACTTCTTATGGTCAAATGAATTATCTGTTCCAGGTATCTGTCTTGAAGAATTATCATAGCTTTCTACCTTGATGTTATTCTTGTCAAGTTCTATGAAATCCCTTCTGTTACGTCCTATTGTAAGTGAGCTGTGTGGCTGTACATATCTGTGGATTGATATAGCAGCTTCTTTACCAGCCGCAATTGCATCAATAGCAAATCTTGGTCCTGTGTATACATCTCCACCGATAAATACATCTGGATCTGTTGTCTGGTATGTAAGCTTGTCAGCTTTAACTCTTACGCCATCTATCTCAACCTTTGTGCCTTTTAATAAATCGCCCCAGATTGTTGTCTGGCCTATACTTAAGAATACGTGACTGCACTTAACTGTCTTAGTATCATTCTCATCATACTGAGGGTTAAATCTTCCATCTGCATCCTTAACTGATGTACATCTCTTAAGGACAATTCCTGTAACCTTTCCATTTTCTGTAAGGATTTCCTTAGGACCCCAGCCACAGTCAAGCTTAACGCCTTCTTCTACAGCCTCTTCTATTTCTTCTTCTGAAGCTGGCATATTAGCTCTGTCCTCAAGACAGAACATAGATACATTGTAATCACCAACTCTTGTGCTTGTTCTTGCAACGTCAATAGCAACATTGCCACCACCGATTACAACAACATCACCTTCAAGTGGGAATTCGTGTGTGCTTCCAGCCTCTTTTAAGAAGTCAACTGCTGACATAACGCCCTTGGCATCTTCGCCTGCAACTCCTGCTTTTCTTGAACCCTGACAGCCTATTGCTATATAAAATGCTTTATAACCCTGCTTCTTTAATTCATCAATAGTGATGTCCTTACCAACTTCAACACCTGTCTTAATGTCAACGCCCATCTGTCGCATAACATCTATCTCAGCCTCAACAACATCTTTTTCAAGCTTAAATGATGGAATACCATATACAAGCATACCACCAGCCTTCTTGTTCTTCTCAAATACAGTTGGCTTGTAACCCTTCTGTGCAAGATAGAATGCACACGAAAGTCCGGCAGGACCACCACCAATAATAGCAATCTTTTCATCAAAATATCCCTTAGTTGCCGGAACTACAGGTTCTGGTATATAACGTGTATCTGCTTTTAAATCCTGCATTGCAATAAACTTCTTAACTTCATCTATTGCAATAGCTTCATCTATTGTTCCTCTTGTACAGGCATCCTCACACCTTCTGTTACATACATGTCCACATACTGCCGGGAATGGATTATCCTTCTTTATAAGCGCAAGTGCATCCTTGTATCTTCCCTGAGCTGCCATCTTAAGATAGCCCTGAACCGCTATATGTGCTGGACAGGCTGTCTTACAAGGTGCTGTACCTGTATCATAACAATTGATACGGTTCTTATCCCTGTAATCTTCTGTCCACATATGTGGTCCCCACTTCTGCTCTGATGGAAGTGGCATTTTAGGATACTTAATCTCGCTTCCGTCCTTAGTACATAACTTCTGTCCAAGCTTTACAGCTCCTGCCGGACAGTATTCAACACACTTGCCACAGGCTACACAGTTCTCTTTAGTTACCTTGGCAACATATGCCGAACGTGACATATTAGGTGTGTTAAATAACTGCGATGTTCTAAGTGCATAACAGACATTAACATTACAGTTACATATAGCAAATATCTTGTCCTGTCCGTCAATATTAGTAATCTGGTGAACAAAACCATTGTCTTCAGCCTTCTTGAATATCTCAAGTGCTTCTTCCTTAGTGATATAATGACCGCCCTTGCCTGTTTCAACAACATAATCAGCCATATCACCAACAGCTATACACCAATCCTCTGGATCATCTGCACAGCCTTCATCATAAGTCTTTCTTGACTTACGGCATGAACATGGGCTTGCTGCATATTTGCCATCATACTTATCAAGCCAGTATGATATCTTCTCTAAAGATATTGCCTCGTTATTCATATCAATAGCTTTCTCTACCGGAATAACGTGCATACCAATTCCTGCACCCCCTGGTGGCACCATAGGAGTAATCTTTTCCAATGGAAGACGGCTCATTCTCTCAAAGAAACGTCCCATCTCTGGATGTTCTTCAAGAACTGTGGAATTCATATTAGTAAATTCAGCACTTCCTGGTACGAACATTGGAAGAACATACTGCTTCTCGTGCTGTGGATTTTCCCAGTTATATTCCAAAAGACCATTAAAAGACATCTGCTCAAGCTGCTTTTCAAGTTCTTTCTCGTCCATTCCTGTAATCTGCACCATCTGCTTAAGTGTCTTAGGTTTACGGACACCCATTTTTAATGCTATATTGGCCTGTTCATCTGTACATATTGGTGCAAGTCCCCAGTATTCCGGACTATCTGCTGTTAATTTCTCAAAGCCAAGCTTAATTGGCACTCTGTCTGTTATCATCTTGCCAAGCTTAAGTATTGGCTCTCTTACCGGAAGTTCCGGATGAGGATTTTTAAATTCTTCTTTACCCATAAATTGTCCTTTCCACCTTATAAAGGCTTTTATCTTCGTTGCTCACGTTAAATAATTATGCTTACCGTGGTTACGCTTCTTTCCATTCCATAACCTGGTTCTTTAACCAGTCTGTCCATTCTAATATTCCTTCACCCGTCTTGGCACTAACAGGTATCACCTTAGCATCAGGATTTCTTCTTCTGATATATTCCCTGCACTGTTCAATATCAAAATCAAAATATTCCATAACATCAATCTTATTGATAAGCACAACATCACACACTGAAAACATAAGGGGATATTTAAGTGGTTTATCATCACCCTCTGGCACTGAAAGAATCATAACATTCTTTACTGCACCTGTATCAAACTCCGCCGGACAGACAAGATTTCCGACATTCTCAAGAACTACCAGATCAATATCACTATCGTCAAGCTCATCAATTCCCTGTCTTGTCATATCAGCATCAAGATGACACATTCCACCAGTATGAAGCTGTATTGCTTTAGCACCTGTCTCAGCAATTGTTATTGCATCAACATCTGAATCAATATCAGCCTCCATAACGCCTATTCTTAAGTCATCTTTCAACTGTTCAATCGTTCTTGTAAGAGTTGTTGTCTTTCCTGCCCCCGGTGATGACATAAGATTTAAAAGAAATACACCTTTATCTTTTAAATCTTTTCTTAAAAGAGCGGCACGTTCATCGTTGCTTTCAAACACGCTTTTTTTCACTTCAATAACCCTAACGTCCTTCACTGCTAACCTCCCTGATTTAATATGAGCTAATAAAGCTGTTCACATATGCCAAGCCATAACAATAGCTTATTACATACTATGTGAATATTTAATTGTCAATAAAAGTCTGACTAAATTATGCCGTAATCAGTCCCTGCTTTTATGCGTATTGCACTATGATAGCAATATGTTAAAAAAATGTCAATTATCAATTCACGAAATCAAGCTTTATCATAATAATATTATTATATATGTTTTAAAATAAAAAAAACAGTGTTATTGATAAAATGCAATCATTGAATGTTACCATTAATTACATTTATCTAAAACACTGGATAAAATATATTATTTAATCAAACAGGATTTCTCTGATTAAAATCAAAGCACTGACAGATAATTGTCCATCTGCTCTGACATTGCAGTGTAGTCCTCATTCATAGCCGCTGCTATCTCTCCGTAAAGAAGCTTTCTTGCTGTTGCAAGCATACGGTTATCTGCCGACTTCATTCTCCTTAACTCCTTTGCTCTGTCATTCTTTATGTTAAACAAAGCTCTTACAAGGTGCATAAGCTGTATAACGTCCTGTGATTTAACCATCTCGTCATACCTGGATGGGTGAATCTTTTCATTGAGTGCCTCATCCTTCTTACAATTCTTAGCACGGTCAATAAGCTTGATACAGGTATCCTTGCCAATTATGCTCCTAATCATAACTTTGTTATTCTCAACTGGCGAATATATAATACCTTTAGTGTCATATACAGGCTGAAGAAAATAATAATCTTTGTCAATTCCCTTTATAGGTGGTCTGCCTATCTGTTCAATCTCACATACACCTACAACTCCATAAACAACTTTTTCATTAACTTCAAACATATAACTCCTCATTTCTGTGTACTTTACTTTACCAACTTGGGTATTATTATACATCAATTCGACAATTTTTTCAAAATGTTTTCTTTTAAAATTCTTTATAAAGAACAAAAAAGAACTGTGGCATCATACATACACCACAGTCCTTTAACATTATGTATCAATTGGAATTAATAGAGATTAACACGTCCTGCAACATTGCCGTTAGCAACATAGTAACATGCATTATCTTCTGGCTTTAAGTACATTTTCAGTTCCTTAATCTCTACATTCTGTTCCTTAGCATCTTCAACTATTCTTGCAACAAGAGTTTCCTCATCAACCTGTTTATTAGCATACTGGAAGAATAACTCCTTATCAAAAGTATTCTTAGCTGCCTTAGTTGTCTTTCTAGTGGCTGGCTTCTTTGCCTTTACTTCCTTAACAGCCTTAGCTGCTGTCTTAGTTGTCTTAGCTGCTGCTTTAGAAGCTGTCTTTTTAACTGCTGCCTTCTTAGCTGTGACTGCTGTCTTAACTTCTGCCTCTACACTCTTAGCTGTTGCCTTTACATCAGCTTCAACCTTCTTGGCTGCTTCCTTAGTTTCCCCGGCTGCCTTCTTTACTGTCTCAACAGTCTTAGCTGCTTCTTTCTTAGTTTCCTTAACAGTTTCTTTTGCTGCTGCCTTTGCAGGTGTCTTTCTTGTAGTGGTCTTCTTAACATCTGCACTCTTTGCTGTCTTAACTTCTGTCTTAGCCTCGTTACCAAAAATGTCCTTAGTTTCCATGATCAAATCCTCCATAAATTAATCATTACAAGTTAAAAAGTTCCTAATTGCATCGGTGGCATTACTCTCATCACTGCCAGTAGCTGTAACTTTAACCTCGATGCCTTCCTTTAATCCAAATGCCATAATCCCCATAAGACTTTTTGCATTAATGTTTTTTCCTTCGCCCTCAATCTCAATATGACTGTCAAACTTACATGCTATCTGAACTAATTCAGCTATTGGATTCTTATGTGCTTTGTTAATGTCTGCAACCTTAACCAATTCTGTCATCGTTAACATCCACCTATCCTTCATAAATTAATTACATTTGTAGAATATACCTCATATACCCTAATAAGTCAAGACCTGCTTAAATATTCTTATCGTTGTATCCCATATGATATAGTTCATTCATCTGCTCATCAAACTTATCTGTAACCTCATAATCAGACGTTATTGCAATTAACTGCTGTATCTTCTTATCGTCAGTCTGGATAGCTGAAATACCACTTATAACCTTATCATACACGCTTTTTAATTCAGTTATTGTGCCTTCTGGTTCAACACCCTCCTGACTCGTTAAAATACCAAGTGCATACGCACATTCATAATTTCCTGTCATTCTGGCATTATCATATCTGCATTTTGTCTGTATCGCTGTTCTTACAAGACTAACAACCATATTTACTCATTCATCTCCTTCTTGAAAGAGCTTATATATTCTTTGATAACATTTTCATCATAATTATTCTCTTTCATAAGAGTGATAAAATGTGAACCAACAATTGCACCATCAATAATATCCTCAAGTGGCTCTACGTCCCCGGCTGTTCTTATTCCAAATCCCATCATAACCGGAACAGGGCTGTTCTTCTTAACTTCCAAAAGATACTCTCTTATCTGCTTATGGAAATTAGCACCATTACCTGTAACACCCATCTGTGATACACAGTATACAAAGCCTCTTGCATTATTAACAATCATAGGTATACGCTGCTTAGATACCGGTGATACGAGCTGTATAAGAATTGGTGCAGCCTCATTTTCTGCAAGCACTGCATTAATCTCTTTCTGCTCCTCATATGGAAGGTCTGGTATAATAAGACCGTCCACTCCGCACTCTGCACACATTTCGACAAATTCTTCAAGTCCGTAATGGTAAACTGTATTATAGTACATCATAAACACTACAGGTGTAGTAAGTCCATCTTTTCTTACCTCTTTCATAAGTGTAAATATCTTTGTTAAGGTTGCACCCTTCTGTATTGCTTCATAAGATGCTGCCTGAATAACTGGTCCGTCTGCTACAGGGTCAGAAAATGGTATTCCAAGCTCCATAACATCTATGCCTGCCTCCTGCTGTGCGAACATAATCTTCTTAGTTGTTTCCATATCTGGAAGCCCTGCTGTTGTATATGTGATAAATGCCTTTCTTCCTTCATTCTTTAAGGCTGTCATTTTTTCTTCTATTCTATTCATTATTTATTAGTCTCCTCTCCATTAAGATATTTCTTTACTGTGTGAACGTCCTTATCGCCACGTCCTGAAAGACACATTACTATAATCTTTCCCTTGTATTCTCCCTGTGCCATTTTAAATACGTGGGCAAGTGCGTGGGCACTCTCTATTGCTGGAATAATACCTTCCATCCGGCAGAGTTCCATTAACGCATCCATACACTCAGCATCTGTAATTGATACATATTCTGCTCTTCCTGAGTCTCTTAAATATGCATGTTCCGGACCTACACCAGGATAATCAAGGCCTGCTGATATACTGTGTGCAAGCTTGATATTACCAGCCTCATCCTGTAATAAATATGACTTCATTCCATGAAGAACGCCCGGTTCTCCAAGTGCCATAGCAGAGGCGTGATTTCCTGTATCTATTCCAAGTCCACCTGCCTCAACACCGATAAGCTTTACATCTTTATCATCTATAAAATCAGCAAACATTCCTATTGAATTAGAACCGCCGCCAACACAAGCAACTACTGCATCAGGAAGTCGCCCTTCCTTTTCTAATATCTGCCTTCTTGCCTCTGTTGATATTATTCTTTGGAACTCTTTAACCATTTTAGGATATGGATGAGGACCTACTGCTGAACCGATTATATAAAATGTATCCTCCGCTCTCTCAGCCCACGTTCTTATAGCTTCGTTAGTTGCATCCTTAAGTGTTGCACTTCCTGTCGTTACTGCCTGAACCTTTGCACCAAGCATTTCCATTCTGAATACATTAAGTGACTGCCTTTCTATATCTTCAGCACCCATATATACTGTACATTCCATTCCAAAAAGTGCTGCTCCTGTAGCTGTTGCAACGCCGTGCTGTCCAGCACCTGTCTCAGCTATAACCTTAGTCTTTCCCATTCTCTTAGCAAGAAGTATCTGACCTATAACATTGTTAATCTTATGTGCTCCTGTATGGTTTAAATCTTCTCTTTTAAGATATATCTTAGCACCATACTTCTCGCTTATTCTCTCTGCATAATATAAAGGTGTTTCTCTTCCTACATACTCTTTAAGATAGTACATATATTCTTTTATGAACTGAGGATCTTTAATAGCCTCATCAAATGCCTTCTCTAACTCATTAAGTGTATTCATTAATGATTCAGACACATACTGTCCGCCAAACTCTCCATAATATCTGTTATCCTGCATAATTATTCCTCTTTTCCTTTAATTAAATATTACACCCAGCAAGCTTTGATAAGCTTTTCTGGCTTTATACCATAAATCTACACTGTTAATTATTAACAGCATTTATAAATGCCTTGACTTTACTTTCATCTTTGCCTTTAATAAGCACATCTTCATATTCAACACCAGAGCTTATATCGACAACATCAGGCTGTACGCATTTAACTGCCGCCGCAACATTGCCACTGTTAAGACCTCCTGCAAGAAATAACTTCTTTTCTGTTATCTCAAGCTCTTTAATACTGTTCCAGTCAAACGTCTTACCCGAACCCGGAACACCTGCATCAAGCAGTATTCCAGCAACTTTATCAAGCTTCTGACATTTCTCAACCTGTTCCTTAACTGTATTAATTATGTCGTCAGTTTTATCTGCATTATTGTTATCTGCTATATTAACTGCCCTTATAATCGGAATTGTGTCTGCCTCATATACAGCCTTTTCAAGCGTGCCGTGAATTTGAATATAATCAAAACCTGCTTCCTGTATTTTATACAACTGTTCCACTGTTGGTGATACTGTAACAGCTACAGCTTTTATGTCTGATTTTTTCAATATATCAACTATTATCTTAGCTTCTTTTATTGTTACATCTCTTTTGCTCTTTGGATAAAATACAACAACACCGCCATAATCAGCACCATATTTTATAAGAAGTCCCGCGTCTGCTTCACTTGTAAGCCCGCATATCTTCACTTCAACAGGAGAAGCTATTTTTTTGCCTTTAAAAGCTCCTTATCGTATGTATCTTTAAATTCTCTTATAAGCTCTTTAGGATTAAGTGCTTCCATAAGCACTGTTCCGCAAAGCAATGCATCTGCCCTGCTGTCAGCTAGTGGCTTAACATCTTCACTGCCTTCCACCCCGCTCTCGGATACAAGAACCTTTCCTTCTTCTCTCATCTTAGGTGTCACCATATCTGAAAGCTTTTTAGTTGTATTAAGGTTAACTTCAAATGTCTTTAAATTACGATTATTAATTCCAATAATCTTAACATCAAGATTTATCATACGCTGCATTTCTTCCTCATCGTGAACTTCACACAGCACATCAAGTCCAAGACTGTATGCCAGATCATATAACTTCTTGAATGTCTTATCATCAAGTATTGCAGCTATCAAAAGAATTGCATCTGCACCTATAACTTTAGCTTCATATACCTGGTATTCATCAATTATAAAATCTTTTCTTATAATCGGAAGATTAGTCAGGCTTCTGATCTGCTTAAGATATTCTGTGCTTCCATTAAAATGATCTTCCTCTGTAAGACACGATATAGCATCTGCACTCTCACTATATTGTCTTATTCTTTCAGTCAGGTCTATCTTATTATCCATCTTTCCGTGGCTTGGAGAAGCCTTTTTAAACTCTCCTATTATTGATAAACCCTGCTTTCTTAAGGCATCATAAAAACTTATGCTCTGTCTTTTTAAATTAAGTGCTTCCTGCTTCATATCCTCTTCACTTATAGCATTTTTATGTTCTACAAGTCTTTTCTTCTTATCTTCTACAATAACGTCAAGAATCATATTATCTCCATTTCTACACATTTATCAGTCAGATATTGCCATTAACAAAATTCTCTATCATTCTTTTTCCGTGTTCAGTATATATTGATTCAGGGTGGAACTGTAAACCGACAACCGGATATTTCCTATGCTTAACTGCCATAATCTCTCCGTCATCAGTTCTTGCAATTACCTCAAGCTCATCTGGAAGTGTACCCTCTATAATCGCAAGTGAATGATATCTTGCAACCTTTACAGGCGATGGAATTCCTTCAAATATACTGCTTCCATTATGAATAACCTCTGACTGCTTGCCGTGCATTAACTGCCTGGCATATGAAACTGTTGCACCAAATGCAACACCTATGCTCTGATGTCCAAGGCATATGCCAAGTATAGGTTTCTTACCTGTAAAATGCTTTATCACCTCAACACTTATGCCTGCCTCTAAAGGGCTCTTAGGTCCGGGAGATATAACTATTGACTCTGGATCTAACGCTTCAATCTCCTCTATTGTTATCTTGTCATTTCTTACTACCTTTATATCATTGTTAAATATACCTATAAACTGATAAAGATTATATGTAAATGAATCGTAATTATCAATTAAAAGAATCATAACTGTTCCTCCTTAACAAGTGTCTTGGCAAGTGCCATAACTTTATTACAGCACTCCATATATTCAAGCTCCGGCTTAGAATCTGCTACAATTCCAGCTCCTGCCTGAAGATATACATTGTCACCTTTCTTTATCATAGTTCTTATTGTAATACAGAAATTCATATTACCGCCAAAATCAAGGTAACCTGTTGCTCCTCCATAAAGACCTCGTCTTACAGTTTCCAATTCATCTATAATCTCCATAGCCCTTATCTTAGGTGCTCCGCTTAATGTACCTGCTGGAAGGAATGATGATACAAGGTCAAGAGGATGATATTCTCCATTTCTTCTTCCCTCTACCAACGATACTATATGCATTACGTGTGAGTATCTCTGCACATTCATAAACTTTGAAACTCTCACTGAACCTAACTCACTTATCTTACCACAGTCATTTCTTGCAAGATCAACAAGCATTACATGTTCTGCTCTTTCCTTCTCATCACTAAGAAGCTCTTCTTCTAATGCTATATCTTCCTCCTTAGTCTTTCCTCGTCTTCTTGTTCCGGCTATAGGACAGGTATATACTTTAGAATCTGTCTGCTTTACTATCATCTCTGGTGAGCTTCCAATTATTTCAAAATCTCCAAAGTTATAATAATAAAGATATGGTGATGGGTTAAGCTTTCTTAACTTCTCGTAAAGATTAAAACCTGTCTGCTTTGTCTTAACTGTCCATCTCTGTGATAATACTGTCTGGAATATGTGTCCTTCTTTTATATAATTCTTAATCTTCTCAACCTTCTGGCTGTATTCATCTATCGTGTCCGATTTTTTCACAATCTGGCCATCAAGTTCCATATCAATCTCTTCGTTATGATATTTACCAACGCCTTCTCTTGCTGTCTTTATAAGTTCCTCAGCTTCCTTTAATGCTCTTGCTCTGCCTTCTTTACTATCTTCATCAAGAACTACTGCTGTAAACGTTTCAGCCTCGTGGTCGATCGCTATGAACTTTGAAGCTAACATAAGCTGTATTGTTTCTATGCCTATCTCATCTTCATTATCATCTGGGAGATTCTCTGTATATCTTATATAATCATATCCAAGACTTCCAACAAGTCCTCCCATAAATTCAAGTTCTTCTGCATCTTTTATTATTTCAAATTCATCGAAGTATTCTTTTAATCTTATAAGTGGATTACCTTTCCTTACTTCCCTGCTGCCATCTGATTTAGTAATTACAAGACTGTCCTTATCTGACTGGATAATCTCCTGTGGGTCAACTCCCATAAATGTGTATCTGCCATTTTCCTTATCATTACTCTCCATAAGAAAGCCCTTCTTTTCTCTTCCAAGCCCCTTATAAAGCTCAATAGCTGATTCATTAACAATACTTACTGTCTTTTTGTATGCTTTTAATCTTCTCATACACCAATCCTCACTTCTTATTAATCTTCCTGTCAGATATCAGACTTTTTCTTATCTCTTATAACTTATTATGTAAACAGATATTCCTATCACACAAAAAAGTCCCCGACAGGACATTCCTGTCAGGGACGATAAATCTCGTGGTGCCACCCTTATTCACAAGTACATTCAACTACATATCATAATATATTATATCACTTATGCTGTGCATATTATATACACATCAAATGCTTTACAAGCCTTTAAGTGAAACCGAATAATTCATATTACTATTATATGTATATACAGCATATATGGCAATCATATACAGTGTTATAATTATAATATAACTATAAGCTGTTATACATATAATGTTATTAAAATATACTTATCTCATTATCGGATACTATTATATCCTCCCTCTATAACGTGAGGACACGTCACAGACTACTAGGCTGTTATGCTGTTAATCTGTGCATCTCCCAAGCCCATTCCTTTATGACTCCCATACCGGCTTTCCATCACCGCCAGCTCTCTGTAATGTTCCTTCATAAAGTACTATCTTGTTCGCAGACTTTAGTGTATTAAAATGTTGAAGTTATGATAGCACTAACTAACCAATACGTCAACCCCAAAAATTAAATTTTCCACTACATTAATTTCTCAACTACATCAAATTTTTCCACTACATCAATTTCTCAACTACATCAAATTTTTCCACTACATCAATTTCTCAACTACATCAATTTCTCCAACTGACATTTCTGTATCATTATCTTCTTTTTCTTCCCAGCCCTGTGCATTTTTATTTTTATTATTAGCTGCCTTTTCCTTTGCCTCTTTCTCTGTATTAGGAAGTGCTTTATACTCGTCAGACTTTCTGAACTCCTTATATACATCATCATATGCTGCCATAATTTCTTTCCTGGCTGGGTCATCCTCACTTATTCTTGACATAGCCTGTGTATATATGTCTGCCGCTTTTTCCTTTGACGTAGCACTTTTAAGTTGTTTCTTTAACGACTCTCTTAATACCTGAACCTTTGCCGCCTTGGCATAAGTCACAGGGTCGTTCTTTCTTAAATACTGCATTTCGTCTGCACTAAGCTTCTTACCCGACTCTAACTTACGGTACAGCTTCTGTACAAATTTCTTTTTTTCTTCTTCACTCATTCCGGTTGTCGGGTCAAATATAGAATCAACCGCTTCCTTTAACTGCAAACCTATAGATAATGTATCAATCTTAGCACTCTCATCCTCATTTTCATTTTCGGTGTCATCTTTTCTGTATTTTTTAAAAAGATTATTGATAAGTCTTGTAGTTTTATTAGTGCTTTTGGCTTTATTATTGTTGTACAATGCCATACGGCAGCTATTTACTGCTGAGTTAATCTGTTTATCTTGTGTATTCATACTTACCTCCCTGGACATTCAAAAAAAGATGGCACTTATAAAAAGTGCCATCCGTAGCGTATATTTAACATCCGTGTTATTATATATTTCATTGGTCAGCCGTATAAGCTTACGGCTTATTATTTACGAATAATATATCGTACAAAATATATAATACCTTAATATTAATACATAAAATAATTATAGCAGAATTTTTTTAAATATAGTCTTTAGCCACTCAAGATTACTTTCAGGTAATATAATTACAAAAGAATATCTTTAAGCTCTTTAAAACTGTCTATTACCCCAACATATAAAGAAGGTTCAACTTCACCAAAACCATACTCGGCATATATAAAGTCTATTTCAGCTTCCATTGCCGCATTGGCATCACCTGCTGTATCACCGACATATACCGGATTGCTAAGATTATTTCTTTCTATAAGTGTTCTGTTGCTTACTGCCTTTGGTGCTCTTGTTCTGCCCCAGCACTCTGTATCACTAAAATATTTTTCAAGCTTATGTGCCTTTATAAATGCTTCAATATATCCGTCCTGACAGTTGCTTACTATATACAATGGATATTTTGTCTTAAGCTCTTTAAGTGTTGCCTCAAGCTCTGGAAATAACACTCCACCCATCTTTTCAAGATATCCATTTTCAAATTCGCACAGCTCGTCCATAAGTGCATTTCTTACTTCTTCCTTCTCATCAGGAAACAGCTTTGCCGCAATATCATACATAGGAAGTCCCATACACTGTCCCAGTTCTTCTATTGTTATAGGCTCTCTTACTATCTCTTTATGTCTGTCTAATATAATATTCCACGCTTCACATATAGGCTTTGATGAGTTCCATAATGTTCCGTCAAGGTCAAATATTATGCTGTCATACTTGTTTTTTAAATCCATATTCTTCTCCATTTTAATCATCATTTCTGTTCCTGCTTTGTGCACATAACGATTTTAATTCATAATATTAATTCATAAATTACGCATTTTCAAGACATCTGTCTAACTCTGCAAGTACTCCTTCAAGCCGTTGTTCATTAGTTATATCATATACAATAGAAAAACAATCCTTTGCAAGTGCATATTCCTTATCCTGAAGCATTAACTCTCCAACCCTGTATACAATACCGATCGTCTTAGAGTCCGGGCCCGGCTCAACATTTTCTTTATCAAACATTGCCTGCATTGTGCGGATATCATATTCTTTATCATCCTTAGTTACGCCCTTATCTTTGGCTTCCTTAAGTGCATTTTCTATATAATTAAGCTCTGAATCTGCATTATCTGTGTGATAATAGATATTACTGTATGTGTAGCACGCCTTCGCCATATCTGTATTGTATGATGAAAGGTAATAAAAGCCCATATTTCTGTAATACCTTGCCATAGTTGCCCTTGTACAGCAAAATCTGTATGCCTGCTTAGTCACATCAAAATATCTTGACATCATATTAAGGTATTTGTAACATTCTGCAAGCCCAAGATATGAATCCAAATCAACCGGATTCCAGCATAGTGCTTTCTTATAGGCATCTTCTGCCCTCTTGTACTTTTGAAGCTTCACGCATAAATCAGCATAAGTCCTGTAATATTCTGCAATTGGAAGCTCTGGCATAAGTATTTCTTGCTGTGGTTCAAAATAGCACGCATATATATAATATTCCATAATATGATTAGTACACAGCCATATTGTATCCGTACCTTCTGACTTTCTTACATTAAGATCATTATCCAGCATACCAGCTTTTCTTTTATCTTCGTATTCAAGCTCTATGACATCTAACACCTTCATAAGTATATCTGCCGCTTTATCATAATCTCCTGAATTAAATACTTCCTCATAATCTCCATACTGGCTCTTTAATTCATTAAGCTTTGTGTAATCCATTTTAACTTTTTCCTTTCCGGATATTATAACTTTTAGTATCTTTTCTTAATAATTCTGGCTTTTTTCTTTTCTTGATATTCTGCCACAAGGATTGCTATGCTTCTTTCCGGTACACAGACGCTTCTTGCTTCTTTATCAATAAATGCTTTATCCTGCCCATCATTCGTGGCTGCTATTATCTTAAAGCTGCTTCCCTCAACCTTTGGCAGGGCAAGATTGTGCTTTTCCCAATGCATATTATAGGCTATGTATATAAGGCTTCTTGACTTATCATCTGCGTAGGAATTACAATACATAATTCCTATCTGCCTGCAATAATTCTCCATATCAGCATACCACGCATTGCTTCCGTGATATGACATATCCGGATAGCCTAATGATTTGGAGTCACTTAATGAAAGATTTTCCCTGCTGTGAAGAATACCATATTTCTTTCTTAAGCCAATAAGCTTCTTAGTCCATTCCAATATCTGCATTGAATCATTGCTTGTTCTCCAGTTCACCCACGAAAGCTCACTATCTATGCAATAAGGGTTATTATTTCCCTGCTGGGTGTTCATAAATTCATCTCCCGCAAGAATAAGCGGCGTACCCTGCGATAATATAACCATAACAAGAGCATTTTTAATCTGCTTAATTCTTAACTGTCTTACCTTAAGCTTTCTCGTACTGCCTTCTTCGCCGCAATTCCAGCTGAAATTATAATTCTCACCATCTCTATTATTCTCGCCATTAAGCTCGTTATGCTTGCGGTCGTAGCTCACCAGATCATACAGTGTAAAGCCATTATTACTTGCCACATAATTGATAACCGCAGCATTATATGGATTAGCACCTGCCATATTAATAAATGGCCTTAACATATCCTCATCACCTTTTAAATAACGCCTTATCGTATTCTGTGCATCATTATTACAGCTTGCCATATGCTTATATGTACCCCTGTCTGAATTCCAGCCGACAGTAATTATCTTTGTATCTGCAAGCTGTGGATCTGCTGCCAGCACATTTAGGGAATGTTCATCACAGTACAGGTGCACTCCGTCTATATGGTATTCCCTTACCCAGTACCTCACGCATTCAAGAATATATGCCGTTTTAACACCGTCAAAGAAGAATTCCATCACAACTTCAATTCCGTTATTATGCAGGCATTTTACCATATTCTTGAATTCTGTCGTGTAATCATTATATTTACCTGCCTTTTCACTAATATTATCCTCTGCTGGTATGCTGTAAGATGCCTTAGGTGCATAATAAAATGCCTTGGTATAGCCCCAGCAGTTAAGCTTTTCTGCCTTTTTAGTAACAGTATTATTATAAATGCTTCCTTTTATCACACCATATCTTAAATATTCACTGCTGTCTATGAATTGAGGAAATCTGTATGCCTCATCAAATTCATATGCCGGCATAAATTCAAGCGTAGTAATACCAAGTTCCTTAAGATATGGTATTTTCTCTACAATCCCCCTGAATGTCCCCTTTGCCTTTACCTTTGATGACCTGCTTTTTGTAAATCCACGCACATTAAGCTTATAAAAAACACAGTCATTATATGGCAGATGCAGTGGCACATCACCTTCCCAATTAAAGCTTTCAAGCTTTACCGGACTTAAATGTAATGTATTTTCTTGCTCAACTCCAAATACTTCACAGCCTGTAACCGCCTTGGCATAAGGATCAACAATATATTCATCATCAGCCTTGTAACAATACAGCATTCTCTCTATATTATCATCACACACACATACAGAATATACTGTCCCCATTCTTTTTTTTAACGGAATTTCCTCTTTTAATTCAAGAGTATCCCTATCAAAAAAGCATAGTTTTATATCCGTATCCGTACTACAATCATAAGCAAAATTATATCCATTTTCTATCCTGTTACACCCCATAATACAAGGGTTACCACTCTCACATCGCATAATATGCCTCCATTTCAACTGTCTTATACTTTATCATAATAATCCAGTATAATCAAATTCTGGAATAAAGCTTTCATCTGCTGTACCGCCCTCTTGTATAAAGCCGTTGACAACACCTAATTCAATGGCATAATCTACAACCTCATCATATTCTTTCTTAGTGACCCTCCTGTTAAGATTATCGTATTCCTTAATTCTGTTTATCGGTGTGTACTGGTTCATAATGCTTATGTATATGTCATCTTTATATGTATCATACAGGTACTTGATTACAGCCTTGGAGTCTTTCACACACGCAGGCAGAAGAAGATGTCTTACTATGACACCTCTCTTCATAATCTGCTCTTCAACATACCCCTCTTTTACGAGTTCATCTTCTGCTGTAAAGAATACCGGCTTACCTGTCTGTCTTATCATTTCTTCTAATGCTTTCTTCGCAGTTTCTGTATAATCTGCAGCATATGAATACTGCTGTGAAAGCCTGCTGTCCATATATTTAAAATCCGGCAGATATACATCCACTATGCCGTCTAACATTCTTAATGTTTCAACATTTTCATATGCACTTGTATTGTATACAACCGGTATTCTAAGTCCTTTATTTCTTGCCTTTTCTATTGCCTTTATTATTGGAATTGTAAAATGTGTTGGCGTTACAAGATTAATATTATCAGCCTTATTATCCTGCAGACGAAGCATAACATCGCTCAGCTCATCTACAGATAATTCCTTTCCAACCTTTGCAGAAGCTATATCGTGATTCTGACAGAATACACATCTTAATGTACAGCCCGAAAAGAATATAGCACCACTTCCACGCTCTCCTGATATGCAGGGTTCTTCCCACATATGAAGTGCAGCCCTTGCCGCCATAATTTTATCATTCATAAGACAATAACCTTTATTATGTGTTCTGTCAATATTACAACGCCTTGGGCATATATTACATTTGTTATCTGGCTGTGTGCTTTGTGTCATCATAATCCTCATTTCTGCATATGTTTACTATTCTGCATATCTTTATTGTTCTTCTATTTACTCTTCTTTATTCATAAGCTCTTTTATCTTATTGAATGCGTGGCTTATTCCGCCTACTTCATTAATAAGCCCGGCTTTCACTGCATCTTCTCCTACAAGAATTGTTCCTAAATCCTTTGTAAGCATTTCTGTATTCATCATCATATTCTCTACTTCTTTTTCTTTTGTGTCGCTTTTTCTTGCAATAAATGAGACAATTCTTTTCTGTATGCGTTCAAAATAATCATAAGTCTGTCTTGCACCTATTATATTTCCATTCATTCTCACCGGATGTACTATCATTGTAGCTGTTGGAACAATAAATGAATAATCTGTGCTTACAGCAAGAGGAACACCTATACTGTGGGAATCTCCTATAACAAGAGATACCGTTGGCTTGTGCATTGACGCAATCATTTCGGACAATGCAAGCCCTGCACTTACATCTCCTCCGACCGTATTCATTAAAAATAATACTCCACCTATTGTATCATCATTTTCCACCGCAGCAAGCTGTGGAAGCAGATGTTCATACTTGGTTGTCTTGCTTGCAGCTGGAAGATTATCGTGTCCTTCTATCTCACCTATTATTGTAATTAGCTTAATCTTCTTTCCATTTTTATCCTCAAGCACAACCTGTCCATCTTTATTATCACTATCTTCACTCATATATGTGCTAACTCCTTTACAATATTCCTGACCTTTCATAAAAATCCTGGCCTGTACAATACTATGTCAGCACACCCCAGAACACTTCTGTTAAAGAATGTACTGACTTATCATCTTATAATATTGCCAATATTGTAAATATTATGCCAAATATTCTGTATCCTCAAATATTTATTTTATAATTATCTGGAACCGGTCTATCTTCCTGCCTATAATGCCTGCATAACCGTCCTGTCCATTGTCTGTTTCATTGTCTGTCTGATAAGAATAATAATCCATATTCTTTCTGCTTACCCTGTAATACGCATAATGGTATCTTCCGTCTTTTAATGTTGCATATGGTGTCGCTTCATTTATAAGCAATGATGCCGGTGTATAATAATACACTTCAACCGCCTCAATCTCAGCTCCATTTCCTGCATAACCATTATAATAGTCATTAATATCTGAATTTCTGCTGTCAACATATGAAAGCCACCTGCCACCGGCATATACTCTGTATACAGCATAACCTTTATCAGTTGATAAGGTTATTCCAGTTATTCCAGTCCCCTGTATTCCTGCATAATCTTCATCATTAACTACCTCAGGAAGCCAGTAACTGCCTCTAATCTGTGCCCTGTAGATTACATTTACATTGGTATCAACATTTACTGCTTCAATTGCAGAACTTCCAGCAGCTTTATCTATACGTTCTATATTCTCTCCGTTATCGTCTGTATCTGGTCTATCTTTAAATGGTGAGCTGTAATCTGCATAAAATATATTGCCATCAAATTCGTGCCCATCTATTAAGTATGCTCCAAACTGCCACATCATACAATCCATACCAGGTTCTTCTATACCCCAGTGTGCAAGCCACATATTAAAACCTCTGGTATTCGCAAGCCGCTCCAAATTCAGTACATTTTTATAATAATTATAGTTAGCATATACGCCTGTCTTATAGCCTTCTTTATCCATAGCTTCAATAAATTGTATACAAAAATCCGTTAAAAGCTCACCATCTTTGTATACATCAAGTCCATTACTCTCCTTGTATCCGTCTGCATCTTCCATATCAAACCATACGCCACGGACAGGACTTCGCCCCTGCAACATTCTTAGTGTATGATTAATCTCAGATGTCACTTCATCACTTGTAAGTGCATAACTGTATATATATACACCATAAGGTATTCCAAGCCGCTCACATTCATTCATATTACGGATTGCCTGCTTATCATCTTGTCCTTCAATATCATTACCATAACCAATTCTTATTATGACACCTTCTATATGCTCCTCTATCCTGTTCCAGTCTATCAGACCATCGTGACTACTCACATCTATCACAACTGCACTTACGTTAAACACGCTTATGGTAATCATTATTATACTAAGAACAAGCGATACAACAATAGCTGTTAAATGTGTACTTCTGCCCTGTGCTTTATTATTGTCCTTCTTGCTATGTGTAAATTTCGGACTTTTTATCATAAGACATACCACCTCCTTTATATACATATAAAGGATATACCTTGTGTAAGAATACATCTTTAAGCAAGATATATCCTTAATATATGTTATTCTAAAAGGAAGGCTTCGTGCCTGTTAATCAGTCTATATATTCTCTGTTAATTCCACTCTTCATCTCAAGCAGCTTCTCAAAGACTTCTTTATTATCAAGTACAATTATACACAGCTTATCTCTTGCTCTTGTAACCCCCTGATACAGAAGCTTTTCTAATATATCATCATTATTGTCTTCTACATCAGCAACTAATTCCCCGTACTCGTTATAACGGAATTTGCCATCTATAACTGTAAGCACCTTATCGAATTCTTTTCCTATATAACGGTAGGCATTGAACTGCCTTGTCTTATATCTTTCATTCATATCTTTATATGACTTCTCATAATCTATGTAAATGTACTGCTTTGCCCTATAATATGCTTTAAGCTTTTTAAATTCATTAATACTGTTAGCATAGGCAATTGTTACACAATCATACTCATAGCCCCTGCCGTGCTTGGTAAGGTCAAATAAATTACGCACAAATTCCGCAAGTTCTGGATTGGTTCTTATCTTATCTGAAAGAAAATATTTCTCTTCTGATAATTCTTCTATTCTTTTGTCCATTGCCCTTAACTGTTCATGTCTTGATAATACCTGGTCACAGTCATAGAACATAATAATCCTGCTGGCATTACATTCCTTAAGCCACTCAAACTGGTCATCGTGCATTCGCTGTGTTTCATCTACAAGCACATAATCATAATCTTTGATATTATCTTCATTGACAAATTCTTTAGAGGTTATTATTGTAGTGTTACTAATGGTATTCTGCAATATATCTATATTAGGTGTCCTTCTGCCAAAGTGTATTATACATTTAGATAGTTCTTTTGGAAGCTTACGCACTGTATCATACAGAAGAAGTGTCTTTCCTGTTCCAGCTTCACCCTTTATTGAATAATATCTTACTTCACTATTATTAATAAGGCTGTTAAGGAACTTCCTGCTCATAGCCTCCTGCTGGTTCGTAAGAAAATACTGGTGTCTTGCAAACCTTTCTGGTGCATTAACTGGCGATATAAGATAGTCTTTAGCTTTGAACAGACTTTCGATATTGTATTTCATACACTTCTTTATCATTCTTATATCAGCCACAAGCTCTGTAAAATCAGCCATAACAAGTGTATATGTACCATCACTAAGTTCTAATCTATATAATGTATTGGTATTTAGAATAAATGTATACGAATATATATTAGTAGTTACAGGACTTAAGTAATATCTGTTTCTTACAAGCTGCTGCTTTATTCTGTCCTCTCCTACATCTTCACTTTTAAGCTCTATATTAAGAATACATTTTCTGTTAGATGAAATCCTTAATAAATCAAATTCCTTGCTTATATGTGCAATCGTATATGAATAGAAATAGTTATCCAGATCCTCTAACCTTGCACCAGCTTTAATCAATTCCCTTACAAGAATAATAAGTGACTCTTTCTCTCTTATCCTTGTCCTCTGAAAATCTTTTCTCCCCGACAAAATATATTCATACTCAGCAAAATCCTCATTATCACTAACTCTTGTGAGATTATAAATATTAATCGAGTTCATACACTCACCTGCCTTTATAGTAAAATAGAGCATACTATACTTTATAATATGTATGCTCTATCAACTCCGGCACATAGTATATATTAACACTCTCCAATATCCAATAATTATATAACTATCGCGATATTGTAATAGCAATATTAATATTAACACTATATTACGCCGCTATATATTCTACTGTCTGTATCCGTTAGGATTATGGCTCTGCCAGTTCCAACTGTCTTTACACATATCTTCAAGTGTCTTCTTAGCTTCCCAGCCTAGAACCTTAGCCGCTTTAGAGGCATCAGCCCACGAATCAGGTAAATCTCCCGGTCTTCTGTCACCAATCACATAATTAATCTTAACACCTGTTGAACTTTCAAACGCATTAACTATCTCAAGTACACTGTAAGGAGTTCCCGTTCCTAAGTTAAATATCTCAACACCCTTATGTGACTGTGCATATTCAACAGCCTTAAGATGTCCGCAGGCAAGATCTACAACGTGTATATAATCTCTTCTACAAGTACCGTCTGGTGTATCGTAATCTCCGCCAAATATTGTAAGCTGCTCTCTTCTTCCTGCCGCAACCTGTGATACATAAGGCATAAGATTATTAGGAATTCCCTGTGGGTCTTCTCCAATCTTACCTGATGGATGTGCTCCAATTGGATTGAAATAACGAAGAAGTATAACTGTAAGCTCTGAATCTGCATTAGCACAATCTGTAAGAATCTGCTCCATCATAGCCTTAGTCCATCCATATGGATTAGAGCATGCACCTCTTGGCATAGTTTCAACATATGGAGGCTTCTGTTCTCCATATACTGTCGCTGAAGATGAGAATACAATCTTCTTAACTCCTGCTTCTTTCATACACTCAAGAAGTGTAAGTGTTGTATCAATATTGTTACGGTAATACTTGGCTGGAAGTCTTGTTGACTCACCAACTGCCTTAAGTCCAGCAAAATGTATTACACAATCAATCTTATTTTCTGCAAATATCTTAGTCATAACTTCTTTGTCTTTAACATCAGCCTCATAAGATACAATACTTTTTCCAGTTATCTCTTCCACTCTCTTTATAGATTCAGGACAACTGTTACTGTAATCATCAACTATAACAACATCATGTCCTGCATTAAGTAATTCAACTGCTGTATGTGAACCTATATATCCAGCTCCACCTGCTAATAAAACAACCATATGTACCTCCCAATCTTTCTTTGTAATTATTATAACATACCTAAGCCAGTAATCAATGTCAAGAAACAACTATATATGTATTTTTTACTGTTTCTAATGCTTCTTTAAATATCTTTCTTTGAAGCAGCCTTGTATTATCCTCAAACTGCTCTTTCAGTTCATCTGCCTTATTAATATCTCCCAGCCTGACATACATATTATAATCAACTGCAATATTATAACATTCTACAAACGTATAATAATCCTTCTCATCTTCAGATATACTTTTACCAATCCCCTTATTATAATTAACCTTCTTAGAAAGTCCCGCATAATCTTTTTCTATAAAATCATTAAACAGACTCTCTTCTTCATATCCGGCATATCTTCCCTTGACTCTATATATCTCGGCTGCTGTATCTGCTATCGGAGCAATGGATATTATGAGCAATATTGCAGATATAATATATAACAACACAAATGGATTAAACTTTTTCTTTCGCATTATCCGTATATCCTCCTTGTTAGAAGTGTAAGCACCTCTGTCTGATTCATATCCGGCAATTTCGCAATATCGTCATCTGTGAAATCGCAGTAAGCTTTGATAAATAAGTGCGCCTTATCAAGTATATTCTCTGCATAAGACTGACTTTCTTTACTTCTGCTCGTATCAAAAGAAACCAGCCTGTTCATGGTGTCCTCTAAATCCACTATTGATCTTGCAGCTCTGTTAAGACTATCGTCCCACGAATAAGATGATGAATCGCCTTCTGCTTCTTTTATCCCACATATTGCCCTTCTTATTTCAAGATAATCATATAAAATGCTATAGAAGCTGCTCCAGCCATATTTATAATCATCTGTTATAATAATACGGTCTGCCGTTTCATACAGCTCATAAAGTGTTCCATAATCTTCATTATCAAGCAGCTCTCTAAGCTGTATCTGAATTTCATCATTATGTTCTTTGTTATACTTTTTGTTGGAATTCTCCGCCAATCTATATCCCAGCATTGAATTATTAGCTATAAGAGCTGCTGCAAGAACTATTGCAGATAACATAACAACCGCAATTGGTGTTATATTCTTCACAAACCACTTACTATTGCTTATTACTTTGCTTCTGGTTCTATTAAACTTCTTGTCATAGTTCTCCATATCATTGACATGCTTTAAAGCCTGCTCATTAGGAGAACCACAATTAGGACAGAACTTTTGATTAAGCTGAAGCGGCGCACCACAATTATTACATTTCATCTTCTACTCCATTCTTCATAATACTTATCTTCATATGATTGTCCAAGCTTATAATCATAATAACCATCTGGATATAATTCATCTATCTGCTGCCTTATATCATCTTCTGATAATCCAGCATAATTAACCAGGTAGTCTCTGGCATTCTCTACCCACATATCTATTATCTGTCTGTCCTCTTTAGAACAAGTCATATAATTTCTATTAGCATATGAGCCTTTATTTTCTTTCATATTTACAAGGTCAAGAGCATGCCTATAGCCATTCTTAAACTGGTATTCCATTACCTCTGCTTTATCCTGTCCTTTAACATTCTCGTATACCTTTGAAAAAGCATCATAATACCAGTCATATAGCTGTATAAAATTATAATGTTCCCAGCTTGCCATAAGGCTTGTATTCCCATCATAATTTCTTATTATATCTCTGGCTTCTGAATATCTTTGAAGTGTATACAATTCATCAAGTTTAGCAGAATTGTCATCGTACCAATCCATAGCTTTATGAATCTCATTACGTTCTTTTCTTGAATCGTTATACTGCTTATAATCAAAACGTCCTATAGCTACTCCTATTACTAAAGCAGCAGCCGTTCCAATCAATACATATCCTATACTTTTGGCTATGCTTAATAAAGCATATCTTCTTACATTCTTATCAAGATTATCCATATCACTGTTAATCTTATATAAGTCGTTCATATACTTCTTCTCTGAAGCCTCGTACTGCATAGCACCACAATACGGACACTTAATATCCTTACTGCTAATATCTGCTCCACAATTACTGCATATCATACATATCCCCCTTATATTAGAATAATGTCAGCTGGGTGTAGGTTAATTCTGAATTAATATTCTGTATAAATTCTTCTAATTGCTGTCTATCAGATAAAATATTTACATTTTTATTCTGCTCTAAATATTCATTACCAGATGAAAACTTCACAAGTCTATGACTATAACATGCTATTCTCTTAAATTGTTCCTCCGCATACTTAACCGTATGCATTGTTCCACTATTCATCTCTGCCTCAACAACTAATACACCCTGACATATTCCACTTTGCAATCTATCTCTTTTTACATATTGGTATTTGTTTAGTGGTGTTCCAACATTATATTCGCTTATAAGACATCCGCCATTCTGAACTATCCTATCTGCTAAACTTCGATTAGACTTGGGCTGTATATTATCTAAACCACACGGCAATAAAACAATACATCTACCCCCATTATCTAAAGCACCTCTTAAAGCTTCTGTATCGCACCCTAATGCCAGACCATTCACAACATTTATATTATTTTTTGCAAGAAATGCACCTGTTTCATATGCAATTTTCAATCCATTTTCTGAGGCTTTTCTAGTTCCAATTACTGCAATATTTTTATATTTATTAATACATTCTATTGCACCACTATAATATAATATTGATGGTTTATCGTTAATATTTTTTAAATGCAGGGGGTATTTATCACTTTCTATTGTACAATTCTCTATAATCATATATTCTATACTGCCTTTCCCAATGCAAACATTTTAACTGTCTTTGCACCTTTTTTCATCAATATTTCCCTACAGGCATATAATGAATTTCCTGTTGTTGTGACATCATCCATAAGCAGTATTATGTCTCCATTAATATCAATACTATCTAATGTTGATATTGTCTTCATATGTACTTGTCTGTCTCGGCAGCCACCATATGCAAGTTTATCAATACTCTTTGTTCTTTGCAAATAATATACTTTATTCTTTCTTCCATCAGCTGCCAGCATTTCACCTAACATACCTATTCCACTTTCCTTCTTATCTGCATCACTGGATGGAACTACACATATGGTTACATCTTTACATATCTCTTCATTAATCAAATTATAGAAATACTTCACCGCCGACTGCTTTCCTTCTTTCAAATCAAGTATTCTGCCACTAAAAACATCAAAGTACGGATTCTTAATTCTGAGTTCCTTATTTTGCCAATATTTATGATAATTACTATATACTATTATATCATCTATTGCATCCCATTCTTTATTAACAAATATCATATGCCGTCCTCCAAATTCATAGCAAACTTACCAAACAATATATTTTATATTTATAATATATCAGCTTTTTATGCATTTGTCAAACAAACGTTCTTTATATTTGTATCAGCTTAACATAATAAATGAGGCCTCCCTATTATACGGAAGCCTCATTTATTATATGTACAGATAGAAACCTTTTAAAATTCTATTCCATTAACCTTTAGTAATTCTCTTGCGCTTTCAAGTGAATCCTTACCTGTCTTATTCTTAATAGGTGCGAATTCATAATTACGCTCAACTTCATATGGAACACAATTATCCATCATCTCAACCATATCAAGAACAAGCTTTTCAAACTTATAGCCGTTAGGTGTTTCTGGCTTAACAAGGTTATCATTCTCATCTATATAAGGTATCTTCTTTTCTACTATATGTAATGGAAGCTTTCTGTTAGCTATCTCAACAAGCTTGTTAAAACTGAATAAATAATTAAGAATAACTCCAAATCCATATGTAAGCTCGCCATCTTCTCTTCTCATATTGGCCAGTTCTTCTGACATCTCATAATACTCAATAATTGAAGGATGTCCGTTCACCTTACACATTACACCAACCTTCTCGTCTGGTGCACATTTTCTAACAACCTTTGAACCACAATCTGCACCTGAAAGTATTG
Source organism: Bacteroides galacturonicus (assembly GCF_003096855.1). NCBI lineage: Bacteria > Pseudomonadati > Bacteroidota > Bacteroidia > Bacteroidales > Bacteroidaceae > Bacteroides > Bacteroides galacturonicus. Next base: position 264,104 of record NZ_QEOA01000004.1, on the reverse strand, counting down.
TTGCACCTACAAATGATGGGTCTGCAATTCTCTGTAAAATATTATCTACTGCAAATACATTTACCAATTCAATGCCCTTGCTTTCCATATCCTTATCAAGTCCTGCATCAATAAGTGATGTAAACCAGCCGCCATTGCCATTAGGTGACATTGCAAGACTGTCAGTGCTTTCCATATAAAGCTTTCCATTATAATCAACAGATGGTGCCATACTCTGAATAAAGAACTTAACATAGTCTTTATCATATCCAAAGAAGTTGTGTTCTTCAAAAAATGCTACTGTATCATTATTGTTCTTATCACTTGTCATAATATAAAGTGGCACATATGCACCTGACTGGTTAACTACATCTAATAAGTTATTAATCAACTGCTCGAAAAGGAATAAATCCTTATTGATACCTACATTAAGTGTTCCCTTTGGCTTATCAAGTCCAAGTCTTGTACCCTGTCCACCTGCAAGTAATACTGCAGCAACCTTGCCAGCCTTGATAGCCTCTATACCTTTAGCAGTATATTTATCCTTATTAGCTTTAATATCCTTTATCTCAACAGCTTCCAAAGGCTCTATTTTTCTATCAGATGAATTGTCCTCTGCTTTATGATTAATGCTTTCAACAACACTCCAGTCTATGCTTGCAACCTGTGCAATAAGCTTCTTAGCTGAAACTTCATCAAGAGCCTCAAGTCTTTTAATTACATGCTCCTGATTGTGTTCTTTTAACGCATTAATTGCTTCCTGCTTATTCATTGTAATTCTCCTCATATATTATCAAATGTTATTCTTGCTGATTATACAACTTTTTATAACGTAAAGCAAATAAACATTAAATCCTGTATGCCCATCCATTTACAATGTTATATCTTATACCATTATATACATATGAACCATTCTTTGAAAAATCCACTTTTCCATTCTCAATATAGAATTCTCCGTTCTCATTACTGGCTACTCCTGTAAAGTCAAAATTCACTTTACCGCCTTCTATTCGCCACCAGCCATTTTCATTATTGGCTATTCCTGTGTAATCAAAGTTGACTTTGCCCCCTTCGATTTTCCACCAGCCGTTTTCATTCTCAGCTACTCCATAATAATCGAAGTTGACTTTGCCCCCTTCTATTCGCCACCAGCCATTTTCATTATTGGCTATTCCTGTGTAATCAAAGTTGACTTTGCCTCCTTCTATTCGCCACCAGCCGTTCTCATTCTCAGCTACTCCTGTGTAATCAAAGTTGACCCTGCCGCCTTCTATCTTCCACCAGCCATTTTCGTTCTCAGCTATTCCATAGTAATCAAAGTTGACTTTACCATTCTCTATTCGCCACCAGCCATTTTCATTAGGTCTTATACCTGTATAGTCATATCTTACTTTTCCATTTTCTACATATAACCAGTCTTTTCCATCATATGTAACATTAGTATATGAAGTATCCACTACTCCGTTTATTACATAATAATTATTCCTTGCATAGCTTACAAAGCCTGTATATGTCTTATCTGCCTGTCCATTAGTAAAATATGTAAGCGTTCCATTAACATCTCTTAAACCAGTGTATGTATCTTTCTGCTTTACTGTTACTGTGCAGCTCGCACTCTTTCCATTGCTGCTGGTAGCTGTGATTACTGCTGTTCCTGCTTTTTTTGCTGTCACTTTTCCTGCACTATCTACTGATGCCACAGCTGTATTACTACTACTCCACTTTACTGTCTTATCTAATGTTGTATTAGAAGGACTAATTGTTGCTGTTAATGTCGCACTTTCCCCTTCTGTTAATGACATAGTATCCTTATTAACATGTATACTTTCAATAGGCACATTAGTATCAGCTTCTTTAGCATTAGATGTAAATGCTTTTATACAAAAATTATTAGGAGAGTATTTATATACATTTCCTTCTTTATAAAAACTCTTTCCATCAAACTGACTAACTCTCCTGTCCCATATTATAGTTTCGAGTTTTTCTCCTGTAGCCATACTTGTAGCATCTTCTCTATCAAGTGCTGCCTTATCTGTCGTTACAACAACTGAATATGTTGTTCCCGGAGCAAGCTTAATTGGATTACTCAACTCTATTGTATATATACCAGCATATTGTGTATAACCAGTAGTCGTTGCTGTAACCTGTTTAGTTCCACTAAGTGGATTATTAAGATTAGTCAGATTAGTATAAATATCAACAGTATATTTTACATCTGCTGCCTGTGACATTGATACAGATACAGCCTTTAATACTTCATAATCAATTCCAGATTTTTTCTGTGTTGTAAATACATTAGCTCCAGATAATACATTAGATGATCTATAAGTCTCAATACCTCCATCCAGCTGATAATTATTGTCAAAGCCATCATTTGCAACAAAATCAAATACCCATGCTGTATTCTCTAAAGAAAACGTATCATATGACATCCAGAAATAATCACAGTAAGAACCCCAGCTATTCCTTATAAGCCATGCTCCATCATTCGAAGGTTTAAGTCCCTCGAAATTATCTTTGGAAAAATTGTCATTCCATCCAACTATCATAACAGCATGACCACCACCTGCCCGAGCTGTGTCATAATAAGTATAACAGTCACTCTTTCTACTCCATGACATATTATAATCTGAATGATAATACATAACACCTACAGCACCATGCTCCATAATTGCTTCTTTAACACCTGATGTATTCTCTTTAATATTAATCTGATATACATTGTGAAGGTGGGCATCTTTATAACTATATGCGAACTCACCACTTAGTCCTTGTTTAATTGTGTCGTTCGCTTTGCTGTAAGGAACTGTATTCTCTGTTGCTCCTATCCATTGAGCCAGTCTTCTTGATGAATACTGATAATTGCCGCCTCTATTAAGATATGAATAATCTGAATTTTCATTATAATATTTAGCTGTATCCCCCACTGTTCCACCAAGTGGGTCAGTTACAGAATTGTATGTATAATATGCCAATGCCAATTCGCTTAAATCTATATTCTTATCAGCTGCTCCATCATTAATCAGATCGAATTCTGCAAGTCCCAGACTTGAGAATGCCCAACAAGTTCCATATGGATTCTGATTACGATTGTCAGGATATTTGCTTTTAATATCTTCAACACTTGACGGATAGCTAGCAGGCAATTCGCTTAACATTCTTGCCATACCATAGTCTTCATATACAGGAGTATTGCCATCAAGTTCACTTGCTACATACCCTGGAACAAATTGGAATTTCTCCACTGATGAACTATTATTATCATCTCCAGCTGCCCAGGATGTATAACTAAATGAGCTTATGGCAAGTACAGTACCCAATACCACTGCTAATAGTTTCTTAATTTTCATACTTATACCTCGTTTTCTTCTGTTTTTCACCTAACTTGAATAACTTTCATTAAATATATCGACTTGTATACACACTTTCATAACACACATTGATTAATTAAATCTCATAAAAATAAGGTTAACAATCAACTGTCAACCTTATTTATTATATAAAATACAATATATTATAATTATGCTCTATATGCCCAGCCATTTATAATATTATATCTTACACCATTGTATACATATGAGCCATTATTATCTGTTGTTAATGCTATGTCATAAGAATCATCGGCTGAATAGTGTATATTCTGCCATTTACTGCCATTCCACTTATCAACCCTTACATAATTAGCATAATGACGTGTTGACACAGCTAACTCCTGTACTCCACTGCCCGACACCTGTTGTGCCGGTGTGATGCTTACTGTCCCAAATATAAGCATAATACTTAGTGCTGTTGAACAATTCTTTTAATATTGCTATCAGCCATATAATTCCTCCGTTTCTATTTTTTAATTTTCATATAATTGTCTTATGTAACAATATTAATTTCCACCAAATTTTATTAAATCAATATCTTTATGTAAAATTCTTATACTTTTATTCACGTATACAGGTAAGTCTAATCTTATATACAGTATATTATATACGAGAGTATAAGTAAACAAAAAACTGGTCTATGTACTGACTTTTAATAACCAGCATTTCCACTAAATATTCAGTAAAAATGCTGATTATTAAAAATAAGTTAACATAAACCAGTTTATAATCTATTTATTCAAAATTCTTTTATCTTGTTCCATATGCAATATTAACATCACAACCACCTGCTATACCAGGAACACTCGCTGTACTTGTGTACTGCCATATTCTGTACTTATAACCGATATCTGGCACATCGTCACCTTCATGCCATAATTCGCCTGTTTCATAATAATCATTCCAGTACCATGCAAGCCATATATCATAGTTTGATGATAACTTATCTGTATCAACATAGTTAAGATAATCATACTTGTTAATGTATATCATTGGGTCATACCCCCTGCTCTTAACAGTATCACAAAATGCTATGCTCATAGCAGTACGAAGCTCACTATTGCTGCGTAAATCTTCTGTTCTATAACCTGATGTTGTCTCCCAGTCAAATACAACAGGATATGTAATATTATAACCTGCAATTAAATCGCAAATATAGTTAGCTTCTTCAACAGCTTCTTCAACTGACATAGATTGTGAAAAGAAATATGCTCCAACCTGCATTCCAGCTGCAAGTGCTCCCTGTATGTTCTCCTCATAATATGAATCAGTGTATAAGTTACCATCAGCACCTGTAGATCTTCCTGCAACCTTAACCATAGCGAACTTATAACCTGCATTAGCTACTTCTGCCCAGTTAATTACACCTTCGCTATTATCATTATTGTGGTGTGACACATCTACACCCATAATCTTTTCAGATATATTGTCTTTAGATACAACCCAGCCTTCTCTTACACTATACATATAATCATCCTGATTAATTGTTCCTGTATAACTAAAATCAACCTTGCCATCTTTTATAAAGAACTCACCATTCTCATTCGCTGCAATACCTGTAAATTTAAAATTGACTATACCTGACTCTATTCTCCACCAGCCATTGATATTCTCTCTTATTCCTGTGTAATCATATCTGACTTTGCTGTTCTCTATATATACCCAGTCAGCACCATCTTGTATTACATCTGTATAATCAAAATTAACTCGTCCATTTACTATATAAAAGCGGCCATTTTCATTATCTGCCAATCCATTATAATTAAAATTAACCTTACCGCCTTCTATTCGCCACCAGCCATTCTCATTCTCAGCTATTCCTGTATAACTATAATCGACTTTGCCGTTATTAATATATAACCATTCGCCATTATTATCTTCTATACTGTTATAATCATATCTGACTTTGCTCTCTATGAGATAAACTAAATCATTGCCATCCTGCATAAATCCAGTATAATCAAAATTAACCCTGCCATCTTCTATATAAAAACGACCATTTTCATTATCTGCCAATCCTGTATAATCAAAATTGACTACTCCATTCTCAACTCTCCACCAGCCATTTTCATTCTCTGCTATTCCTGTATAACTATAATCAACTACTCCATTTTTTATGTATAACCATTCATTATAATACTGTTTTATTCCTGTGTAATCATATCTGACTTTACTATTTTCTACATATACAAGATTTCCTCCATCCTGTATTATTCCTGTAAAATCAAAATTAACCTTGCCATCTTCTATATAAAAGCGGCCATTCTCATTGTCTGCTAAACCAGTATAATTAAAATTAACTACACCATTCTCTATTCTCCACCAGCCATTACAATTATCTCTTATGCCAGTGTAATCATACTGAACAACGCCATTCTTAACGTATACCCATTCATTCCCCTGCTCTATAATGTCTGAATTTTCATCATATGCAAAAGCATTGATATTACATAACAACATTAAACCACAGGCAAGCCCTACACCAATTAATAATTTTTTCAAAATAAAACCTCCTTAGCAAAAATATATATAGTATTTAACAACCCTTAAAACAAAAATTTATACAACCATCTTTTTTATAAATGGAATCTTTTTTATGATTATTGTTAATACAATACATATAAATGTAATAATTATCGTTTTTAAACTATTGGCTATAGTAGAATAATATTCAATCCCTATACCAGAATATAAATACTTATCAAACACAGCTAATATTATATAATGCATATAATAAATTCCCATCGTTGATTGTCCTATTAATTTACCAAGCCCTAGCTTTATATCACAATAGAAATCGAAGCAAAGATAAAGTCCTACCGACATTATTAATGTTGATATTCTATTATAACCATTGGAAATATAAATATTATTCCACCTAAACGAACCAGTTTCCTTATACTTAACAATAAATAACAACATAAATCCAATAACAAATAATATTATTGGCATATTCTTTTTAATTTTAATATGTATCATTTCCCTATATTCTAAAAGAAAAGCACCTAGAACAAAATAGAAAATCATATACGGATAATTTAAATACGGTGTCAGGTAAGCAGCATCATATATAGAAAAATTAATATAATGTGTTACAATCATATTCATTGTTGGAATAAATATACCTGAAACTCCCGTTACCACCATTATGTTAAGCATATATTTTTTTCCACCATTCATTAATAAGAACCATATGACAGGATATATCATATATGTAACCAGATAGGCCTTCATATACCAAAACACGTCCATATTAATTCCATTAACATCCGACATAAAGAATATTCCTGCTATTATATCTTTACCTGTATATATATTTCCATTCATTACAATATAAATTAGAATATATACTATTCTCCATAAAATTATAACAACATATAACGTAATTAATCTTTTTATATATTTCTTCCAATCAAAATCAGACTTCTTCCTGCACAACAATCCCCCTGTAATCATCATAAAGCAAGGTACTGCTGCCCACGCTAATGTCATAATAGCATTACCAACTACTGAACCACCTGATAATAACGTATAATGGCAAAATACAACTAATAATATGCAGATTCCTTTTAAATTATCCATATATAGCAGTCTGCTATTCATATCCACCTCCAAATTATAGAACGTATTTAAACATTTGACAACCTAGTATTCTTAAATATTCTTTATCTAATGCTTAATGAGAAATATATATCGGGCAACATATTTATTTCTGCTCAACACCCCTACAATAACAGCAGATAGTACTATTGTTATAATTGTTAAAAATGCTGTTTCTAATGAAAGGCTTGCAAATATTTGTCCCATATATTTTATTTTAGTCATAATGACTATAATATGTACAAAATATATACCCATACTTATTCTACTTATATAAGTAAATATATTAGATATCCTCTCATTTATAACATTATCATCAATCCTTGTAAATAAAGTAAATAAACAAGCAGTGCATATTAATAAAAACGGAAAATCGTACCACACTTTATATATATAATGTGATTTATCACTTAATGAATACACCTCAAAGCACATAATTACAACATAACTCAATATAGCTGTTAAAATTAAATGCCAATTTCTTATCTTTTTTATTTTTACCTGATTATCATATATGTAATATCCAACCAGTAAATATAATCCATAGATTGCTCCCATATATGGTATGCTCATTTCGGAGCCGAAAGTCTGTCCATTATTAGAAATTCTGGCTATCACATTTAACAGCGGCTCTATATAACAGAAAATGAATGTAGCTGTCATAATAGGTAAAATTGATTTAAAAGAAAATGTTTTTACAATTTTAGCCAAAAATGGAACACCAATATATATTCCAATTATCATAGGCATATACCACATATTAGTCATTGATGAATTTTTAAATAACAATAATTCTTTTATAAAATCTACAAAATTAAATACCTGCTTTAATACAAATACTTCATATATTTTATATATAATAAGCCAGACTTCATTAACCGCAATTAAAGGCAGCAAATTTTTTTTATAGAACTTAAATATATCTTCATCTTTTTCTATTACTTTCCTAAGCAGTAATACACCTGAAAGATATAAAAATATTGAAACTCCAAACCTGCCAATTGTAAATGTACCCATCATAAATATTCTAGATGTAATTTTTAAATTTTTAAGAACTACCATGTCATTAAAATATGTCATTTCACTACAATGACATAAAATCACACATAGTATCGCAAATGTCCTAGCTATATCCAACTTTACAATTCTATTTTTCATTCACAATGTAACCATTACTTTCCAAAAATACTCTCACACTTATCAAGTACAGAGGCAATTGTAGCATCCATATCATAGTACTTATATTCGCCAAGTCTTCCACCGAATATAACCTTATCCTCGGCATCCGCAAGCTTCTTATATTCCTCGTATAGCTTTCCGTTCTTCTCATCATTTACTGGGTAATAAGGTTCATCACCCGGCTTCCACTCTGATGAATATTCACGGCTTATAATAGTCTTAGGCAGGTCATTGCCATTTTCATCTTTACCAAACTCAAACCACTTATGCTCAATAATACGTGTCCAAGGAGTCTCTCTATCTGTATAATTAACAGCAGCATTTCCCTGGAAATTAGGCTTGTCAAGTGTCTCATTTTCAAATCTTACTGAGCGATACTCAAGTGTTCCAAGCTTATAATCAAAATAAGCATCAATAGGACCTGTGTATACAACCTTGTCTGCAAGTGCATCAAGTTCTTCCTTATGCTCAAGATAATCTGTATTTAATCTTACTTCAATGCCATCAAGTATATTCTCAACCATCTTTGTATATCCCCCCATTGGAATTCCCTGATATAAAGCATTAAAATAATTGTTATCAAATGTAAGTCTTACTGGAAGTCTTTTAATAATAAATGCTGGTAAATCCTTGCAGTCCCTTCCCCACTGCTTCTCTGTATAACCCTTTACAAGTTTTTCATATATGTCACGGCCAACAAGTGATATAGCCTGTTCTTCAAGATTCTTAGGCTCGCCTGTTATCTCTTTCTTCTGCTCTTCAATCTTTGCAGCAGCTTCCTCAGGAGTAACAACGCCCCACATTTTATTGAATGTGTACATATTAAAAGGCATTGAATATAATTCACCCTTATAATTAGCTACCGGGCTGTTAGTAAATCTGTTAAATTCAGCAAACTGTGTGATATATTCCCACACCTTCTTATTATTGGTATGGAATATATGTGCACCATACTTATGTACATTAATGCCTTCCTGCTTCTCTGTATAGATATTACCTGCTATATTAGGTCTTTTATCTACTACAAGCACTGACTTTCCTGCCTTCTTTGCCTCGTGGGCGAATATTGCTCCATATAAACCAGAACCAACTACTAAATAATCGTACATTACATTTTCCTCTTTTCTATTATATATTTTTTTAATTTTGATTTTGCTAATAAATTTTTAAAATAATTAACATTGATCAGTTTTCTTTCCTATTTTACAAAATATCTTATTCAAATTCTCACTAACAACTTCTTCTTTCATAATATAAAGCATAACAACATACACACCAAAAAATAACACTGCTGATACTACAAGTTTTATAAACACTCCTGATATAAAATGCTTTACAGCTAATGCTACAACTGTTGATATTGCTAATGCAATTATAATCTTAAAATAACTTTGATTAGAATACAGATACTTTACATCTTTCTTAAGATATACCATTTGTACAATAAGAACAACCAATTCTGCAACCAGTGTTCCAATAGCAGCACCAGATGAATCTAAAAATGGAATAAATATTGCATTAAGTATCAAATCAACTATTGCTCCTGCAAAAGTTGATATCATAACAGCATTTTCCTTTCCCATAGGAATAAGCATCTGTATACCCATAATATTAGTTAAACCGATAAATAAAAGCGTTGGCATAACTATAATCATAGGAACTACTGCTCCGCCAAATGCTTCTCCTGACAGGAAAAGCACGCCTTCTCTTGCAAATATCATAAAATATATCATCATAGATGTTGCCGCAAGCAGAACAAATTTGATTGCTTTCTTGGAAAGCTTATAGAACTCGTCCCACATTTCCTGCTGTATATAATAGGAAGCTCTTGGCATAAGCACCGTTCCTAATGATGTTACAATACTCACAAGAATATTCTTTATCTTTGTTGCCGCATTGTAATATCCAACTTCAACATCATCTTTCATAAATCCAAGCATTACATTATCCAGATTAGTGTATATTGTTGTCGCACAGGATATTATAAAGAACATAAATACCGGCTTGAAATGCTTTTTAAAATTAAGATTAGATACCTTCTTTGTTCCTATTATCTTCCTTAATCTGATAAAGTTAAACACATTAGATGCTGAAGCTGCAAATATGGAAATTCCTCCATATATAACATAATCATCAACATTTCTTACTAATATAAACATTGCAATAAGTGCAATAAACTTAAATATTATTGAACGTATTGTTATATATGTATACTGCTCAAGTGCTTTGTACAACCATTCAACACCTATTGTATTAAAGAATATCAGTGTACTTGTTATAAGAAATAGATTTCTATCAGCTCTTAACCTTGGCACACTTGCTAATGCAATAAAGAATACTACATAAGCAAAAATACTCATAACAACATTAATTATGAATAATTCATACACCGTCTTTTTTAACTTTTCTTCATCATCTCTTACAACCGCACAAGCCCTTATACCATAGGTTGGAATACCAAGCTGTGATATCATAACAAAATACGTTACGACCGAATTAGCAAATGAAACCCTGCCGGTTCCAGCCGGAAGCAATACCCTTGATACATACGGAAATGTAATAAGCGGAAACAAAAAGCTGGACATCGTAAGTATCGCATTCATTATAAAATTTAGTTTTAATGATTTCTGTTTATTTTTCATAATGCTCACCTATTTTCTTTAAATACAGGTCTTTATTTCAGATACATATAATTCTGATAATTCTGATGAACATTTCTTAACATCATATTTATTATCCAGCACTACATTGTTTCTATCTGTCTGCTTCATATGAATTGTATCTATTTCTTTACTCCATATTGATGCATCCTGCTTTAAATCCATACGCTCAAATAATTCTGATATCTGTGCTGTCTTAGGAACACCTAAAGAACATAAACTGTATAAGCCGCTTGCCTGTGCTTCCAATACCGATATTCCAAGTCCCTCATATAATGATGGAAATACGAATATATCCATTGCCTGAAGTAATCTGTTAATATCAGCTCTCGCACCTGTGAAAATAACTTTCTCACTTATTCCATATTCATCAGCCTTACTTTTAAGCTTTTCCTCATCTTCGCCCTCTCCTACAATTAACAGCTTTGTATCAGGGTTAAGCTTTATATATTCCTTAAAAATATCTAATAAAAAGCTCTGGTTTTTTTGAGGGCAAAGTCTCCCTGTATTACCAATAACAAAAGCTTCCCCTAATCTTAATTCCTGTCTTGCCTGTTGTCTTACATTAATATCAAAAGCATAATTATCATAATCAATGCAGTTAGAAATCAAGCCATAATTATTTTTTCCAAATAAATAGTCACCTGCCTGATTAGAACAAGCTACATTACAGTTAGCATAGTCTTTTCCCCAGAATATTAATGGTATATTTCTAATTGCGTGTGATAACTGATCTGCCGCCTTATTCTGGTGGCTATGTAAAATTCTTACAGGGACTCCATATTTCTCAGCATATTTAAGATAAATAAATGCAGCATTTGCCATATTACAATGTACAATATGATACTTTTTACTCTTAATTATCCTGATATATTCATTCTTTATCTGTTTTAAAGTCTTTAAACCAAATGGAGGCATTTTATATATATTTCCACCAAGTGATTTAACTTCATCAGCATATGAATTATCTCCTATATTATGAACAAGAAAATCGAATTGGAACTTATCCTTATCTATATTTCTATAATAATTCATTATAAAGGATTCCATTCCTCCACACACATTCAATCCCGGAAGAATCATTAATACATTTATCTTCCCGTCTGTACATTTTTCTTCTATAGCTGGCTTTTCTATAACAGCAAGCTTTGACTTGTATAATATAAAATATAGAATTGTAAATATAACAAAATTAGTTATAAACGTAATCTGAAATACTGTCGTGTAGAAATAACTATCAATACAGTGCATATAAACACAATATGCTAAATACATATATACAACCGTAATCAATTCATTAAATTTCATATTTGGTTTGTATTTATGTATATAATATCCTACAGCAAATACAGCAGCCATTATTCCATTCAGTACAATTATTCCTATCCAGCCAAAATCATGATGCCATCTTCGATATGCTGTATACACATTTCCAATCATTGAATCATAGTAATATCTGAAACTTAAGTGTGCCGTCTGTTTCTCTGCAATATTAGTATGTGTTATCTTATACTTATCTAATGACTGTAATAAAGTATAAAACGTTTCATTACCAACTATATCTGACTTTTCACCTTCTATTGGAAATATTACATAATGATTTAAACATTCTATAGAACCACCAGCATAAGTTGTTACATATTTAAACAAATTCTTATCATTAGATCTTCCTATTAAAGAAGCACTCAAATAGAAAAGGACCATTCCAACTACACCTACTGCTACAATTATTCCAATATTTTTAAATGCAATTCTGCTTTTCCAGTTCTTCTTCTGGCTCCATAAAATTATTGCTATTGTAACCGCTCCAACGCACATACTTAATATGGAAATTCTGCTTGAACATATCAATTCTTTTATTATATATAATAAACACGGAATTAAATAATATAACTTGGTTACTATAATTCTCTTTTTTTCTTTTCTGTCAGAATATACAACATATTTAACATAAGCTATAATACAGTAATATGATGATAATTCTAACAATTTAAACATCAGACTCAAATAATGTGGCAGTGACGCATCATTACTATATGAAGTGTGTGCTTTAAATAAAGCCTGTGCCTGTGTGAATGAATTATATGTTCCAAAAGCATCAGCAATCTTTAATACATTATATATTGTCAATGCTATAACAACTATAGAATATACAATTAACAGTGCCATAATATATTTATTAATTGCAGCAAACTCTTCATTCTTATGTTCAACTGTACATTTAGATCTGAATAATTTCTCAACTAACCATACAACAGCAACAAACTCAATCGTTCCTATAAATAATATTAAAAATGTCTTATTAGCCAAATGTATATTCCACTCTTTAACATTACACATAGTACAAAAAGAACTTATAAAATACATAAAACAATATATAAATGCTGGATTTGCAATTTCTCCCTTAAATAACTTGTATGTTAAGATAGTCATAATCAGGAAAAAAAGAACCAGAATATAAATCATAAAAATATCTCCTTTACACTATAATACCGCATTAATCTTCTTCACTACATCTAACAAATACTCACCATTTCTAAGCTTCCCAGAAATCTTTCTAGCATTCTCTACCATTTCATAATATTGCTGTTCGCTTAATTCATCAAAAGCGTTAGAAAAATCATCAATTGAGTTAACAACAATTCCTACATTATTATCTTTAACAAACTGAGCCTCTGCCGCCTCACTCCATATTACCACAGGCAGACCTGACACAAGATATAAAGATAGCTTATGAGGATTATTATACCTCAGATAATCTCCTGTATTTCCTGTACAGCCGTCAATACCCTCTCCGTCCCACACAAGACCAAACCCTTCATTTAACTTAGATGGTATCTCATCAGCCGGAAATGCTCCCTTATAATCAATTGATTTAGAATTTAAAATATCTTTATTAAAATTAAGACCATATAAATTAACTTTAACTGATTTGTCTAAATCATTAAGACCTTTTATGTACTTACACTTATTAGTATCAAGATTTCCTGCTATATTTAATGTCTTTGAGTATTTAATCTCCTTATCAGAAGGATTACTTTCTGTCAGATAATCAAATATCCTAAGATTATATATCCTGCTCTTATCAACACCTTTGCTTACTAAATACTGCACCATACTTTCATTATGAGATACAACATAATCAGCTATCCCATACATTGTATTATCCATATATTCAAAATCTGCCGCTGATTCTGGAAACATCTTTCTTAATGAATCCAGATCGTGAATAATAAACGCCAGCTTTATATTTCTTGTCTGTCTTGCTTTCTTTAATATATCTATATATTTCTTATTAAGGTAAATTGGATGTGGAACAAACAGTAACGAACCTTTAGGTATTCTGTTAATCTTGTTTAACTCAAGATAATTATTAATCTTCTTAATATATTTATTACCCTGCTTTTTAATCTTTAAATAGTATGGCTTTACTCCATTATTATCAAGAATCTGATTACAGTCATTAACTGCCTTTGAACTTGCATTTTTTGATTCGTCAATCTGTATTTTTATGTAATACTTATCACTCATTAGCATATCCTCTTTCATTTAATCTTCAATAAAATGCTTAAATTTATCACCTTCAACCTCGATATCATAGCCTGCCTGTGAAACTTTAATACTGCTTTGTTCGTAATCTACAGCTTTATTCATCTGCGCCTCAATAGCTTCTACCCAACGGTCAACAGGCTCATCAAGTCCTACAAATTCAACATTTCCAGTAACATTTACGATATCAGGCACAACATTCTTAGAAGTAACACAAGGAAGTCCCGCCGCCTGTGCTTCTATAAGAACAATTCCTAACCCTTCAAATCTTGAAGGAAGCACAAATACATCCATTGCCTGCATTATTTCATTGACATCACTTCTTATGCCCAAAAACATAACATTTTCTTCAAGCTTTAACTTGTTAACCTTATCCTTTATTGCAGCTTCTTCGACACCCTGTCCAACAAGAAGCAGTCTGCTGTCAGGATGTTTCTTATAGAATGAATTATATATATCAATAAGCAGTTCGTGATTTTTCTGATACTGAAATCTTCCTATATGTCCTACAACTATATCATTATTGCCAATGCCAAGTTCTGTTCTTACTTTATCTCTTATCTTTGTATTTCTGCAATATTTCTTAACTTCTATGGCATTATTAATTATTCTATAATTATCACTCTCTAATATTGACTTTTTGTAGAAGAATTCTCCTGCTAATTCTGAACACGCCCAGTAATCTGTTGCATATCTGTCTATATTATTTTTCCAGTAATTGTGTACTAATTCATAAAATTTTCTTTTCTTTCCTGTATGCATTAACTGATTATTATGTGCATGGATAATTCTCTTTTTTATTCCTGCTTTTTTTGCCTGTTTCATTATATAACCACAATTAGCCAAATCACAACAGTTAAACCATATTGCACTATATATTCCCCTGTTTTGTTCAAAAAAAGTCTTTATTTCTTTTTTATACTTAAATGGCTGTCTAAACTGTGCGCTTTTTATAAAAATAATATTACTATTATGTTCTCTGTAATATTCTTCATCATAGCATATATCTGTAAACACCATTAAATCAAACTGCACATCATCTTTAACAGTTTCATAATATCTCTTAATAACAGTTTCAACGCCACCCGGATTGTTGCTTTGTCCAACTACTAATATTTTCATTATTACTCCCTTAAGTATGATATAAACTTACCTGTTTCTGTACTTATATCATATCCTGCTTCTGTCAATAACTTAGCACCTTCTGTTCTGTCTATATTCTTCTTTAAATCATTATTTACAGCCTCTGTCCAAATTGCTGCCCCATCGTCTAATGAAACAAAATCTACATTTCCTGTGATATTAACTACATCTGGAACAACTGCTTTAGATGTTATACAAGGAAGTCCTGCTGCCTGTGCTTCTATAAGTACCATCCCTAATCCTTCAAAATGCGATGGCAATACAAAAATATCCATAGCCTGAAGCAGTTTATTAACATCTGAACGGACTCCCATAAACATTACATTCTCGGTCATTCCCAAATCTGCAACCTTCTGTCTGATTGCTTCCTCGCCTTCGCCCTGACCTACTAACATTAATACAGCCTTATTATCAAGCTTTAAATATTCATTAAAAACATCAACAAGGAATTCGTGATTTTTCTGATACTGAAACCTTCCTACATGCCCTATAACATACTTATCTTCCAGCTTATATTCTTTTCTAATCTCATTTCTAACAGCTTCATCAAAAGCATAATCTTTAGTCTGGATAGCATTGTTAATTATATGATGTTTTGGTGAGTTAATTATATTCTCATTATAAAAATACTCTGATGCCACCATTGAACAGCTCCAATAATCAGTTGCATATTGGCTGAGTCTTGTCTTATTAAGATAGTGGAATATTCCTCTTAACTTTGAAGTTTCATTGCCAGAATTATGTGCATGGATAATTCTTTTCTTAATTCCATATTTTTTAGCATATACAAGGTAATCAATATTAGTTAATGTACAAGTATTATACCAGAACACATCATATTCACCTTTATGTGCTTTAAAGAAATCATCAAGTGCTTTCTTATATGCTTTATAGTCTTTGCTTTTCTGTGGTATTGTGTATATCTTAGACCCCTTAGCTGTAACTTCATCTGCATACACCATATTTTCCCAATTACATAAAAAATCAAACTGGACATCACTCCAATCTATATTTCTATAATAATTCATTACACAGCTTTCCATTCCTCCTGGATTATCTGTCATTCCAAATACTAATACCTTTATGCTCATTAAACTATTCCTTTCAATCTGTCATAACTTTTGCACTTTAAAATAATCCCTCATAGTAAATTTGACTATTAAGGGATTATCATAAACTCTATAACTTTTTAAAAACTTCCGCTGTACTTCTTCTTTAAGAATTTAGCGGCAAGAAACGACCTTACTTTCTTGATTTTATTAATTTTTTCAGTATACATAAATGGTACTTCTTTGTAATTTAAACCATTCTTATTCATCCAGACATCAAAAAGAAGCTCACTTAATCTGCCTGGATATCTAGCCTGAAATGCATCATATTCTTTATCGCCAAGTCTTTTTTCCACTTCAAATAAAATATCAAATAACCATTTGCAATAATTATTAACATTTTCTCTGCTCATAATAAACATATTAAATGCATGCATATATGTCTTTTTCATATTAGCATCAAATGTTGCAAGATATTCCGGATATAACTCAGCTATAACTTCTCTTGTACAATCTAATGTTTCTATATGATGAGTGTGTTCATAATGGCTGTAGATTGTTTCAATCATATAATTTCTCTTCTTTGGCACTATTACATCACACTTATCTAACAGGTTAGAAGCTTCCTCATATGACAATATATTATCCATTATATTGTCTGACTTCTTCTTTCCTTTGAAGTGTCTTCTA
Source organism: Bacteroides galacturonicus (assembly GCF_003096855.1). Classification (NCBI taxonomy): domain Bacteria; kingdom Pseudomonadati; phylum Bacteroidota; class Bacteroidia; order Bacteroidales; family Bacteroidaceae; genus Bacteroides; species Bacteroides galacturonicus. The sequence continues at coordinate 246,884 of NZ_QEOA01000004.1, read as the reverse complement.
TAATGTGCAAGACCAATATAATCAGCATCAAGATTCTTCCACGCCCAATACAGACCAGTAAGCTCGCAATACATAGAATTCTTAGATGATATGTTATCACCTGTATTATCTTTGGTATAACCTATATCCTTCTTTCCTTCTGCACCAACCTGAACTGGTACATACATTTTATCCTTAGGCATTTCATACTTCTTATGAGCAGCCACTATTACCTTTATATCTTTTCCCATCATATTCCTCTCTGATTATGTTCCGTGATTCGTAAATACAGTTGCAACTGTCTTGAATAAAATCTTGATATCAAGAAGTATGCTCCAGTTATCGATATACTCCAAATCCATCTTTACAACTTCATCAAAGTCCATAACACTATTTCGTCCATATGCCTGCCACATTCCTGTAATACCTGGCTTCATAGACAGTCTTCTCTTGTGGTGTCCTTTATACTGCTTAAACTCCCCCACCGTAGGTGGTCTTGTTCCGACAAGGCTCATATCTCCCTTTAACACATTAATAAACTGAGGAAGCTCGTCTATACTTGTCTTTCTTATGAACTTACCAACCTTGGTAATTCTAGGGTCATCCTTCATCTTGAACATAAGACCATTCATCTCATTCTGTGCCATAAGTTCTTTCTTACGTTCCTCGGCATCAATATACATTGAACGGAACTTATAAATATAGAAATAACGTCCATTCTTTCCTACACGCTTCTGCTTAAAGAATAATGGACCTTTTGACTCAATCTTAATAGCTGGTGCAACAAATATCATCGCAATTGTCATAAATACAAGACCCACGATAGCTCCAACTATGTCAATACATCTCTTTACGAATAAAGACTTCCAGCTATATATCCTGTTAGCAAATGTAATAACTGGAATACTTCCAAGATAACCAAGCTTCGCATCGAAATCCCTGTATACATCTAATACTTCAATCTTAAGATGTACAGTAACACCCATATCCTCAAGTTCCATAACCATAGGCTTGATACGTTCTCTTATGCGATCTGTAACATCTATGTAGACTTCATCAACGATTTCATTCTTAATAAACTTCATCATAGTATGGATATCTGCGACAACAGGAACTCCATTGATATCCTGACCTGTCATATTCTCATCCATAATTACAATTCCGTCTATCTTTCTTAACCAGTCGTCCTTCTCATCAATCTTTGAAAGTGTATTCTTAGCCCTGTCCTTAACTGTAACCATTATGACACGGCTTGACCTCTTGCTTTCGTTATGTGATTTAAGATATGCCTTAACAAGCAGTCTTGATACATACATAATAACTATTGCAACGATAACTGTAACAATATATATGCCTCTCTGGATGCCTTCTGCATCTCTTCTTAATAATTCATAGACAGCGAGTATAGCAGCAAACAGTGCACTCTTGCATACTACAGACCTGAATTCTTCAAAATAACCTCTGCTTATAAAATCATTCTTGACATTATAAAATACTGCTGTAATAACTGTCGCAACCAGTATTGATACGCAGTTATTATTAAGTTCACTAAAAATCTGTCTGTTATTCATTCCCCAATATAACCCCAGCCAGATTATTCCTGCAACATAATACGATAACACTATCGCTATTGCATCTGTAAAAAATATAAGTATATTCTGTATACTTTCCTTAGTTCTGTTAATATTCGTCATAAGCCCCCTGATAGTATATTATTATTTATGCAATCTGAATAATTATACTATATTCGACATAATTGTCAATAATGTAAAAATCCGTCCCACTCTATTATGTGGAACGGATATAGTTCATTTTATTCCACTGTAACTGATTTAGCAAGATTTCTTGGCTTATCTACATCAAGTCCCTTAGCTACACTTACATAATATCCAAGTAACTGAAGTGGCACAACAGCAAGTGATGCTGCAAAATGTTCATCTATCTTTGGAATGTATACAGTAAATTCAACTGTATCCTCAACTTCATATTTTCCATATGTAGTAAGTCCCATAAGATATGCACCACGGCTCTTGCACTCAACCATATTGCTTATCGTCTTCTCATAAAGCTCACTCTGTGTAAGCACACCAATAACAAGAATATTATCTTCAATAAGACTTATAGTTCCGTGCTTTAATTCACCAGCGGCATACGCTTCTGAATGAATATAAGATATCTCCTTAAGCTTAAGGCTTCCTTCAAGACTGACTGCGTAATCAATCCCTCTTCCTATAAAGAATATATCCTTTGAATTGGCAACCTTTGCGGCAAACCACTGAATTCTTTCCTTATCTTCAAGAATCTTCTCAATCTTATCAGGTATAGTCTTAAGTTCTTCTAAATATGTGCTGTACACATCATCTGTTATCTCACCTCTTACTCTGGCAAACTGAATTGCAAGGCAGTAAGCGGCTATAAGCTGTGTACTGTAAGCCTTAGTTGTAGCAACAGAAATCTCCGGACCGGCAAGTGTATAGAATACATTATCTGCTTCTCTTGCAATTGAACTTCCAACTACATTGACAATGCCAAGTGTCCTAAGTCCCTTATCCTTAGCAAGCCTTAATGCCGCAAGACTGTCTGCTGTTTCACCTGACTGGCTTATAACAATCACAAGTCCATCAGGATCTAACAAAGGCTTTCTGTATCTGAACTCAGAAGCGAGTTCTACTCTTACCGGTATCTTAGCCAGATCTTCCATAACATACTGTGCAACTACGCCAACGTGATATGCCGAACCACAGGCTACGATATATATCTGTGAAATCTTCTTAATCTCTTCATCTGAAAGCTCTACTGCTGATAAATCAAGCTTCCCGTCCTTTAATACAGAATTAAGTGTATCAGCAATTGCCTTTGGCTGTTCGTGGATTTCTTTCATCATAAAATGCTCATATCCACCCTTTTCTGCTGCCTCAGCATCCCATTTAATCTCTACAAGCTCTTTTTCTATCTCATCACCATCAAGGTTATAAAATGTTATATTACCATCTGCAAGACGTCCAATCTCCATATTGCCAATATAATATACATTTCTTGTATAATTAAGTATAGCCGGTACATCAGAGCCAACATAGCAGTTGCCATCACTGACACCAAGTATCATTGGGCTGTCTTTTCTTGCTACATATATTTCATTAGGATATTCCTTGAACATAATTGCAAATGCGTAAGAACCACGGATACGAACCATAGCATGGTTAATAGCATCTACAGGTGTATGCTCATATTTCTTATAATAATAATCTATAAGCTTAATAGCCACTTCTGTATCTGTTGATGAATAGAACTCGTATCCATTCTTAACAAGCTTATCCTTTAATTCCTGATAATTCTCAATAATTCCATTATGTACGCCAACAACATTATAATCATCTGATATATGAGGATGTGCATTATTCTCAGAAGGCTCACCATGTGTTGCCCATCTTGTATGTCCAATACCGCAAGTCCCTTTAATGGCAAGACCATTATTGGTCTTTTCCTCTAATGCCTTAAGCCTTCCCTTCGCCTTAACAACCTCAACGTGCTTATCGCCGTCACGAACTGCAATACCTGCCGAATCGTACCCTCTATATTCAAGCTTTGCAAGACCGTTAAGAAGTATTGGTGCTGCCTGTTCATTACCTACATATCCAACTATTCCACACATAGATATATTCCTCTCTTTTAAAAATTCATATCACTTTATAATATATTATTCCGTTCCTAATTACAAGAGTATAGAATATTTATTTTAAGTCCATATTTCAATTTCAGCTTAACTTCTCCTTTTCACGTCCACTGTGTGTTATGACTATATTTCACCCTGCATCAACTCTTATTATTAATCCCTATTATTAACTTTTATACTAATCCTTATTATTAACTCTTCCTATTAATTACTTTTCAAACGCCACAATAGCAGTTATATCATTATAACCAAGCTGCTGCATTTTCTTCTGAAGCTTATTGATTGCCTCATCAAATTGTGAAAAAGCATTATATGTATCATTAAAATACTGCATTGCCTTTTCTTTATCTCCATCTTCATTAGCATGCCATGAAAGCTCTGCATAATGATGCAAATCATTATGTGCCTTTACAAGCTGCTTGAATTCAGAACTATTTACAATCTTATCATCCTTTAACTGTGCAATCCATTTACCAAGTTTACAGCGTGACGGATCATCTACCTGCTTCTTTAAAAGATGTTCAAATCCTACGATATTGTTATATACTCTCCATGTAAGAATATAATGATCTACTTCAAACACTCTCATCCAATCCTGCTGTGTAATCTTAGAACAGCCTCTTACAAGGTCACTTCTTGTCTTATCAAGATATCTGCCCACCTTGAATACCCTCTGTCCTGACTTAAGGCAGTCATCAGACAGTATGCTGTAGCTCTGTGAAATATTCTCTATCTGCTTAGAAAATGACTTTGTAACACCTGTCTGTGTATCTATGTCATTAAAGACACTGTCAACCTTCTCACTTATGTCATCAATCTGGCTGTTCATCTGCTGCATAACTTCAAGTGACTTCTCTACCTTTTCATTACCTTCACCAAGGCTTATAGTAGTCTCATCCATTGCTTTTGCAAGCTCATCTATATTATCTCTTAATTCTTTAACATACTTGACTATACTTCCAGCAGACTCTGCTGTATTATTAGATAATAATCTTACCTGATCAGCAACAACAGCAAAGCCTCTTCCTGCTTCTCCGGCTCTTGCAGCTTCAACAGAAGCATTTAAAGCCAAAAGATTACTCTGGTTAGATACCTTCTTAACAAGGTCTACAATCGCTTCAATCTTACCAATCTTACCCTTAAAATCCTGAACTTTATTATTGATAGACTGAATCTTCTTAGATGACGCATTAACGGCTTTGATACTATCGTTCATATCTACCGTTACATTATGAGACACTGATATTATATCGTGGGCATTATCACGGATATGTCCCATAGCCATAGAAATGTTCTCTATAGAACTCTCAAGATGCTGGCTGGCATTCTCCATATGCTGTATCGACTTAGTCTGTGTTTCTACCTGATTAAGTGTATCTTTAATCAAAGTATTATCGCCAAGAATCTCCATAGTTTCATTAAGTCGCATAACAACTGGATTATTAACCTGCTTAACCGCTTTAAGCATTGAATTAAGCTTATCTGCATACAACGGATTATTAAAATCCGTCGCATCTATCTCATTAAAATCACCTGAGGCTATATTGTCAATTGCCTCAATCATTCGCCTGACATCACCTTCTGGCAATAAGTTCTCTTCTGTCTTTTTTCTAAACATATACTTTCATTCTCCTATATACGCACAACAGCGGGTTATAAAATACAACTCCCATTTCCCAGCAACAGACATACTACTACAGTCCTGATTAACGCAGAACAAGCTATAAATATCTGTAAAACATCGTATCTTCGAACCATTTATTAAATTATTCAAGTCTATATAACACCGATATTGTAATAATATCATAATTCAAGTATATTTACCATACAAAAATAAAAATTTGTCTGATATTTTTGTATAATGTATGATTAACTAGGTACTTCACTTACTATCAGATTGTGTAAAATCCATAAATGGAATATTTAATACTGAATACTGAGAACTATTAGTCAAGTTAGCGACTATAGGTCTTATATACGATAACAATACAGAAGCACCATTAACTTTTAATAATTCCTTAACTTTAGCTATATCTATAGTATCTCTCCATCTGAATTTAGCACTCATTACTATATCAATATTGAATGGCTGATTATCTTCACTGCTTCCTACTATAACATTTAAAGACACTTTCGCTGTATTTTCTTCATGCATTTCAACACTTGTTTGAGATTCTATATCAATCCCTTCAAATTTATCGCTATCAAATTTATTATTAGTAACAAAGCTAACCCTCTCTAATATTGGATTTGCAAATTGAAAACCACTTCTTACCATAAATACCCCCTATGCTGCATAAACAAATGTTGTTTTGTCAATGTTCTCATTAATATTATTATCAACACCTTTATAAAAAACATCTAATTTATTATAACTATAATCATTTAGTAATGTTGTCTTGCTTTCTTTTATATCAATATCATTTTCGTTAAATGGAGGTATAAAATCAAATTGCTGTTGTTGAATTTTATTATTCAACTCATTTTGATAATTTTTTTTATACATTCCAACCTCTTCATCTGTTAAACTATCTATTTGTTCTATAAAAGAATCAAGGAATTCCAAACTATCAATTTTACCCATAATTAAACCTCCTTATATAACTCTTTTTCTAAAATACACTTTGAATTTTTGATATTATATATACATTTTACACCAATCGTTGGTTCTGCTTTATTAGCTTTATAATCATATGAAAATATACCATATGCTGGTGTATTATTATACTTTCCAAACACTTTAATTATATCATATTTTTGAGAAAATGAATCTATAGAAAATAGCATATTCAACTTATTTCCCAAAGGTAATTCCTGATTACATTGCATTTTTTCTGCTAGTTTTTCCCATGCATACTTTAGTTTCATATAAACATCATAATCTGTTAAATCTAATATATTGTCAGCATTTACATTAACCCTTACAATTGAAAAAGTTTCATTTGGTTTCCTGTTACGTTGCTTATTATTCCACCAATCAACATTTCCCTTATTATCCCAAAAATACATACCATCACCTAACCAAATATCATCTTTTCCATTTTTACTTGTAATCAAACTTACATCATTATTTATAAATGCTTTACATTTATCAGATTCATTACTATGAAATAATATTACCTTTGCCTCCATATGCACCCCTCAAATCATTAGTTCATTATTAGTAATTCTCCCTAATCCACTCCAGACTTTCCCTATTACCTATATCATATCTCTTACCTGGCATTTCATACGCATAAACTTCACGTTTCTTGCAGAACCACTCAATAAATCCACCCGGTGCATCAAGATTAATCTCCTCGTCATTGACACAATCAACAATAACCGGTAAATCCTCTTTGCCATAAATATAAAATGGTGGCACAGCCCAGTTGCTCTTTGGTTCTTTAGGCTTTTCTTCCATTGAAATAACCTTATCAGAAGAATCAACTTCAACAACGCCTGTTCGCTGTAACTTTTCTAACGATGGCTCATAATGTCTCATTATGCAGGTTGCATTTTTCTCTTTGTAGAAATCAAGAAATCCTTTAATAGAAAAATCCAAAAGGTTGTCACCCGCAAGAACAAGGACTCCATCTTCGCATACATTTTTATCTGCACCTGCCAAATTACATTCATTTATTGCAAATGCTATATCTTTAACTGCACCTAACCTATTATCATTGTCTGTTGAGCCGTCATCTAAAATTGTAAGTTTCATTCCACTTAATCTATTCTTTGCCTTATCTGCCCATTCAGTAAATATATCATAGAACTTATGATTAGACACAACTATAACCTCATCGACCATATTGGTAGATTGAACATCTTCTAACAACCAGTCTAATATGCTTTTACCCTTAACCTCCAATAAAGGCTTTGGAAAATTCTCTGTTAATGGATATAATCTTGTTGCATAACCTGCTGCTAATACTATACATTTCATATATAATTCCTCTTCTATACTGTGTAATCTTTATAACTTAATTCCATCTGCTGTATTAACGAAATAAATAGCAAAATCCTTCTCTAAATTAGGATGCCTCTTTATATACTCTTTTCTTACCTTATCAGCAATCTCTTCTTTCTTATCTGGATTAATAAGAGCAATACTTGAACCATTAAAGCCTGCACCAGAAAATCTTCCGCCATATATTCCATCTGTATTTTCAAATATATCCTGTAAATCTCTCAGATTATCAGAGCCAGTTTCATAAAGCTCTATGGAACTTCTTCCAGACTGGAACATAAGCTGTCCGAATTCTTCAATATCACCTTTCTTCCAGGCCTTAATTCCATCTTTTACCCTCTGTCTTTCACCATAAAAATGTTCTGCCCTTTTCCTCCAGTTCTCTGGAAGCCTGTCCTTGTACTGCAAATAGACACCAATAGGTACATTTCTTAAATATGTATCTTTATAATTACCATAATCCATACCTGCATAAGCCTGTAACGCATACGCCGCTGCCTTGCACTCATCAACTCTGGTATTATACGCAGAACCAGCAAGCTGTCTTTCCTTTCCGCCAAATACAATCATAATCTCAAATGGTTTCATATTGGAACTTACCGGTATAATCTCATTGGAATCATCCAGTGTATCAAGAAATAGTAGGCCATTTTTCCTGCAATATACCTCACAGCTCTGGTCAAGCTTGCCGACATTAACTCCTATATAATTACGCTCCGCCCATATAGCATTGCTTATAATCTCCGGTCTTGTAATCTGAATATCATTAGCTATACATACCGCATTAAGATATGTAAGAATAACTGCCGCTGAAGATGATAATCCTCCAACTGGCAGTGTTCCCTCAATAACACCTTTGATGCCTCTCCTTAATTCATATTTTCTTGAAAGTGCAACAATCGCAGCTTTAAGGAAATCCCCCCAAAGCATCTCTCGTTCTAACTCATCTTCAAGCGTGAACATTATATGCCCTGGATAATTCTTGCTAATAAGGTCAAATGTTCCATCTTCTGTTATGTCAAATTCTAAATTAACCCCTCTGTCAATTGCAAAACCCGTAACCTGTCCAAGCTGGTGGTCTACGTGTGCACCTAAGGGGCATACTCTGTATGGGGTGAAAATTGTGTGTTTCATTATTATTTCCTCTTTTATTCTTTAGTTATTTATACATCTAACCTGCCTTATATTCATACTTTTTAACAGCATTAGATATTGTTTCCTTCAATAATTCAAAAATCATTTCTTTATCTTTACAATATGATATACTGTTATATATTTTAACAAATATTTATAATTTTTTTGAATTCATATCTCATATTTCCTTACCATAATTATCACTTTCTAACTATTATCAGCCCTTTGTTTATTACTTATAATAATATATTGTTATATATTCTATATATTGTCAATAAATAATTCTTGCACTCATCTAACTATACTTATCAAAACAGCTCTTAAACTCCTGCAAATTGATATTAGTTATACAATTACGTTATAACTTAATCCCATCTGCCGTATTCACAAAAGTATAATGATATTTAAAAATACCATTATACTTATCTTCTGCTTTTCCTTATTATATTTATTTATATGTTTCATAATACTTTTCAGCTTCATCTTCTGATATATGAAAATCTCTTATTAATCCACCCACTATTGTTTCTTTAGTAGCATTGAATATAAGTGATGTCTTAATTCTCTCCATAATCTGACCTTCCAATCTGCCTATCTGACGTCCTTCTTCTCTGCCTTCTTCTCGTCCTTCCTCACGTTCTTCCTGAAGTTTCATCCGTAATGTCATATACTCCACCTCCAGTTCTTTCTTTGTCTTTACTACATCAACTGCCATATCAAGCTTCTTTACAAATCCGCCTTCAGCTGCATTGCCTGATACATAATCCAAAAACTGCGCCATTTCCTGTGACACCAGACTTCTATCTCCGGCTGCATTAATAATTATCTTAACAGTATCATCATTCAGATGCACCCTGTTGTCCTGTTCACATATCTCACTAAAAGTATATATCGGCAGATTAAATCCGTCAAATGGTGACTTCAGACATATAAAGATAATAAACGTCTTCTTTAATTTTTTATATGATTCACCTGCTGTTATCAAGTTCAAATCTATCATCCCCTGATAATACCTTATACGCTTGGGAATATCTACGGTAATCGATGTCTGCATCTCTATATCATAGACTGTATCATCATCTTCAACGTATACATCAAACCGAACACCTTTACCATCATATGTCATATCCACTGACTTCTGATCTTCAACATACTCTATTCTGCTTATCTTCACATTAAGAATAAGCTCCAGGAGTTCTTTGCACAACTCCTTATTAATCGTCAATACCTTGCAAAAAATAAAATCATCTGCAAATGTCAAATCCTCATAATTCTTCTGCAATATAATATCCTCCTCTTTGTAAAACACATCACATTATAAATTCTTTGTATTTTTATATTATGAGTATAATAAATATATGTGCACGAGTCAAGAATATCATTTTTTATTTTATACAATATTTATCATTAATAACATTTATCTTTTCATTTGGTGTTTACATAATTTGTAACCTACTTAGCGCTTACTTATGTTACATATCACACTTAAATCATCAACAAAATTTGAAACATTAAATTCTTTCATTAATACCATACTATAATATTGCCCCAAATCTTTCTAAAACATCTAAACGTTTTTCATCTTTTGCTGTTTCTTCTCTCCAATTATTCAACATCATATCTGATCTTCTTTGTATCAAATCATAATCTTCATTATATGACTTTATTTGTCTCTTTAAGGTATCTATTTTTGTAAATCAACTTACATCTCATCTACACTTTAAATTATACAAGAATCTATTTTAACTCATTAAAAATTTATCAAAAAAATCTTGGCTCTCCAATAACCCTTCATATAAGGCTGCTCGCCAATTATTTTTTGTCACTCTCCTCCGTTCTTCAATCCTGCATATCAAATCCTCTCTAACCAATTCCTCTCCACCTTTTTTATACAAATCTTTTGCCGTATCTCGATATTCAGAAAATTCCTCTCCACAATGAGCGACATATAACTTGTTCAATTGCAATTTTCTCAAATGATTTTTTGCTCTTTCATACTTTTCTTGTTCCCATGTATTTGGTTTTTCTGCATAAAAGCTAAATATTATTTCCTCATCAAATACTATTTTTACTTTTAACCATACTTCATCATTAAAATCATCATAATATGGATGTATAAATTCATTGTTCCTCGTTTCACTAATCTCCGATTTTTTATTTTTATTACAGTCTGCGCAGCATGCAATAAGATTCACAGGAGTCAGTGCATATGTTGGATATTTTGTTTTTGGCAGATAATGATCTAACGTACTCACTATTCCCACACCACAAAACGGGCATTTGCTATATTTAGGAATAGCTTTTATTTTGTCATAATACTTTCTTCCACCATCTGCCACAAATTTGTTGTCATACAACCAAACCATATCATCTTTAGTTGCTCCACCCTCAATCATCGTATGAGTTTCTAATGTTCCCAATTGACCTTTTTCTGCAAGTTCATTATATTTTTCACTTTTTGATACAATGGTGGTTTTGCTTGCATTAATATGTGTTAAAATAGGTTGTTTTGTAAGATTCGCTGTACAGTCCGTAATTATAGATTCCACATCTATATCTGGTTTTTCTAATTTAATCATCTACCTCTTCCTCTAACTGTTCTTTTTCATACATAAGAGAACGCAAAATTGCCTTACCTTCATTTCCTAATTTTCCATGAAAATATTTCATTGCTCTTTTAAAGCTTGAATATTTTTCTACAGAATTTTGAATCATTGTATGAAATCCTGAATTAGTAACTTCATACCCAAAAATTTCGCTTGTAAGCACTCCCAAATTCTCACCAAACGTTTCTATTTCTGGTCTTTCTGCAATTAATTCTTCTCCTACTCTTCTTAATATCCAAACACAATCTTTAGGTACCTCTTGCACTATAACTGGTGAATGTGTAGCAATGACCCCTACTCCATTTCGATATGTAAGCAGACTCGACAATGCTCTGATTAATGCTGATACAAGAGGTGGATGTAAATGTTCTTCTGGTTCATCTATTATTACCAGTGTTTTTTCTTCTACTAGTTCAATCAACCTTACAATAATTAATAAAATAACCTTGTGTCCAGAACTCAGCGTTTTAAATCTTGGAATTATTTTTTCTATAAATGATTCTTTTAATAATCTTTTTCTATCTGCCCCAAGACTCTCCATACTGCATTCCGATGGTAATTGATTTACGTTATCCTCGCATTCTTCAGACCACTTTTTTATATTCAAATTTATAAAGGTATTGTCAGATTCCAAAATATCTATTATTTGTTTCCAAAGTTTCTTTTTATTTCCTTTTGATATTTCAAACAAGCTTCCTGCAAAATCTTTTGCTAGCATATCAATATTTTTAATTCCATTTTTTGTTGCCAATCCAATATATGAATATTGTACAATATCATCCTCTATATCAAAAAATCCGTCAAACGCACTAAATGAAACATAAACTATATTTGCAAATCCCTTTCCTTCCCATGTTTGAAATGCACCACGATTTTCTCCTGTTTCTTCTAATGCACTTATCATATCTTTCAATAAAGTTGTTTTACCAACTCCATTTTTTCCGATTAACACATGTATATTAGATGGCGGCATTTTTTCATGTTCCACTTTAAATTCCAATTCCGTTACATTTTCATCTAGAACATCCACTTCACCATCTGGAAAATAGCTAAATTTATATGGTGTCAACCATGCTCCTCCCATTGTCATCCTATGAAACTGATTTTTTATAACTCTAGAAGTATAATCTCTCATTAATGATGTTTGAACAACATCCAAGTTTTTTACTTTGTCAAATAGTTCCAAATCAAATGCAATATCATTTAATGCACAAAATATCTCTTCTCTTTGCTTGTCATCTGGAAAATTGGATTTTATTGAATCATAATAATCTTCACATACTCCCAATGAAAAAAAATCTTTCGAGAGTGCACTAAATTTTTCTGGCAGATGCGGACTTCTCCCCTGTCCCTTTTGTCCAATTTTCACACCTGACATTCTATGTTTAACCCCATTTTCATCAATGTACCGTACCTTGAATAATGTTGAATATGTAAACCAATCATCCCAATTATCCAGAATCAAATATATAGTATCTTTGTTTTTGCAATCATTTACTGAAGATACAACTTCAAATCTCATTATCTTCTCCCTTATCATTTAGCATATGCCATACTGATCTCCTTGTAAATTGCAATCTATGATATATCTGAGAAATCCGTTCCCAAGCAGGCCCTTGCAAAAAACTGACCAAATCCCCTTACCATAATTGCAAATTCACTTGCAACAATTTTATACTCATTGCTAGGCAGATTGTTTTCATTATCTATTACATACTCTTCTAACATTTTATTCAATCCGGTTGATTGTCTTAACTCCCTATACTTATTTTCGTTACTATAATGAAAATTTTTATTAATTTCAATCAAACGTAAACGTTCCAAATTTTCTAATGAAATCTGCGTAGGAATTATAGGAAAACTATCAACATCTGCAAACGCAAAACAATCTATAATCGGATATCCTGAAGCATCCATTTTTTCATATCGCAAACTTATACATGGCTTCACCAACTCTTTTACTAAATTCTGAAAAATAAGTGCATCATATGGTGACATTTGCTTGATAATTTCCACATATGTAGGATGTACATTATCTACAGTATCCGAATTCATTGCATGAGCCAATAATTCTGCATACATATTGCGTAAACTTTCATCATTCATACAATATGAAATTGCCTGTAAAGCAGGAACTCCTATATACATTGGAGGTGTAATGATATTTTCAACTGGAACATTCTTTAACTTCTTCTCCAACAATTTTCTAGTTTGTTCAATATTACTTTCTTTTTGCAAAACCCATTTTTCAAGTGGAGACAACGCAGCATGAACAGCCCTGATTAGTAATGCCGTTGTTTTATCTGCTTGATTAATCGTTTCGGTATCTTTTACTTTTCCAATTACTTCTGCCACTCCTAAATCAACTTTTACTTTTGCCATATTTCTAGCCTCCCTAATAAAACAAAAACTGCCTAATAACAACACAAAATTTCTCAATGTTGTATTAGACAGAGCAAACCTTTAATTGCCCAACCTGTAAAGAAGTTCTACAAGTTACGGATATCTATATTTTGTTAAATTGTAACTTATTTTTTTACAATAATCAATTACATTTTTACCTTTTTCACAAGTTGAAAAATGAGTTTTAAAATTTTCTCTGCTCTAGTGCAATAGAATTAATAACCGTAAATTAAAATTTTGCCGCAGATGGTACATAAATCTCAGGTTATAGACAGAACAGTTTTTATAAACCGTACTTTTAATGATTTTCAATTGTTCCACACACATCAATTGTAAACGCTCCATCTGATGTACCTTGACTTTTGAAAGACCGCAGTTTAGCAGTCTTTTTGTTTTCTGATGTATTCTGGCAGCTTTGGTGACCATGGAAGAAGATCTTCCAGAAATGAGCGGTCTGTATCGTCCATATGTTCCGGTATCTGGGGCAGCAGATATTCAAAGTACTCATAAGGCTTTAAGTTATTAGCTTTAGCTGTCTCTGCAATACTGTATATTATTGCTGAGGATGCAGCTCCATTGATTGTATCTATCATTTCCCAGTTCTTCTTGCCTATACAAAAGCCTCTTATTGCACGTTCCGATGCATTGTTATCCATTGGGACTTCACCATCTTCAAGAAATACTCTCAGATATTTTTCCTGATTGAGTGCATACGTGACAGCCTGTTTCAGTTTAGCTGTGCTGGCTTTTCTTTCGTTTGATTTAAGGTACGCAAATAAAGCATCAATCAGTGGCTTTATTACCACCTGACGCTGCTTAAGTCTGTCTTCTGGTTTGAGTTCTTTCAGCTTATCCTCTTCACGGTATACTGCCTGTATCTGTTTTATTACCAGATATGAAAGGCTTTCTTTCTGGGCAGCCTTTGGAACCGCCTTTAATGCCTCATCAAATTTTCGTCTGCAGTGTACCCAGCATCCGGCTATCTTAAGATCTTCCAGTTCCTTTTCTACTGTATGGTATACCTGATAACCATCAGTTACACATACCCCGGAATAATCTTTTAGAAACTGCCTTGGATGTGAAGCATTTCTTGTACGCTGGTATTCATACAGGACTATCTGCTCACCTGAATACATATATCCTGAACGGTACATCATTTTCTGCATCTTATCATTAAGTGCTTTCGTCTCTACTGTAAGAGTTTCCATCTGGTTCTGCAGATTAAGAAACATCTTGATAAGAAGTGACTTATCTATGCTGTTTAATTCTTCCTCTGTATACTTAATCTCCATAACCACATACTCCTTTTCTTGGCATTAAGTATAGCAGAAATCGTGTTATTATGCCACTTAGGGCATTTGTCTGATTCGTCATTATGACGGTGGATAACACTTCTAAAAAGCCGGTATTTCTGATGTTTTAGAACTATTATCCACATAAGGCAGGACACAGGGATGTATTAATTCTTTTATGCCCTGCATTTAGTGGATAATCCATATATTTGCTGTAACGATTATAGTTTTGAAAACTTTTTATATTGTAAAAAATCTACTTTCTGCACAATGTTTACATTAGTGTTCCAGGATTATCCTGTGGCCTGATAGGGCGTTTTGCTATAATCTCAAAGCCTTTCATTAACTATTCAAACTGATACTGTACGATTCCTGCAAGTCCGTCTATTCCTCTCCGTAAATCCGTGTAGCCGGCTGCTATAAATATGCGTTTAAAACCAGCTGCATCATTAAGCATGGTTAAATGCCTCTATAAGATTTTTTATAAAATCAGGTGTAGCAGTATTAGTGATTTCAAATGTAACTCCATTGGTTTTTATTACAGCAGCTATTGTATTATCTTTAAAAGAACAGCCATCATTTTTGTTTTCACATATAGTATGTGTAACAGTTAATTCTGTTGATGCCGGGACTTCTTTAGTTACAGGAAGTTCCACAAATGTAGCTGCCTGTCTTTCAAAAGTATCAATACATGTTTCTTTAAGCTTTCTCTGCCAGTAGTAATACTGGTCTTTTGATATGTTGTTTATCTCAAGCCATTGAAGTATCTTCATGCCGCTTGAACGGCATTCCTTTATTATGGCTGCTCACTTTTTAAGATTGTGCTGTGTTTCCAGCTCCCTAGCGTTCAATAATTATAACCTCCCGAAAAATTTGTGATAGTTGTACGAATTGTACAATTCGTTAAAATCGTACAACTTGTGCAACTGGATTATTATGGTTATATCAAATTTTTCGGAGTATTTGTAGGTACATAGGTTGGAGCGTTTACCTTGCTTCTTAATCTATAATATCATATTTCTTATCATTAATATATTTATACATAAAAAATTTGTATTAGCTATACAATTGAATAACACACAGTACAACTAATACAAATTAATTAT
Organism: Bacteroides galacturonicus; assembly: GCF_003096855.1. Taxonomy (NCBI): domain Bacteria; kingdom Pseudomonadati; phylum Bacteroidota; class Bacteroidia; order Bacteroidales; family Bacteroidaceae; genus Bacteroides; species Bacteroides galacturonicus. The sequence continues at coordinate 230,742 of NZ_QEOA01000004.1, read as the reverse complement.
CACATTATGTTTGGAATAATAAATCCATCGTCATAATATTTATAATACAACCATATTCCAAAATTAACTGATCAAAGCATTGAATCTTCCTCAATGTTAATACACAATTTTTCGTCACGCTTTTTATTAATTCCTATACTCATATGCAATCCACTCGGCTTATCATCATTAACCAATATTCTCTCGCCATATGGTGCATTAAAAATTATATGATCATATCTTATTTTATTCTCATTCAAAAAATTTATCGTCTTATTCTTATACTCATCAGTTCTTGATGTCAAGAATACTATCATATCTTTTTCAGGAATATCTTCCAAAAATTCTTTAGCGCCTTCAAGAAGAGTATCTGTTCCATCCAACTTATATCCATTATGTTTTACAATTGTACCATCAAGATCCAATATCCAAGTATGTGCTAGTGTTGACAAAATTAATTTATTCATTATTTAAAGATGCTCCTATTGCTCCGCCTGGATGATTAGGCTTAAAGTTTTTATACAAATCCAATTTTAGTCTCTTAGCTAGTTCCATAGCAATTTTTTGTAAAATAATCAGATTAATTGTTGTTGAATGATTTGGAACAACATCCCACATATCACCTTCATGTAACAAATCAATAATTATCTTATTATTCATTTTTTTTGCTAATATACTTTCTCTCTTAAAACTCAAAAGCCAAAGTTGAACCCCCTCTCGCTTTTCTAATAGCTCTTCAAGATATACAGACTCTGCGGTTGCTCCACTCTTAGTTAAAATAATAACCAAATCACCTGATTTAACCATTCCCATATCGCCATGTACAGCAGAATTAGTATGCAAAAAATTAGCATTAAGCCCTAATGAAAGCATTGTTCCAACAAATTTATCACAAATTGGAACATTTTTTCCTAATCCCGATGCAATTATTTTATTTCCTGATTTAATTGTTTTTTCACAGGCATCAATTAATCTATCCATTTCCTGAATATCAACTGACTGTAACGCTGTCATAATGACTTCTCCATCTGAAGCGAAATAATAATCATATGCACTTGTCATAGAAAAAGCCTCTTCAAGATAATACAATCCATTGTAGAATGCACCACAAATAGAATCATAATCTTCCCAGGCATATGTTGTTAAACTCAGCCATATAATTGCTAGATATAACTTCATTTGCAACTTTGTAACTTTACCATCCAACAGTTCAAAAAAGTAATCTTCTAATTTTTCCCAATTATTTGAATATATTTCCAAATCTGCAGAGTTATCTCCAATATGTAACCTAAACCTTTTCAGATTAAATTGATCATAATTGCTAAAAAGAGAATAATATAACTTAGCCCAATCATATGCTTCGTCACCATAAAGTTCTGTTTTTCCAAAATATCCTCGTGGATCAATTAAAATAGGGGTATCTCCATCTTTTAATATCATATTACTAAAAGTACAATCACCATGAATCAACTTAAATTCTTCTGGTAAATACTTCATGATCATATGTTCTAGTTGTTCTTTATGATAAAAAACATTACGACATCTCTTCCCATTTATAATAATAGTCTCATCATTTGCAAACGGAACTAAATTTTTAACCTTCTTTAACCTATCATATGTCTTATCAATATAAGCAACTCTAAAACTTTCTTCATCTGCTGGGATACTTCCCAATTTGTGTACTTCATTCAAACAATCTACAATCTGCTTAAGAATAATCTTCTTCTGTTCAAATGAAATATCAGAATATTCATAGATATTTCCACCATCTATATATTCCATACAAAGAGGATTATATCCATAAATTTGAGGCAGATTTTTAAATTTTTTTCCTTTTAATGCCTCATACCAAGCATTTTCCCTAATTGCAAGAGTTTTTCCTTGTTTATCAATACCTTCTTTATAAAACTTACCATTATCTACCCAAGTTTTGTTAAAAGGTCTGCATTTTGTTTTTGGAAGTTTCTCCCACTGATCATAAATCCCATACTCGTGTGTGTGATATAATCCCTGCTCAACAAATTTATAATTTTTCGATTTAAGCCACTTAACAAACTCTCCATCTTCCGGCAAATCTTCTAAATATGATTTATCTTTAAATATAAAATGTCCGGCTACACCAAATTCTTGACTTCTCTCTTCTTTAAATTCCCCATTTTCATACTTCCAACGGCAAGGAAAATCTTTAGAAATTCCAATAACATTATTTTCTGTTTGCGGTATTTCATAATCATCTGATAATACTAGATCGCACCAAATAAGCATAAACCTCTGACCATTAGGTATATAAGCAATCGCCTCTTTAAGACCTGCACATGTACCTGTATGTCCAGTTCCACATACAATTTTATAATCCACCTCTGCAAACTCTTTTAGATATCTATCCAAAACATCATATTTATAATCACCAATAATAATAAATTTTTTACTTGGATACTTTCTAAATAAATGAAAAATCATTGGTAAATTATCAATTGGAACTAAAGCCTTCGGTTTATTTGCTGTTAATGACTCCATTCTTGTTCCTTTACCACCCGCCTGAACTATAATGTAATTCAATGACATAACATTTCCTCCACAATTTGTATTAATTTACCATCCTCAACTATTTCAATTATATGTCGAGAAAATGGCATTTTACTAAAAGTAAATTTTTCTAAACTCCATTTATTAGGATAAATAACCATCATTGGTGATTTCGTATAAGCTAACAAATCACTTAGACCACTTCTGGCACTAATAATAAATGATGCTTTTTTTGCAATTAAATATGTTTCATCAATCGATTTAAACACCTCAATATCTCCTATTTTTTGCTGATAATTTTTATTTTCATTCTCTACAACAATAAATCCGTATTTTTTACATATATCAGCTATTTCTTTCCACACACTTTGTTCTATTTGTGAAACTGAAACTGAAGCAGGTGCCAAAAATACATATTTTTCATCTCTTAGACTTTCTAACTCTCCAACAAAAACATCATTAACATCCAATTCATCAAAATTTGGTGGTTCAAAATCATCCCCTGTAATATCAAGAGTTGAACCCATCAAATCAAACAAATTACTTTTAGATAATAATTTCTCTGCATCTGATGGTAGAATAAATTGAAGTTTATTTTCATATATTTTATAATTATAAACCATTTCTGTTAACAAAATAATTTTTGAGGTTGGCAATACAATGCTTTTATTTATATAATTTTTATATGGTTTAATCAAACATTTTTGATTTTCTGCAATAATTATATTTACTTTCTTACCATACTTATCATAATAATTATTTAAGCGCGATAAAAATATAATTGTATCTCCAATTCCTCTACTACATATGTAGTATTTTTCACAAATATTATTTTTCAACACAAAAAAAACTGTATACAAATAAGCAGAAAGCTTATATCTTAATTTTGTAACTATATTTAATATTTTTAATCTAATTTTATTCATATTTTTATACCATATTGAATTGTTTTAACTTTTTTTCCGATTATTTATTGAATTAATTATTTCACATACAAATTCATTTTTCATAATAACTTGAGTTAATAGATAGAATACTACACTACTTAAAATACCTAACATTATAATAGTAATTTCTCTATAAAATAATCCTTTTATAACTCCACATAAAACAATAATCACAAAACAACCTACTATTGAGCTAGTAATACTATTCTTTATCCCTTTTAATTGTATTCTTTTATCAACCGTAATAATGCATAAAATCAACATTACTAAATATGAAAAAGCTGTTGTAATTGATGCAGCCACAGCTCCAAACTTAGGAATTAATATAAAATTCAATATTACATTAATAAGTGTAGCTATTGTGCAAATATTCATAAATACAGCTTCTCTATTTGATGGAAGTAAAATCATATTACCTAAAAATGAACCACCTAAAAGATTAAAAACAAAACCAACCATTAAAATAATAAGCGATGTAGCTGCATTTTTATACTCCTGTCCACCAACCACTACAACTATTTCATTTGCAAGGCAAATAGAACCTACAGCACACGGAAATCCTAAAGAAATAAATCCTTGAAAAATTTTTCTTAACGTTACGTTTATTCTTTCAAAATCTTCATCTATAAACAATTTAGTTAATTGCGGTAATACTACCCACAATATTGAATTCACTAATTGACACACCAAATTTGTTATTTTTACTGCTATGCTATAAAGTCCTACCTCATAATCGCCCTTCATCAATCCGAGCATTGTAACATCTGCGCTATTAAATATCGTCTGTACCAATAACATAACAAACAAAAGAAGAATCGGTTTGAAATGCCTCTTTAAATTCATTTGTCTAACAAATCTGACGGTACAATATTTTTTTCTATAAAAAATATTAATAATATTAGCACCACTTGATGAAAGAACCGTAATTGCAGCATAAGTAATATAATCACTTGGCTTACGTACAAATGCAAACATTAACACAAGTGAAATAATCTGAAATGCAATTGTTCGTACAGTTATAAAAGCAAAATCTTCCATTGCAGAATTCAGCCAATCACATCCCAATGTAGCAAACAATATAGCTGTACTCTGAATAATAATAAGTGTTCTATATGAATCTAAATTTCTAAATAATAGCAAAATTATTGCCATTGATACATATGCAATTATAGTTGTAATAACATTTATTGAAAAAATCTGAGATGCTGTCCTAGATAATTTCTCTTTATTTTTTCTTTTTGCACTACATTCTCTAATAGCATATGTAGTAATTCCTAGTGATGCAATAAGTGAAAAGTATGATACAAATGAAGAGCCAAAATTCACCTTTCCTACATTATCTGGCATCAATACTCTAGAAATATATGGAAATGTAATTAACGGAAATATAATGCTCGAAATAGTCTTTATCACATTTAAAACCGCATTTATTTTTATACTTTTTTCTTTCACAATTATTTAATTACTCCTAATTATCAAAATAAAATTAATATTTACTTTCAATATTTTATGTAATCCTTTACATCTATCAAAATAAACAGTATCATATAAAGTTCAATTATCTTTTCCCTTTATAGGAAATTTAGCTATATTTTGACATTCACCATACAATTCATTAATATGTGTCATTATAAATTCCATATCTAACTTAGAATAATCTATTTTCTTATATAAAAAACGTAAATTATCATCAAATCTATATTTAATAATTTTGGCTGGAACACCCCCCACAATAGCATAAGGAGGAACATCTTTACTTACAACAGCTCCAGCCGCTACAACAGCTCCCTGTCCAATTTTTACTCCCGACATAATTATCGCCCTTGCACCTATCCAAACATCATCTTCTACAACAATATTTCCTTTAGATATTGCTTCTGGCTCACCATAATATTGTGCTTTATAAGGATATGTAGATACATTTAATACATTATGCTCTGCACACAACATAAACATTACATCTGGTCCAATTGAACAATAATTTCCTATTTCTAGATGATATCCTTTATTATAAGTTAATGTATTAATAATACCATATGTGCCATTTCCAACTTTAACACTGCTAATGTCAAAAATACTCTCAACTCTAGTCTGATTATGTTTATTTGCTTTTCTCCATTTTCTTTGAAATTCACATTTTTTGACAAACAACCTTATTTCACATATCATTGGAAATAAATCTCTAAATTCTCTTTTATTCATATTATTTATTCCCGTCATTTTTTACAACATCTCTTATTGCTTCAAGATACCCATATTTATTCTTCTCATCAGCTTCTAAATATGCTCCTTCGCTCCATTCATTCCAAGCTGTAAAAAACATAAATTCATTTTTTAAATTATTTGACCTTTTATATTGCATCTGAAAATATTTTTTGAATTTTTCTGGACTAGCTCCTTGATGAACAATTCCTGCCTTGCCCCATCTAGCTGTTGTATCCCAATCATTGTATGCACCTAAAAATGTTTTTAATTGTCCATTATGATTTGATTTTAAAACTCTTTTCCAAACCTTATCATAATTAAGCACGCAAGGCCTATGTATAATATCTCTACAAACAACTCTTTTAATATTTGCATACCAAGCATAATTCAAAAAATTACCTCTTGATAATGCATATGTAGGCTGATATTCAAATTGAGCATCAAAATTCATATTACTTGTAATTTCTATTTCGTTTTCATATTTTATTGTTGATACATAATATATTCCACTAAATCCAGCTTCTACAGCCAATTTATTCCAACATTTTTGCATTTTAGACCACTCTGTTATACCTTTAGCATCGTATATTATAAGCATTGGTTTCCCATCAATTTTTATATATCTATCATCATTAAAATAATTTAATAAATAATTAAAATGTTTAATCCAATCTTTTTCATCTCCATATTCCTGTTTTATCAGCACCCTTTTTTGGTCTGATTTTTTAGGGCTTTGGGTCCATGTATGATTAGCCCACGAAATACAAAATGGAATATTTATTTCTGGTGTATTTAACATATTTTCCAACGGCTTTTGCATCAGTATTTTTCCATTAAACCAATAATGATAATAACAAAATCCATATATACTATATTTTTTAGCAAGCTCTGCCTGTTTTATCTGTTCATCTACCGTTGATAAATCGTAATAATTTTTATTTAACGGAATTCTTGGTTGATAATGATTTTTATATAAACTCTTAGATGCTTTACAGCTTACCCATTCTGTATGTCCTTTTCCCCACCATTCATCATTTTCCTTAAATGTATGATATTGTGGCAAATACATTGCTAAAATTTTTGTTTTCATAGCTAAACTCCTTTTATTTCTTATCCGAATTTGTAATTAATTATTAACTGTTAATTTATACATCTTAACCATTAATACTATCATTAATGGCAATTTGTACTTCCAACACCAATATACAACTTTAAATTTAAAAGAAAGTTTTGATATATTTGCCTCATTTATAAAGTTATATATCTCCTTTTTTTTCATTTCATTTCTAAACCATCTATATCTATCTTTAAATTTCGTTTTACTATTATAAGCAAATTTTGATATAGTAAAAACATCTCTTACACAAAATGTAGAAATTGCAATTCTTGCTTCCTTAATATCTTCAAAACCCACTATCGTATTATTATAAGCATTCATTAATTCTATCATATTATCAACAATAGATATATCAACTGTATGCATAACCGAGTCATTATTCATACAATAAGAATATAAAACATCGTTTATAAAATACCATCTATTTGATTTTTTCAGAAATTCTATAATAAAAATCGTATCTTCTCCAATTTTTAATTTAGGAAATTGTAAATTATTTTCTCTAATTATTTTCATTGAAAACATTTTATTTGCAATTCCTGTTCCTATTTTTCTCCCTGTATAATAAAAATCTATAACTGCTTTTTCTGTCCCAGTATCCCACTCTTGTTTATTAATTTCTACCGGAACATTTACTCTTCCATTTGAATTTTCTATTTGATATTTACAGATTACCATATCATAAATACCATTATTTGTAGCTTTTATCATTTTTTCACATGCATCTTTAATTAAATAATCATCTCCATCAATGAAATAAACATAATCACCTGTTGCTTCTAATAAGCCTCTGTTTCTAGCTACACTAACACCTGCATTATCTTGATGAAACACTTTCATTCTTTGATCTTTTTTCTCTAATTCATTTAAGATTTTTAATGAATCATCTGTCGATCCATCATCAATTGCAATAATTTCAATATCTTCATATGTTTGATTTATTAAAGAATCTATACAACGAACTACAAAATCTTCTTTGTTATAAACAGGAATAATTAAACTAATTTTCATTTTTTTCTCCCATAATATCAATTAAATATACAGCTGAATTCTCCCAAGTATATTTCTTTGCTTCTTCTTTTTCATTTCTACTTATTTGATTATATAATTCTTTATCATTTGCTAATCGTATCATTGCAGCAGCTATTTCATCGGCATCAACATTCGTAACTAATCCTGTAATTTCATTTTCCACTTGTTCTGATAAACCGCCAACATTAGTAACAATCATTGGTATTCCATAATCTCTAGCTACCTGAATAACCCCTGACTGTGACCCCTCCTTATAAGGACATATAAGTATTAAATTGTGTCCCAGGAAAATGCTTTCAACTTCCCTATCTTCTATCCATCTATTAATAATAGTTACATTGCTTAAGTGCCGATATAATTTTTCATATAATGAAAAATCTCCGTTTCCTATAACACTCAGTGATACACTATTATCAAGTTCATCATATACTTTTCGATATGCTTCTGCTAAAATATCCAACCCCTTATTTTCAGCTATTCTTCCAAAAAACAAATAATTCACTGTACTATTTGAATAGGTTACCATACTTTTTTTATCATCATATTGTCCATAATAATTAATTTGTCCTAATGGCATATAATATGTGGGTTTTTTTGATATTCTTTTTACTACATCTATAAATACCTTCGAATGAACAATAACAGCATCAGCCTTTTTCATATGAGTTCTAAATATCTTATACGTTATCCAATTATCACCTTTCTTTAGCAATGGTTCATGACATACTAAATATACTTTAGCTTTAGGAAAACAATCACTTATTTTCTTTTCCCATTGTGTGTCCATAGGGCAATAGATGTTTTCTATATTATAATTTTCAAATTCTTTTATAATATTATTTCTATGTTTTTTAGAAAATCTCAATGATTCTAATATAAAACTTTTCATATTAGAATATGTTGGTATAAAAACAATCTTATCAAAAGCAAGTTTTTGTATTTCATTTTTATTTTCTACATCACTTGAAAATACACCAACACAACAAATTCCTTTTGCTATTAATGCTTTTGCCATTCCGTAGGCATCCCACGTTCCACTGCCTTTTCTTCCTGTATAATTAATTAATATTGCCTTTTTTTTCATTTTTTCCACCTACTTTACATTCCATATTGATACATATGGAATATAATATTGACCATTTCTTATCGTTGTATATAAATAGCCAATATACACTATAATAATCATTATATTAAATGCGTATTTCATTGATTTATTAAGTTTATTATTGCATAACGCAAGTAACAGTATATGAAATATTAAAAAATATTCTCCAATTCTATGTCCATTACCTGTTCCTAACACATATGGACATATAGTTCCTATAAAAACTACATTCAACAATCTCTTTATTTCTTTATCAATCAAATTATTTTTTCTCTTAATTAAGATTAGTATAAAAAAAACATATATAAATATTAGCGTATATAATACAAGCCAAATTTTACCACTCTGATCAGTTCGTTTTAAATATACTGATAGCAATCTAAATATATAAAATTTAGGGGCTAAGTAATTAAGCATATAATTTGATAAAATAAATGCAACTATGGATACAACTATATTAACAGTTGTACTTATGTAATATACAAAATATATTGCAATTGCAAAAAATGCAAACTGATGAATCAATGTCGCAATAATACATACAAGCATATATTTAATTAATTTTTTATCTTTTATATATTTATATCCTAACAAAATAACACTTACAGCCGCTGCCTGTCTTATTGTCGAAAGCGATTCTATATAAAATATACAAAAATAAATAATAACCGCTTCATTCTTATCTATACTATAATCAGCTATCGCTTTACCAATACACCCATATATAATTATTGAATAAATTACGAATACCAATTGTGGATTTTTTAATTTATTAGCCACAAAGAAAATAAATCTGGATATATATTCATAATTATTGCTATAATTTATAGAATTAAAAGCTTCTACTCGCGCCACATATCTATAATAATCATATCCTATACCATATCTAATACTTGCAATAAAAATCATCAATAATATGGCAATCCAAAATCTATTATCATTATTAATTGAAACTGTTTTCGCGTTAGACTTTATATTCATATCCATCCATATGGATGAACAAGTAATTAACACTATTCCTAAAATACATAAATAAAATATCATTTATTCACACCATCTCATATTTTAAACTATTTAAATAAGCCTCTACAACTATATTTCTGTCAAATTCCTGTTCCATCTTCTTACGTCCTGCCAAACCCATATTCTTTCTTTCTTCAACTGACATTGAAAGAATTTTTTCAATAGCTTTAACCAGACTATCCAGATTCTTTATTGGAATGATATATCCTGTAACACCATCATCTACAGTTTCCCTGCATCCACTTCTGTCAGTAGCTATAATAGGTCTTCCACTTGCCGCTGCCTCAAGTAATACATTACTCATTCCCTCTGGATAATACGATGGATGAACTATACAGCTTGCCTGCTTTAAGAAAGGTCTGATATCTTTTTGCTGTCCGTGATATTTTATACACCCCTCTTTTTCTGCATCTTCCAATATTTGCAGATATTTATCATCATCACAACCACCACATATATTAAAAACAGTATTCGGATATTTCTTATGTATAATTCTCGCAGCTTCTATATAAAGATCAACACCCTTTTCTTTCAATATTCTGGAAGTAAACTGAAAGTGTATTATATTATCATCTTCTGGATATGGAAGAAGTTTGTGTTTTTCAAGGTTAACACCAGAACCTGGTAATAAGCATACTTTTGTATTCTTTCCTATCATATTATGATCTTCAAAAAACTTCTGATTATCTATGTTCTGGAAAAATATACATTTCGCATTTCTAACTCCAAGCTTATATAACATAATAGCTATCTTCTGTATCGCACTGGCATTTTCAACAGCCGTACCTAGACCTGTAATATTAGGCATATATGGAAGCTTTAACATTCTACAAGCCATTCCTCCATAACTGCAAGGCTTAATATTATATGTAAGCACGATATCTGGTTTACTTTGTTTCAATATTTTCTTATAATTTTGTAAAAGTGCTAAATCTGCAAATGGATTAGTACCGTGTCTTCCTGTATTAACCTTTACAATACTACATCCTAATTTTTCTAATTCGTCCACATAAAGTAAACTTTCACATATTAATTCTACCTGATGTCCTTCTTTTATTAATCTTTCTATTACTTCTTTTCTCAAGTTATATATATACGTTGTATCATTTGCTATTAATGAAACTTTCATTCTTAGAACACCTCATATAATTAATACTAATCTTCTTCCTTTGCTGCCGCAGCTTCCTGCATTGCTTCTTTATTCATTGCAGTTGTCTTGCCTGCCTCAATTCCCTCTGTACTCTCTGGCATAAATAATATCTTTATCGTAGCCATAATTATTTTTATGTCTGTTATTATGCTGAGTTTTGATATATACATTAAATCCATCTGTAATTTATCATATGGCTCTGTATTGTACTTACCATATACCTGAGCATAACCTGTAAGTCCAGCTTTTACCTGTAATCTTAATGAGAATTCTGGCATTTCCTTTATGTACTGTTCTGATATTTCAGGACGTTCTGGTCTAGGTCCAACACACGATAAATCACCCTGTAGTATATTAATCATCTGAGGTAATTCATCAATTCTACAGGCTCTTATCACTTTGCCTATTGGTGTTATTCTGCTATCGCCCTGAGAAGACAATCTCGCAACACCATCTTTTTCAGCATCAACCTTCATACTCCTGAATTTCAGTATGCTGAATTTCTTGCCATCCTTAGTAAGTCTTACCTGTTTATAGAATACAGGACCTCCATCATATGCCTTTATTAAGATTGCTGTAATTAATAATATAGGACTTGTTATAATTAAACCAACCAGTGATATCACTATATCCATTAATCTTTTTATGAATAAGTATCCTAATCCAGGTGTTGCTCTTTCACATATCATAACTGGAAGATTGGCCATCTGAATAACCTGGGCATTGCTTATCATAAAATCACCTATATTAGGTCTTACATATGTCTTAATATCGTGTTCAACACAATATTTAATAATATCGTTACGCTGTGTTGATGCAAGTCCACACAGCATAACCGAATCTGCACCTGTTTCCTGCAGCTTATTAACAAACTTCTGCAATTCAACCTGTGCTCCTTTATGCCAGCTTTCTATATCCGTCAGTTTAATTTCACCTGCCAATATAAATCTCCAGCTTAACCTGTCTATTATACTTCTACCATTTTTATAAGCATATTGATTATCGTATGCTAGAAGTACCTTAGATGGCCTATAAATAATATTTGTCAATTTATTGGCAATAATTGACCATATTGTACTTAACACGCAGCTCATAATCATTTCTAATAATAATGGCAATATATTTTCCACGTGTCTTGTAAGTAACATTATTACTATGTATATAATGCAATTACTTATAAGAATAGATATACATTGGGAATAAATAAGTTCGGATATTCTACTAATTCTTAATGCCAATCCTTTGTATAACTTAGCCATAACAGTATATATTATAAAGTAAAGTGCTACTACCAGCACATCGCCTTTTCCATAAAATGTATTTCCCCACATTCTTGATTTATAATATCCATACCATACTGCCGCAAATAATAACGTATTTATAATAATTACAATTACCTGAACTAGAAATAAAGCCGTTTTTTGCTTTTGTTTTTTGTGTATCATTTACTCTCTCCTCACATCATCCCGTGTATAAACCATTCTATAGTTCTATTATCAGAAATTATTTCTCATCATAATCCATAAGAAAATCTCCATCAAACTCATCTGCTGATGGCTTCTTTCTTACACCAGTGTTGTTTCCTGCTACATTAGCTTTCTTTCTTGCGGCTACCTCGCCAACACTTCCTGCCTGTCTTTTGACTGGCTTAGAAGCATTGTTAGTATTCTTTCTTGCTGATGAAGCTTTTCTTGCTTTCTCGAATGATTTATCTGGTGACTCCTCGCTGTTATAATGTCCATAATAGCTGCCGTAGTATTTACCATAATACTTGCCATAGTATCTTCCATAGTAACCATTTTCTGATAAATCAACCTTATTAAGAACGCTTCCGATTATCTTAATTTTTGTCTTTTTAAGCTGTCCCATTACATTCTGTGCGAACTTATAGCTTACCTGGTTAGCTGCGATTACAAGAACCGCACCATCACATACCTGTGCAACAATAGCTGCATCGATAACACTTCCAAGAGGTGGTGTATCGATGATTACATAATCATACTTTTCTCTCATCTGTCTTACAGTCTCTTTGAATAATGGGCTGTCAAGAAGCTCTGATGGGTTAGGTGGCACCGGACCAGCAAGAATAACGTCCATATCCGGCACATTTGTCTGATATATTACTTCTTCTAATGTGTTCTGTCCTGAAAGAAAATGTGTCAATCCCTTAACACCCTTTTTAACTCTGTAACGTCCTACAAGAACTGACTTTCTTAAATCACAGTCAATGAATAACACTCTCTTGCCGCCATCTGCTATTGATGAAGCAAGGTTCATTGTTACTGTTGATTTACCTTCATTAGGTCCACAGCTTGTAAACATTACTACCTTTGTATCTTTACCACTTAAGAATATGTTAGTTCTTAAATTTCTATAGCTTTCTCTTACCTGATAATCATCCTGCTGGTTAGTTTCTATATTAATTGTCTGCATATTTTTAATCCTTTCACACTCTCTTGTTTACCTATTTTCTTGTTTTCTTTTTCTTACTGCTTGGCTGTCCATTATATTCTTCTTCAGTTAATGGAATAAGTGAAAGATTAGTTATGCCAAGATATTTTTCAACATCATCTGATGTCTTAATTCTATCATCAAGAATGAAGTTGACTACAAGCACTGCTATTGCTATTACAATACCTGCTATTGCACCAAGCATTGTATTCTTCTTAACATTAGGACTTGATGGTGCATTTGCAACACGTCCATATTCAATTACATTAACGCCTTCAATCTGCATTACTGATGTTATCTGCTTAGCAGATACATCTGCGATTGCATCTACTATTTCTTTAGCTCTTTGTGGGTCTGTATCTGTAACTGTTACCTGAAGAACTCGTGAATCTGTCTCGATTTCACAAGAAATCTTGCCAACAAGTGCATCAGGTGATATATCTAAATCTAACTGCTTAACTACCTGTTCTACTACTGGAAGACTTGTAACAAGAACCTTATAGTCTTTTACAAGCTGTGTTGATGACTGAATATCACTAAGTGTTGTTGTTGTGCCATTCTGTCTGTTGATTATATATAATTTGATGGATGACTGGTACTGAGGTGTAATTGCTATCTCTGTTATTCCAAATGCAACTATTGCTGTCGCAACACCTGCTACAATTACTATCCATATCTTTGATAACAGCATCCTTATGATCTGCATAATATCAATTTCTACTTCTTCGTTGTTATCTTGTCTGATATTTGTTTCCATATTATCTCCTATCCTTTGCGCCTTGAATACTTACTCTGGCGTTTATTATTCTGTACAATTATACGAACCTTGTCTAATAATGTCAACAAGGCCTACTTCCATCTCTTTTTTTGATTAAATGTCTTACCCACCCCCTTGATTTTAGCTGGTTTCGAGATGATTGACTTGTTTTTTATGTGATTTGCGGGAAAATGTTTTTAAAAAAGAACATTCTATATTATTATCAGCATACACTGCAAATCACACCTAAAAAAATGCGAGAATATCCTGTCTGACATTCTCGCAAGTTTCACTGTTACAAGCTACTAGCCGGAATCGAACCGGCGACCTACTGATTACGAATCAGTTGCTCTACCGACTGAGCCATAGTAGCATACCTAAATTATTGTACTCTTATTTGGTGGAATTGTAAAGGTGGAATTTATCTTATTCGAATGAATAAGATTAAATACTAGCATTATTTATTGGGGACAATAAATATATAACGCTTTAATTCTTCATCTATTTTATTATTTTTATATATTTAATATACTATATTTTTATTCTCATTGCAAGCACCTTTTCACATTTCCACCCCCCGCCGCATAAATTATAATAACAATACTTATACCAAGAGGTTATTTATGAAAGCTCTCCCCACCAATTCATCCCCTCCTCTGTTATCGCTTAAAGGTATTTCCTTTGCATATAATACGCCGAAAAGCGAAATTCCTGCACTTGATAATATCTATCTTGATATTATGCCACAGTCTTTTACATCTATAGTCGGGCCTTCCGGCTGTGGCAAATCGACCTTGCTTTCCATCATATGCGGGCTTCTTTCGCCACAGAAGGGTGAGGTTGTTTTTAATGAGGATATTCTACACGATAATGCTGTATCTCCAAGAATTGGATTTATGCCACAGAAAGATACTTTATTTGAATGGCGCACTATTTATAAAAATGTGACACTCGGTCTTGAAATTAATCATCTTAAAGATAAGGAACATTTAGAAAATGTTGACAATATGCTAAAAGAGTATGGCCTATACCAGTTTTGCAATGTCCATCCTTCTGAATTATCCGGAGGCATGCGTCAGCGTGCGGCATTAATAAGAACCCTTGCACTTAACCCGGATATTCTTCTGCTTGATGAACCATTTTCCGCTCTTGATTACCAGACGAGGCTTGAAGTGTCTGATGATATCGGCAAAATCATTAAAGAGCAGAAAAAAACAGCCATTCTTGTTACTCACGATATATCGGAGGCTATCTCTATGGGCGATTGTGTCGTTATTCTTTCACACAGGCCTGCACATATTAAAAAAGTTGTTAATATCAACCTTTCCATTCCTGACCGGACACCATTTACTTCAAGACAGGCTCCTGAATTTGCAGGATATTTT
Source organism: Bacteroides galacturonicus (assembly GCF_003096855.1). Lineage (NCBI taxonomy): Bacteria > Pseudomonadati > Bacteroidota > Bacteroidia > Bacteroidales > Bacteroidaceae > Bacteroides > Bacteroides galacturonicus. Next base: position 215,065 of record NZ_QEOA01000004.1, on the reverse strand, counting down.
AATGAAATATGGGAGGATATACAATGAATAAATCTATCAAAGCAATCAATAAAAAAGACATCTCTAACTCCCGTACACAATATCTTAACCACATAAGATTATATAAAATCTCCATAACTGTATTAAGATTTTTGATTTTAATGGCATTTATTGCCGCCTGGGAAATATCAACCCGTACTGGTATTCTTAATCCATTTATATTCAGCTCACCATCAAGAATATGCACAACTTTTATTGCTATGGCTAAAGATAACAGCATATTCATTCATATATGGACGACACTTTTTGAAACATTTTTATCTTTCTTCCTTATTATAATTGTCGGAATGGGAGCAGCAATTCTTCTCTGGCTGTGGAAAGGCTTATCAGACTGCCTTGAGCCTTTCCTTATTGTGCTTAACAGCCTGCCCAAATCAGCACTTGCCCCTATGATAATCGTCTGGCTTGGCAATAATATGAAAGCTATTATCATAACTGCTATATCTGTAGCTATATTTGGTATGATAATTAACATATATACCGGATTTTTAGAAATTGACAAGGAGAAAATCATTCTTATTAAGACACTCGGCGGTACTAAGAAAGATATTCTTAAGAAACTCATACTTCCCGGTTCTAAGCAGATAATAATAAGCAATATGAAGGTCAACATCGGTCTTTGCCTTGTTGGTGTAATAATTGGCGAATTCTTAGCCGCTGATAAGGGACTTGGCTACCTTATTATATATGGTTCGCAGGTATTCAAGATGACTTATGTATCTATGAGCATTGTTATACTCTGCATTATCTCAACTGTTCTATTCAAACTTGTTGATGTCATTGAGAAAATGTTTCGTGATTGACATTTTTATCTTTTCATAATATACTGCAAATATACAAATTATGCTTTATATCGCATACAGTTTATTGTATACTCATATAGCTTATAATTAATGGCATTACTATAGATTATCACGCGCCACGCTGGCGCAGAAATGAGGATTTAATGATTTCACTCCGCATTAAGGACACTAAAGTATTTATGTCCCAGCTGCTTATCAAGGATACCTTCGATAGAATGCTTCTGTCAGAAGCCGCAATAAAGACTGCGTGTTCATACACTATTAATGGACAGATTAACAAGGAATATTATTCTGATGAAGAATGGGATAATCTTAATAATAACGAAAAGTCTTATTCAGAATGGGGTAATATTAAGCCATTCTGTTTTAGTCTTATTAAGGGTAATAAAGTTCCTGCTGCTATGAAGCTTGTTATGCTTGCCTCTTATGAACTTGTCACAGATATTATCGCAAAGAATAACATCGCTGTTATGCCTGAGAATGTTAATGGTCTCTTTATTAATATGAAGTATCAGGAAGGTCATGTAGATATTATTACAGGAACTTCCCTTAATATATTTACATTAGATAAGCAGCTTGATACAGCTTTCGACAAGTATGTTAAGACATTTCTTGCTAATGCCGGTCTTGATTTTGAAGAATTATAGTAAGTTTATTAATATTTAATATTTATCTAAAGCCTTGATTTTACTGTATTATCTCCATTTTTGTTAGCACTCATTAGATTTGAGTGCTAATTTCTGCTTGACTTCCACTTTTAACAATATTAAACTTAGACTTAATTAAGGATATAAAGATACATATATTTATTCTTTACATCTAATGAATATTAAAAGATAGGAGATAATAATTATGTCTAATACACACGGAAGTTTATCTATTAACAGTGACAATATTTTTCCAATAATTAAAAAATGGATGTACTCTGACCACGATATTTTCTACAGAGAGCTTATATCTAACGGCTGCGATGCCATAACAAAGCTTAAAAAGCTTGATATGATTGGTGAATATGAAGCACCTGATGATATTGAATATAAGATTGATGTTAAAGTAAGTGCTAATAATAAGACTATCAAGATTATTGATAATGGTATTGGTATGACTGATGGTGAAGTTGAAGAATATATTAACCAGATTGCTTTCTCTGGTGCAGAAGCATTTCTTGAAAAATATAAGGACAAGGCTAATGATGACCAGATTATCGGTCACTTCGGACTTGGTTTCTACTCAGCATTTATGGTAGCTGATAAGGTTACTATTGATACTCTTTCTTTTAAGGAAGGTGCTAAGGCTGTTCACTGGGAATGTGACGGAGGTACAGAGTATGATATGTCTGATGGAACAGCTGCAACTCCTGGTACTACTATCACTCTTTACTTAAATGAAGACAGCTACGAATTCGCCAATGAATACAAGGCTCGTGAAGTAGTTGAAAAGTACTGCTCATTTATGCCAGTACCAATCTTCCTTACTAATGAAGATGCCGGCGAACAGACAGAAGAGATTCCAGAGGAAGAAGTAACAGATAAGGATACTGTTCTTGATACATTTATCAAGGAAGCTGTTACAGAAGAAGTTGAAAAAGAGGACGGCACTAAAGAGACAGTCGAAAAAGTTCCAGCAAAGAAGATGGCTAAGATTGTTAAAAGACCTGTTGCTATCAATGATATCCACCCTCTCTGGACTAAGCACCCTAACGAATGTACTGAGGATGAATATAAGGAATTCTACCGCAAGGTATTTAACGATTATAAAGAGCCTTTATTCTGGATTCACCTTAATATGGACTATCCTTTTAACTTAAAGGGTATACTTTACTTCCCTAAGATTAATACAGAATACGAGTCAATTGAAGGAACAATTAAGCTTTACAATAATCAGGTATTCGTTGCAGATAACATCAAAGAAGTTATTCCTGAATTCCTTCTTCTCTTAAAGGGTGTTATTGATTGTCCAGATCTTCCTCTTAACGTATCACGTTCTGCACTCCAGAATGATGGCTTTGTTAAGAAGATTTCTGATTACATTACTAAAAAGGTTGCTGACAAGCTTTCTGGTATGTGCAAGACTAACCGTGAGAACTATGAGAAATATTGGGATGACATCAACCCATTCATCAAATTTGGCTGCTTAAAAGACGAAAAGTTCGCTGAGAAGATGAATGATTACATTATATTCAAGAACCTTGAAGGCAAGTATTTAACACTTAAGGATTACCTTGAAGCTAACAAGGAAAAGCACGAGAATACAGTCTTCTATGTAACTGATGAGAAGGAACAGAGCCAGTATATCAATATGTTTAAGAAAGAGAATATGGATGCTATCATTCTTACTCACAATATTGACCAGCCATTCATCACTCATCTTGAAGGCAAGAACGAGGGTCTTAAATTTGCAAGAATTGATACTGACCTTTCTGATATATTCAAGGAAGAAACAAGCGAAGATGAATTAAAGGATGCAACTGAAAGCCTTACAGCTACATTTAAGAAAGCACTTAACAATGATAATCTTAATATCAAGGTTGAAAAGTTAAAGGATGCTTCTGTATCTTCTATGATTACTCTTTCCGAGCAGGATAGACGTATGCAGGATATGATGAAGATGTACGGTATGTCAGGAATGGATCCGGCTATGTTTGGTTCTACAGGACAGACTTTAATTCTTAATGCTAACAACAGTCTTGTTCAGTATGTTCTTAACAATAAAGATGGTGAGAATACTGATATTATCTGTAAACAGCTTTACGACCTTGCACTTATAAGCCACGCTCCACTTACAGGAAACCAGATGACTGAATTCATTGCAAGAAGTAATAAGATTATGGAATTACTTGCAAAATAATACAATTTAACATATGATAGGATATACGGGGTGAATTCATTCGCCCCGTATATCAATTAGATTGGGGACTAACGTATGACTACTAATAACAACAATACACCTGATGAAGATGATTTAGATTATATCGATTTTGATGATGATTATGATGATATTGAAGATGACGATGATGACAATGATGATTATTCTTACAGCCATTCTGATAATATCAGCAGACATACAGATAATAATAAGAAGCAGGAGTATTCTGTTGTTAAATTTATATTATCAGAAGCCTTCAGTTTCATTAAAATTGTAATATTTGCAGCTATCATTGCCCTGCTCTGCACCAATTTCATAATCATTAATGCCGAAGTTCCATCTGGCTCTATGAGAGATACAATATGGGAAGGCGACCGCCTTTTCGGTTTCAGGCTTGCTTACAAGTTCAGCGAACCAAAGCGCGGTGACGTTATAATCTTTAAATATCCTGATAATGAGTCAGAGAATTATGTTAAGCGTGTTATTGGTCTTCCTAATGAAATAGTCCAGATTAAGGAAGGGCATGTATACATCAATGGTGATGAGCTTGATGAGCCATATATCAAAGAATATATATATGATGACGGCGAAACACACACTTATATTGTTCCTGACGGCTGTTATTTTATGCTTGGTGATAATCGTAATAACTCCAAAGACTCAAGATACTGGACTAACACATATGTTAAGAAAGAAAAGATAATTGCCAAGGTGCTTATCCGTTATTACAGCGGTGAAAAGGGACGCATTTCCTTTAGCAGAATCAGTTAAAATTTCATACAATTTATAATGTAACGTATAATAAATCACCTCCTGTTAATACTACTACTGTGTATTGCAAATGTTCTATTTATTAAAGCATTTACCAGACACTTAAGTTAAAGATTAACAGGAGGTAATTTATTATGACTAATTTAAGCTGTAACGCTTGTAGCTGTGTACACAATGATGATAACTGCTGCTGCCTTAATGGTATTGATGTAAAGGGAAGTAATGCCTGTGAGTGCAGTGAAACTTGCTGTGGAAGCTATTCTTACAAAGATGGCTCTGCTAAGAATAATACTGCTTCACCTAAGCTTAATCTTCAGATAAAGTGTGCCGCACATAACTGCGTGTATAACAATAACGAAGCTTGTCAGGCTGACCACGTTGATATATCAGGCATAACAGCCGTAAATGCTGACGATACGGTCTGTTCAACCTTTAAATCCAAATAATAAATTAACATAAACAAAAAAGAGGTTGCCAAATTATTCATTTTATTATAAAATTATAATAGTTATGATAATTAGGAGGTATACCAAAGAATGGTAAGCGCAGGAGATTTTAAGAATGGTTTAACAATTCAGATGGATAATAACATTTGGCAGATTATTGAATTCCAGCATGTAAAGCCTGGTAAGGGTGCTGCTTTCGTTAGAACAAAGTTAAAGAATATCGTGAGTGGTGGTGTTGTTGAAAAGTCTTTCAGACCTACAGAAAAGTTTGACCTCGCTCATATTGAGAAGAGAGAATATCAGTATCTTTACTCAGATGGTGATCTTTACAACTTTATGGATACAGAGACATTTGAACAGATTGCATTATCTGCTGAGAATGTTGGTGATTCACTTAAGTTCGTTAAAGAGAACGAAATGGTTAAGCTCTGTTCACACAACGGTAACGTATTCTCTATTGAGCCACCTATCACTGTTGAACTTCAGATTACAGAATCTGAACCAGGTGTTAAGGGTGATACAGCTACAGGTGCTACAAAGCCAGCTATCCTTGAAACAGGTGCTAAGATTTTAGTTCCATTATTTGTTAACCAGGGTGATACAATTAAGATTGATACAAGAACAGGTGAATATATTTCACGTGTTTAGTTAATCAGATTAAAGGTTAAGATTTATAAGATATTTATTATATTTTAACATAATAAGTTCTTAAAAAGAGCCTGTACACTTTCATCGGTGTACAGGCTCTTTTTATTCTGCCCATTATAAAGAAGAACCTATAGCCAAATCGTGCTATAGGTTCTTCTTTATAATGATTATCCTCTATTAATTACTCTTCGTCATATCTGTTAATGCTTCCATCGCATACAGATAACCTCTAAGTCCAAGTCCTACAACCTGTCCCTGACATACTGGAACTGTAACAGATGTATGTCTGAATTCTTCTCTTGTATGAACATTGGATATATGTACTTCTATCTTCGGTATTGCAGCTATCGAAGCAAGTGCATCTCTTACTGCATAGCTGTAATGTGTAAATGCCCCCGGATTAATTACAATACCATCAACATCATTGTAATAAGCTTCCTGAAGCTTATCTATAATTGCACCCTCATGGTTGCTCTGGAATACCTCAACTTTAACATTAAGTTCCTCTGCTTTCTTGTTAATCATATCAACAAGCGTGTCATAATTATCATTGCCATATATTCCTTTTTCTCTTATTCCAAGGAAATTAATATTAGGTCCGTTAATAACAAGTATCTTCATTGCTAATCCTCCATATTCTTAATGATTGCTGTATACATCTGTTCAAATGACATCTTCTGCGTATCAACTATCATATCAGCCGCATCCAGATATATATCTTCTCTCTGCTCCATAAGGTTATGTATCTTCTCGTGAAGCCCACCGCCCTGTAATAATGGACGTTTGGTGTCCTTGCTCAACCTTTTGCAAAGTTCCTCCTCAGAAGCTTTAAGATATACTACTGTTCCAAGCTTTCTTAAAAGCTCCCTATTGACCTCTCTTAACACAAGTCCGCCACCAACAGATATGACGCAGTTATCAAGAGTATCTGATAACTCTTTTACCGTCTCTGTCTCCATATCCCTGAAAGCTTCCTCTCCCTTCGTTGCAAAGATTTCGCTTATTGTTGTATTCTGCTTTTTCTCGATATACTCATCTGTATCATAGAACTTTCTATTATGTCGTCTTGAAACCCAGCGGCCAAATGTCGTCTTTCCACTTCCCATAAATCCAATAAGTACAATATTATTCAATTCCAAGTTCCTCTTTCATCTTATTATACACTTTATCCGCCTGTTCTTTTGTGACACTTACATCATTCCATAACTCATACGCCGCAACTCCTTGGTATAAAAGCATTTTTAAACCGTTGCAGGCTGGCTTTCCGGCATTTTTACACATTTTCATAAAACGTGTTTCACTAGGATTATATATAATATCAACTCCGACTTTTACCTTCTTATAAAATGCTTCATCATCAATTACAACATCATCCACATTAGGATAAAGTCCAACGCTTGTGGTCTGTATCACAACGTAATCATCAGCTTCCAGCTTATCATACTCACTTATAAGCATAGGCTTTATACATTCTTTACCGAAATAGTCATTAACTGCTTTGGCTATATCGTAAGTCTTTTCCTTAGTCCTGTTAAGCATATATATTTCTTTAGCACCGCTCTTTGCACATAAAAATGCTATTGCTCTTGCCGCTCCGCCTGCACCAAGAATTACACAACGGCTGCCTAAAAGCACAACTCCCTCGTCTATAAGTTCTCTTTCAAGTCCCAATATATCTGTATTATAGCCTTTATAGCCCTTATCTGTTCTTACAAGCGTATTAACAGCTCCTATAGCTTTAGCAAGCGGATCAATATCCACAAGTGACTCCATAACAGCCTGCTTGTGTGGAACTGTTACATTAAGTCCTAATATGTTAAGTGCATAAGCTCCATTTACTGCTGTGACAACATCACCCTTTTCAACCTTGAAGGTTGTATACACCATATTCATATCCATAAGCTGTGCAAGGCTGTTATGTATCACCGGGGAAATTGAATGTCCCACCGGATTACCTATAAGACCGCACACTCTTGTTGTACCATTAATATCTATCATTAAAATCTTACTTCCTTTCTTATGAGCTTATATCTAAAGTACAGATAAATTCATATATTATGAAATCACAATAAATATATATCTTGAAATTATATTAAACCTATATGTATTAGAAACCTGCTTTTCCGCCTTCTCTTTTAATATGCTTCTTATAAAAATGCAGAACTATCCATTCAAGCCTTCTTTTTAGAATTATCTGTATCTCCTCGTGCTTGTCTATCGGCTTTACAAGAACAGACTTAATTCCTGCCCTGTTAGCACCCCACACATCTGTGAACAACTGATCCCCCACAAAATATGTGTCAGACTTATCAGTATTCATATACTCCATAGCTTTAACATAATTCTTAGGAGATGGCTTTCCTGCCTTGCTTACATATAATGAACCAACCTCATCTGCAAGCGGCTTAACCCTGTATTCTTTATTATTGGATATTATGCAGGTATTATATCCCATAGCCTTTAAATCACCGAACAGCTTCTTTGCACGCTCAGTAACCGGTGCTCCGTGTTCAACAAGCGTGTTGTCAACATCAAATATAATTCCCCTGTAACCTTTATCATAAAGTCCCTTATAATCTATATCGTATGCAGAATCTATATACATATCCGGATAAAATCTTTTAAACATCTGTAATTACTACCTTTCTTATCAGCTTTTCTGCTGTTCTTAAGCATTTGTTACTTTTAAGTATCTACTACTTTTTAAGTATTTTCTTGATTTCGTCCATAAATGTATTAACATCCTTAAACTCCCTGTATACAGAAGCAAATCTTACATATGCAACTTCATCTAAATCCTTTAACTTATCCATAACAATAGAACCTATCGTTGTTGTAGGTATCTCTTTCTCCCCCATATTAAATATCTGTCCCTCAATGTCATCTACCATATCATTAATCTGTGTCATTGATATCGGACGCTTATGGCACGACCTGACTATTCCAGCCACTATCTTTTCCCTGTCATAAGGTTCTCTGTTATTATCTTTCTTCACAACTATAAGAGGAAGTGTCTCTACTTTCTCGTATGTGGTAAAACGCTTTCCACATTCATCACACTGACGGCGTCTTCTTATAGAGCTGTCATCTGTAGGTCTTGAATCTATTACTCTTGTATTCTCTTTTCCGCAATATGGGCACTTCATTCACAAACCTCCCCTAAATACAATAAACTACTAGAATTATAGCCCACTGGTGCTGTTATGTCAAAATATCTATAAAATATTCCATAAACACACTATAGCACTAATTAATAATCAATCTATATTACAGTCAAAAGCCTTTCTGAACAGGCAAAAAGCCTTTCTGACTGTAAAGACATACAATAATAATACCATATACAATACACATAACATAAAATATCAGGGCTGCCGCACCAAATATAATCTATAATATAAAGACATTATCAACCTGTTATTATCTTCCTATTATAAATTCTACTTTGTGCGACAGCCCTTTATTTATTTATTTATTATTTTATTAATACTTGCTATGCTGTTAAGACATATGCTTCTTCATATTCTTAAGAGCACATTTTTCAAGCCTGCTTACCTGTGCCTGTGATATTCCAATCTCTTCGGCTATCTCCATCTGTGTCTTATATTCATAAAAACGCTTTCTTATTATCTGCTGTTCACGCCCGCTTAACTTTGCAAAGGCAGAGTCCAATGCCAGATGTGTAACCCAGTTCTCTTCCCCATCTGCTTTATCTTTAATCTGGTCTATGACATATAATGTATCCCCGCCTTCATTAAATACCGGTTCATACAGTGAAACAGTTGGGGATACAGCCTCAAGTGCTATAACAATATCCTCCTTAGATGCTCCTATCTCACTTGCAATCTCCGATATTGTCGGTTCCTTCTGCCTGCTCTTTAATAGCTGTTCTTTTGTATAAAGTGCCTTATAAGCCATATCCTTTAATGAACGGCTTACTCTTATTGCACTGTTATCACGAAGATACCTCTTAATCTCCCCAGTAATCATTGGAACTGCATAAGTTGAGAACTGCACGCCCTGCGATACATCAAAATTGTCTATTGATTTTATAAGACCTATACAGCCAATCTGGAATAAATCATCCACATTTTCATTACTGTTAGAAAATCTGCCAACAATGCTTAATACCAGACGGAGATTACCTTTAATAAATCTCTCTCTTGCTGTCTGGTCACCAGCCTTTATCTTTAATAAAAGCTCTTTCTTCTCCTTCGCACTTAGCAGAGGCAGCTCCTGCGTATTAACACCACATATCGTAACTTTTACACCAGCCATTAACCTTTCCTCCTAAAGACATTGCGAACATTTATCTTTAGTGGAAAGGCATACATTTAAGTTCGCTTATATTACAAGCATTACCACATAAATGTACTTTTATACTGTTGTGAACTGGCAATTATATACATATTTAATATTAATCATCTCTTCTTGTAAGAAGAACAAGTCTTAAAAGCTGAAGAATAGATGTAAGAAGTGCCGCTACATATGTTAATGCTGCTGCTGTAAGCACCTTTCTTGCACCGGTAAGTTCACTTGACTCAAGCATATTACGTTCTCTTAAGGTTCTTAATGCTCTTGCGGAAGCATCAAATTCAACCGGGAGAGTAAGAAGCTGGAATACTACAACAAGTGAGAAAAGCACTACTCCAAGCTGCATAAGTCCTGTAGCTCCAAGGAATAAACCTAAAAGAATTATTGGCCATGAAAGAGCTGAACCAATATTAGCTATCGGTATTACAGCTGCTCTTATCTTAATTGGAAAATATTCTTCGTCATACTGCATAGCATGTCCACACTCATGGGCGGCCACGCCTATAGCTGCTACTGATGTTGAATTGTATACAGAATCTGATAATCTAAGAACTCCTTCCTTTGGTGAATAATGGTCTGTAAGATTACCGCTTACTCTCTCAATTCTTACATTAGTAATTCCTGCCGCTCTTAATATTTCCTGTGCTGCCATAGCACCTGTAAGCCCTGAACGGCTGTTATACTTATCATATCTGTTAAATGTCGATTTAACATTCATAGATGCTATAAGACTTATTATTGCACCTATAATAACGAGTATATATGTTGCATCATAGAAATAATACATATATTTTCCTCCATCGAATTATCAATTTTATTATTTAATATGATAGCCTATGCCAATCTGTGTGTCAAACCCATAACACATTTGTTCATTAATATTTCATTATTATACCTGTTATATGCACTTTCCCCTTTAAAAATACATATTTTATATTAAGTATAATTATATAAAATGAGGTGTTGTATGAAGATATTTGAACTAAAAAACAAGCAGGTTATCAACGAAGAGGACTGCTGTATTATAGGCTGTGTTATTGATATTGACTTTGACCCTAAAAATGGCTGTATCAATTCTATAATAATTCCTGGTCCTGGACGGCTTTGCGGCTTCTTTGGACGTGAATTTGTGTATGTCATACCTTTCAGATGTATCAAATCTATTGGGCGTGACATTATCCTTGTCAATGTCTGCCTTGATAAACATAAAGAAAAATGCTAATATATACATATAATTTAGTGAGTACACGGTTATTTAACTTATCTTGACTATACGTTATATTTTGATTGGAGGTTACTTATGAACGATAGATATGTGGCTTATGCAGGTACTTATACCCACGAAAGCAGCAAAGGTATTCATATATATGATATGGACGTTGAAAAGGGACGAATAACTGAAAGATGTGAGGTTACAATTGATAATCCCTCATATATAACATTATCTTCTAATAAGAAGTATTTATACGCAATATGTGATCAGGGTATTTCTTCATTTGCTATTACTGAAGATGGTTCTCTTGAACTTATGAATGTTGCTTCTATCAACGGAATGAGAGGCTGTCATATTTCTGTAACTAAGGATAACCGTTTTCTTGTTATTTCCGGCTATCACGATGGCAAGATTACTGTAATGCATATTAATGCTGATGGTTCTTTAGGCGATATAGCTGATGAGGTATTTCATAAGGGTCTTGGAAGCGTTGCTGAACGTAATTTCAGACCCCATATAAGTCATACCTGCTTTACACCTGATGAAGAACTTTTATGTGTATGTGATCTTGGAATTGACCAGATTAAGCTTTATGAATTCAACCATACAACTGGAAAGCTCAAGCTTTTTGATATTATACGTTCACAGCTTGAATCTGCTCCAAGAAAGATGATATTCTCAGAAGATGGACGATTCGCTTATGTTGTATGTGAATTAAAGAATTATATTAACGTATATTCTTATGATGCTTCTTCTGATAAGAACAGATTTGAGATGATTCAGAATATATTCACTGTAAGACGCGACCATAAGTCTAACAGTGCAGCTTCAGACATATGCCTTACTAATTCAGGCAATAACTTAATCTGCTCTAATGCCGGTGATAACACTGCTACAATATATTCTGTGGACAAGACTACAGGAAAGATAATTACACTTAACTCACTTCCTGTAAGTGGTGATTATCCTAAGTACATATGCCTTTTTCCTGATGACAAGCACCTTTTATCCATGAATAATGAAGGCAACTCAATAACAATATTTACTGTAGACTATACCAAAGGACTTATTGTTATGAATGGCAAAGAACTTAAAATATCACGTCCTAACAATATGGTTATTAAAAAGTTAGATTAATTAATGAAGGCTTGGCCATAAATCCAGACCAAGCCTTTATCAAAGCAAAAGGCACTGTGCTATATGCATTCTCATCCTGAATACATATATGGCACAGTGCCTTTTTATTATCCGCTGTACTTTTCTGACTGTGCATTTATAAGCTGAACATCATCAAAGTAATTAATCTTCATAGCAGCCTTAACTTCGCTTAATGTCTGTTCTGCTACCTCACATGCATTCTTAGTTCCCTGTTTAAGTATCTCGTATACATAAGGAATATCCTTCTCATATTCGTGTCTTCTATTTCTGATTGGCTCTAATTCCTTGTTAAGAACATTTAAAAGGAACTTCTTAACCTTAACATCACCAAGTCCACCTCTCTTATAGTGGTCTTTTAATTCATCAAGGTTATTATACTCTGGTAAGAATAATCCAAAGTCTTCTTCCTTACTGAATGCATCAAGATATGTAAATACAGTATTACCTTCTATCTTACCAGGATCCGATACCTTAATATGATCTGGATCTGTATACATACTCATAACCTTTTTCTTAACATCTTCTTCTGTATCAGAAAGATATATGCAGTTACCAAGCGACTTACTCATCTTAGCTTTGCCATCTGTACCTGGAAGTCTTAAACATACTTTATTATCCGGAAGAAGTATCTGTGGTTCTACCAATGTATCTCCATATACTGAATTGAACTTTCTTACAATCTCTCTTGTCTGTTCAATCATCGGCTCCTGATCCTCACCTGCCGGAACTGTTGTAGCCTTAAATGCTGTTATATCAGCGGCCTGGCTTATTGGATAGCAGAAAAATCCAACCGGTATGCTCGCTTCAAAGTTACGCATCTGGATCTCTGACTTAACTGTTGGGTTTCTCTGAAGTCTTGAAACTGTAACAAGATTCATATAATAAAATGTAAGCTCTGTAAGCTGTGAAATCTGTGACTGAATAAATATATCAGACTTGGCTGGGTCTAAACCGACTGAAAGATAATCAAGTGCAACCTCTATTATGTTCTGGCGTACCTTCTCAGGATTATCAGCATTATCTGTAAGTGCCTGAGCATCTGCTATCATAATAAATATCTTATCGTATTCACCTGAATTCTGTAATTCTACTCTTCTCTTTAATGAACCAACATAATGACCAACATGAAGCTTTCCTGTTGGACGGTCACCTGTTAATATTATCTTAGACATATTGCTCCTCCATTCTTATGCAACGCATCTATGCATATCACAAATATTCATAATTTTATCACATTTTTTTTAAAATAACAATTGAGAATTAATCTAATTAATAGTAATATATATAACAGAGTGCCAAGAGCACAATAATATATACTTGTGGAGGAACAATTAATGAAACATTTACTTAGTCCACTAGACTTAAGTGTCACAGAACTTGAAGATTTACTTAATCTTGCAAGAGACATTTCTAAAGATCCTAAAAAATACAGCCATGTATGTGATGGTAAAAAGTTAGCAACTTTATTTTATGAACCTAGTACAAGAACCCGTCTTAGTTTTGAAGCAGCAATGCTCAATCTTGGAGGGTCTGTATTAGGTTTTTCTTCTGCTAACTCAAGTTCAGCATCAAAGGGCGAAAGCGTGGCTGATACTATACGGGTAATTTCCTGCTATGCAGACATATGTGCCATGCGCCACCCAAAAGAAGGTGCTCCTATGGTTGCAGCAAGCAAGTCTTCTATACCTGTAATCAATGCAGGTGATGGCGGACACCAGCACCCAACACAGACACTTACAGATCTTATGACTATAAGGGAACTCCGCGGTTCTCTTGACAACTTTACAATAGGCCTTTGTGGTGACCTTAAGTTCGGAAGAACTGTTCATTCACTTATCAATTCACTCGTAAGATATAAAAATGTCAAATTCGTGCTTATATCTCCTAAGGAATTAAGAATACCTGATTATATAAGAGATGATGTATTAAAAGCCAACCAGGCTGAATTCATTGAAATGGAAAACCTAGAAGATGCTATGCCTGAGCTTAACATATTATATATGACAAGAGTTCAGCGTGAAAGATTCTTCTCAGAAGATGAATACCTCAGAATGAAAGATTTCTATATACTTGATAAGTCAAAAATGGCTCTTGCAAAAGAGGATATGTATGTTCTTCACCCACTTCCTCGTGTTAATGAAATATCAGTAGATATAGATGATGACCCAAGAGCTGCTTACTTTAAACAGGTACAATTCGGTGTATATGTAAGAATGGCTCTTATTATGACACTTCTTGGTCTTAATAACAAGCAAATATAGGAGGGTAATTATGTTAAATGTAGGACAACTTAATGAAGGCTTTGTACTAGACCATATTGAAGCCGGCAAATCAATGATGATATATAATAACCTTGGTCTTGGCGAACTCGACTGTCAGGTTGCTATTATCAAGAATGCAAGAAGCAGTAAAATGGGAAGAAAGGATATTATCAAGATTGAGGGCGGACTTGACCTTGTTGATTTAGATGTATTAGGATTTATCGATCATAATATCACTGTTAATATTATTAAAGACGGACAGATAGTAGATAAGAAATCACTTTCATTACCAAAGCAGATTACTAATGTTATCAAATGTAAGAATCCTAGATGTATTACTTCTATTGAACAGGGTCTTGACCATGTATTTGTTCTTTCTGACCCTGTTAAGCAGGTATACAGATGTAAATACTGTGAAGAGAAATATACTGGTAAATAATATCCCCCAATACAACATTCGTACAGCTTTATTATATAAGCTTGAAGTTCTAATGTAATCTCCTGATTATATAGTAAAAAGGGGATGTGAAAAAACTCGATTGAGTTTTTTCGCATCTCCCTTTTTGTACCTGTTGTGTATAAATGACTGAAATCATGCGCAAAGAAAGCGCACTTCCCCTACCCCATAGAAATTCTTTTTTTGAATCTATGCGGCAGTTCTGTTTCTCATCTTTTTTTTCTGATATTTATATAGATTGTGGCCTATCGCCACAAGTAAAACTTCCAGTTTGACTGAATGAATACCTCTTCGGACAATTCTCTTGTACCAACGGTCGTTTTTCATAATTCCGAAAGTCAAGTGTTCATAATGACGCTGTTCTTTGGATTTTCGCTTTCCACTTCTGTAAACAAATGTACTTGTATCCAGTTCCCATAAAAGTACTAGCTGCTCAACGATTTCATTCAGATAATCCAGTACATACTTAGTTACCAGTGAACCAATGGTATTTAGATAATGCAAACAATACTTGATGAAATTCCATGTTAAACGATGCTGTAGGCTTCAAACATAGTTGAAAGCTTTAATTATTTAAAGTTTTTGACTTTAAACCCTAAAAATACTTGCGTTTAAGGGTTAATATGGGCTATACTATTATGGTATCTGTCCGGGAATCAGGCTGTTGGAGATGACGTGAGCAGCATGTATCCCGGATGTTGTGAGTATGGAAGAGGGTTTAAAGTATGATAGTTACTCTGATTGAGAAAGTATATAGTTTTCTGTGGGGAGATCTGGTGCAGATTCCACTGCCGGGCGGCAACACTCTGGGGATTTCGCTTCTGATTATTTTACTGATTCCTACAGGAATTTATTTTACGGTTCGGACGCGTTTTCTGCCGATTCGCCTGTTCCCGGATATGGTGCAGGCACTGGTTGAGAAGAAACAAGAAAAAAACAGTCTGTCTTCATTTCAGACACTGATCGTTTCGACTGCAACCCGTGTCGGTATGGGAAATCTGGTCGGTGTTGTTGCGGCAATTTCGGCAGGCGGCGCCGGTGCGGTTTTCTGGATGTGGGTGACGGCAATTATCGGTTCATCAACAGCTTTTATTGAAGCGACACTGGCACAGCTTTATAAAGAAAAAGATCCGCTGTACGGAGGTTACCGCGGCGGTCCGGCGTATTATATTCATGCATATGTAGAAGAAAAACAAAAGAAAAAGAGAAACAAAGTGGTGATTTCTGTGTTGTTTGCAATCTCCGGTCTGATCTGCTGGTGCGGTATCAGTCAAGTGATCAGCAATTCTGTTGTTTCTTCATTTAAAAATGCATTTTCCATTCCGCCGATCTATATGACGGTAGTACTTGTTGCTGTGGCTGCTGTGATAGTGCTTCGTAAAGATGCGACAGTTAAGATCCTGGATATGGTAGTGCCGGTCATGGCGGTATGCTATTTTGCAATCACGATTCTGATCATTGTGATGAATCTTGGAAGTTTGCCGGGTGTTTTTGCAAGAATTTTTGAGGAAGCATTTGGATTCCGACAGGCAGCAGCCGGCGGTTTTGGTGCAGTCCTAATGAATGGAATCAAACGTGGACTGTTTTCGAATGAAGCAGGTTCCGGATCTGCTCCGTGTGCGGCAGCAGCGGCAGAATGTGACCAGCCGGTCAAAGCCGGATTGGTACAGGCGCTCGGGGTATTTGTGGATACGATCGTGATCTGCAGCTGTACAGCATTTATCATGCTGCTTGCGCCGGAAGAAAAAGTTACAGGACTTTCCGGAATGGATCTTCTGCAGACAGCAATGGAACATCATCTTGGCCGTTTTGGTGTGATCTTTATTGCGGCGACGCTGTTTTTATTCAGTTTTTCGACGTTTCTGGGCATCCTTTTTTATGCGAGATGCAATGTTGCATATCTTTTCGGAGATAACTGGGCTTCACAGACTGCATACAAAGTACTGGCGCTTGTGATGCTGTTCATCGGCGGCCTTGCAGCATATACATTTGTTTGGGATCTTGGTGATGTTGGAATCGGACTGATGACGATCTTTAATATCATCATTCTTTACCCACAGGGTGAGAAGGCTCTGAAAGAACTGAAAGAATACGAAAAAGAAAAAAGAAAATGAAAAACACAAAGAGAAAGCATTTGAAACTATGTCTGTTGTTATTGTTTATGGTTCTGGGATGTTTTGCGATAACCAATGTCAGGACGACAACGGTGCAGGCATCATCACGGACGTTCAAATCAAATGGCAGAACCTATATGGAAACGCATAATGACAATACACTTAATACGGTATTGTATCAAAAAGTTTCCGGACGTTACAAACAGGTTGCGAAATCGTCAAGATATCTCATCTACAGATTTTCTTATGGAAAGAAATTGTATTTTTCAAGTGCTGACGATGAAACTTCTGATATACCAGGGGTAATTTTCGAACATTTTTTGGGGATGTGAAAAAACTCAATCGAGTTTTTTCACATCCCCTTTTATTTCATATATACCATATAATCAACAGGCTGTGTACACTACAACCTGCCTTCATAACACTTTCTAAAATATTCAATACTTACTTGTTTTATCTGTATGCCTGTAATGTAGGTGTTGTGCGAATCTTAAGTGGTGTATCAACGCCTTCTGCTGTTGTTACTGTATACTTTATTACCTGTGGTGAACCTGCTTCTACTACAAGATCAACATTATAACCAACTTCAAGATTATCATACTCATCAGTTGTTATCTTAAGGCCATTATTAGTCTCAAAGTTACCTATAGTACCACCTGCTGGTGCGAATAAATGAACAAATCCTCTTATTCCACCATCGAATCCACCAAGAATATAACCACCTGCTCTTGTTATATTGCTTCTTTTAATTGTATTAGTTAATGTCACAGTAATATCATAGCTTCTTGTTCCATCTGCATTAATAACAGGCTCACTCATCTCTGTATCAATATTTAAGAACCAGCCTAATTTACAAGGCTCATATAAGCTAAAGAACACTCCTGCTTCTGGATTAGCCGGGTCATCATTAAGATTTCCTGAACAACCTGCGTCCTTAGCATACTGCTCTTCCTGCTCATCTACGAACCAAAGCATAATTGTGTTCTCCTCAACACCCTCATTAAACATATCTACATATTCATTAATTCTCTTAAAATCAAAGCCTGATACCAATACTGCCATTGCCTGCTTGGCTGTCTCTGCAAAAAGACCATCGACATATTCATTAGCTTCATTATAATCAACATTAGTACCTCTGTCGCTAAGATATTTATAATAAAGCTCATACTGTAATACTGATACGGCATTATCACCATTAAGCTCTGTTCCATCAGGAAGTGTAATTGGTCCTGATATTCTAAGAACCTTCTGTATAATAGTCGGTGTAAGTGAGAGCACACCATCAACGCTCTCACCGTGCTTAGCTTCATAAGCCAAAGCCCATATCTGAGCAGCTCTTTCAAAATCAGGGTTAAAACTTGCATCTCTTGAATAGATTAACGTATCATTAAATATCTTTAATTCTTTTCTTGTAACATTAGCTTCATCTGGTGGATATGTTGCCAATACATCATTAACAGGATTAAAATCTCCAATTGACATTACACCATCTTCAACCCTTATTGTTCCGATTGAACCTGGGAAACCACCTGCAGCTCTTATCTCTGCTGTATTCTGTGCAGCAAGAAGATATACCTTATCACTTCCATCGCCGATAAATGCTTTCATTAATGGAATGTAATCTTCATAATCTGTGTACATACTCATAAGTGATGTTATCTTATCACTATAAGAAGATATCATTGTTCCCATACTTCCCGGAAGTTCAACCTTGTTCATCTTAGCAGTCATATTATTAACCACTGGCTGTATCTGCTCTAAAAGATCAAGATAGGCATTAATTGTTGTTACACTAAAACCATCACCTACTTTAAGACCTGACATAGGGTATTCTGATATTGTTGCTACTGCCGGCTTTATAATATCATCTGATGCATCTTCAACAAGTCCTATAAGTGTATCTACTGACTTAACATACTTTCCTGCAACCGGAATGTGGCTTGCCATCTTCCACAATGGGCTTGATAATGTCTTGCTTATCTTATAAGTTGTATTGTCAAGCTTTAATACTGCTGTATTAGCTGCCTCAGCATCCTGGGCTTTTACAGCTCCAAGCATATCATTCATCTCTGTCTTTAATTCATTAGCATTCTTTAACATTCCCTTGGCATCAGATAAGCCTTTAACACCCATAATTCCTATAATAACAACAACCGCAGCTACTATTGAAACAATTGTTATAGTACGTTTCTTTTTCTGCTGTTTTGTTAATCTCTTCTTACCACTGTGGCTGTGATGTTCCCCACTGCTATGGTGGCTGTGGTGTCCTTCACTACTATTGCTGCTGTGATGTTCTGAATTATTGTTACTTCCCTCTCTTACATTGTGACGGCTGTTATTGTTAGCTGTATTACTGCCAGTATGCTGGACATTGCTTCTTCTATGACCACTGTTCTGGCTGCTTTTATTATCCACAGTGTTCTCACTGTTTAAGTTCTCATTGTTATCTTTATAATCATTATTGTTCATTACTATCCATCCATTTCCTATTATAAAAAAGAATGTGCTAAGCACATTCTCGCGACGAGTGCTGTCGCTTGCGACAAACTACAGCTTCACGCGAGTGCGCATAACTGGCACATAGTGCCTTTTATTTAATAGGAAATTATATTGGAATTTCCTATTAAATAAAAAAATATGAGCAGTACTATAAGCCGGGTTATGTCCAGCCAGGCTTTGACCTGACTACTGATGATCATCTATCTAGACCTGCTGTTACCAGCAGGCTCAAGCAACCTACCTAAAAGCACGACGGGCAGCCGTATCGCTTTATATTTGGTCTTGCTTCGAATGGGGTTTACATAGCCAGTATTGTTACCAATACCACGGTAGTCTCTTACACTGCCTTTCCACCCTTACCAATAAGCTCAACACTAAGTGTTAAGCACTGGCGGTATATTTCTGTTGCACTAGCCTTGGAGTCACCTCCACCGGACGTTATCCGGCATCCTGCCCTGCGAAGCCCGGACTTTCCTCACCTGCGGTCTTTCGACACTTGCAGCCGCGATCATCTGTACTACTCACATTTATTAGTATTATTAAGTTAATTGTAACTTTGTAAACATCTAACGCCTACTTAATGAACATAGCATCCCCAAAACTAAAGAATCTGTAACGTTCTTTTACTGCAACTTCATAAGCATTAAGAACATTTTCTCTTCCTGCAAGTGCTGACACAAGCATTACAAGAGTTGATTCTGGGAGATGGAAATTAGTTATAAGACAATCTATTGCCTTAAACTTATAACCTGGATATATAAATATTTCTGTCCAGCCACTCTTAACTGGTATATGTCCATTTTCATCAGCTACTGATTCAAGAGTTCTTGTGCTTGTAGTTCCTACAGCAATAACTCTTCCACCATTAGCCTTGGTATTATTAATTATATCTGCTGCTTCTTTATCAACCTGATAGAATTCTGAGTGCATATGATGATCAAGTATATTCTCAACCTTAACTGGTCTGAATGTTCCAAGACCTACGTGAAGAGTAACTCTTGCAATCTTCACTCCCATATCTTCTATCTGTTTAAGCAGTTCTTTTGTAAAATGTAGTCCTGCCGTAGGTGCTGCTGCTGAACCCTCGTGCTTGGCATATACTGTCTGATAGCGGTTCTTATCTTCAAGCTTATGTGTGATATATGGTGGAAGCGGCATCTGTCCTAGTTCATCAAGAATTTCCTCAAATATGCCATCATAACTAAACTGTATAAGTCTGTTACCTTCCTCAACTATATCAATAATCTCACCTGTAAGCTTTCCGCCACCAAATACTATCCTTGCACCAACCTTGCATTTCTTTCCTGGCTTAACAAGGACTTCCCACGTATCCTGTCTGTCTTCGAGTCTTTTTAACAAAAGCACTTCAATGGCAGCACCTGTTCCTTCTTTCTCACCGATAAGTCTTGCAGGTATAACCTTAGTATCATTAATTACAAGGCAGTCACCCGGCTTAAGATATTCTGTTATATCCCTAAATATCTTGTGTTCTATAGCTCCTGTGTTCTTATCAAGAACCATCAATCTGGAGCTTGAACGGTCTGACAGAGGGTCTTGTGCTATAAGTTCCTCTGGCAGATCATAATAAAAATCATGTAAATCCATAATAATCCTCTATTCAGATTGTGCACTCTATATTCACTACATACGAAGTTCGATTCCATTATCACTTAAGTCTTTATATATCTTCTCCATTACTGGTGTGATATCCTTATCCTCAAGTGTTCTGTCCTTAGCTCTAAAAGATATTGAATATGCTACTGACTTGTAGCCCTCTTTAATCTGGGCACCTTCATATATATCAAATAACTTGTAACTCTCAAGTATGCTTCCGCCGCGTTTCTCGATTATCTTCTCAATCTTTCCTACAAGAACTGACTTAGGCATAACCATACTTATATCCCTTGTAACTGCTGGGAACTTGGCAATACCCTCAAACTTTCTGTCAAAGCTTGCCATCTTAGTTACAATTGAAAGGTCAATAACAACAATATATGTTCTGTCGCCTAATGAATAAGTATCTGCTACATCTGGATGTAATTCACCCATATAGCCAATCTTTGTTCCATCATAGATAATCTCTGCCTGACGTCCTGGGTGAAGGAATGTAATTCCTGCCTCTGGATTGTATTCCGGCTTAACTCTCATTCCAATTCTTTCAAGGAATTCTTCAACTACACCCTTCATCTGGAAGAAATCAACATCTCCAAATGCTCCAAGCGTGAACATAACTCTCTCATCTGGAAGCTCGTTAACATCATCTGCTGCAAGATATACCTTTGCAAGCTCATATAACTTAACATTCTTATTACGTCTGTTATAGTTAGTTGATAATGATGTAAGCATACCATTAACAGGAAGTGTTCTCATTATTGAGAAATCTTCTCCTAATGGATTAGAGATAACCACTGTCTTTCTGTATTCTGAGTCGGCCGCAAGCTTAAGCTTATCAAATACCTTAGGGCTTTCAAATGAATATGTCATAGCCTGTGAGAATCCACAGAACTGTGCAACTTCACCTGCTACATCTTCAATACTTCTCTCAAATGGTATCTTACCCATTGTTGTAGAACCCTTTGGAAGTGTTGTAGGAATATTATCATATCCGAAGAATCTTGCTACTTCCTCTGCAATATCTGCATCTCTGTTAAGATCCTGTCTAAATGTAGGAATAATAAGCTCATTAGAAGCTTCATCATATTCTACTTCAAGTCTCTTGAAATATGAAAGCATATCTTCCTTTGATACATTTGTTCCAAGAAGTGCATTATACTTATCTGGTTCAAATGATATTCTCTTCTTAGATACCGGCTCATCATATATATCAACAACACCGCCAACTACTTCACCTGCACCTAACTGTTCTATAAGGTCACAGGCCCTGTTCATAGCTTCAAGTGCAAGCTCTGGATCTAAGCCCTTCTCAAACTTACCAGAAGCATCTGTTCTTAAACCAATCTTCTTAGTTGACTTTCTTATATTAGTTCCATCAAATGTTGCAGCTTCAAAAAGCATTGTCTTAACATCATCTGTTATCATTGAGTTCTCACCACCCATAATACCAGCAAGACCAATAGCCTTTTCTCCATCACATATAAGAAGTGCTTCTGAATCAAGTGTTCTTTCCTGTCCATCAAGTGTAACGAACTTCTCATTCTCAGCAGCAGTTCTTACAATAATCTTCTTATCAGCGATTGTATCATAATCATAAGCGTGCATTGGCTGACCATATTCTATCATAACATAGTTAGTAATATCTACTATGTTATTAATAGGTCTGATGCCTGCTGTCATAAGTCTGTGCTGCATCCACTTTGGTGATGGAGCAAGCTTTATATTCTTAACAACTCTTGCTGTATATCTCTTGCAAAGCTGCTTAGCTGCTACTTCAATCTTAATATAGTCATTAACATCTTCGCTATTGCCTGTAGCATTAACAACTGGAGGATTGAATGGCTTTCTGAATGTAGCTGCTGCCTCTCTTGCGATACCAAGGATACTATAGCAGTCTACACGGTTGTTAGTAATCTCATATTCAAATACTGTATCATCAAGTCCAAGATATTCTACAGCACTCTCTCCTACTTTGGCATCATCACCAAATATATAAATACCATTTTCTGCTGCATCTGGATAGAATTCTCTTGATGAACCAAGTTCTTCAATTGAACACATCATTCCATAAGACTCAACGCCTCTTAACTTGCCTTTTTTAATCTTAATTCCATCTTCTGGAAGTGGACTTCCATCGTGTCCGCCAGCCACACGTCCGCCGTCAAGAACAACTGGAACTTTCTGTCCACTTGTTCCTGGTTCAATATTAGGAGCACCTGTAACTATCTGAACAGTTTCATTTCCTACATTCACCTGACATACTACAAGCTTGTCTGCATCTGGATGTCTTTCTACTGAAACAATCTGTCCTACAACAATTTTATCCAGATTTTTATCAAGCTCATTAAAACATTCTACCTTAGTACCTGAAAGAGTCATAGCATCTCTGAATTCCTGATTTGTACACTCTAAACCTGGAACAAGGTCCTTTATCCATTTAATAGATGTATCCATACTTATCCTCCACTTATTATTAATTAGAACTGCTTTAAGAATCTTGTATCATTCTCGTATAACAATCTCATATCATCGATTTCGTATTTAAGAAGGGCAACTCTTTCAAGACCTACGCCAAACGCAAAACCTGTATATTTATCTTTATCAATTCCGCACATTTCAAATACATGTGGGTGAACCATTCCGCAGCCAAGTATTTCAATCCAGCCCTCACCCTTACAAAAACGGCATCCCTTGCCGCCACATTTAAAGCAGCTTACATCCATCTCGGCACTAGGCTCTGTGAACGGGAAATGATGTGGTCTGAACTTAACCTTAGTATCTTCACCGAATAACTCCTTAGCGAATTCTGCAAGTGTTCCCTTAAGGTCAGCAAATGTTATGTTCTCATCAATTACAAGACCTTCAACCTGATGGAAGCAAGGTGAATGGGTTGCATCAACTTCATCTGCTCTGTATACACGTCCAGGTGAAATCATTCTTATTGGAAGTCTGCCTTTTTCCATAACTCTTGCCTGAACAGGTGATGTCTGTGTTCTAAGAACAACTTTATCATTGATATAGAATGTATCCTGTTCATCTTTTGCTGGATGGTTAGCTGGAATATTAAGTGCCTCAAAGTTGTAATAATCATATTCTACCTCTGGACCTTCTACAACTTCGTATCCCATTCCTATAAATATCTTTTCTATTTCTTCACGCGCAAGCATATTAGGATGTTTATGTCCAAGTTCAGCTTTCTTGGCTGGAAGTGTTACATCAATTACCTCTGCCTTCATCTGAAGCTCTCTCTTCTTGGCAGCAAGCTCTTTCTTGGCAGCCTCTAATACTTCTTCAATTGCCTGTCTTGTTTCGTTGACAATCTGTCCAACCTTAGGTCTGTCCTCAGGAGCTACCTCCTTCATACCCTTTAAAACTTCAGTAAGCTCGCCTTTTTTACCAAGAAAAGCAACTCTGATATCATTTAACTTATCAAGAGAATCTGTTGCCTTTATCTGTGACAACGCATTTTCTTTGATTGCATCAAGTCTTTCTTTCATCTTATCCTCCTTCTTGCGCTATTTACACATTGTTAATCATTTCGCAAAAAACCACTCTCAATTGTAACACAATGCTCATATTTCGCAAGTATTATTTTAATTATTCTTATGTCTTTTCTCATAAATCTCAAGAACCTGCATAGCTTCCTTGGCATGCACCTTATTCTTTTTAGTCACATTTTTAATATTATTTCTTGCATCTTCTATTCTTGATTCATTATATTCTATCTGTTCTCTTAACTTCTGGCGTCTTATGGAAAGATTATGTCTTACCTCTACCATTTCTTTAGGATTAAGTATCGCCTTAACTTGTCCTATCCATATATGTGTATCAATTACACCAAGCTGTCTTAATATATCTGTAAGCTCCGCTTCTGCCTCATTAAGATTACTTGTTATCTCAAGTATTTTACGCTGTTCATCTTTCATCTCAACATATGCCTGAAACTTCTGCTCAAGCTCAAATGCACTCTTTACCGCATATTTGCTATATTCATATTCAAGCACATTTACAGCATTTACATACTTTATCTTGTACTTATTAAGAAGTGCTGTTGCTTTATTAAGCTTTACCTCTGTCACATACACTTTTCGTTCTGTTGATTTAAGATAAGCAAACAGACCAAGCGAAAGCGTAAGTGCAAGTATTACAACTGTTATGAACATTCCAATGTGTTCATCATCTGGTGAAGCCGCTGATATAAGAAGAAATATAACAAACACCCCTACAAGAAGTGCCAGCATAAGTACTGAATACTTCTTAATTCTAAGCTGTTTTTTCACAAGGTCATTTGCCTCTATACGATACATTGACCTCTCACCCTTAATCATTCTTACATTCTTTAATACTGTATTGTAATCTTCTTCATCGTGCCTCAGCTTTACAAGTGCCTCTGGAAAATCTTCCTCATAAGATTCCATCATACGGTACACTTTGTTGGAAAGCTTGTTCTCCGGTGATTTAAAAATACGCCTGTCAACCGACAGATTATCAACACGGTCTGCCGCATACATAAGCTTAAGCTTTATATTTTCCGGTGCATTCTCGATTCTTTGTATATCCTCATAATAATCAGTTACACTGTCATATTCTACCTTGGCATTTTCTATATATCTTGAAGCTTCCTCCATAATATCACACTGGCTTTTAACAAAGCTCCCAACCTCTGAGCCTGTAAATCCTGCCGTGTCAACCTCTTCAAGATTATCCTGCGTATTATTGACCGCTCCGCCAAGATTAACCTTATCAACTGTTCTTATAAGCGTCTGTGCCTGTATACTGTTAAGCAGGTGGTCATATTTTTCTTCTTCCTTTAACACATCTGCCTGCTGTTTCTTAGTCTTTTCTGTCAGCCCTCTGAATTCATCAGCAGATGCATCACTGCCAGCCGTCTTATATAATTCTTCTTCCAGATCATCATTATGATTACTGCCAGTATACGAACCCACCTGATAGCTGTGTATCATATCATTAATAGAACGTTTATTTCTAAATCCATTCTCATCTTCATACACAAGCTCCTCAAGGTCTTTTAAATCCTCATCACTGTCATAATTATTTTTTAAGAATTTGAATAATCCCACTTGTCTTATCACCTCGCAGTATATTTATAATAATCCTGTTTCCAATTGGTAAGAATATCATCTAATACTTTATGATACCCTGCCACATCTCCTGCATTTTTATACTTCTCTGTGTCATTAAGCTTTCTAATCTCGTCCTGATACGCAGCATTATCCATAAGCTGTTCTATCTTTCTTCTTATGATATACTCCTCCTCTGGCACATCTTCATTAATAACACTTCCGTCTTTATCCATAAACCACTTTGCCGCAAGGTAACACTTGTATGAATTCTTATGCTGTCCTATCTCATATGCTTTCATAAAGCTGTATGAAGCCTCATTATATAAGAACATTCTTGCAAGTGCAACACCCATATTATGGTACACACCTGCTAAGAACGCTGCCGGGGCAGCATTGCTGTATTCATCTATAATCTGCTTATAACAGTCAACCGCCTTATAGAAGCACTCATTAGAAAGAAAACTGTCCCCTCTTAATCCAAGTCTTTCATAAGCATTCTGATTATCAAGCGTATTCAGTATTTCGCTTATCTTTTCAATCTGTTCCAAAGAATAATAATCAACTGATTTAAGTATTGTGACAAGCATACTTGCCAACAGCTCATTATTACTTTTCATTATGGTTAATCTCTGGGCAAGTGCTGTATTTCCCACTTCATCCCTAAGAAATGTTATAAGCTCATCATTGATAAAATCATTAGTAAGTATATATATATTATTGTAAATATAATAACACAGTTCTTCTTCTGTATACAATCTGATACCTGACTGCATTATATATAAAGGATTGTCTGCAACCTTCCCCCTGCACAAAATCATTGCACTCATACATCTGCCTCACTTAAATCCAGTTCTTCAACTATAACACTATCCGATGCCTGATATATCTCACCAAAACCAAGGTCTTTTACTGTAACAATACATTTATCCTGTGAAGATGCCTTTACATTCATTGATATTCTTGTTGTCTTTCCTTCCCTGTAAGGAATAGAGCTTATATCAACCTGCTTTTCTATATATTTTCCGTCCGGCCATATAATCTGGAAATTTATAACCGACACATCTTCAATAATAAAATCAATTGTTCTTTCTGCCATATACCAGTTAGTTCCCATTTTGACAATTCTAAACTTCATAGGACGTCCGTGTTCTGATATATCCGTTTCAATATCAGCTTTTATCCTGCCATCTGTAAGAAGGCACACATTACCAAATACCTGTGGAGATATATACTCCAACGCTGCAAAGCACGCACCTCTTACATATAAATTCTGCCCAACAAATGCTTTTCTTCCCGCAACTAATACTTTGGTGAATTCATCTGGAAGCCTGTCCACATCAAATCCCATACCTGTAAGATATACACTTGAAGCCCTGTGCTTCTTAAAATATTCTGTCATATACAAGGTAACGGAATGTGAAGCCTTTTCTATTGTACTTCCTTCAGGCTGGCTTAATGTATGCTCCTGTAATATGTACTGCATATCACCAATCTTATTGCAGTACAATCTGTATACATCAATTCCCGAAGCATTGTAATCCATAAGCACTGTACCATTCTGATAAAGTTCCTTCTTCTGGCTGTACGCATAATATGCAAAGCTTTCTATTCTGCTTATTATCTGGTACTGCTCATTTGCAACACCTGCATTGTACAGCTCCTCCTTTACAATCTCCAGTGTATCTTTGGTAAAATCAGGAACAACAACACATATAGAAGCTACACTGCTGGCATTTTTCTTATTAATAACAGCTTTTATATTCTCTGATAAAGTTTTGTCTTTTTCGGTATCTGCTGCCACTGGTGCTTTTAACTCACTGTCATACACACACATCTGTATATTATCCTCAAGCAGCTCCACTCCTATTATCAAATCTGTATCGTTCATAACTATCTCCATTCTTAGCAGGAATTTAGTCTTACTGCCTCATATTCTCTGGTACAAACAACTGCTTTGTCACATAATCTTCTACTGCATAGCTTTCCATAAGCTTCTTTAATGTAACCATATCCCTTAGCTCCTCGCTTGCAAGACATTCATTAATTGCATCAAATCTGCCCTTATTATCTCCATCATTAAGGTTATCGTACAATATGTTATATTCCTTCGTATTAGTGTCTGTTCCAATTGTATAATTATATATAACCTTGTCGTTATAGAACAATGAAAGTCTGTATGTAAATACTCCGCAGTTATCACATTTCATAACTGCACTTGCATATTCTTTAGCATCATTAACTTTATAATTAATGACAACTTTATTATCAGGATTGCCATAATACTCAATCACTGTAACACCACATGCATTATACGGTATATTAAGAACACCATTAAAACGTTTATAATAATCATAGATTATCTCTTTTGCACATAATTCATCAAGAATCTTCTGTGCTGTGTCTTTAATATCTGGTTTATTCAATTCTTTTATATTCTCTGATACTTTTTTAAGCCACGCAGCAAGGCATATTACAGGAATACCAATCTTATCTTTGTAACATTCTTTTACAACCGTAAATGTTATGTCACTTACATTTTTTCCTTTAATAAAATATAAAAATGAATTATAAGCTATATATGCTTTGGCTATCAGCTGTGATGCACCTTTATTATAATAATCTGTAAATACCTGTGTAAGCTTATCATAATAATCTTTATCCTGAGTAAACATATACTGTGAGATAACCCTCTCAGAAAGATTTTTAATATTTACGCCAAAATCAGATGCACTCTTCCACAACCTGTACATATCCTTGTCTGAACCATTATAATTATCAACCATATATTCAAGTACCAGCTCATTATACAGATGATTCCTGAACACATATTCACACAATATATCTTTATAGCTTTCCTTATTAACCGAAGCAGTAAGCTCGTGTACTATGAACTTAAACATCTTGCCTGCTGGAACTATTGTATAGCCGTAGCGTTCCATAAGTTCCCTTGCCTCATAATACATTCCGTACTCCAAAAGTATTTCAATAAGCCCCTGTGCCGTATTGATATCAAGACCATCTTTAATAAGGTCACTGTACTCATCATTAAAGGTTTCACCTTCATAATATTCTTTATAATATTCAATAAGCCACGAATTAATAAGTTGTCGGTATTCGTATGTAACTCCTTTAACCATCGCCGCTTTCTTATATATAGATGGTGTATCCGCATTATATATATGCTTCTTTCTGCAATAATCTGCTCTGAATAAAGCTATATATGGCTCTTCAATGTCATATTCATCTAACAATGTTATATCCAGTGGTTCTTCTAATATCTTTTCTATCTCATAATTGACAGTGTTTCTTCTTATAACTCCGTCCGTACAGATAAATGCCATAGAACAGTTAGAGATATAAAGCGGAATATATATATCATTGCCTGTCATCTCATATATTGCAGGCTCTTTCATATAGCCGCATTTTACTATAACAGCTTTTACTTTACTGCAATCAGCAGTTACACGATACATAAATCTTAACTTAACCGCATATTCTGCTGTTTCATTATTGATAAGCTGTGGCTTTAAAAATTGTCTGTAAAGATACATAAGGTCATTATTGATACAGCCGGCCTTTAACTGCTCATAAAGATACAGTTCTATCATCTGCTCGTACGAATCATATATATCCTTATAGAATGCTTTATTATAGACAACATTGGCATATAAGAAGGACTTCCATTCATAATTAATACCTGAATCATATGTAAAATACAAAAGGACAATTCTTGGAATTCTCACCTTTATATCTTTCTTTATGCTTGCCATATAGAACTCATATAATCTTGTTATTCTTATGCCTCTAAGAACCGCTTTCTCATAAAATGGAAATGCTTCCTCACCAGCTATTCCTTCCCTTACCATATGTGATATTAATACTTCTAATATGTCATCTTCTTCATATATTGTATAAAGTTTTTTTAATATCTCTATATTATCTTTATTAGTAATTCTTTCATTGGCAATTACAGCCGCTGCCTGCTTTGCAAGCTTTTCTGTAATCATATTGTACTTTATACCAAATGCTATCACCTGAATCTCAAATCTGTTAAACAGCCTTAACAGCTCTGGCTGTGCATTATATATATTAAGTGCCTCTAAATACATAACCGGGCTTATACAGCCATCATTAAAGCAATCCTTTATTCTTATAAGCTTAATGCTCTTGTTATTCTCAGACTGTCCGTCTATATAGAATAATATCCACAAAAGCACCCAGCTGTCATATCCGTGTTCATAACACTCTGTAACTATCTGGGCTACATCTGATGTATATCCTGCATCTTTTCTTTCAAGCGTGCTTACATAAAGGTAAAGACTGTATAACTCAATATGATTATCAACATCGCTTAATACCCTGTCCTTAATGTTCTCAAGAATTCTGCTTCCATTGTAATCATCACCTGATATAAAATTAACACCAGCCTGCAATACGTCAAATATTATGTCCGATTTCTTCAATCCACGAACTCTGTCAAGAATTTTATTAGTGTTAATAACCCATTCCTGCTTGGTTATGCGTTTCATTCTGAACTGGAGATATTCTGCTGTAAGCCTGCTCTTTGCAGTTCTTATCTCTCTGTGTTCATCAAAGCCGCTGTCATTAACAATCTCTTTTCCATTTATTGTAATCTCTATTACTTCCTGATGACTGTAAGAGCTTATTATAATATACGCATAGTTATTGCCTGCATGAAGAAGCTTATCATCTATTATATAATCCAGCTCATATACATCACCTATGAAATCATCAGAAGTTATTATTCCTCTTTTCATCTTAATAAATGGTGCTTCACACTGTACGTCAAGCTTTATATAGCCCCAGCCGTTCTTTTCTATAATTATGCTGTCCTTTTCGTTAGCACCATCTATATTATAATCTCTTATATTATTATCAACACTGAAAGTAAGAGCAGACTTTTTCTTAATTGCTATTAAGAACTCCTCCATTGACTCATATACATTTTCTCTGTCATACAGGACATCGTAAAGATTATTTAATACATCATCACCCTGTAAGAATATTTTTTTGAATTTATCGGATCTGTATAAGCTTACTGCTTCTTCTTTATTAACCTGCACAAGATTAGTAAAATGGAACAGGTTATCCGCTTTTCCAAGGCTTGTATCTACTGTTTCTTTAACTGCTGTAAAGCTGTATAATACCTCTTTCTCTCCAGCATTAGTAACAAGCGTGAACTCTCCTTCTATGCTGTCCCCCTCTG
Source organism: Bacteroides galacturonicus (assembly GCF_003096855.1). Lineage (NCBI taxonomy): Bacteria > Pseudomonadati > Bacteroidota > Bacteroidia > Bacteroidales > Bacteroidaceae > Bacteroides > Bacteroides galacturonicus. Next base: position 183,555 of record NZ_QEOA01000004.1, on the reverse strand, counting down.
AAAGTCCCCTTGCATCTATAACGTATTTAATATCACTGTCTTTTCCCGCAAATGACGGTGTAAGCACTGTCACCTTGGCATTATCAGAGTATACTACCCCCTTAATTACATCTTGCGCCTGTATATGAAATTCTGCATTATGTATTGTGTCACAGATAACATCTTCTATAATAACATCATCAGGTTGTATTATATCTGGAATGTCATATCTGAACTTTCCTCTTGAAAGTCTGTTAATATACTCTCTCATCAGTTCTACGTCTCCGAATTAATCTTTTTTAAATGTGTCTTTATCTGCTTCTCATAGCCATTATCTGTTGGTTCATAGAACTTTACGTCCTCAAGTCCATCAGGTAAATACTGTTGCTTCACATAGTGGTTAGGATAATCGTGTGCATATTTATAACCTATGCCGTGTCCTAACTTTGAAGCACTCTTATAATGTGCATCCTGCAAATGTGCCGGCACAGGTGCTGTCTTGGTTGTCTTAACAAGTTCCATAGCCTTGTCAACTGCCATATAACAAGAGTTGCTCTTAGGTGCACAGGCAACATATAACGCCGCCTGTGAAAGAATTATCCTTGCCTCCGGCATACCTATCCTCTCAACTGCAAGTGCTGCATTCGTAGCAACAACTAATGCGTAAGGGTCTGCATTGCCTACATCTTCACTTGCACATATCATTATTCTTCTTGCAATAAACTTTATATCTTCACCTGCATATAACATCTTTGCCAGATAATAACTTACTGCATCAGGGTCAGACCCCCTCATACTTTTAATAAATGCTGATATGGTATCATAATGATTATCACCCGTCTTATCATATCGGACAGCCCTTTTTTGTATACACTGTTCTGCTGTCTTTAAATCTATATGTATAAGTCCGTCATCTGACCTGTCAGTTGTAAGTATTCCAAGTTCTATCGCATTAAGTGCACTTCTTGCATCGCCATTTGCTATATCAGCAAGAAACTCCAAAGCCTCATCATCTATGTCAGCCTTGTAGCTTCCCATACCTCTTTCTTTATCGTATACAGCTCTCTTTAGTATCTCTTTGATATCTTCCTTTGACAATGGCTTTAACTCAAATATTATAGACCTTGAAATCAAGGCTCCATTAACCTCAAAATATGGATTTTCTGTTGTTGCACCAACAAGCACAATAGTTCCGTCTTCCACGAATGGCAGAAGATAATCCTGCTGCCCCTTATTAAACCTATGTATCTCATCTACAAAAAGTATTGTCTTCTTACCATACATTCCAAGATTATTTTTTGCCCTCTCTACAACATCTTCCATCTCTTTCTTGCCTGCTACTGTAGCATTAATCTGACAGAAATCCGCACTTGTCGTATTGGCAATAACCTTGGCTAATGTAGTCTTTCCAGTTCCAGGAGGTCCATAAAATATAATAGAGCTTAATTTATCCGCCTTTATAGCCCTGTATAAAAGCTTATCCTTACCAACAATATGCTGTTGTCCTACAACTTCTTCCAAAGTTCTTGGTCTTAATCTCATCGCAAGAGGAGAATCATTCTCCTGATTAGTCTTTCGCATATAATCAAATAAATCCATAATTGTGTCCTTGTGATTCCCTTAATGAATATTATTTAATAATATAGCATATTATACGGCAAATGGCACTACTTTAATTAAAGTAAGCTTTTAAATATTTTCTTAACCGTGTCCATAAAGCCTGCTGTATCAACATTTTCGCAGCTTATTATCTTAACACTTCCAATATAAGCCTCATTGTAATAATATTTAATAACGCCTACCTCATCACCCTCTTTTAATGGAGCTTTAATATTATCATTGATTATGCACTCCCGTCTTATATCATCATTGTTATATTTATTAATGAACATATATGAATAGTCTTTTTCCTTTGTTATCTTAATCTTATCCTGCCTGCCCGATGAGATTTTAATGCTCTCTGTATCAAGCGGTTCTTCATCTTTATATATACTGCACACACTAAAACCATAATTAAGAAGCGTTATCGCATCACTGAATCGTATCTTGCTTGTCGGTGCCGCCATAACAACTGCTATAAGATCTATTCCGTCTTTATTGGCTGTTCCTGAAAGGCAGCAGCCTGCCTTGCTCGTTGAACCTGTCTTTAAGCCTGTGGCATAGGCATACTGTTTCATAAGCTTATTAGTATTGGTAAGCACGAAATCCTTCTCGCCTTTTCTTGTAATGTGTGTTATGCTCTCCATCCATATACTGCTGAATTCTTTTATCTGTGGGTGGTTATTAATAAGCTCCCGGCTCATAACCGCTACATCTCTCGCACTTGATGTATGTCCGTCTACATCAAGTCCACAGCAGTTAATAAAATGTGTGTTGCTCATTCCTAGTTCACGGGCTTTCTCATTCATTTTATCAACAAATACATTCTCTGCCCCGCTTATGTGTTCTGCCATTGCAACACAAGCATCATTAGCACTTGCCACCGCTATACACTTAATCATAGTCCTGACACTCTGTATCTCTCCCGGCTCAAGGAACACCTGGCTTCCGCCCATTGAAGCCGCATATTCCGACACAGTTACCGGGTCTTCCATATTAATGCTTCCGTCCTCTATTGCCTCAAATATAAGTATAAGCGTCATTATCTTTGTTATGCTTGCAGGTGCAAGAACTGTATCGGCATCCTTTTCATATATTACCTGTCCTGTCGCCGCCTCCATAAGTATCGCAGAAGGTGTATCTATGTCTGGTCCTGATACTTCCTCTGCACAGCAAAAAACAGGTACAATAACAGCCGTAGTAATTAACATAATTATGGCTGTTATTATACCTGTAATTCTTTTTATATGTCCTGTTCTGTCCTTATGTCCTGCTTTATCTGAATATTCTGCTAACACTTTCATATATCCGGACATAATAATAACCTCTTATAACATTTGTTATTATATATGTCCTTATATACCCTATTATACCTTAAAGTCTTAGAATAATGCTGTAATATCTGTTCCATTAATATACAATTGTTTTAATGTGTTCCAATCCACAGCCTGTCCACTGTTCCTATCTGGCTCTTTGAACCACCCTTTAAATCGCAAGAATATAATGTCTTATCAGAACCATAATAATACAATCTCTTTCTGTAAAGACTTGTATCAGATGTATTAACTGTATCTGTAACATTTCCCATAAGCACTTTCTTAGCTGATGGTGTCTTTAAATAATACTGTCCGTCATTATCTATATAAGTAATAGACTCTTTTGTATTATTAATAAGCGATAAGCTTCCGTCCTTCACATTCTCTGCAATAACAGTCTTATCACCCTTTAATGCATTGATAAGCTTTGCCTCTGAATTAATGTATACAAGTTCACCCGATGCTTTTAAGAATACTATGTTCTGCATATTTCCTATGCTGCCAAGTTCTTTCTTATCTGACACCATTCCGTCTTTATACTTTGCATATGACACTTTTTTATTACCTACCCAGTATATGTAATCATTCTTACTATCAATAATATATGTCATATTAGCACCATCAATGCCATCAAGCTGCTGTGCCAAGCCATTCTTAACACTAACAATATAATTATTGTCCTGTGAATTATATATATATTCATCAGCCTTGTCAGATGTATTCAGATGTCCTGCACCTTTAGTATACACACCATCTGTATCACTTAATGGATATATATTATCCACATTATCTGCCACATATGTCTGCTTCTTATTGCTATAATTGTACTGATATAATCTGTTATCACTATCAAGTATTATAATTGTATCGCTGTCACTGTATACATATGCCTGCGTAAGACTGGCTTCTATTGTATCAGTCTTTCCTATAAGACTTCCTGAACTTTTATCATTGGTAATCTCTGCCATAGACAGCTTAAGTCCACCTGTCTTTCCTGTGTCATTGATAGTTTCTGTTTCTTTGTAAATAATTGTGCCTTTATCTGAAATATAATATATCTCGTGTGCATATATATTATTTACAACTTCCACACTTCCATCCTGTGACCATACATATAATGAATATAGCTCATCTTCATCATTATACACATCTGCCGCATAATACTTTCCATCCGGACTTGCAGCACTTGAAACCACACTGTCCTTAGATATATTTTCCGGCCATTCCGGCGTATAAAATGTAACTTCATCAAGACCAAATAATGCATCCTTAACATCACATATATACTGGCTTTCAAGTGAAGATACATCATATATGCGGCTTCCATCACTCATATATATATATGAATTCTTCCTTAACAAAACAGCCATAATTAATGAAATAGCAGCTATCGCCACTATAACTATGGCGACAGCTACTCCTGCTTTCTTATATGAATGTTTTGTCTGTGGTCTTATCCTGCTATCCATCTTAATATTATTATCTGCCTTAACATTATTATCCGTCTTAGCATTATTATTTTTTCTGGTCTTAGCCTTTTCCTGCTGGGCTTTTCCTTTAGCTTTACTGGCAAGCTTTTCACTTCCAGCCTTTAACTTATCAGCCACATCATTAAAATCAACTTTAGTTATATCAAAGACACCTTCATCATAATTCTTTACCTTATTCGAACGCTTCTTTGCACGCTTTCCCTGCTGTATTGTCTTGCCATCTTTATCAGATTGTTCTGATTCACAAGACAAAACATTGCAAGCTTCTTCTGCACTGTCTAAGACCTTCTGTATCTCTTTTCTTGCCAGGCTTTCTTCATATGCTTTACGTCTAGCCATATAGTCACTGCTGTTAATCTTAATTACAGGTCCATTACATCTGGGACACTCATTGCCCTCATATTCTGTTCCACATTTAACACATTTCATAAATTAATACCTATATTAAAATGTAAACTTGTCTTCAAAATATGCCTTAAGATCAGAAATCTTTACTCTTTCCTGCTGCATAGTATCTCTATCTCTTACTGTTACAGCATTATCTTCTTCTGACTCAAAGTCATATGTTATGCAGAATGGAGTACCAATCTCATCCTGTCTTCTGTATCTCTTACCGATATTACCTCTGTCATCAAATTCACAGTTGTAATACTTAGAAAGTTCTGCATATACCTTCTCTGCACCTTCATTAAGCTTCTTAGAAAGTGGAAGGATACCAACCTTGACTGGTGCTAATGCTGGATGGAAATGAAGAACTGTTCTTACATCTCCTCCTTCAAGTTCTTCCTCATCATAAGCTGCACAGAGGAATGCAAGTGTCACTCTGTCCGCACCAAGTGATGGTTCAATAACATATGGAATATACTTTTCCTTAGCTTCGTCATCAAAGTATGACATATCCTCGCCAGATACTGTCTGGTGCTGTGTAAGGTCATAATCTGTTCTGTCAGCAATACCCCATAATTCACCCCAGCCAAATGGGAATAAGAACTCGATATCTGTTGTTCCCTTAGAATAGAAGCAGAGTTCTTCTGGTGAATGATCTCTTGCTCTCATCTCATCATCTTTAATTCCAAGTGCCTTAAGCCAGTCTATGCAGTACTGTCTCCAATAATTGAACCATTCAAGGTCTGTTCCAGGCTTGCAGAAGAACTCTAATTCCATCTGCTCGAATTCTCTTGTTCTGAATGTAAAGTTACCAGGTGTAATCTCGTTACGGAATGACTTACCGATCTGTCCAATACCAAATGGCACTTTCTTTCTTGATGTTCTCTGTACATTTTTAAAGTTAACAAATATACCCTGAGCTGTTTCTGGTCTTAAGTATACTGTATTCTTAGCATCTTCGGTTACGCCCTGAAATGTCTTGAACATAAGGTTGAACTGTCTTATATCTGTAAAGTTGTGCTTGCCACAAGTTGGGCAGCATATATTCTTCTCATCAATAAAGTTCTTCATCTGTTCCTGTGACCATGCATCAACTGAACCTTCTATCTCATAGTTATTCTCATCTGCCCAGTCTTCAATAAGCTTATCAGCTCTGAATCTTTCGTGGCAGTCTTTACAATCCATAAGAGGATCAGAGAAACCGCCAAGATGTCCTGAAGCAACCCAAGTCTGTGGATTCATAAGTATTGCACAGTCAACACCTACATTGTATGGGCTTTCCTGTACGAACTTCTGCCACCAGGCCTTCTTAACGTTATTCTTAAGCTCAACACCAAGGTTACCGTAATCCCATGTATTAGCAAGTCCACCATAGATTTCTGAACCCGGATACACGAATCCTCTTGCCTTTGCTAAAGCTACTATCTTTTCCATTGTCTTTTCCATATCAATAATCCTCCTAAAGATACAGATGCCATCTATTGATAAGGTGATAATGTACTTAACACATATACACCATAATATTTCGCATCTTCACAATAATCTTTTTAATTCTATAACATTCCTTGTATAATTTCAACTGTGAATATCGTGTAATTATGACTCCCAGGGACGTATTCTATAAGAAGCACCTATCTTATCGCATATTATCCGGCACTGTGCTTCTTCCTCGTGTGATATAGTTGTGTCAACCGTTGTCATAACAACATTAAGCCCATTGGCGACGCATTTCTTCGCAAAATCTATCATCTCATCAAATGTCTTATCACCGAATTTACTTCTTACAAGCTTGTTATACTCATCCTTATCAGGATTGTTAAGACTTATTGATACAGTATCTATAAGACCGGCCATTTCTTTTGTTATATCTCTTTCATTGATAAGGTTGCCTGCTCCATTAGTATTGATTCTGATTGGCTTATTATTGTAAGTCTTTTTAATAAATGCTGCTACCTCTCTTACCTTATCCCAGCTTTCTGTAGGCTCACCAAAACCACAGAATACTACTTCACCAAAATCATCAAGATTCCATTTGGCGAATTCATCTATAACTTCACTTACAAGAGGTTCTCTTTCAAGCCATAATCTGTCCGACTCGCCAATTCTATCCATAGTCTGTCTAAGACAAAATGTACAGGCAAATGGACATTTATTAGTCATATTAACATAAAGATTATTATGTACTTTATATAATATCTCCATAATTGTTCTCTCTTTCTTTTATTAAATCATCTAACATTAACATTCTTCTAATTATCTCTCATTATTATCAGACGTCTTAAATATCAAGATATTTTAATATCTTATCCATTAATCATCTTAATGTTGTAAGCAGCTCCTCAAAGCACACTCCGTCAGTAACTGGTATCTCTAATTCTATTGATTTCATTATGCATTTCTTTATGAACTGTGAAGCCTTTCTTACTGATTCGTGGAAATTAACTTTATTAACTGCATCTGCTGCAATTATCGCCGTAAATATATCACCGGTTCCAGACCTCTGTGTTCCAACCTTAGTTGTCTTAATCTCATATCCGCCACAGCCGTCCTCATAACAATAGTTAGCAATATATGTACCTCTGACAATTCCTGTTATAACTATCTTTGAAGGTCCCATATCTGATAACTGCTTAGCGATTATCTCAAGCTCTTCATTACCGTACTCTGCATTATATTCCCTGCCTGTTAATATACAGGCTTCTGTAAGATTAGGTGTAAGAATATTGGCATAACTTACAAGCTTTTTCATCTCTTCGCAGGTTTCTTTAGTATATGTAGCATACAGATTACCGTAATCACCCATAACAGGGTCAACAACAACTATATTATCAGGTGTCTTAAATATGTCAAAGAAATATCTGACTATCTCAATCTGTTTATGAGAACCTAGAAAACCTGTACATATTCCATCGAATTTAAGATTAAGCTTCTCCCACTCCTTTATATAAGCCGGCATACTTTCTGTAAAGTCTTCAAAATAAAAGCTTTCAAAACCTGTATGATTAGACAATATTGATGTTGGCAGTGGGCAACACTGCACTTTAAGAGCTGATATAATCGGAAGCTCTACAGCTATAGAACATCTTCCAAAACCTGAGTAATCATTAATAGCTGCTATCTTTTTCTGGTTATTATGACTCATAAATCTTCCTTCCTATCATATATTTAACTTTAATCAGTAATATCTTAACCAATATAATATTAAAATTAATATCTTCTTAAAACCTATATACTCTTAACCAATATCAAGCATTTCTTTGGATTTGAAATGTTTATCAAATGTGATAAATTCTATTCTATTCACCACCTTTTTAAGTTCCTTTAGCACATCAGCTTTTACAACAAAGTTAAACAGCTTTGTAAGTGGTGCTGTAATAATATACTGTAATGTATACAAGGTTGAAGATTGAAGCACTATTCCGTCACCCGACGAGGCAGCACACTCCACGCAGTACATTCCATTTTCCTTATATGAATATAACTGTAACTCCTTCTCACTTCCACAGCCTGCACAGCTAAAGAAATCCGGACACTCTCCATTAACGGCTATCAGCCGTATCTCATATATATATCTTACAAGTTCATTGGGTAATGATTTATTAACCAGTGCCTTAAATGCAACATATAAAAGATTAATCATATCTGCGGCATCAAGATTTTCCCTGCCATAATATTCTGCCAGCTCCGCAAAATAATATCCGTACAGCACACCATCAAGATCGCTTACAAGCTCTTCAAAATAATTCGTAACATTGGCTTTCTGTATTGTGTAAGAGTCCCTGCCCCTGTACACCTCGAATGTTCCAAATATAAATGGTCTTGTAACTCCTATAAGGTGGCTGTTAGGACGTCTTGCTCCTTTGGCAAATGCCGCTATCTTACCAAGCTCCCTGCTGAGTATGACAACACGTCTGTCATAATCTCCAACAGGCATACTCGACAATATAAATCCTGTGACAGAAACTACATCAGCCACCCTGCCACCTCCGGATTAATTCTGTGTCTTGTTATCTTTCTTATCATAGCCAAAATTCTTTATAAGAATGTCGCTGTCTCTCCATTCCTTCTTAACCTTCACCCAGAGTTTAAGATTAACCTTATTGCCAAGTTGCTTTTCTATCTCATACCTGGCATTAGTTCCTATCTTTTTAAGCATTTCACCACCCTTGCCGATGATAATACCCTTATGTGAATCTCTTTCACATATTATTGTTGCATCTATATCTGTAATCTTGCCTTTAGATGACTTTCTGTCTTTAAATGTATCTATAACAACAGCTATTCCGTGTGGAATTTCTTCATTGAGGGCATGAAGTGCTTTCTCTCTTATAAGCTCTGCAACAATCTGTCTTAATGGCTGGTCTGTAACAGTATCTTCATCATAGAACATAGGTCCATAAGTAAGATACTTGAATATTGTTGTTACAAGGTCATCAACATTACTGCCATTTCTTGCTGATACTGGAATTATCTCATCAAATTCAAGCTCTTTATTGTAGCAGTCGATTACAGGAAGTATCTCCTCTTTCTTTACAGTATCAACCTTGTTGATTACTAATATCTTAGGTGCATTTACCTTTTTTAACTTCTCTATAATATGCTGCTCACCTGCTCCGATATATGTTGTTGGTTCTACTATAAAGCACACAACATCAACTTCATTAATAGTCTTCTCAGCAGCTCCTACCATATATTCACCAAGCTTATTCTTAGCCTTATGGATACCCGGCGTATCAACAAATACAATCTGTCCTCTCTCATCTGTATACACTGTCTGTATCCTGTTTCTTGTTGTCTGTGGCTTATTAGATGTTATCGCAATCTTCTGCCCTATAATATTATTCATAAGTGTAGACTTGCCAACATTAGGTCTTCCAATAAATGTTACAAATCCCGATTTCACATTGTCGTTGCCAGAAGCAGCACCGCCGCTTATTCCACTGGCTTTAAGCATTTCATCTAAATTCATCGTATTCTCCTTATATATCCAATATCATTTATCCGATAAGAGGCTTTATTTCATCAAATAAATCTGCTGCCTCATTAATCTGCTTCTGGTTACCTACTACGCATAAATAATTCTGCCCAACTGCTGATTCTATAAGTGGAGCAAGTTCTCTTATACTCTCAACTGTCGCATCAAGAACTTCTTCCCTGTCTTTTCTTAACATATCTTCTGTGCAATTGCACATATAATGTGTAAATGACCTGCTGCCAATAGCTGATGGTGTAAGAGGTGCATCTATCTCTCCAATGGTTCCTATTATGAACTTAACCATATCTCTTCTGCTGACATCAAAATTCCTTATATAATCAGCCGCACCCTCGTATATATCGTTAGTCTTTTCAAGATTAGGATCCCTGTAAGATACCATATAGAAATCACCATTTCTTGATGAACCACTCATGCAGCCGTAAGCTCCACCTTTAACCCTTACATTAATCCAGAGATAATCATAAGAGAATATAACCTTTAACACTTTAAGTGCTCCTGTATACTTATATCCGTCTTTTACGAAATTACCACATCTTGCAACATACTGAACTTGTGATGCTGATGTGTATCCAGTCTTTACATTAACCGGTATAAAGCTTCTTACTGCTGTATTATAATGTTCATCTTTGATATTACAGCTCTTGGCTGACAATGCCTTGACAAAGCAGTCATAGCCTTCATCATCTGCTGTAAGGCTTACTATAACATTATCCTTATTGAATATATATCCAACAAGCTTATTAAGCTTATCCACTATCTGTGTCTTATTCTGCTCAAATTCTTCATCAAGCTTCTTAATGAACTCATAATATTTGTAACCCCTTAATATATCTGAGTAATAAGCCGACTCTGAGAACTGTGCGCAGCACTCTAACATAGCAATTGAATGACCCTGCCCCATAAGAGAAGCTTCTAGTCTTGATTTAATTCTTGCAATTATCTCCTTTAATCTCTTATAGTCATCAAATCTGGTATTATACATAATCTCTTCCATCATACCAAGAACAAATGGAACTTTCTCATATAATGCCTTACTCTTAACCTCATATACAATTGTATTCTTACTAAAATCAACCTTATCGCTATATAGAGCTGTTCCTGTTGCAAGACCACCGCAGTTAATATTAATCTCGTTAGTAAGCTCTGGATAAGTATAATTCTTAGTATCCATAAGACTTAATGTTGAGCCTAACAAGCCCATATATGGTATAAGTTCATCTGGAACACACTTAGTGTCAAATGACATATTAATATATGCAATCTTATTAGTAAATATATTATGGTGTACTATCTTAATTCCATCAACACTCTTGACATCATTATAATCCTTAGCAGGCTCTCTTTTAATGTCTGACAGCTCAAGCATTGGTATCTTTTCAAGATCTTCCTGACTTGATGGAGTATCCTGATATTCCTTTAACTCCTTTGTCTTTTTAACAAGCTCTTCTAATTCGTCATTAGTCAATGTGCTCTTATACTCTGCAAGCTTGTCCGCTTCCTTCTGTTCCTTTTCCTTCTCAAGTCCATATTCAGGCACAAGGCTTATAATTGACTTGTGGTTATTATCAAGAAGATATTCTTTTATAAGCTTCTCAAAATATCCATTTCTGGCATTCTTCTTTAACTCATCAAATGTATCTCCCGCCTCTATATGGATAAATGGCTTTGTTTCATCATATAACCAGCTATCCATCATAGTAAGATAATACATAAGTCCCTTTGGATATGGACCATAATCTGCTTCCCTGTATTTGAATTCGTAATAATTAATTCCAGCTTCTATTGTTCTTTCATTAATTCCGTCCTTAACAAGCTTTTCTAATGTGTCATTGATAACTGATACAAATCTGTCCTGCTCCTTAGAATTAGAATTCTTGGCAACTATTGAATATACAGGCTGGTAAAGTGATGTCTCATAACTTGAATATACATCAGTGCTTATACCTGCATCTAAAAGTGCCTGCTTAACAGGTGCTCCCGGTGTCATAACAAGTGCATAATCAAGTATCTGGAATGCAAGATAAAGCTTGGCATCAACAGAAGTTCCAATAACTGCATTATATGAAAGATAAGTATTATCCTCTAATGACTCATCTTCTGTTATGGCATAAGGCTTTGTTTCATATACAGGCTTGTCAAATGCTGCCTGTCTTTCTATATTGGCATGAATATCAACATCTGATACATCAAAGTCTGATAGATATTCCCTGTCAAGATATTCAAGTCTTTCATTAACGTCCATATCGCCATAGATATATATATAGCTGTTAGATGGGTGATAATATTCCTTGTGGTACTTAAGGAAATCCTCATACTTAAGTTCTGTTATAATCTCAGGGTCACCGCCCGATTCATTCTTGTATACAGTATCTGGGAATAATGATACAAATGTATATCTTGAAAGCACGTCATCTGGTGATGAAAATGCCCCCTTCATCTCATTAAATACAACGCCATTATACTTGATATCATCATCTGCATTATCAAGTTCATAATGCCAGCCTTCCTGCATAAATATCTCTGGCTTTTCATACATTGCAGGATAGAACACTGCATCCATATATACATCCATAATATTCTTAAAGTCAGTATCATTACAGCTTGCCACTGGATATACTGTCTTGTCTGGATAAGTCATAGCATTAAGAAATGTATTAAGTGAACCCTTGCACAATTCAACAAATGGATCTTTAACAGGATATTTTCTTGAACCACACAATGTTGAATGTTCAATTATATGCTGCATTCCTGTATCGTTAAAAGGTGGTGTCTTAAAACCTATTGAAAATACCTTATTATTATCATCATTAGATATAACGACAACCCTCGCTCCTGATTTCTTATGTCTTAATATAATACCTGCTGAATTAAGATCTTTCAATTCTTCTTCATGGACAATATCATATCTTGCATTACTGCCACTTATTATGTCTGATTTATTCAATTCTTCTATCTTCTTTTTAACGTCAAAACTCATCTCATAACCTCATCTAATCAATAAAATCAATATACTTATATATTGTACCATACCTTGCCAATATTGTAATCTATTTATATAATTTTTATAACCAGCAATTATTTATAACCTGTTAAAATCTTATGGCATAATTTTCATTTTTAAAATACTTGCCAAATACCAAGTTTATTGTATAATTAATTGTTTGCATATAAACATATTATAATATAAGCTGTCCCACTTATTCTTTAACATATATTATATGCAGCTAAATTACAAATTATATTTAATGCACTATGCGAAAGCGTTAGTGCTGGAATGGAGGTTATATGGAAAAAATATGGATTACCGGTGCCAAAGGCCACGTTGGTACTGCACTTTCTGCTCTCTTAGACTGCCGTGAGTATGAAATATTCCCTACTGATGTTGACGAAGTCGATGTTACAGACCTTGAAGCTGTCAACAATTATGCAAGAGTTAATCGTCCTGATATCATTATCAACTGCGTTGGTTACAGTGATGTTGCAGGCTGCGAAACTAATCCTGACAAAGCATTTGCGGTAAATGCTGTAGGAACACGAAACCTTGCTGTTATGGCACAGTCTATCGGTGCAAAGCTAATTCACATATCTACAGATGATATATTCTCTGGTACAGAGGATCATTCTTATAATGAATTTGATACACCTAATCCTAGAAATATATATGGTAAAAGTAAGCTTGCCGGCGAAGCTTATATACAGTCTTTCTGTTCGCGTTATGTGATACTAAGAAGCAGCTGGGTATATGGAATAGGACAGGATTTCCTTAACACTGTACTTTCAGCAGTTAAAGATCCTTCTGTAAATGAACTCACTGTATCTGAATATGAATATGCGTGTCCTACAAGCGCTTCTGAGCTAGCCAGAATTATTGAATATTTCATTAAAAATGAGTGTCTTGGAATATACCATGCTGTATGTCAGGGCTCTTGCAGCCGTCTTGAATATGCCAGGACTATTCTTGAATATGCCAATGCAACAGACAAGTTAAAACTTGTTCCTGCCAACAATAATAAACCAGTATATTCAGTTCTTGATAATATGATGTTAAGACTTGAACACATTGAACAGCCTAAGAACTGGAAAGATGCGCTTAAAGAATATATTAATTTATCAGGAGGCTGCTAAAGAATGGAAAAATCTTTAAAAAACACAAAAAAGCCTATGGGGCTTTCTACTAAGATATTCATAGCACTTATAGCCGGTGCAATAAGTGGTGTTTTAATCCACTATTTTATGCCAGCAGGCTATATCCGTGATTCAGTTATCGTTGAGGGTGTCCTCTATGTAATTGGACAAGGTTTTATCCGCCTTATGCAGATGCTTGTAGTTCCACTTGTATTCTGCTCACTTATATGCGGAAGTATGGCTATCGGTGATACTAAGACACTTGGTAAAGTAGGTATTAAAACTATTCTTTTCTATCTTCTTACTACTGCTGTTGCTGTATCAGTTGCATTATCAGTTGCTATGCTCATCAATCCTGGTATTGGCGTTACAATTGAAAATGTATCTACAAGCAGTGTAACTATCACTGAGAAACAACCACTTACACAAACACTTCTTAACATAATACCTAAGAATCCTGTTGAATCACTTGCAACTGCTGATATGCTTCCAATTATCGTATTTGCATTATTCGTAGGTATTCTTTTAGCGAAAATGGGTAATAAGGCATCAACTGTAGCTAACTTTTTCAGTCAGTTCAATGACCTTATGATGGAAATGACTATGGCAGTTATGAAGGCAGCTCCTATCGGTGTATTCTGCCTTATCGCAAGAACATTTGCTAATATTGGTTTTGACGCATTTGTTCCAATGCTTAAATATATGGGCTGCGTAATACTCGCACTTGCTATCCAGTGCTTCGTAGTATACCAGTTACTTTTATTTCTCTTTACAAGACTTAATCCATTTAAGTTTCTAAAGAAGTTCTTCCCAGTTATGAACTTCGCATTTACAACAGCTACATCAAATGCAACAATTCCGCTTTCAATCAACACACTTGATAAAAAGCTTGGTGTAAGCAAGAAAATATCATCTTTCACAATACCACTTGGTGCTACCGTTAATATGGACGGTACATCAATTATGCAGGGTGTTGCCGTAATATTCGTAGCACAGATATTTGGAATTACACTTTCTCCATCTGACCTTGTTACAGTAATTATAACAGCTACACTTGCTTCAATCGGAACAAGTGGTGTGCCATCTGTAGGTCTTATAACACTTGCAATGGTATTCCAGAGCGTAGGTGTTCCAACAGAAGGTATTGCCCTTATTATGGGTATTGACCGAATTCTTGATATGTTAAGAACAGCCGTTAATATCACTGGTGATGCTGTATGTACAACTATCGTTGCTAATCAGGAAGGCCTTGTCAATAAAGAAACCTTTAATTCTGATGTTACTGTAGATAACTAATTATCAATAAATATTTATTAATATTATGAGCAAAAGGGCTTCATATACCTGTCACACAGATATATGAAGCCCTTTTAAATAATATTATTCAATTGTCATCTTAGCGATAATCTGAATTATGTAGCCTGAACTAATTACTTAGAACGGATTTCCTTAACTAAAGCAACTGCCTCAGCTGTCATATCCTTAATCTTATCGAATTCTCCAGCCTTGATTAAGTCACCCTTAACCATCCAAGAACCACCACAGCAGAAGATCTTATCGCAAGATAAGAATTCTTCAAGGTTAGATGTATTGATACCACCTGTAGGCATAATTCTTACTGTTGTGTAAGCTGCACACATAGCCTTAATCATCTTAATTCCGCCTGCTGCTGTAGCTGGGAAGAATTTAACTCTTGTAAGACCTCTCTTAACTGCCTGAGCAAGTTCAGATGGTGTTACGATACCTGGCATTACAGGAATATTCTTAGAGATACAGTAATCAACGATTTCTGGATCAAAACCTGGGCTTACGATAACTGAAGCACCAGCTGCTACAGCTCTGTCAACCTGCTCTGTTGTAAGTACTGTACCTGCTGCAAGTACCATATCTGGATATGCTTCGTGCATAAGACGGATAGATTCCTCTGCTGCTTCTGTACGGAATGTAACTTCTGCACATGGAAGACCACCTTCTACTAATGCCTTAGCTAATGGAAGTGCGTCCTTTGTATCATTCAATACTACTACTGGAATTACTCCAAGTTCTTCAAACTTATCTGCTATATTACTCATTATAATAATAGCCCCTTTCTTTTAATTATTCGACTGATACTTCTCAGTGTCTTTGATTATATCATAATTCTTTAAAAACAACAATGAAATGATATATTTCGTTTGTATTTTTATAAGAACTTTATGCATTTATTTAAAGAAGCCCTTCTTCTTTGGATGTTTGTGTTCCTCTCCTGTAAGTGTCTTATCATATTCCATAAGTGCTTCTTTCTGTTCATTATTAAGCTTTGTAGGAATATCAACAATAAGTGTAATATAATGATCTCCTCTTGTCTGAGGATTTCTTAATGTTGGCATACCTTTGCCTCTGAGCCTTACTCTTGTGCCAGAAGCTGTTCCCGGCTTAACTTCATATATAACTTCACCATCAACAGTCTTTACCTTGACTTCTCCGCCAAGAACTGCTGTAGGATAGCTTATTACAACATCTGAGAAAATGTTATATCCATCTCTCTCAAATGCTGGATCTGCTGATATCATTACAGCTACTAATAAATCTCCTCTTGGACCGCCATTAGTACCTGGCTCGCCCTTGCCCTGAATACGGACACACTGTCCATTATCAATACCAGCAGGTATATTAACTTCAATTGTCTTCTTGCTGCTTATATAACCTGTTCCATAGCAGTCTGGACACTTTTCTTTAACAATCTTACCTGTTCCGTGACAATCTGGGCAAGGCTGTACGCTTCTCATCATTCCAAGGAATGACTGCTGTGTTACTGTTACCTGTCCACGTCCGCCACATTTCTTACAAGTTTCAGGACTTGTTCCCGGCTTTGCACCTGTTCCGTGACACTTAGAACATTCATCCTTAAGTGTTACATCTATCTTCTTCTTAGTTCCTGTAACTGACTCAGCAAATGTAATTCTTACATTAACTCTTATATCTGCACCACGTCTTGGTCCGTTGCTGTTACGTCTGCTGCTTGAACCTCCTCCGAACATGCCACCGAATATATCACCAAATATATCGCCCATATCACCGAAGTCAAAATCAAAGCCGCCACCGCCAGCTCCACCTGCACCGCCTTCAAATGCTGCGTGTCCGAACTGGTCATACTGTCTTCTCTTATCTGCATCACTAAGAACTGCATATGCTTCTGATGCTTCCTTAAACTTAGCCTCAGCCTCTTTATCTCCCGGATTCATATCAGGGTGATACTTCTTAGCTAACTGTCTATATGCTCTTTTAATTGCTGCATCATCTGCGTCCTTAGGCACACCAAGGACCTCGTAATAATCTCTCTTTTCTGCCATATAGGTTCCGCCTTTCTATACCCGAAAGGAGTCAGGTACCCTGATATGAGTCCTGACTTCCTTTCTGATTTCATCTATAATTGTCAAGTCTTAAGAAGTCTTTATATAACTCCATAATTAATCATTGTTAATTGCATTAACTCTGATATTATAACCTTCAATAATCATAGACCACATCATATATATCACTTAATTATACTTCCTTGTAGTCACCATCTACAACATCATCACCATAAGGTGCGCTTCCCTGTGCATTATCAGCACCTGCGCCAGCTCCCATATCAGAACCAGCACCGGCTGTGCCTGCACCCTGAGTTGCTTCATACATCTTAGCAAAGAGGTTCTGTGCTGATGTCATAAGCTTTTCTTTAGCTGCCTTAATCTCATCAACCTGAGCATCTGTCATATTCTCAGCATCTGTTGATTCAACAAGTGACTTAAGTGCGTTAAGGTCTGCCTCAACATTTGCCTTGTCGTTAGCATCAAGCTTGTCGCCAGCTTCATCAAGAGCCTTCTGTGTCTGGAATACCATAGAGTCAGCTTCGTTACGAACTTCGATAGCTTCCTTACGCTTCTTATCCTGAGCTTCGAACTCAGCAGCTTCCTTAACAGCCTTATCGATATCTTCATCAGACATATTAGAACCAGCTGTTATTGTAATATGCTGCTCCTTGCCTGTTCCAAGATCCTTAGCAGATACATTAACGATACCATTAGCATCGATATCAAATGTAACTTCAATCTGTGGAACACCTCTTCTTGCTGGAGGTATACCATCAAGTCTGAACTGTCCAAGTGACTTGTTATCCTTGGCAAACTGTCTTTCACCCTGTACTACGTTGATATCAACGGCTGTCTGGTTATCAGCAGCTGTGGAGAATATCTGGCTCTTCTTTGTAGGAATAGTTGTATTTCTCTCGATAAGTCTTGTAGCAATACCACCCATTGTCTCAATTGAAAGTGAAAGTGGTGTTACATCAAGAAGAAGGATATCACCAGCACCGGCATCACCAGCAAGCTTACCACCCTGAATAGAAGCACCGATAGCAACACATTCATCTGGGTTAAGTGACTTGTTAGGTTCGTGACCTGTTAACTGCTTTACTTTATCCTGTACAGCTGGAATTCTTGTAGAACCACCAACTAATAATACCTTTGAAAGTTCTGAAGCTGTAAGACCTGCATCTGAAAGTGCGTTCTTAACTGGCTCAGCTGTCTTTTCTACTAAGTCGTGTGTAAGTTCATCGAACTTAGCTCTTGTAAGTGTCATATCAAAATGCTTTGGACCTTCTGCTGTTGCTGTGATGTATGGAAGGTTGATGTTAGTCTGCATAGCACTTGATAATTCCTTCTTAGCCTGCTCAGCAGCAACCTTTAATCTCTGAAGTGCCATTGTATCTGTAGAAAGATCTACGCCTTCCTTAGCCTTGAAGTCATCTAACATATACTGTGTAATAGCATTATCAAAATCATCACCACCAAGTCTGTTGTTACCAGCAGTAGCAAGAACTTCGATTACACCATCACCGATTTCAATGATAGATACATCGAATGTACCACCACCAAGGTCATATACCATAATCTTCTGCTCGTGTTCATTATCAAGACCATAAGCTAAAGCAGCAGCTGTAGGCTCGTTGATAATTCTCTTAACATCAAGGCCTGCAATCTTACCAGCATCCTTAGTTGCCTGTCTCTGTGCATCATTGAAGTAAGCTGGAACTGTGATAACAGCTTCTGAAACTGTCTCACCAAGATAGCTCTCAGCATCAGCCTTTAACTTCTGAAGAATCATAGCTGATATTTCCTGTGGTGTGTACTTCTTACCATCAATATCAACCTTGTAATCTGTACCCATATGTCTCTTGATTGAAGAAATTGTCTTATCAGCATTAGTAACTGCCTGACGCTTAGCAGGATCACCTACTAATCTTTCTCCGTTCTTTGTAAATGCAACTATTGATGGAGTAGTTCTGATACCTTCTGTGTTAGTAATAACAACTGGCTTACCACCTTCCATAACAGCTACGCATGAATTAGTTGTACCTAAATCTATACCAATAATCTTGCTCATAATTATCTTCCTTTCTATGTCTTATATAGACATACTGTTTAATAATATCAATTCTATTTGTTACAAGTGTGTGTATTGTTCTGATAAGCCCTAAGCCTGTAAACGACTTCTTTCTATATCACAACTACCCACATACTTTACTTCTGGTAAAAGCTCATACCATTATACATCAACTAAATATTCTGATGTATTAGTTAGCAACCTTTACCATACTGTGGCGGATAACCACATCTCTATATGTGTAACCCTTCTCGAACTCTTCAACGATAATATTCTCGCCCTGAGAGTCATCTTCCACGTGCATAACTGCATTATGAAATTCAGGATTAAACTCTGAACCAACTGCCTCGATTGGCTTAACCTGTAAGTCTTCAAGCATCTTAATTGTCTGCTTGTAAACCATATCCATACCTTTGGCAAATGGTGTTTGTAACTCTTCCTCTGTCACTGACTTAAAGCCGCGTTCAAAATTATCTACTATCGGAAGAAGTTTCTTTACTACATCCGAAGCTCCCATCTCGAACATTGCTGACTTTTCTTTGTCAGTACGCTTTCTGTAGTTGTCAAACTCAGCCATCTGACGCTTCAAACGATCTTGTAAATCCTCAATCACAGCGTCCTTCTGGTCCTTTTTATTATTTATATCAACTGTTTCCTCCGCTCCTTGCGCATCACTTGCGTTGTCAGATTTCTCTGCCTTCACATCTGCGTCAGACGAGCCCTGAGCTTCTACAGTATCAGCGTCTTTATCTGTATCTGATGTAACATCTGTATCATTAATATTAACATCTGCTTCATCAACATTATTAATGTTATTATCTTTCTTAGACACCTTATCTCCTCACCTTTCTATGATTTCTTGAATACATCATCCAACTGCGTCCTCATATTCTTCAAGGTTTCCACAACCTTTTCATAATCCATACGCTTTGGACCAATAATACCAATTGTACCCTTCATTCCATCCTGTAATTCATATGTTGCTGTTACAACGCTACAGTCTTTCATAGATTCAATCGGTGTTTCATTTCCTATATATACCTGAATACCATTGTTGGAACTACTATCCTGTTCATCAACACTATTGTCATCATCAACAACAAGATCTGACAGGCTCTGCTTTTCCTCCAAGGCATATATAAGCTCACTGGCTTTGGTTGAATCACTAAGTTCTGGATACTTGAATATGTTGGTTGCACCGCTTGTATATATCTTTAAATCATCTGCGCTGCTTATTGTATCAACAATCGCATCAAGAACTTCTTTGACAAGATTAATATGTTCTCCTGCCTGATTTTCCATCTTTGAAACAATGCTCAAATTCATCTGTTCAAGAGTAAGCCCTGTAAGTGTTGTATTAATAAGAATGTTAAGCTTTAACAAATTCTCCTGTGACAAATCCTCGCTTACTGTTATCACCTTATTCCTTATAAGATTGCCTTCCATAACTATTACGGCTAATATCTTATTGGCTTCAAGCTGTGATAACTGAACGAACTTAAGCTTATTGCCTGTTACCTTAGGTGTCGTTACCATAGTTGCATAATTAGTATCTTTGGCAAGAACCTTGGCAACATTCTGAAGAAGCTCTTCTACCTTTTCAACCTTCTCACCTAACATATCCTTCATTGAACTTAATTCCTGTTCTTTAACAGCAACCTCGTTCTCTCTGTTGGTTATGTTCTGTTCTTTCTCAGACATCATATCGTCTACATATAATCTGTAGCCTTTATCTGTAGGAATTCTTCCTGCTGATGTATGTGGCTGAACTATATACCCAAGCTCTTCCAGGTCTGCCATCTCATTCCTTATTGTCGCGGAACTAAGCTTCATGTCTGTGAACTTAGATATCGTTCTTGAACCAACTGGCTCGCCTGTTTCTAAGTAGTTCTTAATGATTGCTTTAAGTATCTTTACTTTACGCTCATCAAGCTGTTCATCAAGCCCCATGACATACCTCCTTTTCTTTGTTGTTAGCACTCAATAATTAGGAGTGCTAATATCAACATAATTAAGGTATCACTTTGCAAGGGTGATGTCAACAATTAATTTAATTTTTTGTATAAATAAATTATAAACTTTATTAAGTGTTTGGAGAAGGGGGTGGGGCTTCGGGCACCAGAAAGCTGATTGGATATTTCTAAGACTTTCCTTTTGTTGTGGTTATGATGGACACAAACGCTCAGACGCAACGTCCTGTTGCGTATTCGCTCCATCGCACATCCGTGTGCGATAATTCTATCAGAATTTCCTATTACATAAAAAACTGCTGTGTAAATCTGGGGCTTTGCCTGATTTACACAGCAGTTTTATTGAGGTTAAAATTATTCTTAATAGAAATTACTTAGGATTAGATTATATTCCTAAGAATTTCTTTACTTCATTGGTCATCTCGCTTACTTCACATACTGTGTTGTGGAGGACTGGAGCTGTTCTGATTTCTTCGATAGCGTTAGGAACTTTTACTTTAGCAAGTTCGCTTAACTTATCTACAAGTTCAAAGTCACCCATTGAAGCATACTTAGGGTCGATTGCTTCCATTACGCTTCTTGTAAACTTGTATGGGCTTGCTGTTGAAGCTATAACTGTCTTAGTTTCGTCCTTAGTGTCTGCCTTGTACTTGTTATAAACTGTAGCAGCTACTGCTGTATGCGTATCTATAACATATCCACAAGTTTCATATAAATCCTTTATAGTAGCAGCATCTTCCGCCTCTGTAGCATAATTGCCATAGAAATCTGAAAGCTGTGCTTTCATATCAGCAGTAATCTCATACTTACCTGTTTCTTTAAGTGAAGCCATAAGCTCGCTGTTCTTCTCAGCACTGTTGCCTGCTATTCTATAGATAAGTCTTTCAAGGTTGCTTGAGATAAGAATATCCATAGATGGTGATGTTGTAAGAACGAAATCTCTGTTTCTGTCATACTCACCCGTTGTAAAGAAATCGTATAACACCTTATTCTCATTAGAAGCACATATAAGCTTATTAATAGGAAGTCCCATATTCTTAGCATAAAATGCAGCAAGGATATTACCAAAGTTACCTGTAGGAACTACTGCATTAATCTTTTCACCTGCCTTGATTTCTCCGTTAGCAAGAAGTCTTGCATATGCATATACATAGTATACAATCTGTGGAACAAGACGTCCTATATTGATTGAGTTAGCTGATGAGAACTGGAAGCCGGCATTGTTCATAACCTTTTCAAGTTCCTTATCACCAAATATATTCTTAACACCTGTCTGTGCATCATCAAAGTTACCCTTAATTCCAATTACGTGAGTATTAGCACCCTTCTGTGTAACCATCTGCTTTTCCTGAATAGGGCTTACACCGTTCTTAGGATAGAATACAACAATTCTTGTTCCTGGAACATCTGCAAAACCTGCAAGAGCTGCTTTACCTGTATCTCCTGATGTTGCTGTAAGTATTACTATTTCATTTTTAACATCATTCTTCTTAGCTGATGTTGTAAGTAAGTGTGGTAATATAGATAAAGCCATATCCTTAAATGCAATAGTTGCACCATGGAATAACTCTAAGAAATATGCACCCTCTGCCTTAACTAATGGTGCAATCTCTTCAGTATCAAACTTAGAATCATAAGCTTTGTCAATACAGTTCTTTAACTCTTCTTCTGTAAAGTCATCAAGCATAAGCTTCATAACTTCATAAGCAACTTCCTTATAAGACATCTTTGAAAGTTCTTCTAAGCTCTTATCTAATGAAGGAATAGATTCTGGTACGAATAATCCACCATCTGGAGCAAGTCCCTTTAATATAGCCTGTGAGGCTGTTACTCTTACACTATCATCCCTTGTACTTCTGTAAAATAAACTCATCTCTTATTCCACCTTCTTATTTTATTGGGGTGAATCACAGTCAATCTGATGCATAACCGTCTCCCACATACATATGTACCTGCCAGAACAACATCTGGTAAATGGAACAGCTTTATCATCACTAACCGGATTCCTGTTAAAAATGCTTTAAACAGAAACCATTATACAACAGGAATGATACGAAAAACAATAGGTATATTGAATTATTACTAATTTTATCATATAATTTATAGGATTGATAAATATTAGACAATTTCCGGCTGACAGTAATATATACAATATTATTAAGATAGCAATGTATTTATTATAAAATCAAATTAACATATCACTAATATATGATAGCATAATAATCAAGATACGTTAAAGGAGAACCACAACTTGGCTAAAGGTGTTTACAAGACCAATAAAAAAGACGGCTCTGTATATTACAGGGTTTCAATAACATATAAGAATAAACATATAAGTATCGGAAGTTATGATGATGAAAATACAGCCTCACAGGTTTACTGTACTGCTTGCGATATACTTTTTAAGCCTGATATATATTATGTTAATATTGACCTTCATACTTCATCATACGCCGAATGTCATATTGATTTTCCTTATTCTAAGTTCATAAGTCTTATTAATTTCCGCGACAATGGCATATATATTAAGACACCCATATACCTGTGCAACAAGGCATTTTTGTATTTTCTTGAACCCGGGAATACTCTTATATTTTCCATTGATGACCTTTTCTATTATTCGCACCACACAATTATGTGCCGCGGCGGTTATTATTTCGTAAATGATTATGGTATGCAGACAAGCATTTTATCCAGATTTGGAATACGCAGTCATTCCGTTAAAGGAAAAGATTACATTTTCAGGAATAATGACGAACACGATTTCAGATATGAAAATGTGTGTGTAGTCAATAAATATAATGGCGTGAGCCAGATTGTAAAAAACGGACGTATAATGTTCCAGAGCAGAATTCACATTAATGGTGATTTTATAATAGGGACTTATGGGACGGAATATGAGGCAGCTATTGCTTATAATAAGGCAGCTGATATGCTAGAACCGGTGTTTCCGGTGAGTTATACAAGGAATTATATTGAGGATATATCGCACATTACTTATGCGGCTGCTTATAATAGTGTGAAGATTTCTAAGAGGGTGATTGAGTATGTTAAGAGGCTGGCGGAAAAAGTGAAATAATTGACAATTAGTGGGTTATAAATTTAATTGACAACGGATAGCTTTCAATTGACAACGGATAGCTTTTAATTGACAACGGACGCGGGCGGAATAGCCAATATATCAACATCAGGCACGCTCCCGCTACTCTCAAACGCAGCGGATACTAAGGCGGTAAAGGACACCGCCTAAGTACCGGCGTTTTCAAAGCACCTGACTTTTGATATATTGGCTATTCCGCCCGCTGGGTGTCTATTCATTTAAAGGGTATTTGTCTTATTCACTTGGCTTCTTAATAGATAACAGATATAGCAGATATAACAAAATTACATTGTAATTATTTCAACTGGTGTAATTGTGTTATATCTGTTATTTTTATTCCTATATTCTATATTGCAATACTATATTATAACCAGCTAATCTGTGCAATCTACCTACTGTGAACTACAATCGCCAGCAACTAACTATCCACTGCAATCCAGGCGGTCAGACCCCCCTTCATATAGAATATATTCTATAATCTATGTTCCGACTACACCTATACCTCTCATATACAATACGCACCTGTCTCCTGCCAATGCTCTCTACATCCATCTTATAGGCAAATACATATTATATGACATACAGATTGTGCTTGCCACTAAACCCTCTGCATCTATCTTCTGCCAGCACCCAGAAATACAACGAAATAGCGGCTATATATCGTTAATCAGGTACTTTGAAAACGCCGGTACTTAGGTGCTGTCCTTTAGCACCTTAGTATCCGCTGCGTTTGAGAGTAGCGGGAGCGTGCCTGATGTTGATATATAGCCGCTATTTTGTTGTATTTCGTCCGTCTGCCACAAAGCTCAATAGAATTAGAATTATTGTCCATTAAGCAGCACCGGTGTGTAATGCATTTTTTATTTATTATTGATATAATTCACAAGTCCCTCAGCCTTTATGATTTTCTGCATAAATTCTGGGAATGCCTGTCCCTGGAATGTATGTCCTGTTGTCTTATCTGTGATAACGCCGCTGTCAAAGTCTATGGCTACATCATCACCTGCATTGATAGCCTTAGCTGCTTCTGGACACTCTATAATAGGAAGTCCGATGTTAATTGAATTTCTGTAGAATATTCTTGCAAATGTCTCTGCAATAACACAGCTTACACCTGCTGCCTTAATAGCTATAGGTGCGTGCTCTCTTGATGAACCACATCCAAAGTTCTTATTAGCAACAATTATGTCGCCTTTATTAACATTTTTCACAAAATCCTTATCGATATCTTCCATACAGTGAGTAGCAAGCTCTGCTGGGTCTGAAGAATTAAGATATCTTGCAGGAATAATAACGTCTGTATCTACATTATCGCCGAATTTAAAAACTCTTCCTTCTGCTTTCATATACTCCTCATTTCCTGTGTATTCGTACACATTTATAATTCATAATAATTATGTATCTTCTAAATATATTCAGTGTGCTGATTACAATATATTATAAACCAAGGTCAGATGGCTGGCTTATCTTGCCTGTAACTGCACTTGCTGCTGCAACAGCAGGGCTTGCAAGATATATTTCTGAATCAACGTGTCCCATACGTCCAACGAAGTTTCTGTTAGTTGTTGATACACATCTCTCGCCTTCTGCAAGGATACCCATATATCCACCAAGACATGGTCCGCAGGTTGGTGTGCTGACAACTGCTCCTGCTTTAATAAATGTCTGTACAAGACCTTCTTCTATAGCCTGCATATATATTTTCTGTGTAGCTGGGATAACGATTACTCTTAAGCCCTTTGCTACCTTTCTGCCTTCTAATATCTTAGCGGCACATCTTAAATCATCAATACGTCCATTAGTACATGAACCGATAACTACCTGATCAATCTTGATATCATCTATAGAATCAACTGTGTGTGTATTCTCTGGAAGATGTGGGAATGCTACTGTTGACTTAATTGTGCTAAGGTCAATATCAATCACCTGATCGTATTCTGCATCGTCATCTGCTGTATATTCAACAAATGGTCTCTTAGAATGTTCCTTCATATACTCTCTTGCAAGATCATCAACAGGGAATATTCCGTTCTTTCCACCTGCCTCTATAGCCATATTGGCAATAGTAAATCTATCATCCATAGTAAGTGTAGATACTCCCGGACCAGCAAATTCCATAGACTTATAAAGAGCTCCGTCAACACCTATCATTCCGATAATATGAAGAATCACATCTTTACCGCTTACCCAAGGGTTAAGCTTTCCTGTAAGATTGAACTTAATAGCTGATGGTACTTTAAACCAGGCCTTACCTGTTGCCATACCTGCTGCCATATCTGTTGAACCTACACCAGTTGAGAATGCACCAAGTGCACCATATGTACATGTATGTGAATCAGCACCGATAATAACATCGCCAGCTACTGTAAGTCCCTGCTCTGGTAAAAGAGCGTGCTCAATACCCATCTGTCCTACTTCAAAGTAGTTAGTAATATCATGCTTTGCTGCGAATTCTCTTACACATTTGCAGTGCTCTGCTGACTTAATATCCTTATTAGGCACAAAATGATCTGGAACAAGTGCAATCTTATCCTTATCAAATACTGTCTTAACAGTCATCTTATCCATTTCATGAATGGCAACTGGAGATGTAATATCATTACCAAGTACGAGGTCTAAGTCCGCCTCAATTAATTGTCCTGCTTTAACTTCAGAAAGACCTGCGTGAGCCGCAAGAATCTTCTGTGTCATTGTCATTCCCATTATAAATCCTCCTTTATCCGCGAAGTATATACTTATATATTTAACGCTTAATCTTATTTATTTTACAGTATATTCCATACATTTGCAAGATATCTGAATTCTATACGTTTTTATGTTTTATAAGCATAAAATTTTTACATATTTCATCATATCTGGTACATTTTACACTTTTCATCATAATATATACATTTTATATATTACTTTAACTCATATGAAAAATGTATATTATCATCTTTAACAGAAACTTCTGCATATGCACCGCTTATTACAGGCATTGCTGGTGGAAGATGCCCCAGATCTGCATCCATAATTACCGGAACATTGTATCTTCCTGCTGTTTTAATAATAGCACTGTACTGGTCAAGTCCCATCATTTCCTGTCCATATACAAGTGGCCTTCCAATTACAAATGCCTTAACATTCTCAAACCAGCCAGCATTGTCCATCTGCCACATAGCCCTTCTTATTGAAAATACATTAAGGTCGCAGCTTTCAAGAAACCATATAATGCCATCATCGCTGTATTTACTATTAAATTCCTTAACTTTGTCGTATTTAGTTCCTAAAAGGTTGACAAGGCAGTCCATACATCCGCCTATAAGCCTGCCTGATGCCTTTATATTATTAAAGCTTTCTGAACTATTATCAAGCTTCTTATCTCCTATATAAGCTGTAAGCACCTTTTTCTCAGTAAGGTTATACGCTGGCGTGGGATTGTCCTCTGTCTTTAAAGACTCCTTTTCCCACATATCATAACCACTTATATTAAGCTTTTCTCCCGTCAGCACGCCGATTGCATCAAGCTGGGAATTATGAAGCTTGTCTACACCAAATGCCGCCGCACAAGGTCCATATACGCTTGCAGTATCAGCTATTGTATTAAGCAGAAATGTAAAATTCGTATTGTCTGAATATCCCATAAACCACTTAGGTTCTGCTTTAACAATCTTATCCCAGTCAACATAACCAAGAATTTCACACATAAGCTCACCTCCGCCGCATGATATTAATGCATCAGACTTGTCAGATGTGTACATATCAGTAAGCTCCTGTCCACAAAGCTCTGGCGTATTGCTTATTCCTATTCCATTTGCCTCATATACATTAGGACCATTAACTATTCCATAACCTAGATTTTTAAATCTCTCCTGTGCCTTTTTAAAACCTGTAATATAAGGCTCCGTTGCACAGCCAAATGATGGTGCAACGAAGCCTATATTTCCATTACAGGCAAGAAAATGCGGATACCTCATATTCTTCTCCCTTAATTATAAATACTTCTTAACTTTATTAATCGCGTTGGCTTTTATAACCGCCTCACAATTCTCCTTAACCCATATAACTCTCTGCTCTTTCTCTGAGTCAAGGCGTGCATACTCGCTTATAACATTACATATTGAGTTATAGCGTTCCCTGGCACATCTTCCCTTCTCAAGCACAAGATAATACCGGTTGTCCTTCTTATATATTCCATTGGCAACTCCCCATACCTTAGGGCATACCATACACATATCTTCAAAGTCCTCAAAGCTGTCAAGAATATATACGCCATAGCCTACAGTCACAACATCACTGACCTTTGGCTTATTATCTTTCGCTTTCTTAGCTTCTTTTATAAATTTCTCTGCCTCAGGTATGTCTTTCATCTGGTCAAATATATCCTTCAACTTATCAAATGCCGCAAACTCCGGAGCTTTAAGATCCTCACCGCCATTCTTTATAACATTACTCTCACTCTTTGACCTGTCACCTAAAGCTTTTGCAGCTCTCTCGCCTGCCTGCTTTAACATATTACCAAAATCTTCCTTTCCTGATGATACAGTAAGAAGGATTGAATGGTCTGGCTGTGGTGCAAGCTGTAATGACATAACGCCGCCACCAAGTTCAACTCCTATATTCTTATGTGCTTCGTCCATAATAACTTCCAACAGATTATGTATCTTTTCTGTGTCATTTCTAAAGAAATCATCAAGTGTTATATTATTATATTCAAGATCCTCTTCGTATAACAGGCATTGAAACTTGTCTTCATTTATCTTCTTAAATTCCATAAATTACCATTCCCATCTAGTCTATATATAATTCAACATTTTAATAATAACATATCTGTCAATATTAATCACGCTAATTTATGCAAAATCTGTCTTACAAGTTTATCCATCATTCTCTCAATATATACATCTTCGCCTTTCACCTCACATCGGAAGCTCTTATCACCCCTGTATATATTGGCTGCAATAACAGCATTTTTACCATTAAATGATACAATCACCTTTGCATCATCTACCATTCCGTAAGACTTAATCCGCCCTATTAATGCACTTTCAATATCTATTATCTTTATAGTCTGCTCATCGCTTGCCTTCCCTATAATACTGCATATTTCCTCATCATCAGCAGTAAGTATTGCAGACACTGCCTCCCCTGTATCCGGTATATATATATTATTCTCCACATAATTATAATCACAGCCTCTT
This sequence comes from Bacteroides galacturonicus, assembly GCF_003096855.1. Taxonomy (NCBI): domain Bacteria; kingdom Pseudomonadati; phylum Bacteroidota; class Bacteroidia; order Bacteroidales; family Bacteroidaceae; genus Bacteroides; species Bacteroides galacturonicus. Next base: position 154,007 of record NZ_QEOA01000004.1, on the reverse strand, counting down.
ATGTGGTTGAGCCTTAACATTCTTATATTATCGCTTCCTGCAAATACCCCATCACACTCATTTTCCATAAGCATATCAATGCAGTCCTCTATTGTATCTAAAAGCTGGCACCCGGTATTATCATAAATGTATCTGCACCTTTTAAGCTTATCGTAATTGTCCGTATAAAGCTTTACTTTATTATCTGTATCAGCACTTCTTCGTTTCTTCTTAGTTATAAGCACAGCCCTTGTGTCCCGCCTTTTTGTTATTGCACTAAGTGTGACACCTTGTTTTAATATTTCAGACATATCATTAGCAAAAAGTTCATTAAGACCTGTAACTCCCACATCTATATAACCTGCTGATATTGCATCAGATACAGCTACTGACCACGGCACAACATCATTCATATTACATAATACATTTTCAGGCACCCCTGCTATTCCTGATGTATTAAAATGCCTGCCACCGCCTATATCAAACTTAGTAAAGCTCACATCCTTGTGTACCTTTTTAATATGGCTTATGACAAGCTCTGTCTGGGCATTTATTATTTCGTTATTACATATTCCAACTCTCAGCCTCATTTTACTAATATCTTCTTTCCTTATATCCATTTATCTATTAAAAATATCTATTCTAATTAAATGTATCTATTTAAACGTGCCATTTTGCATCTTTTCTTGAAAGTATGTGCATAATATGTTATTTTACCATATGGTAAAAACAATATAAACATTAAATATATACAGATTGGAGATTAATAATGAAACTGCTACTTAAATCTGCTGTCATTGCATTTTCCGCCATCGGAATAGTGTTGTCTTCACACACCATTTCCTATGCGGCAGACAGCAGTACTGCTAATATTGCAAATGCACCGGACATCACATCTGGAAATTCTGCCACAACTGACAATGATACAGCACATAATATAGGCATAACCGTATCCGTTAATAATAATGGCAGTGTATCTGATTACACTAAGAATTTAACAGACGGCTCATATGACACAACTATTAATCTCGTCCCTAATGCCACAGTAAATGTCAAAGCAGATGAGAACATTTATGGGCTTTACATCATATGGAGCAGTGAAGTCACTAATTATACGATTACTTATAACAGCCAGACTGTTAAGTGTGGAGAAAATGGATTTCTTCACGATTATATGGATATCAAAGACGGAAGCCGTGATATTACAATAAATGTACCAGAGGGTATGCAGATATCAGACATATACGCATATTCCAGGGGAAATCTTCCTGACAATGTGCAAAGATGGGAAGCACCTCTGTATGGAATGACAGATATTCTTGTATTCTCAACACACGCTGATGATGAGATATTATTCTTAGGTGGAGTTCTTACTAACTATGGCGGTGAGCAAAATCTTAATGTACAGATTGCCTATATGTGCGATTTCTTTCTCACTGAACCTGTAAGACAGCACGAGGAACTTGATGGTCTGTGGGAATGTGGAATTAAGAATTATCCTGTTAAAGGAACATTTGAGGACTTATACTCCTTAAGCCTTGAAAAAGCCAAATCACAGTATGTATATGATGATATTATCTCATATTCAACAGAATGTATAAGAAAGTTCAAGCCTTTAGTATGTGTATCACAGGATTTCAATGGTGAATATGGACACGGCGGACACCGTATATATGCCGCCGCAATACAGGAAGCATTAGAAGCTTCCAATAACGCTGATATGTATCCTGATTCTGCTTCCAAGTATGGCTTATGGGACGTTCCAAAGGCCTATTATCATCTTTATGGTGATAATACAATAACTCTTGATGTAGATACACCGCTTGATAAGCTTGGCAGCCGCACTTCTGTACAGGTATTACAGGACGCTTTCAAAAAACATGTATCACAGATATCTTATTCATTTAATATGCTTGACAGCGGTTATGCAATAACCTTTAATGGACAATTCGATACACGTTCATTCGGACTTTACAGAACTTTTGTCGGCTTGGATACAACTAATAATATGATGGAAAATGTTACACCTTACAAAGAACAGGCTGCTACCAAGACGGACGAACCTATAGATGTTGAATTCGGCATTGACCAAGAAGATACTGCCGATAATGCCGCAAACACCAAGCCTGATATCAAACAATCAGCAATTACAATAATTGCTATTATTATAATCGGAGTTGTTATTATAGCCCAGGCATATAGAACCAGGAATTTATATAAGAAAAAATATGATGCGAACAAGGACGAATTCGAGAATAAGCAGTAAGCCATCAGAATTCCCTATTACATAAAAATACCCCTCCTTACCAATACAGTAAGGAGGGGTTATATTCTGCTTATAATTATTAGTTGTTGATAAGCTTGTCTGATTCGTTGTTCCAGCTATAAAGCTTTCTTATCTCTGCACCAACCTGCTCTGATGGATGCTCTGATGCAAGCTTTCTCATAGCCTTGAAGTGAACCTGTCCGCCAGCTTCACTCATATCAAGTAAGAATTCCTTAGCAAATGTACCATCCTGGATATCTGAAAGAATCTTCTTCATAGCCTTCTTTGTATCCTCTGTGATGATCTTAGGACCTGTTATGTAATCACCATATTCAGCTGTGTTAGAGATAGAATATCTCATACCTGCAAAGCCTGACTGGTAGATAAGATCTACGATAAGCTTCATCTCATGGATACATTCAAAGTATGCGTTACGTGGATCATAACCAGCTTCGCAAAGTGTTTCAAAACCAGCCTGCATAAGTGCACATACACCACCACAAAGAACTGCCTGCTCACCAAAGAGGTCTGTTTCTGTCTCTGTTCTGAATGTTGTCTCAAGAAGACCTGCTCTTGCTCCACCAATACCAAGACCATAAGCAAGTGCCATATCAAGAGCCTTACCTGTCTCATCCTGTTCTACAGCTACAAGACAAGGAGTTCCCTTACCAGCCTGATATTCAGAACGTACTGTATGTCCAGGTGCCTTAGGAGCGATCATAGTAACATCAACGCCCTTAGGAGCCTTAATTAAACCGAAGTGAATATTGAAACCGTGAGCAAACATAAGCATATTGCCTGGTTCAAGGTTTGGTTCAATATCTTCCTTATATAATTTAGCCTGCTTCTCATCGTTGATAAGAATCATAATAATATCAGCTTTCTTAGCTGCCTCTGCTGCTGTGAATACTTCAAAGCCCTGCTCTTCAGCTCTCTTCCATGACTTTGATCCTTCATAAAGACCGATAATTACGTGGCATCCTGAATCCTTTAAGTTTAATGCATGTGCATGTCCCTGGCTGCCGTAACCGATGATTGCGATTGTCTTTCCATCAAGTAATGATAAATTACAATCTGACTGATAATAAATCTTAGCCTCTGCCATCTTACAAATACCTCCGAATGTAATAAATAATTTATTTTAAATTTGCAGCACCACGAGCAAGTCCAGTTATTCCAGTTCTTGCGAGTTCTGTAATTTTAAAACCATCAAGTAATGCGATAAATGAATCTATCTTGCTCTGGCTTCCTGTAAGCGAAATAATAAGAGAATTCTTAGCAACATCTACTATATTAGCCCTGTATATATCTGCCATAGTTGTTATCTGCTGTCTTTCCTCTCTTGTACATAATACCTTGATAAGAACAAGTTCCCTGCATACAGATTCATCATGAGGAAGTTCTACGATTTCCTTTACATCAATAAGCTTAGCAAGCTGCTTTTCAATCTGCTCAAGAATATCATCATCACCTGTTACTGTTATTGTCATTCTTGAAAGCTTAGGGTCAAGTGTCTCACCAACTGTAAGACTGTCAATATTATAGCCTCTTCGACTGAATAAGCCTGCTACACGGCTAAGAACACCTGATGAATTGTCTACTAGAATTGAAAATACTGCTCTTCTCATATCTCTTTCCTCCATACTGCCAATATATGACAGTCATCTAAAATCACACATTATTGTAGCAACTGCCAGCTTTATTGTCAACAAAAAGCACATTAGCTCTTAATTTTTTTACATCTTCCTCATCGTGTGTGGATATTATCACAATACGATTATTGATATTATTAATTATATAATTAATAACATTATCTTTGGTAACTTCATCAAGACCTGCAAATGGCTCGTCCATAATAACTATATCCGATTCAGCCATCACTGCCCTTACAATCTCAACACGCCTCTTCATGCCACCGCTTAATTCACTACAAGGCTTATCTAGTGCCTCTTTGTCAAGAAGCTTTAAAAGCTCACTCTTTACAGCAAAAGCCACATCTCCCACAGAATTCTTCTTATTCTTCTTTAGCACCATTTTTACATTAATCACTGGTGACAGGTGTTCTATAAGCCTGCAATCCTGAAATACTGCTGAAAACCCTGGCTTAACACTTTGTCCATTATCATTAACGAATTCCACTATGCCTTTATCCGCTTTAACAACTCCCATTATAATATTAAGGAGTGTAGTCTTTCCAGCTCCTGATTGTCCCCTGATACAGATTATCTTAGATGAAGTAAATTCTGCATTAGCATTAGCAAGGACTGTGATGTCATTGTACTTCTTTGATATATCTGATAATTTTAATGTTTTCATATTTTTACCAATTTAATAATTTTATATATGCTGTATGCACTTATATAGCATCTTCGCAAGCCATATTATACATTTTTCTATAACAAGGCTCACCACAATTACAACTATGCTCCACGAGAATAACTCAGCAGATAACAGATACATTTTGGCATAGTACATCTGCGTACCGATTGTCCCTGTCACAAGCCCTATTATCTCTGCCGATATTCCAGCTTTAAAGCACATTCCGGCTGCCACCTTTAACTGTGCTGTAATATACGGATATACACCTGTAAGATATACATATCTGAATGTGTTAAATGCAGTCATATCATATACTCTGGCAAGTTCTATCTGCTTGTTATCTGTATTATCAATGCCTTCTTTTACACCTGTCGTAATCATTGGTATTACAACCATTGCACTGATAATAAATGTAACATTTTTAGAACCCCACCACATAAGCACAAGTATTATAAATGCCGCAACCGGAAGTGATTTCATTAACTGTACGGCAATGCCGAGCCACTCCTTTAAAAAATCAAACCGTGCAGACAATATTCCTGCACATATTCCAATCAGACAGCCAGCAAGCATACCCGACATAATATGCATAACACTTAAATACAGTATCCCATAGAACTGCCTTGTAACAAGCATACCCGCCAGTGTCCTTAATACAGTAACAGGACTTGCAAGCAAAAGCTCAAGTCCTGTCATCACACTGGCAATCTGCCATATTATCAGCCACAAAGATACTGCCGCCAGCCTTTTTATAAGCTTATTAATCTTATCCGGCTTCATTACCCTTATCCTTCTTATCAGCTTTACTCACAAGCACCTTCTGAATCATCTTATTGCCAACAGATAATATGCGGAATATATATCCCCCACACTCTGTTTCAAACTCTTCATTCTCATCAGGAATCTTACCAAGCTTATATATAAGATATCCATTGATAGTATCAATATCTTCACAGTCAAACTTAATATCAAGCTTCTCTTCAATATCTTCAAGAGGTGTCTGGCCGTCCATCTCGTAACTTCCATCAGAAAGCTGTCTTATCTGCTCCTCTTCCTCGTCATATTCATCAAAAATATTACCTACTATCTCTTCAAGTATATCTTCCATTGTAATAATTCCTGTTGTCTGTCCATACTCATCAACAACAACAGCAAAATGATTCTTCTTTGACTGCATTTCCTTAAACAATACACTTATGCTTCTTGTCTCTGGAATACAGAATGGGTCAAACATAACCTGATTTTTAACCTGATAAAGCTTCTTATCCTTATCACTGCCTTTAACGTATACCTTCAGAAGATCTCTGATATGTAATATGCCAATTATGTTATCAATATCATCATCATATACAGGATATCTTGAGTAGCTTTCTTCCATCACTATATCAAATGCCTCTTTAACTGTAAGTGAGGCATCAAGTGCTACTATGTTCTTCCTGTGGGTCATAACATCTGATGCCTGCTTCTCGGCAAATTCAAATATATTGCCAATCATCTCAGCTTCATTCTCAGCTATAACTCCCTGTTCATGGCTTTCATTAACCATATCCATAATCTCTTCTGTTACATCTTCGTCGCGTTTTCCTTTAGTAAGCTTCTTAAATAAGCCAGAAAACAATCCTTGGTTCCCATCCGCGGGATGACCATCATTCATAGTTATATCCATTTCCTTTCGTTATTTAGATAATTATATTATTATATAATTATTCCCTATAGAATACCATATATTCTATTATATCGTCAATCTTGTTTCAGGTTCATCTCAAGACTAACCCTCAATGCCTTGTCAACCTGATTAATTATCTCATTATCAAGATGACATACTTTATCTTTGAGTCTTTTCTTGTCTATTGTTCTTAACTGTTCCAGCAATATAACTGAATCTTTTACGATATCGTAATGACACGCATCAATCTCAACGTGCGTTGGCAGCTTAGCTTTATTCATCTTGGATGTTATAGCTGCACATATAACTGTCGGACTATGCCTGTTGCCTGTATCATTCTGAATTATAAGAACAGGTCTTATACCTCCCTGTTCAGAACCTACCACAGGTCTTAAATCTGCATAAAATATATCCCCACGTTTAATTACCACTTATATCACACTCCCAAAGCATTTACTTAATTGTTTATACTCAAAGTATTGCCAAGGTTTCGGACGTGTATTCAATTATTTTGCAGGTTTGTTATTTAATAATTTTATGAAAATGCTGTATATTACACTACTTCTTAATCTGTTATTAACTTCCAGTTCTCATGAAAATAATCATGACTTCCAATATATTGTCCATTAAGATAATAATTTCTTGGAATTCTCTTGCCAAGGTCACACACAAATTCATAATTAAATGTTCCTGCTAAAGCAGCAATCTCTTCAACTGTAATCTCTGCATCCTTGTCTTTTCCTACTAATGTTACAACATCACCACGATTTACAGGACCTATATCTGTAACATCTACCATCATCTGGTCCATACATACCCTTCCTGTTATAGGAGCTTTCTTACCATTAATAAGCACATATCCCTTTGATGATAATGACCTTGGATATCCATCGCCATATCCCACTGTTACAGTTGCAAGCACTGTTTCTCTCTTAGTTTCAAATGTTCCGCCGTAACCTATCTTTTCTCCTGCTGGAACTGTCTTTACCATAGCTACATGGCTTTTGAGCTGTAGTGCTGGTTTCAGTGCTACTGCTGACTTATCCACTTCATCTGATGGATACATACCATATAAAGCAATTCCAAGTCGCACCATTCCATGATTAGCCTGTGGCATATCTATAATAGCTGCACTGTTGGATACATGCTTTATCTCAAATGATATACCTTCTTTCTTCAACGCATCATCAAAAGCATCATACTTTGCAATCTGTCTTAATGCAGCGGTCTTATCCTTCTCATCAGCAGTTGCAAGATGTGTAAACAGGCCTCTTGCATTGAGTGCCTTTAAATTCTTTATCTTTTTAACTATCTCAACACCACTTTCATCTGGCTCAAGACCTATTCTTCTCATTCCGGTATCAACCTTGATATGGCAGAAAGCTACCTTTCCAAGCCTTAAGGCAACATCATTAAGTGCCTTGGCTGTCTCATAGTCAAATACTGTTGCATCTATTTCATTCTTAACCAATGCCTCATATTCCTCAGGCTCAACATAGCCTAATATAAGTATTGGCTTATTAATTCCATTTTCTCTTAAATTAACAGCTTCATCCAGCGTAGCAACTGCATATCCATATACTAAATCTCTTACTGCCTTGGATACAGCCACATCTCCGTGTCCATAGCCATCTGCTTTAACAACTGCAAGTGCCTTTGTTGAAGGTTCTGTCTTGCTCATAAGCTCAATACAATTAGCCCTGATTGCATCCAGATCTACATCTGCATATACTCTGTAATACTTACTCATTATTCACCTCTTGCTTTTATAAGCACATTTTTTATATTGTCAATAATATCGCCCGCAACCATAGAATACTTACCATTACTTAAGGCAGCTTCATCTCCTGCACAGCCGTGTATATATACGCCAAGTGCTGAAGCTTCAAAAGTAGTAAGTCCCTGTGCCATAAGTCCTGTTATTATGCCTGAAAGCACATCTCCCGAACCTCCTGTTGCCATTCCATCATTGCCTGACATATTAATATACACTCTTTCTCCATCAGAAACAATAGTTCTTGCATCTTTTAATACACATACGCAATTATGTTCTCTTGAATATGTTCTTGCTGTATCTATAGGATTATTCTTTATCACCGCAATATCAAGTCCTGTAAGACGTGACATTTCTCCTATGTGTGGTGTAACGACAACATTCTTATCTGACATATCATCTTTATATGAAGCATTACAACTATTGCCGCCAGCTTCATAGTCTACATCATCATTACTGCCATCAAGTTCAATTTTATATTGGGCGATTATATTAAGGGCATCTGCATCATACAGCTTTTTAATATTCTTCTTTGCTGACACACTTCTTACAAGCTTTACTGCACTTTCTTCCATAGACAGCCCCGGACCTATGCACACAACATCTGCCCAGCAGATACATTTATCCACTAATGTCTCTGTATTCTTAACAAAATCGCCACATTCCTCATCAGTATCATATGTATCAACAATACATTCCATATTGCCCGTTATAACTGCTGTACGGTTGCTTATATGCGTAAGGGTTCTTACAAGCCCTGAACCTATACGTGCCGCCGCTCTTGAACTTAATACTGCTGCACCTCCATAAAGCCTTGAACCAGCTATTACAAGTGCCTTTCCAAATGTTCCTTTATTGCCATCAGGCTTTCTTAGCGGAAGCATATCAGATATATCACTATAATCATATGTGAAAATATCCCTTGTCATATCCGGATATTGTGCAAAACCTATATCTTTTCTTATAATCTTCCCACAATATGAAGCTGCTGGATATAATATATGTCCGATTTTTTCAAATCCGAAGGTAACTGTTATATCAGCATTAACCGCAGATCCCATAACCACACCTGTCGATGCACTTATACCTGATGGTATGTCAACAGCCACAACAAGCCTGTTTCCATTATTGTCGCTATTCTGTGTATACTGTGAACGCACTGATGTACTGCATTTATTAATTGTATCTACTACTATTCTGGCCTCTCCTGCCAGTTCTCTTGATAAGCCATTGCCAAATAAGGCATCTACAATAACCCCATATTTAGAAAAATCCGGGCTATTAATACATTCTATGCCCAGATTCTTTATTATGTTCAATTGTATATCGAATTCTTTGGTAGAAGCGTGTGAGTTAATTATATACACATCCACATTGTAGCCCTTAAGATAAAGCTGTCTTGCCACCGCAAGTCCATCTGCCCCATTATTGCCACGTCCACATACGCATATAATGTCTGTATGTATATTTCCTTTAACCTTGCTTTCAATAGCTTCTGTCACTGAGAGTGCGGCTCTTTCCATAAGCACAACTGATGGTATACCAAGAGTATTAATTGAATAAGAATCCACATTCTTCATAGAAGCCGCATCTAATACATATCTCATTCCTGCTTATCTCCTACATTGCCTTCATTAATTCTGTCAACTGCACTACAATTCTCAGGTCCGATAATATCGTGTATAAGAGAATACATATTATTATTAACAGTTTCTTTATCCTGTTTTATAAGAATATTCTTCTTAAGCTTGACTCTTGTAGCATTAATCCACTTATCAAGTACCTCTATATCCTCTGTATTGGCATTCATTCTGTCATAGCAGGCTTTAAGTGTCTCTGTAAGAAGCTTCTCGTTAGCCCTTGCCAATTCTCTTGGTACTTCTAAGAGTTCATCTTCAAGCGAAGCTATCTTGTCATTAGACTCCTGTATAAGTCTTTGGTTCTGGCTCATACGCTTCTGCTTCTGCCTGCTTGAATCATCATCTTCCATATTCTCAACAACATCATTGATAAGCTGCTTTTTAAGCTTCTTGATGTCTTTAATGTCATTATTAATTCTTCCCTGCTTCTTAAGCAGTTCATTAACCTGTTTCTCCCAATACGCAATCTCATCTGTCTTATTCTTCTCGTTAATAAGGTGATACCATCGCTCATCAAGCGTAAGAATCGGAATATTCTTAAATACATCACTATTCTTTAACAATTCATAAGTTATCTTAGACACCATCAATTCCCCCTTTGGATTTAATATCTTTATGAGTGCTTATTGGCAATTGTGTAAGAAAGTCTCATAAGGCTTTCTGATAAATGTACATTCTCAACTATTACGTCATCTGGCAGATTAAGATCTGTATGTGCGAAATTCCATATAGCCTTAATTCCTGCATCTGCAACCTGCTTTCCGATTTCCTTAGCCGCCTGCTTTGGTATTGTCAGTGCAACTATCTCTATATCGTTCTTATGTATAAAATCGGCAAGTTGATCCATCATCATTATATCTATTCCGTGAATGCTTTCACCTTTAAGCTCTGGATTGTTATCAAATACGCCGCATATAACAAAACCACGCTTCTCAAAGTCTGTATAATTAACAATAGCACGTCCAAGGTTACCAGCACCTATTATTATCATATTATGCTTCCTGTCTATTCCAAGTATCTTGCCTATCTCATCATAAAGATACTTCACATTATATCCATATCCCTGCTGTCCAAAACCTCCGAAATTATTGAGGTCCTGTCTTATCTGTGATGCTGTAACTTTCATTCTCACACTTAAATCTTTAGATGAAATCCTCTGAACACCACTTTCTATAAGTTCGCCCAGATATCTGTAATATCTTGGCAATCTTCTTATAACAGCCGATGAAATCTTCTTATTCTCTTCCATAACATTCTCCATTCCTGTGCAATACTGCTACGAAAAGGAGATGGGAAACCTGTAATTACCAGCTTCCCATCAGCCTTCAAAATTAATGTTAATTATATAACTATTTTGCTAAAAAGTAAAGAAATGTACTCTATCCAAGCACTCTCTTAGCAATATCCACAGACTCCTTTGCATCCTTTGAATAGAAATCCGCATGTATTTCCTTAGCATATTCAGGAGTAAGCACTGCTCCTCCTACCATAACCTTACAATCAAGATTGTTCTTATGTATAAGTTCTATTGTCTTTTTCATTGAAACAAGTGTTGTTGTCATAAGTGCTGACAGACCACAAAGCTTCGCACCATTTTCTTTAATCGCATCTACAACAACCTGATATTCAACATCCTTTCCAAGATCAATAACCTCATAACCATAATTCTCAAGAAGTACCTTTACGATATTCTTTCCAATATCGTGGACATCTCCCTTAACCGTCGCAATAACAATCTTTCCCTTGCTTACAGGTGCATTATTGCTCATAATCATATGTTTTCTTATAACCTCAAACGCTCCCTGTGCAACGCCAGCCGCCATTATAAGCTGTGGCAGGAATAATGTTCCCTTCTCGAACTCCTCACCTATCTTATCAAGTGCAGGAATCAAGGCATTATTAACAATGTCCATAGAATCCATACCTGCAAGAAGTTCTTCTGTTATTGCTGCACCTTCATTTTTTAGACCTTTCTCTACTGCATAGAATAAGTCATCACAGGTATAACTGCCCTTCTTATCCTTAAGATTAACACTTCCACCTGCCTGTGCTGTCTGACCACCCTGTACTGCATTTGCCGCTGTATTCATTGGATTAATCTTGCTTATATTAGGCATTGAAGCATAAGCCTTAATATAATCAACAGAATTCTTATCTATATTGGCAAGAAGCTTATATGCCCTTACTGCCCCCATCATCTCATATATGTTAGGGTTAATAATCGCAAGATCAAGACCATTCTGCATAGCCATTGTTAAGAAAATGTGATTGACAAGCACTCTGTTAGGAAGTCCGAAAGATATATTCGATACACCAAGCACCGTCCTTAAGCCAAGAGTATGCTTAACCTCATAAAGTGCATTAAGCGTTTCCATTACCCCCTCCTGTTCGGCTGAGGCTGTAAGTGTAAGACAGTCTATATATATATCCTCTTTAGGAATTCCTATAGCTATTGCCCTGTCCATAATCTTTCTTGCTATGGCAACTCTGTCTTCTGCTTTCTTAGGAATACCATCTTTATCAAGAGCAAGGCCAATTACTGCCGCACCATATTTTTTAACTATTGGCAGAATGTTATTAAGAGAGTCTTCTTCTCCATTAACTGAATTGACAATCGGCTTACCATTATATACTCTTAATGCAGCATCAAGAACCTCAGGTATAGTTGAGTCAAGCTGGAGAGGCACATCCACAACTGACTGAAGTGCTTTCACAGTATCAACCATCATCTGTCTTTCATCAATTCCCGGAAGTCCTACATTGACATCAAGAATATCAGCACCCGCACCTGTCTGTTCTAATGCCTGTCCAAGTATATAATCCATATCATTATCTAAGAGTGCCTGCTTAAATACCTTTTTACCTGTTGGGTTAATTCTCTCTCCTACAACTCTTGGCTGGTCAACTATAACTGTGCTTGTAGCTGAGCATACAGCCGATGGCATTTTCACTGGCTCTTTTGCTAAATTGCCTTCTTTATGTAACATATCTGATAAGCACTTTATGAATTCAGGAGTTGTTCCACAACAACCACCGAATATTTTAATGCCATACTTTCTTAAATCCTTCATAAATTCAGCAAACTGCTCTGCTGTCACATTATATTCATTAGTAACAGGGTCGGGAAGTCCTGCATTAGGCTTTACTATAACCGGAAGATTAGTCCAGCCTGTAAGTTCCTTAATAACCGGCTCAAGTTCCTTAGGTCCAAGTGAACAGTTGACACCTAAGGCATCAACTCCAAGTCCTGATATTGTAAGTGCAAATGAAGATATCTGACATCCTGTAAATGTACGCATATTTTCTTCAAATGTCATAGTCGTCATTATTGGAAGCTGGCTATTCTCCTTTGCTGCAAGCACTGCCGCTTTCACATCTAACAGATCTGTCATTGTCTCAAATACAACAAGATCTGCACCTGCCGCCTCACCAGCCTTGACTATCTCAGCATACATCTCATAAGCTTCCTCAAAGCTTAATGTACCTGTTGGCTCTAGAAGCTGTCCTATAGGTCCTACATCAAGTGCTACAAGTGCTCGTGGATTCACATTGGCACACGCCTTCTTTGCATTTTTAATTCCCGCTGTTACAAGTTCATCAACTGAATGCCCACATTCTTCAAGCTTATATCTGTTGCCACCAAATGTATTGGCATATATTATGTCTGCACCTGCCTTTAGATACTGCTCGTGTATGGAAATGAGAAGTTCCGGTTCTGTAATATTAAGCATCTCTGGTGTTTCACCCATCTTCATTCCTGCCGCCTGAAGCATAGTACCCATTCCACCATCAAGAATCACATAATCCTTTTGTAAAAGTTCTTTTAATTTATTCATTACAATGTCCTCCTGCTTCCCTGAATCTGCATGTACCTTTAAGGTTACACGACATACAGCCTTTTTTCTTTGAACTGACCTCTCCGGTTGTAAGCCCAATAACTGCTGTTACAGACTTGGTTGGTGTCATCATATCAGTCTTTCCTATATTAAGCCCTATAAGCTTAGGTGCATTTAGTATTTTTAAGAATTCGCCCTGCTGTGACAAAGGCAGATCACCATATCCTATTCCAAACCTGAATGTCTGGTTATACTCTGGAAGTTCCTCTTTAATAACAGCCTCAACCTTATCGCATACCTGTTCAATTGCTGCACTTGCCATACTGTCTGATATTACAGCCTTGGCAAGGTCTGAGGCCTGCATCACCCTTAACATCCTGTCTATTCCATCAGAGATTGTCACTGCTATAAGTGCCGCTTTATTACAGCCTTTAAGATGTTCTTTAATTGAGTTTCCTTTTAATGTAACAGAAGTCCCTTCAAGCCTTACGCCCTCATCGACCTGTGTCACATCCACTACCCTGTATACATATCTTGGAACTGCCGCTTTTAAGACCTCTGCCTCACATTCATCTATAAGGCTGTTTATTGTCTCATCTGCCCCTATTCCCTTGTATCCTAAGTACCTTAATACTTCTGCCCTGTTTATACTGCTTAATGTCACCTGTTTTTTCATTTATTTATTCTTTCTTGCTTTGTCCTTATGCTTGCCTTTTCCTCTGCCCTTGCCTCTTGACTGGTTAGCCTTCTCAACATTAACACGGCGTCCCTTAATCTGCACGTTATCATTCATTGCCTTAAGAATTTTCTCTGCGTGTATAGCTGGTACATCAACAAATGTATAGTTGTCCATCATATCTATCGCGCCTACAAGCTTGCCAGGCATACCAGATTCACCTGCAATAGCTCCAAGAATATTAGCTGGCTTTATTTTATCCTTTTTTCCAATATTAATAAAGAGTCTTACCATTCTTGAATCATCTTTATCTGTATCAAAATGGAATTCTTCTACTTCATCTTCTCTGTCAAGGGTATCACCTATAAGCATTTTTAAAAGTGCTGCTGCCATATCCATAGATGTATATTCTTCCTGATTAACGTGTTCTTCAACAAGATTAACCATATCTGTAAGTCCACCCTCTTCGATTGTCTGTCTGATTTTATCAAACATATTATCAAGCTTGGTGTTCTTAACATCATCCAATGATGGAACAGGCTTTGCAAGTATCTTAGTCTTACAGTAACGCTCGATATCCTTTAACTTATACACTTCCTTGCCACTTATAAATGAAAGTGCCATTCCAGATCTTCCTGCACGCCCTGTTCTTCCAATTCTATGAACATAATATTCCTCATCCTGAGGAATGTCATAGTTAAATACCATATCTACATCATCAACATCAATTCCTCTTGCTGCTACATCAGTTGCTATAAGTATGTCTACCTTGCCGCTTCTAAAGTCATCCATTACTCTGTCACGCTGCTGCTGTTTCATATCACCATGTATTCCATCAGCAAAATAACCTCTGCCCTTAAGCTCTGATATAAGCTCATCAACCTGTCTTTTAGTGTTACAGAACACTACTGAAAGTCTTGGATTGTATATATCAATAAGCCTGCACAATACTTCTGTCTTATTCTTAGGTCTTACCTCATAATAGAACTGTTCTATATTAGATACTGTAAGTTCTTTTCTTACTACCTTTATAATCCTGGCATCTTTCTGGAAATTTCTTGCAATATCCATAATAGCCTTTGGCATAGTAGCTGAGAACATTACTGTCTGTCTGTCTTCTGGCGTTTCTGTAAGAATTGTTTCCATATCTTCCCTGAATCCCATATCAAGCATTTCATCAGCTTCATCAAGAATAACCATATTAATATTATCAAACTTAACAGTCTTTCTTCTCATATGGTCCATAACTCTTCCAGGAGTTCCAACAATAATCTGTACGCCCGTCTTTAATGACTTTATCTGTCTTACTATCTCCTGTCCTCCATATACTGGAAGAACTTTAATATCACTCATATATTTGGCAAGTTTTCTTATCTCCTCAGCCACCTGTACAGCAAGCTCTCTTGTAGGGCAGAGTACGATTGCCTGAGGCTTTTTTATCTGTGGGTCTATCTTCATAAGCATAGGAATTGTGTATGCTGCTGTCTTACCAGTACCTGTCTGTGCCTGTCCGACAACATCAATACCTTCACATACAGCTGGAATTGCCTGTGTCTGTATAGGTGAAGTTTCCTCAAATCCCATATCCTCAATAGCTCTTAATATTCTTTCATCAATGTTTAACTCGTCAAATTTCATTCATTTCCTCATTTCTTAAATTTAATACACTTATCTTAGTCTAACTTTTTAATAATACATTATAGGAAGAAATAAGTCAAAAAAATTGCAATTTATTCTTAAAGCAAGTATAATTCAACTAATTAATTTAAAGAAAGGAACACTGTTATTATGATTCTTTCCTGTAATAATATAAGTAAATCTTTTGGAACAGATGTTATTATCAAATCCTGTTCTTTTAATATTGAAGACCACGAAAAAGCAGCTATCGTTGGTATCAACGGTGCTGGAAAGTCTACTCTTTTAAAGATTATAACCGGAATTGAACCTGCTGACACAGGACTTGTAACGTTAGCTAAGGACAAGACTTTAGGTTATCTTTCACAGCAGCAAAATCTTAATTCAGACAACACAATTTATGATGAGCTTTTATCTGTGAAGCAATATATCCTTGATATGGAAGCACAGCTAAGAAGTATTGAGAACCAGATGAAATCAGCAGATGATACAGCTCTTGAAACACTTATGAAGAAATATTCAGACCTTAACCACGAGTTTGAATTAAACAACGGTTACGCTTACAAAAGCGAGATAACTGGTGTTCTTAAAGGCCTTGGCTTTGCAGAAGAAGATTTCACACTTAATGTTAATACTTTATCAGGCGGACAAAAGACACGGGTTGCACTTGGCAGGCTTTTATTATCAAAGCCTGATATTATACTTCTTGACGAGCCTACCAACCACCTTGATATGGAGTCTATAAGCTGGCTGGAGAACTATCTGCTTAACTACAGTGGTGCTGTACTTATAGTTGCCCACGACAGATATTTCCTTGACAAGATAGTAAGCAAGATTATCGAGTTAGACAATGGCAATGCAACTGTATTCTCAGGCAACTATACTGATTACGCTTCAAAGAAAGCTATCCTGCGCAATATGCAGCTAAAGGAATATCTTAACCAGCAGCGTGAAATCAAACATCAGGAGGAGGTTATAACAAAGCTTAAGCAGTTCAACCGTGAGAAATCTATTAAAAGAGCTGAAAGCCGTGAAAAAATGCTTAACAAGATGGAATTTGTCGATAAGCCTGAAATTTTAAACGACAAAATGGATATTAAGCTTGAACCTAATGTAATAAGCGGTAATGATGTCCTTACTGTAGACAACCTTACTAAAGGTTTTGACGGAACTGTTCTTTTTGATAACATATGCTTCCAGATTAAACGTGGTGAACGCGTAGCACTTATCGGAAGTAACGGAACAGGCAAGACAACAATATTAAAATTAATTAATGGAATTATACCTGCCGATTCAGGCTCGATATATCTTGGTGCTAAAGTAAATATTGGTTATTATGATCAGGAACACCACGTTCTTGACCCTGACAAGACCATTTTTGATGAAATCAGGGATGCTTATCCAGACCTTAATAATACACAGATAAGAAATACCCTTGCAGCATTTTTATTCACCAATGAAGATGTATTTAAGTATATAAAAGACTTAAGCGGTGGCGAGCGCGGACGTGTATCATTAGCCAAACTTATGCTCTCTAATGCCAACTTCCTTATATTAGATGAGCCTACTAACCACCTTGATATCACTTCAAAGGAAATTCTTGAAAATGCACTTAATAGTTACACAGGTACTGTCCTGTTCGTATCACACGACAGATACTTTATTAATTCTACTGCAACAAGAATTATTGAGCTTGCCAATAAAACGGTTGTTAATTATATTGGTAATTATGACTATTATCTTGAAAAAAAGGATATACTAGGAGCAAAACCAATAACCAATAACACTTCTAAATCCAGCAGTTCAGCCATTTCAAAGCTTAACTGGCAGGAAGAAAAGGTAAAGCAGGCACAGCAAAAGAAGATTAAAAACGAAATCAAGCGTACTGAAGAACGCATGGCTTTAATTGAGGCTGAGATTGAGGAACTTGATAATATGTACGCCGACCCTGCCATAAGCAGTGATACTGCCAAACTTATGGAAATACACACCAGGAAGGAAGCTCTTAGCAAAGAGCTTGATGAGCTATATGATAAATGGGGGGAATTAACATTATAATTCCAATACCAAAAACAGCGAAAAATGCCGAAATAAGGCAATTCTTAAGCGTTTTTTATTGACAAAATTACCTATATGGAGTATAAATAACCTATACTTATTATTACTTATTTCATTTAAGGAGGATGTAGTTTATTATGAATAAGACAGAGTTAGTTGCTGCAATCGCAGAGAAGGCTGAACTTTCAAAGAAGGATGCTGAGAAGGCTTTAAAGGCTTTCACAGAAACTGTTGCTGAACAGTTAAAGAATGGTGACAAGATTCAGTTAGTTGGTTTCGGTACTTTCGAAGTTGCTGAAAGAGCTGCTAGAACAGGTCAGAATCCTCAGACAGGTAAGGCTATTGAAATTCCTGCTTCTAAGGCACCTAAGTTTAAGGCTGGTAAGGCTTTAAAGGATACTGTTAACTCAGCTAAATAATTAATATTCGATAGTGGATATTGCGACTGTCACTTAGGTGACAGTCTTTTTTATATGTATTTATAGATACATATAAATATTATCAATGAAATTCAGAAAACGGAGACACACTATGGAAATAGAACGTAAATTCTTAGTTGCACAATTGCCAGATAATCTGGACAATTATAATTGCAGATATATTGAACAGGGTTATCTTTCAACTAAACCTGTAGTCAGGGTAAGACGTGATAATGATGATTATTATCTTACTTACAAAGGCAGTGGTATGATAGCACGTGAAGAATACAATCTTCCACTCACCAAAGACTCGTATGAACATTTGATTAAAAAAGCTGACGGTAATATAATAACCAAAAAGCGTTATGAAATTCCAGATGGTAACGGATACACTATTGAACTTGACATATTTGAAGGAGCATTCAACGGCACTGTTATTGCAGAAGTTGAATTTAACACTATAGAAGAAGCTGACAATTACATTATGCCAGAGTTTTTTACAGAAGATGTAACTAATAACCCTGAATATCACAACAGCAATATGAGTAAAAAGAAGTTCGACTAACGTGAACACTCTAAGAAAAGAGGATAACCTGATGAAAAAACTCTCTGATATATTAGATATAAGTCCTGATATTACTCTTGAAACACTTCAAAGAGCAAGAATGGCAGCCTTAACACTTATCAAATGGCTTCTCTGCTCTTTATTTACAGGAAGCTTTATAGGACTTATCGGAGCATTATTTTATAAAGCTTTACAATATGTAACAAGCTTTCGGATCCAACACCCTTACACTTTATTCTTTCTTCCTGCTGCCGGTATAATAATCGTTCTTATGTACCATTTTACGCACGAAGACAAGAATACAGGAACTAATCTTGTAATAACAGCAATCCAGTCCAATGCAGAAGTTCCTGTCCGTGTTGCTCCTCTTATTATAATATCAACACTGCTTACACATCTTTGCGGTGGTTCAGCAGGACGAGAAGGTGCAGCCCTGCAGGTTGGCGGCTCCTTAAGCAATTTTATCGCCAAAATATTACATTTTGACGACAAAGATACAAGAATTATGATTATGTGCGGAATGAGTGCCTGTTTCTCTGCTCTTTTCGGAACTCCTATAGCCGCAGCCATATTTTCTATGGAGGTTATAAGTGTGGGGGTTATGTATTACGCCGCACTTGTTCCCTGTATTATATCCGCACTTATTGCTTCCGGCGTAGCTGGGTTATTCAATATAACACCAACTATGTTTATAATAAGCGAAATATGTGAACTAAGCATATCTACCGGAATAAGATTTATGATAATGTCAGTAATATTTGCCCTCGCAAGCATTGTATTCTGTTATATGCTTCATTCATCAGCCAAAATATATTCTGAATACTTAAGCAACCCATATATCCGTATTATAATAGCTGGTGTGCTTGTTATTATTTTAAGATATATAACCGGTACTACTGATTATCTTGGTGCTGGTGCTCCTATGATTGCGGCAAGCTTTATAACAAGCTGTTCGTGGTATGTCTTTATTTTAAAAATGCTGTTTACAGCCATTACATTAGGTGGTGGATTTAAAGGCGGTGAGATTGTCCCTACACTTTTTGTCGGTGCAACTCTTGGAAGCTTTTTGGCTCCTGTATTCGGACTTCCAATCGGCTTATGTGCCGCGTGCGGTATGGTAAGCGTATTCTGTGGCGTAACTAACTGCCCACTCACTTCTTTCATATTATCAATTGAAATGTTTGGTGCTGGTTCAATGAAATTCGTAATTATATGCGTAGCAATAAGTTATATGCTCTCTGGCTACTACAGTCTTTATAACAGCCAGAAGATTGTTTACTCTAAATACAAGACAGAATATATTAACAGACATTCACATTAATTATAATAAAAAAGGCAATTCATACAGAATTATCATATCTACCGATTTTTCTGCTAATGAATTGCCTTTTTACTGCTTTTACCGCTTTTACTGCTTTAACTATGCATCATTCTTATATATTTTATTTGTAGAAATTGTCCTCTGGAAGCTTTCCACCAACTGAAGCTGGATTTGCTTCGTAAAGAACATTTAAATATTTGCTTATTTTGTCTTTGGCATCACTGCCTGTTATTATTGTTATGTTGCATTTAGGTATTGCCTGCTTTGCAACTGCGGCTTTTGTTATACCATATTTTTCTACAAGTGTTGAAACCTCATCTACATTTGCATTAACATAATCTGCTGAAAGCTTATATTCCTCAAGGAACTTGTCAACCGCAGCCTTATGGTTATTGTAATATTCTGTATTGACAACTATTACACCTGTTACTACTGTACTTCCGTCCTTTGATACATTTTCCCATTCCTTAGTAACATCAAGAGCTATTCTTGCTTCCTTATTATTCATAAGAACTGTTGTAGCAAATGGCTGTGGAAGCATAGCTACAGTTTCTTCCTTCGCTGATGCCATAATAGCCGCAACCTCGGAAGCCTCTGACTTAAATTCAATGTGTACATCCTTATCAGGGTCAATTCCGTTGGTATTTAAAAGGTATCTTAATGTATATTCAGGTGTAGTTCCTTTACCTGTTGTGTATATTGTACGTCCTTTAAGGTCGCTTACATTAGTTACCTCGCCCTTATTATCAAGTATATATAACACGCCAAGTGTATTAATTCCTACAACAGATACCTTGCCATTACTCTTATTATAAAGTGTTGCCGCCGCATTACAAGGCATAGCTGCAATCTGGACATCGCCCTTTATAAGGTCTGCTGTAAATGCATCTGCTGCCGCCTCTATCTGAAATGTATAATTATTAGCTGTTTTATTATACTCATTATCGCTCATAAGCTTAACCATTCCGATAGCTGTAGGTCCTTTAAGTGCAGCTACTTTTATGTCTTCGCTTACATACTCACTTGTACTTTCCTGTGTTGCATTGTCTGACTTATCACTGCTGTTACTGCCACAGGCTGTAAACATTACGCTGACCATTACAAGCATAAGAATAGCAGCTGTCAGTTTCCTCATTCTCTCTCTCATATTGTTTCCTTCCATTCCTTTATAATTATCTGTAATGACATTATTCCGTTAAATGTATTGATATCCGGATAATATATTATAGAAATTCTCATTCCTGCCCTTGGAATATCATCTATATTATTAATTCCAAACTGTACAGCAGGTACATAAGTTCCGTCCTCTGTTTCTAACTGGCATCTAAGAACATTTTTATTCTTTCCAATAACTGAAGCTGTCTTTACATATAAGTTCCTATCTGCAAATACCGGCTTTTCATTACCCTTTCCGAATGGTTCAAGCAGCTTTAACTGGTTAACCAGCCGGATATTGGCATACGATACAGGCATTGGAACATCAATCCACATTTTAGGAATTAAATCCTCATCTGTAAGTATCGCATTATCATTCAGCATTTTTCTGAATATGTCAATATCAGATATTGCTAATGATAAACCAGCCGCCATAGGATGTCCACCATATTTAGTGAGAACATTTTTACATTTATTAATCTCTTCGTACATATTATAGCCTTCGATTGAACGTCCTGAGCCTTTTGCCCCGTCCTCAGCATTAGTAATAACAAATGTAGGCCTGTAATATCTTTCTTTAATTCTGCCTGCTATTATTCCAGCTATGCTCTCGTGGCAGTCCTTTAAATATATAACAAGCACTCTATCCTTAAGAAGACCAGTATTCTCTACTAATTCTATTGCCTTCTGCGTCTCCTGCTCTGTCATTGACTTTCTTTCATTATTAAGGGCTATAAGCTCTTTTGCCATATTATGTGCCTTTTCATTATCCTTGCAAAGCATAAGTTCAATTGCCTGTCTTGCTGTATCAAGACGTCCACTGGCGTTAAGACATGGTCCTATTACAAAGCCTATATGATATGAGCTTATATTATTAATATCAAGCTGGCACTCCTCTATAAGTGCCCTAAGCCCTGTATTTTTTGTATGTGCAATATGCTTAAGGCCATATTTAACTACTATTCTGTTCTCGTCAATAAGGTCGACTATATCACCTACAGTGGCTATTGCCATAAATTCAATATAATCTTCAAGCTCTTTCTTATCAAGCCCTAATCTGTCATATAACAGGCTTATAAGCTTATATGCAACGCCTGCTCCACATAACAGCTTAAATGGATAATCACAATCTGCCTGTTTAGGGTTAATAACTGCATCTGCCGGAGGTACAATGTATACCTTTTTATCGTCCTTTATCTCAAATGGAACATCGTGGTGGTCGGTCACTATCATTGTAATTCCATTATCCTTTGCATACCTGACCTGATTATATGCAGCTATTCCATTATCACAGGTAACAATTGTATCAATCCCTTCATTGATTGCATTGTCTATTAAATGCTCATTAATTCCATAACCATCATTTATCCTATGCGGCACAACATAATCCACATCTGCTCCTGCCGCCTTTAAGCCGCAGAATAATATATAAATAGAACATATTCCATCAATATCATAATCTCCGATTATTCTTACAGGCTTATGTTCCTCTATTTTCTTAGTAATAATATCAACAAATTTATCGGCATCTTTCATACTATGAGGATTATGTATATCGTTAAGATTCCCATTAAGATACATATCTATATCTTTACTGCCGCATATATCCCTGTTTCTTATTATACGGGCAAGAACCTGATCTATTCCGTATTCAGAGGCTATCTGCTTAAAATCTGCTTTTTTGGCGTATACCATCCATTTGCTGTTCACGTTTGTTCTCCATTCTTATGGCAATATTGCTTGTATTAAAAATGGTGCATCGTTTGATGATGCACCATTTTACTGCTTTACAAAGCCATTATATTAATTATTTATTATACCTGAGCTCCGTCTTTACCTATGCTTTCTGCTTTTTTTCTTTTATTAACTGCTTCATCAATAACTCCTCTGTTCTTTCCACCAAGCATATACCAGAATGAACTTGTAAGGAATACTGATGAGTAGAAACCTACGATAATACCAACAATAAGTGGAAGTGAGAATTCCTTAACTGATGTTACACCGAGTATGTATAACATAACCAGCATAATAAGAGTTGTTATTGTTGTATTAATATTTCTTGTTAATGTACTTGTTATAGCTGAGTTAACAAGCTCTGTAATATTAGTCTTAGAGTTAGCACCCTTTAACATTTCCCTGATACGGTCAAATATAATGATTGTACCATTAATTGAGTAACCTACTATTGTAAGCATACAGGCAATAAATGTGTTACCTACTGGCACTCTGAATACTGCATAGAATGTAATAACTACTAATACATCCTGTAAAAGAGCCATAACAGCTGCAAGCGCGAATTTGATATCCCTGAATCTTGCAAAGATATATATAAGCATTGCTATTGTAGCAAGAATTACTGAAAGAATAGCATTCTTCTTCATAGTACTGCTGACAGATGAGCTGATTGTGTCTGTCTCAACTATCGAACCATCTTCAATAGGGAACTTAGCTGTTACAGCTTCCTCAACAGCTTCTCTTTGCTCAAGTGAAAGGTCTGTTGTCTTAAATGAAACCTTAGTTGAGTTCTGAACCTTCTGCTGTTGTACTTCTGTTATACCTGCAGCATCCCTGATTACAGGAATAATATCATTCTCTATCTCTGACTGTGAATATTCTTTGTCAAATGTAAAGCTTGTTGTTGAACCGCCAACAAATTCAAGGCTGAAATTAAGTGCTCTGTTACCAAGTGCACTCTGTACTCCCATTGTTATAAAACCAATAACAATAAGAACAATTGAAACCGTAATAGTCCATTTCTTAATTGAAAGAATATCATAAGTTCTTCTATGTGTTGTCTTTCCATACATCGATGGCTTAGTAAGACCAAAGTTATAAAGAAGCTTCATAATAACTTTAGTAATCACAAGTGCTGTAAATATTGAAACTATGTTACCTACTGCAAGAGTTGTTGCAAATCCCTTAACAGGACCAGTACCGAATATATAAAGTACAATAGCTGCAATAAGTGTTGTTACGTTACCATCAACGATAGCTGATGTAGCTTTGTTATAACCTGCAAGAATAGAATTCTCAACACTCTTTCCTGCGGCTATCTCTTCCCTGATACGTGTATAGATAATAACATTGGCATCAACCGCCATACCAATACCAAGTATGATACCGGCAATACCCGGGAGTGTTAATGTAAGATCATATACACTTACAAGGAATAATACTAATGTTGTGTATATAATAAGCGAAAGTGTTGCAACAACACCTGGTACTCTGTATATAGCAATCATAAATACACATAACAATGCAAAACCAATAGCTGCTGCTATAAGACTTGTATGAATTGCATCGTGTCCTAACTGTGCACCTACGATATTAGAGCTTACTTCATTAAGTGTAAGAGGAATAGATCCAATTCTTATGTATGTAGCAAGATTATCTGCCGCATCAAATGTTTCCATACCTGTAATTGAAGCATTACCACCTGTTATAGCCTGATTAACTGTTGGATAACTTACAACCGAACCATCATATACTATGTATATTCTGCTTCCTATATTGTTAGCTGTTGCCTCAGCGAACTTATCTCCACCTTCATCTGTAAATGTAAGCGATACACCATATGGTGTGCTGTCTTTAGATGATGTATCTGTGTAAGCCTGTGCTGTCTTTACGTCAGAACCTGTAAGAAGTGGTGTGTAATCCTCTCCCTGTGACCACGCTGTATAACCTGTGTAATCAAGGAATTCAAGTGAACCTGGTGTTCCTAATTCTGTAAGAATTTCATTAGCATCTGTAACACCTGGAATTTCTACTGTAATTCTGTTCTCGCCCTCTTTGTAGACCTGAGATTCTGTACTTCTTCCCTCGATACGTTTCTCAAGCTTATATATAGTATCTTCTATATCCTGGGAACTTGAGTTATCTTCTTTAATCTCATAAGTAATACTGACACCACCTGCAAGGTCAAGACCTAAGTTGATGTCCTTAGCACTGCCATAGCCTTTGCCGTTCATTCCGAATATAGCTGTAAGCGAAAGTCCTACAAGCAATACAAGAATAATAATGCTATAGCTTATCTTCTTAGTTAAATTGTACTTCATTTTACTATTAATACTCCCTTCAACATTCCTTTTAATCTTCTGCCATCGCAGCTCTTATCATAATTGCACATTCAATTCTCTTCTTCTGCATCTCACAGCCAACATCATATGCATCATTGATGTTACCATGGAAGTTGTAAGAATTAGCGGCACACCCACCACTACAGTAGAACTTGGCAAAACAGTTCTTACACTTTTCTTTTGAATATACATTACAACTCTTGAATTCATCTCTTATATCATTACGGGTTATGCCTTCATCAACATTACCCATAAGGAAATCTTCATTACCTACGAACTGATGACATGGATAGAAATCACCCCAAGGAGTAACAGCAAGGTACTCACATCCTGAGCCACATCCTGATAATCTCTTAGCCACGCAAGGACCGCCGTTAAGATCAATCATAAAGTGGAAGAAATTAAACCCATTGCCTGCTTTCTTTCTCTTAATAATTTCCTTGGCAAGCTTATCATACTGCTCAAATATAATTGGAAGGTCTTCTTCTCTTATCGCATAAGAGTCTGTAGGCTGTGCAACAACCGGCTCTACCGAAATCTGCTCAAAACCTTCGTCTGCTAAGTGAAGAACATCTTCTGAAAAATCAAGATTGTTATGTGTAAATGTACCTCTGACATAATAATTCATCTGGTTACGGCTTTCAGCAACCTTTTTAAACTTAGGCATTATAATGTCATATGAACTTCCGTGGTTATTTCTTGTTGGTCGCATAAGATCATTAATCTCTTTACGTCCATCTATGCTTAATACGATATTGCTCATCTCTTTATTGGCAAAATCAAGTATCTCATCATTAAGAAGTATACCATTAGTTGTAAGTGTAAAACGGAATTTCTTATTGTGCTCTTCTTCAAGGCTTCTTCCATATTCTACAAGCTGCTTTACAACTTCAAAATTCATTGTTGGCTCACCACCAAAGAAGTCAACCTCAAGATTTCTTCTTGAGCCTGAATTAGCAACAAGGAAATCCAATGCCTTCTTACCAACTTCAAAGCTCATAAGAGCTCTTCTTCCGTGATACTCACCTTCTTCTGCAAAACAATATCTGCAGGCAAGGTTACAGTCGTGTGCAATATGAAGGCATAGAGCTTTAACAACTGTAGGTCTGTCCTTAAATGAATCTATATATGGCTCATATATATCTTCTGTGAAAAGCTGTCCTTCTTCTTTTAATTCTTCTATCTCCTGACAGGCTTCCCTGATATCTTCTTCCTTATATTTATCTTTAAGCTTATCTGCTATATCATCAACACTTGAATTCTCATAAAGTGCGATTATATCATATACTATATCATCAACAACGTGTACAGAACCACTATTTACGTCTAACACGATGTTATATCCATTATTCTTATACTGATGTATCATAATTATCCTCAATTTCTATTGGCTGTATACAGCCATTTATTCTTAATCACAGTTAACTAATATACCTGTAGCTATCAGACATACACTAACTATGAACTGTCTTAACAGAAATAAGAGAGTGTCTAAAATGCTTTAGCACTCTCTTACCCTTCACTAACCAATTAACTAATTATTAGTTATTCTTATTCTCACAGCTCTGGTTACCAACTGTGCAAGATGTCTTACAAGCTGACTGACATGATGTCTGGCATTCGCCACATCCACCGTGCTTCATTGTATCCTTTAATACGCGATTGCTGATTGTCTTAATATGCTTCACAACAATACCTCCTTTTTGTTCATAACTATTAGAAGTATAACATATAGCTATTACATTTTCAACAACTTTATATCAAGCCTAATGCTCTTAAAATAAATATCCAGCCTGTTAATGTTATGCTTGATAATACTGTCGTCAAAACAATTATGCTTGATGATAATACCTCATCATTATCCATACTCTTTGCCATAACATAGCTTGTAACTGTAGTAGGAGATGCAAGCATTATAAGAGCCGCCACAAGCTCCTGATTTCTAAAGCCAAGAAATACTGCAACCGGAATAAACACTGCCGCAAGTCCTATAAGTTTAATAAATGTTGCTATAATAGTAGGCTTTATCTTCTTTAATGCTTTTCTCCCCTCAAAACCTGCACCAATGCATATTAAAGCTATAGGTGTTGCTGTCTGTGCAAGGCTTTCTATAGTCTTATTAATAATTGCAGGATACTTCATATTAAGCATTGATGATATAAAACCAAGAACTATACCTATAATAATTGGATTTTTTAATATATTAACAAATGCTTTTTTTATATTATTACCTCTTCCAGCCTTAACAGCTTCACTGCTGTCTGCCGGATGTGCCTTAAATGTAAGTACAACGACTGCAAATATATTAAATAACGGAACTGCTGCAACAATCATAAGCGGTGCCATTCCTGTATCTGAATACATATTCTGCACAAATGCCATTCCAAGAATTGCTGCACTGCTTCTGCACGAACCCTGCACAAACGCTCCCTTTTGTGTATCGTCTTTCATTAATATCTCAGTTGCTATCCACACTAATGAGAACATAAGTATTGTTACTATACTGCAATACAATACAAACTGCGGGTCAAATTTACCTTTAAAATCAGACTTTGACAAATCCCTGAACAGTAATGCTGGCAATGCCACCTTAAACACATATCTGTTAGCAACATTGGCAAAATGGTCATCAATAAGGCCTATCTGTTTAATAAACCACCCTATAATCATCACAAGAAATATAGGAACTGTTGCATTAATACTATATATAAAACTATCCATTACCAATCTCCTATCCACACTATTTTACTTATCAAGCACATACATATGATTAAGAGGTCCACTTCCCTTACCTATGTTAAGTCCAGCCTTAAGAGCACCTGTTATGTATTCTTTCGCCCTTGCAACTGACTCCTTAACACTATACCCCTCTGCTATATTACATGCAATAGCAGATGACAGCGTACAGCCTGTTCCGTGTGTATTAGGATTATCTACTCTTTCTGCCTCAAACCAGCTTGTTCCAATCTCTGTATACAGATAATCATTAGCACAATTAATGGAATGTCCGCCTTTTACAAGAACTGCCGGTCCTTCATCATTAATATTTATCTTTTTATAGATGATTTCTGCCGCTTTTTCCATATCATATCTGTCATTAATAGTTATGCCTGACAGACTTTCAGCTTCTGGAATATTAGGTGTTATAACTGTTGCAAGCGGCATAAGCTTCTTAATAAGCACTTCCTCTGCTTCTTTAGTGATGAGCTTCTTACCACTTGTTGACACCATAACCGGATCTAACACAATATTAACCGCTTTGTATTTTCTTAATTCTTCTGCTATCTCCTCTACTATGTATGGTTCAGACACCATTCCAATCTTTACCGCATCTGGTCTTATATCCTCAAATACCGCATCTATCTGGCTTGCTGTAAAGCCTTTCTTACAATTCATTATTCCATATACGCCCGTTGTATTCTGTGCTGTAAGTGATGTAATAACACTCATTCCATATACACCGTGTGCGGCAAATGTCTTTAAATCCGCCTGTATTCCAGCACCTCCGCTACAATCACTTCCCGCTATTGTCAATACTTTTTTCATAATATCCTTATTTCCTTATTTATCATTTTTTATATTTTACCAATTAATATTCTGTGTAATATATTATTATTTTCCTATAAATACACTTAACCTTTTATATAAGACACTGATGCCTTTGCATAAACAGATATTTTCATAATCACAATCTGCATACATATTTACTTTCTATATCTATATATTGATATAGAAAAAGGGAAGCCTGACCAGCTTCCCTCAATAAAGTGCAGTCGGCGGGACTTGAACCCGCACCCAAGCAATATGGACTAGATCCTTAGTCTAGCGCGTATGCCAATTCCGCCACGACTGCTTATTTAGTTAATCGCTGTTTCCCAACGACTTGATTATATTATCATCTGCGTAACACTTTGTCAACAGCTTTTTACAATTTTTTCTATTATTTTTTAATTCGTCTTTAATTTTGTTGTATAACTGTCACTTTTTAAAAATAATATTAAATCTATCTTCAAATTCTTACTATTGATTTTTAATCTTTTTTAAATTAAGTATGTCTGCTAACTAGTACTTCTTTATGCCTTGACAAAATCCCTGCCTTAGAATACAATAACATAGTTAGCGGAAATGTCGGAATGGCAGACGAGCAAGATTCAGATTCTTGTGTGGGTTACCACGTGTGGGTTCAAGTCCCATTTTCCGCATTAATTAATATTTTTAAAGGTGTGATAAGATTAATTCCTATCACACCTTTTTTTACATTTCATATTTACAATTGTAATCAAGACCTGTAACACAGGTTATTACAATTGTTACCTAAATCTATAACTCCAGTTATTACAATCCATTGTTATTTCTATAATCCGATATTATTCCTAATCAATAACTGCTATCTTAGTTATAACCGGCTGGTTATTCTTAGCAACCGTACCATTGTCATCTGTTGCCTTAACATTTGCACATATCTTATCTACAATATCCATACCATCTGTTACATAACCAAAACAGGCATAATTACCATCAAGGTATGTACTGTCTTTATGAACTATAAAGAACTGTGAACTTGCACTGTCATTATTACTTGAACGTGCCATTGAGATTGCTCCTCTTGTATGCGAGAGATTATTCTCAATTCCATTATTGCTGAACTCGCCCTTTATCTTATTATCCGAGCCACCTGTTCCATTGCCAAGTGGATCACCACCCTGTATCATAAAACCTTTGATTATTCTATGAAATGTAAGTCCATCATAAAATCCATCATTAGCAAGATTAATAAAATTAGTCACTGTAATAGGTGCCACGTCAGCATCTAATTCCACATTAATATCACCATAATCCTGCACTGTAATTGTAACGTGATGTTTTCCTGATAAAAGATTATCCTCTTCTTTAGTCTGTGTCTGGCTGTCAGCAGCTTTTCCACAGGCCATTAAAGACACTGATAACATCATTGCAATTAATATACTTAGTATCTTCTTCAATTCTTTCTCCATTCCAGTCCAAGAAATTCTGCTTCCTTAATACTGCATAAATTCGTTAATATCTCTTAACACATCTTCAATCTCACTCTCGCCGCCATTAACTGTCAGCTGGAGTGGTCTGCTTATATCAAGGCTGAATAATCCAACAAGAGACTTACCATCAACACAGCTATTGCCACATTCGACATCGAATCCACACGAATATCTGCTTATTTTGCTCACAAATCTTTGAACTTTCTCAACTGAATCAAGTAAAATTGTTACTGTCAACATATACTAATAATCCTCCTGTAAATTATCCTACAATTCTTCAAATGTAATTAATCAACCCACAACACCAACAACTATACTACTTTTCATAAATAATTACAACCAGTTTAATATATCTGTTACTGCGATTATCTGACTTTTTATAATATTCCAGCTGTTACTTTTTATGCCATACCAGTTGTTACTGCATAATGTGCATCTTTAATAATTACTGCCCGATGTAGCCCTCTATTGTATTCCACAGTTCGTCAAGCCCCTGCTTTGTCTGTGAAGAAAACGGTATGAGTATATCATCTTCTTTAAGACCAAGACCTGCTCTTACAGCTTTAACGTGCTTTGCTATCTGGCTTCTCTTTAATTTATCAAGCTTTGTTGCAATTATAACCGGTCTGAAGCCGTTATCAACAATCCAGTTATACATCATCTTATCATTCTCTGATGGGTCGTGTCTTATGTCAACTAATAAGAACACCTGCTTTAGATTAGCAGACTGTCTTAAATATTTCTCTATCATCTTACCCCATTTTGCCTTTACCGCAGGACTGGCATTAGCATAGCCATATCCCGGAAGGTCAACAAGATACATCGCATCATTAATATTGTAGAAATTAATAGTCTGTGTCTTACCAGGCTGTGACGATGTTCTTGCATATGATTTTCTATTCATAAGAGCATTAATCAAAGATGACTTACCAACATTTGATTTGCCCGCAAATGCTACCTCTGGAAACTCTGTATCTGGTATAGCACTTGTCACACCTATTACTATATCAAGATTAACCTTTTTAATTACCATATTTATCCTCATTTCTATGCTCTATAATACAAGTGCATTATTAAGAACCTCTGACATATCCTTTACATATACAAGTTCTAAGCCGTCAGTTATCTCTGCATCTAACTCTTCTACATCAGATACATTTTCTTCTGGCACAAGCACTTTCTTCATACCAGCAAGCTTGGCCGCAAGAAGCTTTTCCTTAAGCCCGCCTATTGCAAGTACCCTTCCTCTAAGAGTCACCTCGCCTGTCATAGCGACATCTGGTCTTACCGGTATACCTGTAACTGCCGACAACATAGCCGTTGTCATTGTCACTCCTGCTGATGGACCATCTTTAGGAACTGCTCCTTCTGGTATATGAAGATGAAGCATATGTTCATCAAAATACTTCATATCAACTTTATATTTTCCACTCTCAGTAATAGCTCTCACATAAGAATACGCAATCATAGCAGACTCTTTCATAACATCTCCCATATTGCCTGTGAGCCTCAAATCATCACTTCCCGGCATTGCATTAACTTCTATTTCAAGAGTTTCACCACCAACGCTTGTCCATGCAAGTCCTCTTACAATTCCTACCTGTGGCTTCTTGTATGCTTTGTCAGTCTTATATTTAATATTGCCAAGATAATCAGTCAAATTCTTGTCCGTTATTCTTATGCACACCTTGACTTCTTTGTTTCTTGTGCCATCAGCATTAAAAACTCCTGCCTCATACAGCTTGGTTACTGCTTTTCTGCATATTTTGGCAATCTGTCTTTCAAGCTCCCTCACACCTGACTCTTTAGTGTAACCAAGAATTATATGCTTTAATGCTGAGTCTGATATCTTTAAAAGTGATGTGGCAAGCCCGTTCTTACGAAGCTGCTTGCCAACAAGGTGTTCCTTTGCTATATGAAGCTTCTCATTAACACTATAGCCAGATACTTCTATAATCTCCATTCTGTCAAGCAGCGGTCTGCTGAGTGTTGATAAATCATTAGCCGTTGCTATAAATAATACCTTAGATAAATCTACAGGCATTTCTATATAATGATCCGTAAAATGTGAATTCTGCTCGCTGTCTAACACTTCCAGAAGAGCCGAGGCTGTATCTGATTTATAATCATTGCTCACCTTATCAATCTCATCAAGAAGCATTAATGGATTGGCTGTTCCTGCCTTCTTTAAACCCTCTATTATTCTTCCCGGCATTGCACCGACATATGTCTTTCTATGTCCTCTTATCTCTGCTTCATCTTTTACTCCGCCAAGACATATCCTTACATATTCTTTATTAAGGGCAGCCGCCACCGAACGTGCTATTGAAGTCTTTCCTGTTCCCGGAGGTCCTGCAAGACATAATATCGGAGCATCTGTATTAGAAGTTATATTTCTTACAGCAAGTGCCTCTATTATTCTGTCTTTAATATCTTTCATTCCATAATGGTCATTATCAAGCACTTTTCTTGCATTAATAATATCATTGTTATCCTCTGACATATTATTCCAAGGAAGTTCAAGACAATTCTCAATATATGTTCTTTCAACATTGACCTCTGATGAACCCTTAGATAAGTTCTTAAGCCTTTTTACCTCCTTATGAAGCTTATCCTTTACTTCATCAGAAGCATTAAGCTTATCTATCTTTTCTTCTAATTCATTCGTTTCAGAATACTCATCCTGCCCAAGCTCCTTATTAAGAATTTCAAGCTGTTCTTTTAATATATATTCTCTCTGGTTCTCATCTACTTTAGCCCTGACTTTACCAGATATTTCTTCTTTAATACTATACGCTTGCGTCAGCTCTATAAGTATCCCTGCAATATATTCATACATATCAAGTATATTATTCATCTCAAGGAACTTCTGACGGTCAGTATATTCCATAGGAAAATCACAGATTACACTGCTCATAAGTTCTCTGGCATTGTCAATCGCCAGCCAGTGATTAAGCATCTCCTTATTACATCTTGGATTAGCAGCCGCATATTGTCTTAATAATTCATTCATTCCAATGACAATAGCTTTATCTGATACTTTATCCGTTTCTTCTATAAATGTACTGCACTCCTGTACATCTGCATATATGTAATCACCCTCAGTATTAATGTCTGCGGCTACAGCCTTCTTAAGTCCCTCAACCTGCACTCTTACTAACTTATTAGGCATTCTTATAACCCGCTTAACAGAAGCTATAGTTCCTGTCATATATAAATCTTTAGCTGTAGGACTTTTAACTGTTGAATCAGTCTGTGTTAAAAGCAGTACCTTCTCATCATTTTCCATAGCAGCTTCTACTGCTTTAATTGATATTTTTCTGCTTATATCAAAATGTATGACCATGTCGGGTAACACGGTCATACTTCTTAACGCAATTACTGGTATTGTAATCATATTCATAATTTATTGTGCTTTCTTAACTTCATCAGTTCTATACTCTATAACAGGCTTTCCTGTCCCCATAACTGCATCCTTAGTTATTGTACATCTTGCTATCGTTTCATCAGATGGCACTTCATACATAACTTCGTTCATAACAGCTTCTAATATAGAACGTAATCCTCTTGCTCCAGTCTTCCTTTCAAAGCTCTTATGTGCAATAGCTTTAACTGCATCATCATCGAATTCCAGATCCACTTCATCAAGGCTTAATAATGCCTTATACTGCTTAAGTATAGCATTCTTAGGTTCTCTAAGAATTCTTACAAGCGAATCCTCATCTAACGAATCTAGTGCAACAACAACAGGTACTCTTCCTACAAATTCAGGAATAAGACCGAACTTAATAAGATCCTGTGGAAGTGCCTTATGGAACATCTCTCCAACATCTTCAGTTGCTGTCTTATCTTTAATCTGTGAATTAAATCCGATTGTACTCTGATCCATTCTTGCTTCTATAATCTTCTCAAGTCCGTCAAAAGCACCACCACATATAAAGAGAATGTTAGTTGTGTCAATCGGAATAAGCTCCTGCTGTGGGTGCTTTCTTCCTCCCTGTGGTGGAACAGAAGCAACAGTTCCCTCTAATATCTTAAGAAGTGCCTGCTGTACGCCCTCGCCGGATACATCTCTTGTTATAGATACATTTTCCGACTTCTTAGTTATCTTATCTATCTCATCAATATAGATAATTCCATATTGTGCCTTTTCAACATCATAATCAGCCGCCTGAATAAGCTTTAATAAAATGTTCTCTACATCCTCACCTACATAACCTGCTTCTGTAAGTGTTGTAGCATCTGCAATTGCAAATGGTACATTAAGAAGCCTTGCAAGATTCTGGGCAAGAAATGTCTTACCTGAACCTGTAGGTCCTAACATAAGAATATTACTCTTCTGAAGCTCTACATCGACATCTTTGGCTGATAATATTCTCTTGTAATGATTATATACAGCAACTGATAATACCTTTTTGGCCTCATCCTGTCCAATCACATAATCATCAAGAAATTCTTTGATTTCTTTAGGTTTTAAAAGGTTGATATTCATACCCTCAGCATCTTCCTGAACATCTTCCTCATTTTCAAATTCTTCGTCAAGAATGTCAGCACATATTCCTACACACTCATCACATATATACGCCCCATTAGGGCCAGCTATAAGCTTCTTAACCTGATCCTGTGTTTTATTACAGAATGAGCATCTTAGCTTTTCATCTACATTTCTGCCTGCCATACTTCCTCCACAATTACTATAACAGCTTTATACACCTGATTAACAAATGTACCCACTGTAT
This sequence comes from Bacteroides galacturonicus, assembly GCF_003096855.1. Classification (NCBI taxonomy): domain Bacteria; kingdom Pseudomonadati; phylum Bacteroidota; class Bacteroidia; order Bacteroidales; family Bacteroidaceae; genus Bacteroides; species Bacteroides galacturonicus. The sequence goes on along the minus strand of NZ_QEOA01000004.1, from coordinate 118,868 downwards.
TATTGTCTTAAAAAACGGGACTGTGCGAAAAGCTACAGTCCCGTTAAGCAACTATCTCTTTTCAACAACACTATCAATCAAACCATATGCAACAGCTTCCTGTGCAGTCATATAATTATCACGTTCTGTATCTCGAGAGATTTCTTCTACTGATTTACCTGTATTAGCTGCAAGTATTTCATTCAATTTGTTTCTTGTCTTTAAAATGTTCTCTGCAACTATTCTGATCTCTGTTTCCTGTCCTCTTGCACCACCTGATGGCTGATGAATCATAATCTCAGCATTAGGAAGAGCAAGTCTTTTGCCTTTAGTTCCGCCTGAAAGAAGAAATGCTCCCATACTAGCTGCCATACCAATGCAGATTGTAGACACATCGCACTTAATGTACTGCATAGTATCATATATTGCAAAACCTGCAGACACAGAACCACCTGGGCTGTTAATATAAAAATGTATATCCTTGCTTGGATCTTCTGCTTCAAGGAATAACATCTGCGCAACCACAAGATTTGCAGACACATCTGTAACCTCTTCACCTAAAAAAATAATTCTGTCTTTTAACAAACGTGAATAAATATCATAAGATCTTTCTCCACGGCTGTTCTGTTCAATGACATAAGGTACAAAACTCATCTTAATCCTCATTTCTGCGCACAGATTATATAACATATTGCGCATATAAACCTGTGTCAAGTGCGCACTGACACAAATTCCGCATACAGACAGGCAATAGCTGCTTATATGCCGTAGCACACAGGCAGCCTGCACTTAAATCCGTCTATATTGCTTTCGTATATTAAGTATTAATTACTTTTCTACTACTGAGTTAACGATAACATCAACAGCCTTCTGGATTGCGATATCTTCCTTAATCTGCTTTTCTTCGTATTCACCCATAAATTCTTTAACTTTTTCGATTTCCATCTTGTACTGCTCAGCCATCTTGTTAAGCTCATCCTGGAATTCTTCTTCTGAAGCTGTAAGACCTTCTGCCTTAACAACTGCTTCAAGAACAAGTCTTGACTGAATTCTCTTAACTGCTTCTGGCTTCATATCTTCAATAATCTTCTCAGCAGTTACACCTGTATACTGGAAGTACTGTTCTACTGATAATCCCTGCATCTGTAATCTCTGAGCGAAATCTTCTAACATTCTGTTAACCTGTGTGTTAACCATAGCTTCTGGAATATCCATCTTAGAAGATTCGATAATCTTAGCGATTGCTTCGTCTTCCTTCTTAGCCTTAGCTTCGTTAGCCTTACGTTCTGCTATTGTCTTCTTTAAATCATCCTTGTATTCTGCAAGTGTATCAAAGTCAGATACGTCCTGAGCGAAATCATCATCAAGTTCTGGAAGAACCTTTTCCTTAATCTCGTTAACCTTTACCTTGAACATAGCTGGCTTACCCTTTAATTCTTCAGCGTGGTATTCTTCTGGGAATGTTACGTTGATTTCTTTCTCATCACCAATGTTCATACCTATAATCTGCTCTTCGAAATTATCAATGAATGAATGTGAACCGATTGTAAGTGGATAGTTCTCACCCTTACCGCCTTCAAATGCTACACCATCAACAAATCCTTCAAAGTCAATTGTTGTCATATCGCCATCTTTAACAGCTCTGTCTTCAACAGTAACAACTCTTGAATTCTTATCCTGAACCTTCTTTAATTCTTCTTCAACATCAGCATCTGTAACTTCTGTATCACACTTCTCTACTTCTACACCCTTGTACTGTCCAAGTTCCACTTCTGGCTTAACAGCTACAACAGCTTCAAATATGAAAGGCTTTCCAGCTTCAATCTGAACTACATTAATCTTAGGCTGTGAAACTATCTCTAATTCGCTTTCATCTGCTGCCTTAGCATAAGCATCAGGAATAATTGCATTAGCTGCATCTTCGTAGAAGATTTCTGTTCCGTAAAGCTTTTCTACCATCTTTCTTGGAGCCTTGCCTTTTCTGAAACCAGGAACACTAATCTTATTCTTATTCTTATTAAAAGCTGTATTAAGACCTGCTTCGAATTCTTCAGCTGTAGCCTCGATTACAAGCTTGACCATATTCTTTTCTTCCATATTCTCAACTTTAAAACTCATTGTTAATAATTCCTCCTTAAATATATATATGAAGTCTCTTTTCTATTCGTACAATGTACATACTAATGAATTGTATCACATCAGGTATTAATTTGCCAATATATTTTTTATAATTTATATTTATTTATGTTTATTTTAATATTTCGTCCTTGGCATCAACTTCTTCCTTTGCATTATTATCATCATAATCATTCTTGCAGAAGAAGAACTTTCTTGTAGCAAATAACACACATATAGATAATACACCTAATGCTGTGTTAAGTGCCGAATCATGATGTGTAACCATCTCCCTTGCTATTGCAAACATAAGCACTTCAACAACTGTTGCCGGCGTATGCTGTGATAACATCTTAATAAGCTCAACTCCAACCGCCAGCGTCATTATATCTGCAACAAAAGTTTCAAAGAATTCCACTGGTGCACTATCAAACATTCCACCAAGATCAAACACAAACCTCACACACATAACTGCAACGACAACCACAAGAATTGCCGATATTATCCATTCAAGTATATTGCATACTTTTCTGAATATTCCATTTACTTTGTTCTTCATATATCTCTGACCTTTCTATTTATTTATTCATATTCCATTACTGGTATCCAAACCCGCAGTTTAGTCCAATAACCTGAACAACACTCATCCCTGCAATATATAAATTTAATTATATATCGAATTACAGGCTTTAATTTAAACAATATTAAGTATACGAAAAAATCCCACATATAGCAATACAACTTCACTTCAAAAAGCCCACAAAGACCATACGCTAGTCTTTGCGGGCTTCTTACTTATTTTAATAGTTTTATAAAATGTAATCTTTACTTACAGACTAAGAATTACAGATTAGTATATCCCATAAGATACTTATCAACTTCCCTAGCGCAGTCCCTGCCCTGTCTGATAGCCTTTACAACAAGTGACTGGCCTGTGTGGCAGTCGCCGGCAGCGAATACTCCTGCTACATTAGTAGCGAACTTGTCTACATCTGTCTTTATGTTAGTTCTCTCATTAACCTCAACACCAAATGCATCTGTAAGATACTTCTGTGTTCCAAGGAAACCAGCAGCTATAAGAACAAGCTCACAAGGAAGTTCTTTTTCTGTTCCCTCAACCGGAACCATCATTCTTCTTCCTGTCTTCTCATCAACCCTAGATTCAAGCTGGACAGTTACAACCTTTTCAAGATTGCCCTTCTTATCCTTCTTAAATTCCTTAACTGTTGTTGTATATATTCTTGGGTCGTGTCCAAATACTGCTATAGCTTCTTCCTGACCATAATCAGTCTTGCAGACTAAAGGCCACTGTGGCCAAGGATTAGTATCTCTTCTTACATCTGGTGCTTTTGGCATCATTTCAAGCTGTGTTACCGACTTACAGCCGTGTCTTATACAAGTTCCGACACAGTCATTACCTGTATCACCACCGCCAATTACAATAACATTCTTATCTTTGGCATTGATATATTTGCCATCTGTAAGATCTGAATCAAGAAGACTCTTAGTTGTAGCTGCGAGGAAATCTACTGCAAAATGTATTCCATTGGCATCTCTTCCAGGTGCATTGATATCTCTAGGATTAGAAGCACCTACAGCAAGCACAACAGCATCATAATCTTCCATTATCTTCTTAGCTTTAATATTCTGTCCAATATTAGCTTCTGTTATGAATTCAATTCCTTCTTCCTTCATAACATCTATCTTTCTGTCAATTATATGCTTTTCAAGCTTCATATTAGGTATTCCGTATCTTAAAAGACCGCCTACCCTGTCAGCTCTTTCATATACTGTCACAAGATGACCTCTCTGGTTTAACTGGTCTGCTACTGCAAGTCCTGAAGGGCCTGAACCTATTACAGCAATTCTCTTTCCTGTTCTTGCCTTAGGTGGCTTAGGACCAGCAAGTCCATTGGCATATGCATGCTCAATTATAGCCATCTCATTTTCCTTAGTACATACTGGATCACCATTAAGTCCACAGGTACAAGCCTTCTCGCAAAGTGCAGGACATACACGGCTTGTAAATTCAGGAAAATTGCTTGTCTTATGTAATCTGTTATAAGCCTGCTCCCAGTTGCCCGTGTATACAAGGTCATTCCATTCAGGAATAAGGTTGTTAAGAGGACAGCCACTTGTCATTCCTTTTATATTCATACCTGACTGGCAGAATGGCACGCCACAATCCATACAGCGGGCACTCTGGCATCTCTGCTCAGCTTCTGAAAGTGGTGTATGAAATTCATTAAAATTCTTTATTCTTTCTTTTGGTGAAACTGCTTTAGCTTCCACACGTTCATATTCTAAAAATCCAGTTGGTTTTCCCATGATTATCTCCTTTCAAATACACATTTTCACAAATATGTACCAGCAGACTTATAATCTGCTAATACATATCTGTTATTGTACATTTCTATCTTACTTAGTTGCTGCATAAAATGCTTCAATCTGAGCCTGTTCACTGCTAAGACCTTTTTCTTCCATCTGAACAATCATATTAAGCATCTTCTTATAATCATGTGGCATAATCTTCTTAAACTTAGGAAGATATTCGCCAAAGTTGTCTAACACTTCTTTACCCTTCTTAGAATTAGTATAAGCAACGTGTTCTGTAATCATCTGCTTAAGTTCAAGTACATCATACTTGTTAGTTACAGGTTCAAGTGATACAAGCTGCTTGTTGACTCTCTTATAAAGTGTTGTGTCATCATCAAGAACATATGCAACACCGCCGCTCATACCTGCTGCGAAGTTCTTACCAGTTCTACCAAGTACAACAACCCTTCCGCCTGTCATATATTCACAACCATGGTCGCCAGTACCTTCAACAACTGCTGTTGCACCAGAGTTACGTACACAGAATCTCTCACCTGCTACACCATTGATAAATGCCTTGCCACTTGTTGCTCCATAGAGTGCTACGTTACCGATGATGATATTCTCATCTTCCTTATAAGATACACCTGTTGGTGGATATACAATAAGCTTACCACCTGAAAGACCTTTTCCGAAGTAATCGTTGCTGTCACCGACAAGTTCAAGTGTAAGTCCCTTAGGGATAAATGCACCGAAGCTCTGTCCGCCAGCACCTGTACATTTAACTGTATAAGTATCTTCTGCAAGGCTCTCACCAAATCTTCTTGTTATCTCTGCACCAAGAAGTGTTCCTAATGCTCTATCTGTATTAGTTACATCAACCTCAACACTTCTCTTCTGCTTCTTATCCATAGCATCCGAAAGCTTCTTAATAAGAATCTTCTCATCTACTGTCTTCTCAAGTTCAAAGTCATATACATTCTTCTTATCATACTTAATTGAAGAAGCTTCCTTAACATAAGGATTGTTAAGTATATTAGAAAGGTCAACCTTTGAAGCTCTTCCGCTTCCCTCTACATCTTCTCTTGCTTCAAGGAAATCTGTTCTTCCTACAAGTTCATCAACAGTCTTAACACCAAGCTTTGCCATATATTCACGAAGCTCCTGTGCGATAAATCTCATAAAGTTGACAACATATTCAGGCTTGCCTGCAAATCTCTTTCTAAGCTCAGGATTCTGTGTAGCAATACCAACTGGACAAGTATCAAGGTTACATACTCTCATCATTACACAGCCCATTGTTACAAGTGGAGCTGTTGCAAAACCGAATTCTTCTGCACCAAGCATAGCTGCTATTGCAACATCACGTCCGCTCATAAGCTTACCATCTGTCTCGATTATAACCTTATTACGAAGTCCGTTCATTGTAAGTGTCTGATGAGCTTCTGCAAGTCCTAATTCCCAAGGAAGTCCTGCATTATGTATAGAACTTCTTGGAGCTGCACCAGTACCTCCATCATAACCTGATATAAGGATAACCTGTGCACCTGCCTTGGCAACACCAGAAGCTATAGTACCAACACCTGCTTCTGATACAAGCTTAACTGATATTCTTGCATTCTTGTTGGCATTCTTTAAATCATATATAAGCTGTGCTAAATCTTCGATAGAATAAATGTCGTGATGAGGTGGTGGTGATATAAGTGATACACCTGGTGTTGAAAGACGTGTCTTTGCAATCCAAGGATATACCTTCTTTCCTGGAAGATGTCCACCTTCACCTGGCTTAGCACCCTGTGCCATCTTAATCTGGATTTCCTTAGCACTTACAAGATACTTGCTTGTAACACCAAAACGTCCTGAAGCTACCTGCTTGATAGCTGAACATCTGTTAAGTCCGTCAGCACCTACTGTAAGTCTGTCTTCATCTTCTCCACCTTCACCTGAGTTAGACTTGCCGTGAAGCATATTCATAGCAATAGCCATAGTCTCGTGTGCTTCCTTAGAGATGGAACCGTATGACATGGCACCGGTCTTAAATCTCTTAACGATAGAATCAACACTCTCTACCTGATCTATATTTATTCCCTTCTTAGGGAACTTGATATCCATAAGTCCTCTTAAGTTCTTAACGCCCTCTTCTTTATTAACAAGAGCTGTATATTCCTTAAATGTATTATAATCACCTGTACGTGCTGCAAGCTGTAAAAGATGTATTGTCTGTGGATTGTAAAGATGTTCTTCTTTTCCACTTCTCATCTTATGAGCGCCCTCACTGTCAAGAGTTGTATCTGTTGAAAGTCCAAGTGGATCAAATGCCTTAGAATGAAGTGTTTCCACATCTTCCTGAATATCCTTAAGTCCGATTCCTTCAATTCTTGATACAGTACCAGTGAAGTACTTATTAATTACATCTGAGTTAATACCAATTGCCTCAAATATCTTAGCACCCTGATATGACTGGATTGTTGAAATACCCATTTTAGCTGCAATCTTAACAATACCACTTATAATAGCATTGTTGTAGTCATCGACTGCTGCATAGTAATCCTTGTCAAGCATATTAAGGTCGATAAGCTCCTGTATGCTCTCCTGTGCAAGATATGGGTTGATAGCTGATGCACCATATCCTAAAAGTGTTGCAAAATGATGTACATCTCTTGGCTCACCACTTTCAAGTATAACTGCCATACTTGTTCTCTTCTTAGTCTGTACAAGGTAATGCTGTACAGCACCTACTGCAAGAAGTGATGGAATTGCAACGTGATTCTCATCAACACCCCTGTCTGAAAGGATAATGATGTTAGCACCTTCTCTGTGTGCCCTGTCAACCTCTACGAATATATGGTCAATAGCCTTTTCAATTGATGTATTCTTATAATATGTAATAGGAATTGTCTCTACCTTAAAGCCTTCAACTTTCATATTCTTAATCTTTAAAAGATCTGTATTAGTAAGAATAGGATTGTTAATCTTTAAGTTCTTACAGTTCTCTGGCTTTTCCTCAAGCACATTTCCATCTTTACCAAGATATACAGTAGTTGAAGTTACAATCTTTTCTCTTATCGAATCAATAGGTGGATTAGTAACCTGTGCAAATAACTGCTTAAAATAGTTAAATAAAGGCTGGTGTCTGTTAGAAAGCACCGCAAGTGGTGTATCTATACCCATAGCTCCAATTGACTCTGCTCCATTAAGTGCCATTGGAAGTATTGATGTTCTGAAATCTTCATATGTATAACCGAAAGCTTTCTGTAATCTTGCTCTTTCTTCCTTAGTATGTGTTGGAACTTTCTTGTTAGGAATCTTTAAATCACAAAGATTTATAAGATTGTTATCAAGCCATTCACCATAAGGCTGCTTAGTTGCATACTGCTCTTTAAGCTTGTCATCATCAATAAGCTCTCCCTTAACTGTATCTACAAGAAGCATTTTTCCTGGATGAAGTCTGTCCTTAACTTTAATTCTACTCTCATCTATTGGAAGTGCACCTACTTCTGATGAAAGAATAAGATAACCATCATTAGTAATATAGTATCTTGAAGGACGAAGACCATTTCTATCAAGAACTGCTCCCATAATATCTCCATCTGAGAAGAGGATTGAAGCAGGTCCGTCCCAAGGCTCCATCATTGTTGCATAATACTGGTAGAAGTCTTTCTTCTCCTGCTCCATAGCTTTATTATTGCTCCAAGGCTCTGGAATTGTAATCATAACAGCAAGTGGAAGTGGCATACCATTCATTACAAAGAATTCAAGAGTATTATCTAACATAGCTGAATCTGAACCGTTAGTATTAACAACTGGTGTTATCTTAGACATTTCATCTTCAAGATATGGAGAAACCATAGTTTCTTCTCTTGATAACATTCTATCTGCGTTACCTTTGATTGTATTAATCTCACCATTATGAACAATAAATCTATTAGGATGAGCACGTTCCCAGCTTGGGTTAGTGTTAGTTGAAAATCTTGAATGAACAAGTGCAATAGCTGACTCATAATCTTCATCTACAAGATCCTTAAAGAATGTTCTTAACTGTCCAACAAGGAACATACCCTTGTATACAATAGTTCTGCTTGAAAGCGAACAGACATATGTATCTTCTGCTGTCTGCTCGAATACACGTCTTGCAACATAAAGCTTTCTATCAAAGTCAATTCCCTTATTAACATCCTTAGGTTTCTTTACAAAGCCCTGCATAATGTATGGCATACAGTCAACTGCCTTTTTACCAAGTACATTAGGAAATGTTGGAACTTCTCTCCAGCCTAAGAACTCAAGACCTTCTTTTTCAACGATGATTTCAAACATCTTCTTAGCACGGTTTCTTGCAAGTTCGTCCTGTGGGAAGAAGAACATACCTACACCATACTCTCTTTCCTCACCAATCTTAATTCCAAGAGGTTTAACTGCTTTCTTAAAGAATTTATGTGATATTTGAAGAAGGATACCTACACCATCACCAGTCTTCCCCTCTGCATCTTTACCTGCTCTGTGTTCGAGGTTCTCAACGATGCTTAATGCGTCTGATACTGTCTGATGTGTCTTTACTCCCTTGATGCTTACAACTGCACCGATGCCACAGTTATCGTGTTCAAACTGTGGGCTGTAAAGTCCAGGCTGATTATTTTGATTTTCCATAGTCTGCTCATCCTTTCATATATAATCTGTAATGCAAGTCTTATCGTATGATTTGTATAATTAACAATCGTCTGATTTAACCCACAAATGTGGTAGACTTGTTTTTCTTGTGCTTAATATACTCCTATTTTTTTATCTTGTAAACTTTTTATTTGGTTAAATTATCAGATTATTCAATTATTTGTAATTTAATACATTATTATCTGACTATTTCATTGAATCAGCACTTAAAATATATTATACGCAAACATATTAATACATTTTATATATCAAGTCATCTTTCTATCAGCCCATATTCCAACATCACTTTATCATAAAATTTAAAATTGTGTCTAAATTGTTTATCTTTTAAGTTCCATTTTCTGCCCTTAAAACTAAAGTTGTAAAAAAATAAAGTGATAAAAGCCATATACCCTTGCTGATAGCTTTTATCACTTTAATTATTTAATATTTCGACATATTTTTTACAAACAATTATTAATTTAATTAACTTTATCAATCCGCTTATTAATTTAATAAATCTTTTTCTTCTTTTTTCCTTCTTTTCTTAACTATGAAATCCACCGCTTTCTGGCAGACTTTTAAGTTGACATTATTATGTATGCCTCCAAATTCTCCGTCAAGTGTCCACTTAACTTCTTCCTTTGACTCAAATGTTATATCCTTGGTCTTAAATGTATATACCATATCGCAGTCATCTATCTTCTGTGTTATAAAAGCATTAACTATTGCCTGTAAATCCATAGGATTCTTAATCTCCCTTATAAGGGTAACTTCAAACATTCCGTCCTGATAATCAACTCCTTCTGCTATAAGGCCTTTCATTCCGCCTATTGAGCTTGCGTTGCTAACCATTCCATATATAAATGAATCTTCCACATTAAGTTCATCGCTCTTAATCTTCATTCTGCAAGCCTTAAGATTAGATAATCTCTTAACACCCTCAATAACATACGCCTGATGACCTAACACATTCTTAAGATCCTGCGGTGTTTCGTAGGCAACATCTGTAAATGCACCAAAAGCTGCCACATAATTAAAATATTTATGGTCATTGGCAATTCCTATATCGCATGGAAAGCTTTCACCATTGATTATATTGCAAGCAGCCCTGATCTTATCTGACGGTATTCCAAGACTCCTGGCAAAATCATTAGTAGAACCGCTTGGAATATAACCTATCGGTGGTTTAACTGTACTATATCCTGCTACAGCACTGACAATCTCATTAAGAGTACCATCGCCGCCACTGCATACAATAACATCATATCGTCCTTCATCAGCTTTAACTCTCTCAAATCCGTCCAGTGCTGCTTTCGTAGGATACACAGTAACCTCATAGTCCGCATTGGAGAATATCTGAATAATCTTTAACAAAGAATTCTTAATCTGAGCCTTACCAGAATTAGGATTGAATACAAAAAGCATTTTTTTCATAATAATCTCCATTCTTATCTAATCGCTTAAATTATATATAATTATATTATTAATAATAATTTACTATTATTATATTTATAATTATTTCATCTTAAATTATTCTCTTATCTGTCCCATTTATCGCAAAGTGAATTAATCTGGTCTGTAAACTTCGCAAGATCCTTATTCGCACCGCCCTCATTGTGTGCAATAACACTCATAAGTCTCTTACCAGCCGCAACAAGCCTGTCAAATACGCTCTTATTACGCTTATTAACTGTTGTTCTTCTGCTCTTCTTCTCCTTATTGCCCTCAGCAATCATCTGTCCTGTAATCAGGTCAAATGAAGTGCCGGTATATGGAGCATACGCATCAAAACCATATTCTTCTTTAAGACATTGTGTAAATTCTTCACACACACTGTCCTCACCGTGTACAACGAATACCTTTCTTGGCTTATTGGTAAATGCATTCACCCAATGAATCAGACCGTCTTTATCAGCGTGTCCGCTTGAACCCGGAAGCTGTGCAATCTCTGCTTTTACCTGAATTGGCTCACCAAATAACTTAATCTCGTCAATTCCGTCAACAATAATTCGTCCTGTTGTACCATTGGCCTGATAACCTACAAAAAGTATCGTACACTCTGGTCTCCACAGATTGTGCTTTAAATGATGTCTTATTCGTCCGGCCTCACACATACCAGATGCTGATATGATTACCTTAGGATTAGTATCAAAATTAATCATCTTGGACTCTTCACTTGATATGGCATATTTAAGCCCCGGAAAAGATAAAGGATTAATCCCCTGTCTTACAAGTTCAATCGCATCTTCATCAAAGCACTGCTCTACATTCTTACTAAACACCTCTGTAGCTTCAATTGCAAGAGGGCTGTCGACATACACATCAAAATCCCTGTCCATAAGTCCATCCGCTTTTATCTTTCTTATATGATATAAAAGCTCCTGTGTTCTTCCAACCGCAAATGATGGTATAACAACATTACCGCCTCTGTCAAATGTACGCTTGAATACTTTGACAAGCTCAGCCACATAATCAGGTGTTCCATTATGACTTCTGTTGCCATAAGTTGACTCCATAACAACATAATCTGCATCTGCAACTGTTGCAGGGTCCTTGGTTATCGGCTTATGAACATTGCCTATATCTCCAGAGAATACAAGCTTTCTTTCAACCCTGCCCTCTGGTGTATCTTCTGATGCCCATACTTCAATACTGGCAGAACCAAGCAGATGTCCTACATCTCTTAATCTTATGCTCACATTATCATCAATCTTTACAATCTTCTCATATTCAAGACCAACGAACTGCTTCATAACCTCATATACTGCTTTTGCATCATATAATGGAATAAATTCCTTTAAAGTGCCATTAGAACGCTTAGCCTTTCTGTTACGCCACTCAGCTTCAAACATCTGTATATGTGCACTATCTCTTAACATTATGTCACATAGCTGTACTGTCGCCTCTGTACAGTATATCTTTCCCCTGAAACCATTCACATAAAGAAGTGGAATAAGTCCTGAATGGTCAATATGTGCGTGGGTAAGAAGCACATAATCAACATCACACGCTGGAATTGGAAGCTCCTGATTCTCATACACATCATTGCCCTGCTCCATTCCGCAATCAATTAAAATGTTCTTGTCTGCCACCTGTAGATAATGGCAGCTTCCTGTCACCTCGTGATCTGCTCCTAAAAATGTTATTCTCATAAGCATACCCCCAGTCCAATATTCAATTAACACAATCCTGTTTAATATATGAAACACAGCCTTCTTCTATGTTCTATATTTTGTTAGATTTATTATAACATTTTATTCATTCTTTGTATATTTAATATTAGAAAATATAACATCTGCATTTCTTGATACGAACATTCCTACATATACATGAGCCGGGTCAATTGCAGTAAGCTTAAAATCATATCCGCCTGTAATAACATCACCCTTTCCAAACTTAGCCGCATATCCGTCAGAAGAAGATGAAAGCATAAGCTCATACTCCCCACCTTCTTTTATAACCTCATTCGTATCTTTTCCAAGCACAAGCTGTCCGCTTCGTCTTGCAAATGTAGCTGTCGCCTTCTCACCCTTTGTTATAAATAATGGTGCGGCGGCAACATAATCTCCTAATATGTCAGGCATATTCTTATCAATATAGCAGTCATCTCTTACCATAAGCCCAAAAGATACCTGGTCATTAGCAAATATTTTATTAACCTTAACTGTTGCTGTAAGAGTAAAATGCTCTGTTATATCAACTTTTTTATAATACATAGCAATGCCGTCTGTTACAGCAGATATCTTGCCTCTGTTATTTCTGACAGCTATGTTCATATCTCCATTAGCATCTGTTCCAAGAGTAAAGTCTGTATCATCAACTTCTCCTAATACATCACCAAATACAGCCGCCTTGTACTCTCCATAATCCTTAAACAATCTGCTGTCTGGAAGCTTATCGCTGAATACAACTGGAACATAATCTTTATTAGATACAAGAAACTTTTCTTTATAATCTAATGGGTTGTTATCAATGTTCACAACATTTTCCGACAGACCACTTATATTAAGTTCTTTCACTGCTGACATTATCATATAAGCATTAACCCTTGCTCCCCATATGTTAGTATGTGTATTATCAACGCTCAGCTTATTATTAGATGGCCACGCATGAAGATATATTGTATTATCAGATCCTAACTTTTCATATTCATCCCTGGTAAGCTGTGTCATATCTATAACCGGAACGCCAACGGCTTTTCCTAATTCTCTTACTGCAAGTGCATAATCTCCGCCTTTATACTGTGCAACGTCCTGTGTAATATGAAGTTCTGTGGCTTTCCATTCGCCAGATGCACTTCTTCTTACAATAGGAGTACAAAGTATAGGATAACAGCCTGCATTCCTTGCTTTCCTGATATAATTAACATATAAAGTATTAGCAAATGTTCCTTCTGTCATATAGTCACCAACAGGACTTGTATATCTTTCCTTCTCTGTCTTTTCATCATTGTGTCCAAAACCTATTAAAAGATAATCACCCTGCTTCATTCCATTAATAAGCGTATTATATTCAGGCTCTGAAAGATAACTCTTACTGCTTCTGCCAGATAATGCAATGTTGACAACCTTGACATTATCATTAAGGTACTTATCAAGCATTGTTCCATAACCATATCTTGGATAGTAGTATTTATCCTCAAAACTGCTTACTGTTGAATCTCCTATAACCCATAATGTACTCATAATCCATAACCTCGATTTCCATTAATTAATATGTCCTGTTAAGGTAATCGCTGCGGATATGCTCCTCCATAGCTTTTACCTCTTTCTCAAATTCTCTTGCTGAATACAAAAGACAGCCTGCTCCACGGATAATAACCTGCTCAAGTCCATCTGATGTAGCAACTGTTATATTATATTTCTTTCCATTCTCATGTGCAAACTTTTCTATATAATGGTCTGCCGTTTCTGCCTCTTTCGTGTATACAACGTGAATATTATGATAGTCCATATATTCTTCATGATGTCCTGATACCCTGTAAGCATCAAATACAACGATAAGCTCACACTTCTTCATACCCTGATAATTGCACATTATATCAAGAAGCTTATCCCTTGCACTGTCCATATTAATTCTTGACAATTCCTCAAGCTCGCTCCACGCGTGTATTATATTATAGCCGTCTACAAGAAGATACGATATTGAATTTGTCTGCTTCTTAGACTGCGAAGCTTTATACTGTCCATTATTATAGCTTCCACTGCCAGAGGCTGTTACATATCTTCCCATTTCATCAGAGGCTTTTCTTTTAGACATCTTACGTCTTTCATTATCACCCCTGCTGTTAGCAAAGTACGTCTGTGCCAGTATTCTGTCGACTTCATCTGTTCCAATCCATTCATCAGATACCGTTCTTGCTGCTTCTTTTGGTGTGAGAACTACATTTTCATTAGTTCCCACTGGATTAAGCACGCTGTCAACGTGTGCATAATCTTTGACTTCATACCAAGGCACATTAAAACCTGAACCGTGCGCACAGAATACTGAATCTGCTGGATTTCTTGTATCTCTCTCGGCTTCATATCCGATTTGTTCAATAACCTCATCTGTATTATGACAAGGTCTGTAGCCAGACATTTTAAGTCTTAATACTCCCTTTCCCCTAGTGTACGCATTAACCTCTGCCTGATAGTTACCAACAGTGGCAACAGGACCAGCACCCTTTATTACTGCTTCATCACCATTATCGTTAATCTCAAACTGTGCACCCATTCTCTCAAAGTCAGTCATAGCCCTGCCTATATACTGTCTGTCAAGTATTAGAGTGAATTCATAAAATGGCTCAAGCAGTACACTCTCTGCCTGCATAAGTCCATTTCTTACTGCCCTGTATGTAGCCTGCCTGAAATCTCCGCCCTCTGTATGCTTGTTATGTGCCCTGCCTGCAACAACCGTTATCTTAACATCAGTAAGTGCTGAACCTGTAAGCACACCCTTATGTGTCTTTTCACACAGATGTGTATATATAAGCCTCTGCCAGTTCTTGGCAAGCATATCCTCACTACAATCAAGCTCATACTGCATACCGCTCCCAGCTTCACCCGGCTCTAATATAAGATGCACCTCCGCATAATGTCTTAAAGGCTCAAAATGTCCGATTCCTTCAACTTTATCAGCTATGGTTTCCTTGTATACAATGCTTCCTTCAGAAAATGTCACATCACAATCGAAACGTTCTTTAATAATATTCTGAAGGACTTCTATCATAACAGGTCCCATAACCTGCACATGTATTTCTTTAAAGCTCTCATTCCATTCAATGTGAAGCTGTGGTTCTTCCTCCTCAATCATCTTAAGTTTAGGAAGCATCATAAGCGGGTCTGTTCCTGCTGGAAGATTAATCTTATAATTAAGCACAGGGGATAACACCGGTGCATTATCATTATTCTCCCTGCCTAATGCCTGTCCTGCATAGGTGCCCTCCAGCCCTGTTATTGCACATATACTTCCACATACAGCTTCATTTACCGAAGTGTACTTCTCACCTGAATATATTCTGATCTGGTTAATCTTCTCACCATTAATAAGCTGTTTAGCTTTAAGGCTTCCGCCTGTAACCTTAATGTGTGTAAGCCTTTCACCCTTGTCATCTCTTGATATTTTATATACTCTTGCTGACATATCCGACTGCTTATCATCACCATTTTCAGATACCTCACAATATTTATTCATAATATCAAGAAGTCTGTCCACTCCATCAAGTCTTAATGCAGAGCCGAATATTACAGGAAATACTTCTCTTTGGCTTATCATATTTCCTATAAGCTTATCATCAACAATGCCTTCCTCTAACACCTGCTCTAATGCTTCTTCATTGCACACAGCAAGCTCTTCATAATCAAGCCTGTCAAAATCCACACATCCTGATGATAACTTATTCTTTAATTGTTCTAATATTCTATGCCTGTCTGTTCCCTGCTGGTCCATTTTATTGACAAATATAAACACAGGGACTTTTAATCTCTTTAAAAGTCCCCAAAGTGTCTCTGTATGTCCCTGAACCCCATCCATTCCGTTAATAACAAGAACAGCATAATCAAGCACCCAGAGCGTTCTCTCCATCTCTGCCGAAAAATCAACGTGTCCGGGTGTATCAAGCAATGTAACATCTAAATCTTTGTAGGTAAATACTGCCTGCTTGGAAAATATCGTTATTCCACGCTGTCTTTCATAATCATTATTATCAAGAAACGCATCTTTGTTATCTACTCTTCCAAGCTTTCTTATAGCTCCCGATGTATACAATATGCTCTCAGATAATGTTGTCTTACCTGCATCAACGTGGGCAAGCATACCTATAACAAGTTTCTTCACTACGTTTATCTCCAATTCAGTTATATATTTCCGGTCTTCTATCTCTGAATAATCCCCACGATAATCTGTCTGTCATATATTCATCTAAATCAAACTGTGCAACAAGTACTTCTTCTGTATCTCTTCCTGCTTCACATATGACTTCACCTGTATTATCTGTTATAAATGATGAACCATAGAACTTGAGTGAACTTTTCTGTCCACCATTTGCCTCGCAAGGGTCTACTGTTTCTATTCCAATTCTGTTAGCTGCCACCACAGGAACAAGATTACAGCCGGCGTGTCCCTGCATACACCTTCTCCAATGAGGCATACTGTCACATTCAAGTATAGGCTCACTTCCTATAGCTGTAGGATAGAATAATATCTCTGCACCCTTTACCGCTAATGCTCTTGCCGTTTCAGGGAACCACTGATCCCAGCATATTCCTATACCTATATTGCCAAACCTTGTATTAAACACCTTAAATCCTGTATTACCCGGCGTAAAATAGAATTTCTCCTGATAGTAATGGTCATCTGGAATATGTGTCTTTCTGTATATTCCAAGATTGCTTCCATCAGCATCAATAACCGTAACTGTATTATACAACACATTTATGTTTTTTTCATAAAAACTTACAATTATAACAACTCCAAGTTCCTTAGCAGTCTGTGTAAAATGCTGGACAGCATCATTTTCTTGTACGCTTTTGGCATAGGCGTAATATTCATATCTTCTCTCCTGACAGAAATACTGTCTTTCAAATAATTCTGGCAGAAGAATTATATTAGCTCCTTTTTTTACTGCTTCTC
This sequence comes from Bacteroides galacturonicus, assembly GCF_003096855.1. Classification (NCBI taxonomy): domain Bacteria; kingdom Pseudomonadati; phylum Bacteroidota; class Bacteroidia; order Bacteroidales; family Bacteroidaceae; genus Bacteroides; species Bacteroides galacturonicus. The sequence continues at coordinate 101,699 of NZ_QEOA01000004.1, read as the reverse complement.
TTGTCATTTCATCAGCTTTTTTTATATTATCTCCGACATTATTACTGCACCGCATCTGAATTGCCGCAGCTTTTACTTTTCTGCTCATATTACCTCATTTCCGTGTCTGTCACACTAAAACCAATCTATAACCTATTACGCTTTGACTTCTTTTTATACCTTAATTGTGCCAGCAGCACTAATCTGTAACATATATACCACTTTAATATATCCTGTTATTGCGGTATCTGCTGTGTAATACAATGTATATTGCCTCCACCAACAATTATATCTCTTGCATACACACCAATAACCTCATACTCTGGCATAAGATTCTGAATAAGATCTACTGCCTGCTTATCTTTAACATCGCCAAACTGTGGAACAAGCACAATATCATTGGCTATATAGAAGTTAGCATAACTGGCCGCAAGCCGCTCTCCCGCTTCACGCATATCTTCTCCTGCTTCAAACACAAGACCCTTTAAATCATTATCAGTTATGCACACTGGGACATCCGGTATATGCAGTTTATGAACATTAAACTTACGTCCTCTGGCATCAGTTTCTCTTTCAAGCACCTTCATATCAGCCAAAGACATTGCATATTGAGGATCTTCCTCATTATCCGTCCACGCAAGAACTACATTAGCTGGTGAGGTAAATGCACACACATTATCAACGTGTTCATTAGTTTCATCATTATATATTCCATATGGAATCCATATAATTTTCTTTGCCCCCAGATATTTCTTAAGATTATGCTCAATCTGTTCCCTGCTCATATCTGGATTTCTTCCCTTGCTTAAAAGACAGCTGTCAGTTACTATAACCGTACCTTCACCATCACTGTGTATAGAACCTCCCTCAAGCACAAACGGATTGGCATCATAGCAATCATATCCTGTCATATTACAGAATTGCAGAGCTGCTTTATCGTCCTTTTCCCAATTCTTGTAAAGTCCGTCATAATCGCCACCCCACGCATTGAATTTCCAGTTAATCCCACGTACATCACCTGTATGTCCGTTTTTTACAAACGTGGGACATACATCTCTTGCCCACGCATCATCTGTTTCGATGCAGACTACTTCAATATTCCAGGCAGCTTTAATATCTTCACTGGCTTTATTACATTCTCCTGTTACAGCGTCTTTTATTTTCATAAATCTTGCTTCTGCCTGTGCATAGTGCTTCTCATCTGCTAATATATACACTTTTTCGTGTCTGGATATTATATGTGCAATATCCACAAATACATTCTGTGCAGCTACAGCATTATAAGGCCACGAGCCTGTCCTTACAGGCCATATCATAATTGTAGCCTTGTGCCTGTCATATTCTGCCGGCATATAATAGCCATCTTCTATAGGTGTAGTATCTGTTATTCTCACGAAAGCCTCCACTTAAAATCTTCATAACCAAATTCTTTAATAATCCGCACTTCTTTATCTTTCATTACCGCTATAGCCGGAAGTGGTATTCCATTAAATGTATTATTCTTTACCATTGAGTATATCGCCATATCCTCAAATACAAGCCTGTCCCCTATATTAATCTTACTGTCAAACTTATAATCACCTATAATATCTCCTGCAAGACAGGTATATGAAGACAGCCTGTATACATTTTCTCTGTATTCTTTTTTATCTTTATGCTTCCTAATATCTTCATTTTCCTGAATATCTTTACCAGCAGTAACATCTTTATATTCTTTGATATTTTTAATTATCTGTGCCCCCCGAAGTGGTGGTGTATATGGCATTTCGAGGACATCTGGCATATGGCACGCGGCAGAGGCATCAAGTATAAGTGTTTCAATTCCATTATCAACCTTATCTAACACCTCTGTAACAAGATAACCTGCATTAAGTGCGACAGCTTCGCCCGGCTCTAAATACACCTGTACATTATATTCACTCTTTATGTGATTAACGCAGCCAATAAGTGTATCTATATCATAATCTTTTCTTGTTATATGATGTCCACCGCCCATATTAATCCATTTCATATTCTTCATAATATGCCCGAATTTATCTTCAACTGCTTTAAGTGTAATTGCAAGTGCATCTGAATTCTGCTCACAGAGAGTATGAAAATGAAGTCCCTCAACTCCATTAAGAACTTCCTCATCTGCCTTGTTTAACATATCAATAGTTACTCCAAGCCTTGAACCATACGCACAAGGGTCATATATTGCATTATCACCCTGCGTAGATATTTCCGGATTAATTCTAAGTCCTATGCTGATACCGCTTCTTATACATTTTTCCTTATAACGCATAAGCTGCCCTATGGAATTAAATATTATATGGTCACATATTTTTACAAGTTCATCTATATCCTTTTCTTTGTAAGCAGGAGCATAGACGTGATTTTCTTTATTCATCTCTTCCCTGCCAAGCCTTGCCTCATACAATCCACTTGCTGTTGTGCCACTTATGTATCTGCCAATTAACGGATATTCATAAAATGCTGAAAATGCTTTCTGTGCAAGCAATATTTTACATCCTGTTTTGTCTTCAACATATTTTAAAATTTCAAGATTATGAACCAGAATATTCTCATCTATAATATATGCTGGTGTTGTAATATCATCTATTGTCATCAACTCTTATATCCTCTATTCTACAAGCTGTGGATTTTCCTCAACTACCCAAGGAAGTCCCCATTTATTAAGTGCTTCCATATATGGATCAGGATCAAATTCTTCCACATTGTATACACCTGCTTTATTCCACATTCCTGTGACAACCATCATTGTTCCTATCATTGCAGGAACTCCTGTTGTATATGATATTGCCTGTGATTCAACTTCCCTGTAACATTCCTGATGGTCACATACATTATAAATATATATTGTCTTTTCTTTTCCATCTTTTCTTCCCCTGAATATACAGCCAATGTTAGTCTTTCCTACTGTTCTTTCTCCAAGTGTAGCAGGATCTGGAAGAAGTTCTTTTAAGAGCTGTATAGGAACAACTTCAACACCATTGACTTTTACAGGGTCAGTTCTTAACATTCCAACATTCTCAAGACATTTCATATGTGTAAGGTAGCTCTGTCCAAATGTCATAAAAAATCTTATTCTTTTAACTCCCGGAATGTTTTTAGCAAGCGATTCTATCTCCTCGTGATGTAAAAGATACATATCCTTCATTCCAACCTGTGGGAAATCATATTCTCTCTTTATAGACATAGCTGGTACTTCTACCCAGTGTCCATCTTCCCAATATGAGCCAGGTGCTGATACTTCTCTTAAATTAATCTCAGGATTAAAATTAGTCGCAAAAGGATAGCCGTGATCTCCGCCGTTGCAGTCAAGAATATCAATTGTGTCTATTTCATCAAAGTAGTGCTTAAGTGCATATGCTGAAAATACACTTGTTACACCAGGATCAAAGCCCGTTCCTAAAAGTCCCATTATTCCAGCTTCTTCAAATTGCTTCTTATAATTCCACTGCCAAGAATAATCAAAATAAGCTGAAAAACCTTCTTCCTTACATCTTTTTTCATATATAGCTCTCCACTCAGGATCTTCTGTATCTTCAGCTTCATAGTTGGCTGTATCAATATAATGCACCTTTGTCTTAAGGCAGGCATCCATTATTGTTAAATCCTGATATGGAAGTGCAAGGTTAAGCACTGCCTCTGGTTTATAGCTTTCAATAAGCTTTACAAGCTCTTCTACATTATCTGCATCAACCTTTGCTGTTGTAATTACTGTCTTTGTATCAGGCTGTAATTTATCCTTTAAAGCATCACATTTGCTTTTAGTCCTGCTTGCTATACATATCTCTGTAAATACATCACTGTTCTGACAGCACTTGTTAATTGCCACTGTTGCAACTCCACCACAACCTATTATTAATACTCTGCTCATAATTATCCTCCATTCTTTAAGCCCTGTTCATTAATTCTTTTCACGTTTTCTTTTTAAACACTGTCTATTAATTCTTTTCAGGCTTTCCTTTTAAACACTGTCTATTACTCTTTTCAGGCTCTCTTCTCATTTTCTTCTTCTTCAAGCATCTGCTCTACATAACCCGGAAGCATAAATGCTCCCCTGTGAAGATTAGTTGTATAATATCTTGTCTTTATACCTAACTTCTTCCATTCCTCCGGTCTGAAATCATCAAGCGGATGATATTTCTTGGAAGCAAATCCAAACAGCCAATATCCTGATGAACAAGTTGGTATATGTGCCTGATATACACGGCTTACAGGGAATGCCTGATATGCCTTTCTGTGCATTTTCACACATTCCTCTTTATCTTCTGAATAAAACGGACTTCCATGCTGATATACCATAATTCCATCGCTTTTAAGTGCCTTATAACAGCTTCCATAAAATTCTTTGGTGAATAAACCTTCTGTATATCCAAATGGATCTGTCGCATCATTAATTATCAGGTCATAATCACCCGTCTTATTTCTTAAAAATCTTAATGCATCCTGAATATACACATTAACCCTGTCATCATCCAGTCCACAGGTAAGCTCAGGAAAATGCTTTCTACATACTTCAACAAGCATTTCATCCGGTTCAACAACATCTATTCTTTCTATACATTTATAATTGATAAGTTCTCTTGCAACTCCGCCATCGGCTCCACCGATTATTAATACATTCTTTACATCAGGGTGGACTGCCATTGGAATATGGGTTACCATCTCATCATATATAAACTCGTCTTTTTCAGAAAATAGTATCTCTCCGTCTAATGCAAGGAATTTACCAAATTCATCTGAAACAAGCACATCAATCCTCTGACAGTCACTCTCCACCGAACACAATTGTTCTTCTATTCTCATTGAAAGCTTCACATTGCTTGTATGAAGCTCTGAAAACCACATCTCCATATTAAATAATCCTCATTTCCTGTATATACTTTCATATGGCTCTTCCACAATTATCTGTCTATACCAGAACCTTTAATTTATTAACGCTCTTGTCTTCTGTTCCCTGCATTGAACATCCTTTTTCTTTAACATACAGAATATACTGTATAATCTCGTCTGTAATCATCTCTCCCGGTGCTAATATCGGAATTCCCGGAGGATAACACATAACAAATTCTCCTGATATTCTTCCCTCAGTCTTCTCAACTGGCAGGGACTCCTTGGCAGAATAGAAAGCTTCCTGAGGTGATCTGGCTACTATTGGACTTATGAATTCTCCGCTTAACATTCCAGTACTGTCTTTTTTATATATTCTGGCTATATCTGCCAGAGCTCCGACAAGTCTTTCTATATCCTGTAATCTGTCTCCGATAGATATATAAGCAAGGATATTGCTTACATCTCCGAATTCTATCTGGATATCATATTCATCTCTTAACAGATCATATACTTCAATTCCAGCAAGTCCCAATCCAAGCGTATGAACTGACAATTTGGTGACATCATAATCATATACGCTTGTTCCATTAACAAGTTCTTTTCCATACGCATAGTATCCGCCTATTTCATTAATCTCCATGCGTGCATATTCTGCCATATCCATTACCTTTGCAAATGACTCTTCACCCCTTAAGGCAAGATTTCTTCTTGAAATATCAAGACTGGCAAGCAAAAGATATGAACCACTTGTCGTCTGCGTAAGATTGATAATCTGTCTGACATAATCAGCATTAACACCTTTATTCGTAAGAAGTATCGAACTTTGTGTTAAAGAACCACCCGATTTGTGCATAGATACTGCCGCCATATCAGCCCCTGCTGCCATAGCAGAAACTGGTAATTGCGGCTGGAAATATAAATGTGTTCCGTGTGCCTCATCAGCTAACACTTTCATTCCGTGTTCGTGTGCCAGCTTCACTATTGAACATATATCAGAGCATATTCCATAATATGTAGGGTTATTTACAAGCACTGCAACCGCATCAGGATTTTCTTTTACAGCTTTTCGTACTGACTCCAGATTCATACCAAGTGAAATACCAAGCTGATGATTAACCTCCGGATTAACATATACAGGAATTGCACCGCATAACACTAAAGCATTAATGGCACTTTTATGCACATTCCTTGGAAGTATTATTTTATCTCCTCTCTTACAATTCGATAATATCATCGCCTGCACAGCAGATGTCGTTCCACCTACCATAAGAAATGCGTTCTCTGCACCAAATGCCCTGGCCGCTAATTCTTCTGCATCCCTTATAACTGATACCGGATGACACAGATTATCTAATGGCTTCATAGAATTAACATCTATTCCAACACATTTTTCTCCTAATAATTCCACTAATTCAGGATTGCCCCTTCCTCTTTTATGACCCGGAACATCAAATGGTACTACTCTTTTTCTTCTAAGCTTTTCCAGTGCTTCATATACTGGTGCTCTTGTCTGATCATTAGACATCTCCCTTACCTCACATACATTAAAAATAATTTCTTTAAGCACTGCCAGAAAATTTCCATAATTATGTAAAATCTTATAATTAAACTTCATAAACAGTGCAGTTTTTCTTAATCACACAAAGCTTCCTAAATTACACAAAAAAGGTGGCAGTGCTTACACACTTACCACCTTATTAGTCATAATATAATATCAATATCATTACATTAAAATATATCTGTAACTATACAATATAATGTCATAATATATACGAAATCAGCGAATATATTTCATAGACGACTTGTCTATGTCATACAAATATGCGTCACTCTTTATTGACCGTTTCACAAGATGATGTGCTTGGCACAGATTATAAAGTAATCAACTTAAAAAACAGAGCTTAATGCTCAATCAATAATAATAATGTGGTTCTACCACACCGGCAACCGACCCGCCTGTCCGTTAGGCTTAACTTTATCCTAATATGCTGTATAATTACTGCACACCTAAGATACAAGTGGTCATATTTGTATGAAATCATATACTTCCTAACTCACACGAGTAAATAATATCATATATTAATGTTATATGTCAATTATTATCTGACAATCTTTTGTCTATCTTTTATCTATTTATAATATTCCTACAGCTTTCTTAGCCAGCCTGTCGGCTTCCTCATTACCTTCAACACCTGAATGTCCCTTAACTTTAACAAAATTAATGGCTATCTTATCTTTTACTGACTGCATATAATCATAATAAGCTATAGTACCTTTCTTATTACGCTTCCACTCTCCAAGTGCCCACGCTCTTATTCCCATATAATCAAAATATATATCTACACTTTTAACGCCAAGTTCTATTGCTTTCTCTACTGCCGCCATACTTCCAAGAATTTCACCGGCTACATTACGCATCGAAGCCATTTCACTATCACTGCCACTTCCTGTAATGATATATTTTTCATTATTATATACAAGAAATCCGCCATATCCATAGACACCCGTTACTATATTAAAAGAACCATCAACATACGCATAGCTCTCACTCTGGACATCATTATTCTTAAGCCTGCCAATATATTCAAGAGCTTCCTGTTCAGTTGTAAAGCTTTTATATTCAGCTCCGGCATATTGGAACACCTGACTTTTACATTCATCCCATGTTCTATATATTCCTGTATTTCTGCCTTTTCTTACTGCATAATATTTAGCCGCCATTATTAACTGCCTTTCTGTTAATCTTAATACACTCTTATAACACCAGCTATATTCTTAACTGCTGAAAGTCCCTTAAATACAGCCATAGCATCATTAAAGTTCTTCTCAAGAACTTCTGCTGTTATAATAACAAGTTCAGCAACTCCGTCTTTGCCGCTCTTCTGAACTACCTGTGCTATGCTTACACCGCTGTTACCAAGAACGCTTGCAATATTGGCAAGAACGCCCTGCTTGTCTGCAACTTCAAGTCTTAAGAAGAATTTGCTCTTAGTATCTGTTATATCCTTCACTTCAAGATTCTTATAACAGCAACAGCCAATTCTTCCGCAGGAATCGTGTACTATATTTCTGCATACATCAATTATATCACCTACAACTGCACTGGCAGTCGGCATCTGTCCTGCACCTCGTCCCATAAACATTGCATCATCCATAGCCTTACCGTGTACAAATACAGCATTAAAAGCATCATTAACATTTGCAAGAGGATGATTATTAGGTATGAGCATTGGGTGAACCTTTACTTCAATTCCGTCCTCTGTATTCTTGGCAACACCTAAAAGCTTGATTACATAGCCAAATTCCTTGGCATACTTAATATCATCTGCGGAAATCTTAGTAATACCTTCTGTGTATACATCAGCAAATGTTACTCTTGAGTTAAATGCAATAGAAGCCATAATAGCTATCTTTCTTCCTGCATCGTATCCTTCCACATCTGCTGTCGGGTCTGCTTCTGCATAACCTAACTCTGTAGCCTTTGCCAAAGCTTCCTTGTAGTCCATTCCACTCTCTGTCATCTTAGTAAGAATATAATTAGTCGTACCATTAACAATACCCATAATCTCTGTGATATGGTTACCAGTCATACTCTGCTTTAATGGTCTGATAATTGGTATTGCACCAGCTACAGCCGCCTCAAACTGAAGGTCTGCTCCTGCTTTATTAGCCGCATTGCCAACTTCCTCTCCATACTCAGCAATAAGATCCTTATTAGCTGTAACAACCTGCCTGCCAGCCTTAAGCGCCTCAAGAACATAATCCTTAGCTGGATGAATTCCACCCATAAGCTCAACAACAATGCTGATATCCTTGTCATTAATTATATCTTCCCACTTATCTGTAAGAATTTCATCTGGAATACCTTCTCTTTTCTTAGATAAATTTCTTACAAGAACCTTCTTAATAACAAGTGTTGCTCCTGTCTTATGCTTTATCTCATCACTCATAGCCTCACATAATTTGTATGTTCCAAGTCCTACTGTTCCTGCTCCAAGTATAGCTGCGTATATTACTTTATCCGACATTTTAATTATTTCCTCCATATTTTTACATTTATAAGGCCTGGCTGCCGCCACAGCAATATAATTTCATTATAATAATTCATTAATAACAGCAGTTACGATTACCACTTCAATAATTGTATTAATCTTAATTATGCCAGAGACAAATTCTATTCCGCCTCCCGACAATACACTATCCTCTTAAATTCTTAATAAACGAAGATATTCTTATAATAGATATAAGGTCACTCAGGCCCTCAACCATAAGCACAATTCCAACAAACATCATAAGTACAGTTGATGAACCAAATGGGTTAAATAATGCAACAACACCCATAACAACCATTAATGCTGCAACAATTGCCTCTATCCACCAGCGCTGTGCTTCCATATGATAGAATTCTATTGCATACTGAAGCTTTAATATACCGTCAATAATAATTATTATGGCAATAGCTGTTCCAAAAAATACTGCAATAGCTTCTGGTCTCATAACAAAGAATATTCCAAATGCAAGTAATGATATACCCTGTACAAGTCCGAATGATACGAATACATCTTCCCTTGACATTCTGAAATATGTCATAAGCCTTAACACTCCCCATACGCATAATGCAATTCCTACTGCCCTGCATATGATAATCTGTGATACCTCAGGAAATATTGTAAGGAAAAGACCTAACACAAATAACGCTATTGATATAATTATAAGTTCGATTTTAATTCCCCTAATCTTTTTAATCATAATGTGCCTCCATTCCTACACCCATCAAAGGTGCATATTAATATTATTAGTATAGCACAGCAAAGTATTCTTTAGCAACTTACTATATAACTACGGCAATAATTATAATGCAAAAATACCTTTCTGTTGTTAAGGATTGTCCCTGCAACAGAAAGGTATTCTTATCTTCATATAATCATTGTATTTTGTTGTTTTATCTTTTGATACTTAATGTATCCATATATATCAATATCTATATATAATTATCACAATACTGATATATTAACCCGCATATATTATGCTCTATCCATAGCCTGTTCAAAATCTCTAGTTCCTGCAAAGATTTCGTTCTTGTATGGATTCTTCTTCTGTTCAATAGCTCTCTTAATGATAACTGAGATACAGATTACGTTAGCTACTACTGCAAGAATAGCCATTACACCCTGAGCAACTGGATATGCACCTGCGGCATTCATCTGCTCTAATGTATAATGTGTAAGTTCCATTCCTGACTTAGCTCCTGTGTACTTGTAAAGGACTGGAAGTGTAGCAAATATTCCGTCAACCTGGAATAATGGAACTACCTGTGCGAACATACACCATATTGCAAGTGTATTAGCACGGTTCTGAATCCAGCCACCCTTGTTCCATAACGCATTAGCAAATGTAGGAGCAAGAAGTAATGCAACACCACAATACCAAGTATGTGTTGGAAGGTTGTTATATGTATATGTGAAGTTCCATATATCATATGCAACAATGAACCATATTGTCATATCTGGCCATAACATATCATCCTGCTTCTTTGATGAGTAAATCCCCCACCAGCCTGTCATACAGAAGATATTGATTAAGCCTGCGATACCGTTAAGCCAGTTCCACCAGCCACCGTAAAGCCATACACCCTCGTTAGAGAACCACCAGCCGCCATTAATTCCACCTTTGATTGCTGATTCAAAATCACTACAAACAGCGATAAGAATATTAATGGCAACGATTAAGAATGGGAATACTTTAAACCATTCTGTCTTACCTATGCTCCACTTATACTTAAGCATCATAAATCCGATACAGCCTGCTGTAGCGGCATAAAGCTTAGCATAATGGAACCATCCATTCATATATCTATATGTAGTATTATTAAGTGCCCATGAAGCACCCTGTGCAGCTCCTATCTGGATAGCCACAAAATAGATTGTAAGTGCGATTGGAATTATAATAAAGAATAACAATCCACCAAATTTAGAACGTCTTGCAAATTCGTTACAGATAACGAGTCCTGCAAAGACAAGAACACAGCCTAATAACTGGTAAATGGCACCTTCGCCATAAATCTGAAACAACATATTACACGCCTCCGATCAAATAATTGATTATATGTTATCAATATTTTACAACATTTTAATATTTTTTTCAACAATTTAATCGTTTTTCGTATAATTTTCGATAAATTTATAACAATCATTTTGTACATCCAAATACTTTTATTCTTCTATTTCCATTTTCTCTGATGTAATTCTAATATTGCCAACAGCTTCTTTAACCTGCTTTGCATACTCAAGGTTCTGTTCACTCATATTATGTACCTGCTCGGCATTGACTGTTACTTCCTGCGTAACTGCTGATAACTGTGAAATATTCTCTACAATCTTATTATTAGAGTCTGAAAGACCTGCTATTTCTTTATTAACAACATCAATATGCTCTATAAGTGTTTCTATATTCTTGTTAAGCTGTTCAAATGTATGTGCCGCTTCAATTATTCTCTCGCCCTGCTCTTTAGTTGCCTCAACGGAAGAATTAACAGATACAACAACTTCATCTGCATTATCATTAAGTTCATTAGTTATCTTAGTAATATCTTCTGTAAAATTCTTTGTCTGTTCTGCTAACTGTCTTATCTGCTCAGCAACAACCGCAAAGCCTCTTCCTGCTTCACCAGCTCTTGCACTTTCAATTGAAGCATTAAGTGCTAAAAGGTTAGTCTGGCTTGATATATTAAGTATCATTCCAGCAATATTTTCCACGTTCTTAGTCTTTTCCTGTAATCTCTGCATAGACTCAGTAACAGACTTATTAGTATCTGTTATCTGCTCAGACTGCTTTCTTAATTCGTCCATAACAACAATATTCTTCTGTATACTGTCGTTAGAATTAACAGCCAGCTCAACCATCTGATCAGAAGCCTTTCCTGTATGTTCAATAGCCTCCTGTATAGTTGTTGTCATACTGCTCTGCTCTTCTATGCTTGTCGCTGTCATATTAGTTGCCGCAGATATCTCTTTCATACTGTTAGTTACTGTATTAGTTGTATCAACGAGTTCATTGATAAGCTTATCACTCTTCTTAGTTTCATTGCTGACAACACCTGATACCATAATTATATTATCTAAAATCTCTTTTATTCTGCTATGTTCATCTTTAGCCGAATTAACAGCATCATCATTAAACAGAATTGTTAATTTACCAACTTCCAATATAACAACACCTATAAGCACTATCATAAATATTGAACATACTGCATTAACGTCCTGTCCATATATTCCCTTTGAAGCCTGCACAGCAGTTACAATTATGTATAAAATCAACATTCCTGCCGCAGTTCTTTTCAACGACTTCTTCTCATAATAAGGAATCTGAAGTATAAATATTCCAAGAATAGCATAACTGATAAAGCTTGCATCTGTCTGCACACCAATTAACAGATATTCTATTCCAATCTCAATAGTTGACATAACCTTTAAATATCTTGTCGCTGTATTCTTTCTGTAAACTATGACATTAACAGCTACAAATACAGCAATAAGTGCTGTGTTACAATACACAACTACTGATGGAATATTGTGATTAAACTGCTTCATCCACAGATAAAAAAGAAACATCAAACCAAGTAGAGAAGTCGCCACTATATAGAACCTATTCATTCTTCTGTTTCTTTCACTCACATCTATGTATTTATATTTATCCTGCATTAAAAAAATACCTCCTCCGTATGTTACTATCTTTAATAGTACCACAAAAGGAGATATTTTTCTATAGTTTTATAATTATTTCAATTATTTCTCACTTTTATATCAGCTTTGTAAGCTTCTTATACATATCCTCAACAATCATTCTTATATCACGGCCCTCCTGAACAATTGTTATATCTGCATATTTCTCATAGAGCCTTTTTCTGTCCTCAAAGATTTCTTCTACTGTAGACTTGCCGTTGGATACAACACCTCTTTCTTTAAGGCTCCCTAATCTGCTCTCAAGCTCTTTTTCTGAAACTTTTAAATATATAACTGTTCCTATCTGCTTAAAATGCTCCATAGCCTCATCTCCATATACAGCACTTCCACCTGTTGCTATAATTGTATGCTCTGGAGATATTAAACAATTCACATCATTCTCAATCTTAATAAAGCCAGTATCGCCATTTTCTTCTATAAGCTGCTCAAGCGTCTTTTTATATGTATCCTGAATCACAATATCAGAGTCTATAAATGAATATCCTATCTTCTTGGCAAGTACAACTCCAAGTGTGCTTTTACCGCTTCCCGGCATACCTATAAGTATAATATTGTTCTTTGACATTTTACTCCTCGTTCCTTCCTGCAACTTAACGCAGCGTTACAGTACTATTCTCTATTCATCTTTACTGTCTATTATCATCTGCAAAATGCTGACTTCTTTCATTACATCATCTAAAAGATTATTAATATTCCTGCTTCCATTAATAGTCTTATTACTGAGTTCCCGTGTATTCTCTGTGTTGGCAAGAAGCTCTTCACTGAATGCACTAAGGCTTTCTATCTGCTGTGTAATCTCATTGTTGCTTGTTGTGATATTATCCATATAATTGTATTCTTCGTCTATCTTTACCTGAATATCCCTTATGTCATCTCTTATCGCATCAAATGATTTCTTTGACTGGTTCACTAATTCCATCTGGTTCTCATTGGCCGAAAGAAGATTATTAACACTAAACCCAGCTTTCTCAGCCTGCTCTACCAGTGCTACGATAATATTCTCTATCTCCTCTGTTGACTTTTGTGTCTCCTCTGCAAGCTGCTTAATCTGCTGTGCAACTACTGCAAAACCAGCTCCTGCCTCACCTGCTCTCGCAGCTTCTATGCTTGCATTAAGTGCAAGGAGTGCTGTCTGTCTTGTAATTCCGTTAATCATTCCAAGAATCACTTTAGCTTCTTCTGTCTTAGCTGTAAGCTCATTCATGGCACCACTTACATCACTGCCAATATCACTGCTGTTCTTTGATACATTTTCAAGCTGTTCCATATTGATATTGCCTGTCTTAGTAATATCTGTTGTTGTATCGAACTGCTTCTTGATATCCTCAATAATCGTTCTTGCATTCTCTGTAAGCTCCCCAATACTCTCTGTCATCTCAAGCTGGTTCTGCACTGTTCCTGCAAGCTCATTAGCACCTGATACCATCTGTGATACTGCAAGCTGGCTTCCTTCCGCCTGTTCCTGCATATTCTTTGACTCATCATTGATATTGTCAATCTCTTTGCAGAGGTTATCATTAGCTTTGATTATCTTATCAAGCATATCATCAGTCTTAGCCTTCTCTGCTTCAATTGTCTCAAGCTTATAAGCTGATATATGTCCAAGTACATCTGTTGTAATATAAGAAAATGCTACAACAAGTGTCATAAATGCAATCTGTATTTCATAATCAACCATATCACTGCTTGTTATTCCAACATTAACATATTGGATAATAATATATACAATATTAATAAGTGCACTTGCAATACCAACCTTTAAGGTATACTTTTTATCTGCAAACATAGATATTGCAATTATCATAGGAATTGCATAAGTAAATGAAAGAATACTTACTGATGTCCATAATACAAAGGCATATAATATTCCATAGCCTATTGCCGTAATTGACCTGACTATTTTACTCTCAGCATTTTTCTTATATGCGAATACTGCCATAATAACCGGCACAATAAGAATAATCGAAAATACAAACACATATCCTGCCGTTCTATTTCCCTTAACAAGTTCCATTATATATGCCGCCAAAAGTACCATTGATATAATCAAGTAGCACTGCAGCAGCTTTTTATTAACATAGCTTTTTTCGTTTAAATTGTTACCATCCTTAGTGTCTTTAGCCATGAGAAAATCCTCCATATTAATTGGCGTGAAGTTAAAAGTTACCAGTTAAGTTTATCTGTCTGCAGGAATTATAAATATCCATATAAGCGAGCTTATAAGCAGCATCATCGGATAGAAAAGAACCGGAAGTATCTGAAATGCTGACATCTCATAACCAAGCTCATTAACCGCTGATATAGCAACAAGCATCTGTGCTCCATAAGGAATAATCCCCTGAAATACACACGAAAATGTATCAAGAAGTGAAGCTGCTTTTCTATTGGATATTCCATAATCTGCTGACATCTCCTTAGCAATTGGATTAGCCATAACTATCGCTACTGTATTATTCGCTGTTGCAATATCCATAGCCCCGACCAGAAGCCCCATACCAAGCTGTCCGCCTTTCTTTCCTTTAAAGGTTCTTTTAACCCAGCCTAAAAGTGCCGTAAATCCGCCATATTCCCTTATTAAGGCACACATAGCAGACACAAGAATGGCAACCATACAGGTTTCAAACATTCCAGATACGCCCGAACCCATACTTGTTATTAATTCAAATACACCAATATGACCTGTCACAAGCATAATAAATGTTCCTGTTACAATTCCTATCAGCAGCACAACGAATACATTTATTCCTGCTATTCCACCAATAAGCACGAATACATATGGTATTACCTGAACAAGATTATACTCGTGTGTTACTCTTCCTGAAATATCTGTTCCAAATGAAAGTATAAGTATAATTACAAGTGTGACAACCGCTGCCGGAAATGCAATCCAGAAGTTCTCCCTGAACTTGTCTCTCATAGCACAATCCTGTCCATTGCACGCCGCAATTGTTGTATCTGATATAAATGATAGGTTATCACCAAACATCGCACCGCCCATAACAGATGCAACACATAGTGCCATATTAAATCCAGAATCCTCTGATACCGCAGCCGCAATCGGTGTTATAAGCGTTATCGTCCCAACTGATGTACCCATCGCTGTTGACACAAAACATGCAACAATAAAAAGCACTGCAACTGCAAACTTAGCTGGTATAAGATTAAGCATAAAATATGCCACACTTTCTGCACTGCTTCTTCCAACAACACCTACAAACACACCTGCTGTCAGGAATATAAGAAGCATAGTTATAATATTCTTATCAGCAAGCCCGCCTGCCATAATCTGTAACTTTTCATCAAAAGATACATCTCTGTTCTGTATACACGCTACAAGTATTGCCGCAAGAAATGCTACAATAATAGGTATGTTATAAAATCCCATTGGTATCTTACATATATATTCAAATATAATGCCAAGTCCAAGGTATAGCACCAGAAATACTAAAACCGGCAATAATGCTGTTGCATTAGACTTTTTCAAAATAAAAATCCTCCAAACATAATATATAGTTAAATTATCTTAATCTAAACTATTATATTACATTTGGAAGATTAAGTATAGTGTGAAGCTGCTATATATTAAATTTATATATTAGAATTTCTTAAATACCTGGACATAACCCTGAAGCTTCTGTCCTATAATAATATTATTCTCTGCCTCTTTTTCTATATCATCTATAGAATTGACAATTCCGCTCACACCATCAGCCGCTTCATTAATACCCTTAGTACTTTCATCTATTGTAGTTGAAATATCACTAATTCCTGAATTCATCTCTGCCATTGTGTTCTTTAAAGTTCTGGCATTTTCTGCAAAATTCTTTAATATATCATTAACTCTTGAAGCATCATTTCTATAATCATTGGTAATGCCGCTAAATTTTTCATAATCTGCAAGTATGCTTTCATCAACATAATCTATAAGTCGCTGTGAATCGCCTGTAAGTGCTGATACGCTTTCTGTGACAATAAGACTTATCTCCTGAATATTATTAGCTATATTTCTGCTCTCATCAGCAAGATTTCTTATCTGCTCTGCAACAACCGCAAATCCCCTTCCTGCTTCTCCGGCTCTTGCCGCCTCTATGCTTGCATTAAGTGCAAGCATATTAGTCTGTGATGATATATTTAAAATATCATCAGTAAGCTGCTGTATTCTTTCAACCTGACGGCTGTTCTCAATAGAACCTGTAAGTCCTTCTCTTATATTCTGTACCATAGCATTAGCTGCTTCCCTGCCACGATTAGTATCCTGCATATATTTAACGGATTTGTTCTGTATATCACCAGTTATCTTATTGCCCTGTTCTATCTGCTCATTGACATTGACAATTGCCTCAAATATATTATCTGCACCTGCATTAATCTGTTCTACTGTTGCAGACACTTCCTGCATAGAAGCCGCCATCTGCTGCATTGCCGCTGATACCTCATTAGCATTGTTATTAACATCTGCCACCTGTAAGTTCATATTATCTGATGATGTCCTAAGCACCTCAGACTGTACATTAATATCCTTCATTATGAGCTGTAACTTCTCAATAAATATATTAATTCCGTCTACCAATATGCCAATTTCATCATCCGACATAACATTAATTCTTGCTGTAAGGTTGCCATTATTATCCTCAATATCTTCTATGATATTATTAAGCTGGCTGCTTGCTGACTTTAGAGGTCTTATAATTGCAAATATCATTAAAGTAATTGCCACACCCATAATAATCATAACTACAAGTATTGCAGAAAATGCTTTTACTGATAAAGAATACTGGCTGTTAAGTTCATCTGAGGCACTGCTTACCTGTGCACTTATTAAAGCGTTAAGGTTATCTGCCGCATTTTCAAGCTTAGTTGTTATGCCATCATTACCTTCAGCTGTAAGCTCAAAGAAATCATCCATACTTGAACTGTCACCACTTAAGATTGACTGGATTTTACTGCTGTATTCATCATATACTTCTTTATATTCACTAAGTCCTTCAAGAACCTCTGCATTGCCGAACTTATTAATTACAGCTTCAAGCTCATCAAATGTATCTGTCAATGTCTGAATTACATTCTCCATATTTTCCTGCATATCTGTAGCATTATCCTTAGTATCACCTGACTGTTGTGCCATACCCTGCTTTGCTGTATCTGTTCCCGACTGTCCTGCACTGTTATCAGCAGCTCCTGCTGGCTGTGTGTTGCCACCAGCATTATTACTGTTGTTATCAGTTATATTATTTCCACTATTATCACTGTTACTGCCTGCTGCATTGTTATTACTGCCGCCATTAACACGGCTCTGCATTCTGAATGCTGCCGAGCTGTTGGCATATTTCTGCACCTTTTCAATTGATGTCTGTGTATCTGCCATCAATGTTACTGCCTGCATACACTCATTGGATATATTCTGGCTCTTATCATTCATACTGTTAATAAGTATCATTCCCATTATTATTCCTGCCGCACCTGCCGCGAACAATACGCCAACAAGCACAAGTATTTTTGCACTAATCTTTTTTCTCATTGTAATCCTCCGTTTCTATGTAAAAATTGTTTGTTTTTACTTAGATATTTTTGTTTGAACATATGTTAACTAAAATTTGTGATTGAATAATGGAAAATTTGTGGAAAATTAATGAACTGCTTCTATAGAAAACACAGGTATTCTATTGTATAATAAACTCATACTAAGCTAAGATTTGACATTTAATTAAGTATTTATATTAGGAATTGGGGAGTAATATGATTACTAGACATTTTATGAGAACCAGGCAGCTTAAACCAGGAATGAAGCTTGACCAGACAATTCTGGACCGTACAGGACGAAACCTCGTTATGAGAGGTTCTATTCTTGACGATTATGTAATTGACTCTCTTTTACGAATGGGCATTATGAACGTATACATACAGGAGGGTGAACCTGAACCTGATAATATCGAGCAGATGATAACTCCTGAGGCTAAGAAACATATTGAACGACTCCACAAAGATGACCCTGCCAAGGTAAAGCTTTCTGACAGTGTCAAGAACCGTGTCGCTGAAGGAATTCAATACATATATGCTAACACAGAATCTGAAAAACTCTCAGACACTGCTGACAGCATCGCTTCTAACCTGATGGACGCTATTAATGCCAACAATGCAATAGCAATTGATATAAGCACACTCAAGACAAGTGATGAATACACTTTCAAGCACAGTGTTGACGTGGCAACTATGGCTATGATTATCGGCAAACAACAGTGTCTGCCTGATAAGCAGATATATGAGCTTGGTGTATCCGGACTTCTACACGATATCGGAAAGACTAAAGTACCAGCTTCAATACTTAACAAACCTGCCAGACTTACAGATGAAGAATTCGCTGTTATGAAACAGCACTCTGTATTTGGATACCATATGTTACAGGAACGTAATGAATTTAATAACGATATATGTATGGCTGTCCTACAGCACCATGAAAAGATTAACGGCAATGGATACCCTCTTGGATTTGACGCTCCAAGAATAACTCCTTATGCAAGAATACTTGCAGTTGCCGATATATATGATGCACTTGTCACAGAACGTCCTTACAAGAAAGCATTTTCCCAGAAAGATGCAATCGAGCTTATTATGTCTATGACAGAGGAGCTTGACATCAAGGCTATGAAAAGCTTTCTTGAGAGTATTATTCTGTACCCTGTTGACTCAATCGTGGAATTAAGCAATGGCGAGAAAGCCAAGGTTGTAAGCAACAACAACAGCTATATACTGCGCCCTACTGTAGTCGGCATAACAAGCGGTCGTGTATACAATCTTGGCGAAGATATGGATTGTGCTAATATTGTAATTATTTAATATAGCCACTTTGTACGATAAGTCTCATTTAATATACAATAATTAATATATAATAATGCAAAAAGGTCTGACATTATGCTATGTATTCTTTCCACTAGCTACAATAGAGTCTGCCTTTTAAAATGATTACTTTTTATTAAATATAAAAAAGACCAGTAAACTACTAAGAATTTACTGGTCTGATATACATTTATAAATATATATTCATATATATGTGAATAGATGTGTTTCAATTAAGCTGTCTTACGTCTTTTTACAAACACGATTACACCCATAGACACAACTGCAATTACTGCATATATTACAACTTGTTATTATATATTTTATTCCTCACCCATCTTAGCAAGCTTAGCCGCCTGGTCGGCTGCTATGCAGGCATCGATAATTTCCTGAATATCACCATTCATAATCTTATCAAGCTTATAAAGTGTAAGACCTATTCTATGGTCTGTTACACGTCCCTGTGGGAAGTTGTAAGTTCTTATCTTCTCAGCTCTGTCTCCAGTACCTATCTGGCTTCTTCTTGCATCTGCTTCTGCATCGTGTGCTTTCTGTGTTTCAAGGTCATATAACTTAGCCCTTAAGAGTGCGAAAGCCTTTTCTTTGTTCTGTATCTGTGACTTTTCTGTCTGTGAGTAGATAACTATACCTGTAGGATAATGAGTAAGACGGACTGCTGAGTCAGTTGTGTTGACACACTGTCCACCATTACCTGAGGCACGCATAACATCAATACGGATATCCTTATCATCTATCTGGATATCAACTTCCTCTGCCTCTGGCATAACTGCTACAGAAGCTGTCGAAGTCTGAATTCTTCCGTTAGATTCTGTTACAGGAACTCTCTGTACTCTGTGTACACCACTTTCGTACTTCATAACAGAGTATGCACCCTGTCCCTTAACCATAAATTCTACTTCCTTCATACCGCCGATACCAGTTTCATCAGCATTAACTACTTCTATCTTCCAGCCCTTAGTATCTGCATAGTGTGAGTACATACGGAAAAGTTCTGCGGCAAAAAGTGCTGCTTCTTCTCCACCTGCACCAGCTCTGATTTCAACCACGATATCTTTATCATCATTAGGATCTTTAGGAAGAAGTAATATTTTAAGCTTCTTCTCTAATTCTTCAACCTTCTTCTTAGAGTCAGCAAGCTCTTCTCTTGCCATCTCTAAAAGTTCCTCATCACTTTCTTCACTTATCATCTGAAGACTGTCCTCTATATTCTGCTTGCTTGCCTTATATTCTGTGTAAGCTTCAACGATAGGTGCAAGATTGCTCTGTTCTTTCATATATTTTCTGAACTTGTCCTGATCAGTTACAATATCCGGATTGCCAAGTTCCGCTGTTACATCTTCATAACGGCGTAATGTATCTTCTAATCTGTCAAACATACTCATTGCTGTATTTCTCCATTTCTCCGTTTAACGGTATTAATTAATATTATTAAGCCTGCCAATTACAACTCTGTCAAGTCCTGCAAGATCTTTTATAACCTTAATGCCAGAATAGCCGCACTGTTCCATTATATTACGGACATCTTCTGCCTGATTATAACCTATTTCATAACATAAATATCCATTTTCTTTTAAATAATTTACAGACTGTTTAGTTATCGCCTTGTAGAATTTAAGGCCGTCCGTATCACCATCTAGTGCAAGCACAGGGTCGTGCAGCCTTACTTCCTCTGATAATTCATCTATATCTTTAGTAGGTATATATGGTGGATTAGATACTATAACATCAAATCTGTTATCCTCATTTTTATATTGCTCACATTCCGAAGAACTAAACATATCACTCTTTATAAGCTTAATATAATCTGCATTATTATACTTTTTATTATAGTCAGCTACTTTTAGTGCATCATCTGATATATCTATGGCAACAGCTCCATTTTCAGAAGTATGCCCTGATGCAGCAAGTGATATAATTATACAGCCTGAACCTGTACACATATCAAGCACACGGCTTTCAGAGTTAGTCAGCTTCATAACTTCTTCTACAAGAATTTCTGTATCCTGCCTTGGAATAAGCACATTGGCATTAACCTTATATTCCCTGCCATAGAAATTCACAATTCCGGTAATGTGCTGTAAAGGAATATGCTCTGCCCTTTTATTAATAAGTTCTGCGTATTCTGCAAGCTTTCCAC
Organism: Bacteroides galacturonicus; assembly: GCF_003096855.1. NCBI lineage: Bacteria > Pseudomonadati > Bacteroidota > Bacteroidia > Bacteroidales > Bacteroidaceae > Bacteroides > Bacteroides galacturonicus. The sequence continues at coordinate 80,144 of NZ_QEOA01000004.1, read as the reverse complement.
TATCTATCTTATCCATTGAATTAATAAGATATTGTGTTCTACTAATGCCCATCACAAGCAATAGCAGCTCGGTTGCATCATACTGGGCATTTTCTATACCGAAATCCTCAAGAAACTGTTTTCCATAATTAACAGCATCCCTTAAAGTCTTAACATTATCTAACTGCATATATCTACCTTATTCTCTATCTCTCTGCTTAAATAATGGCACTTCGTCAGCACTGATATTTTCTTCTTCCTGTTCTGTCTCTTCTATCTCGAAAGCTGCTTCTACTTCTTCAACAGACATATTCTCAGACTCGTCAATATCTTCCTGAACGTTTTCTGTTGTAAAAGCATATTTGCTTCCAGTTTCTGTCTTGATTTTTTCAACAGTTTCGTAGTGGTCTTCTATCTCAAAGCCCTCAGGTAAATCATCATCGGCATTTTCCTGTGACGTTTCATTATCAGCTTCTGTGCTTTCTTGTGCTTTATCATCTGACTCTGCATTTTCCTGTAATGCCTCACCGTCTGACTTAGCATTATCCTCATCTGAATTGCCATTGTCTGTGTCATCAACAGCATTTACTGTGTCTGGCTCAGCTTCAACATTGCCTGTATCAGTTGTATCAGTCTTCACAGTATCTGTATCTGAATTATAACTGTCTTTATCAGCAGACTCTGCATTTTCATTAACAGCTTTATTATTATTGCTGTTATCCCAATTATGCTTATCTGTTTCACCTGTTTTATTGTCTGGCTTATCAGCGGTTTTATTGGTATCTGCTGGCTTTGCTTTATCCGAACCTGCAAGCGACTTGCTTTCAACAGATTTCAAAGTTTCTGCCATAGCAACTTCCCTGGCATCAATCTTTCTTGTCTTCTTAGGCTTATGTATTAATTCACCTGTCAGGGCAAGCTTGGCTTCTGCCGCCTTAATATCAGCTTCCATATCAAGTGAAGTCTGATAATATTCCTTCAAAAATGCTTCCCAGTCGAATACTTCCTCAACTGCCTTTATGGCAACTTCTACCATATCCTCATCAGGTTCTCTTGTTGTGAGCTTCTGAAGCCACATTCCCGGTCTGCTTAAAGCAACTGTAAACCCATTATCATTACGTCCTGCCCATCTTATAAATTCATAAGATACGCCTGCAATTACAGGAACTAAAAGCAGTCTTATAACAATCTGTAGTGCTGTATTGTCAACTCTTATGAAAATGAAGAATACAACACTTATAAACATTACTATAAATAAAAAGCTTGTTCCACATCTTTTATGGTATCTTGAACTGTTCATAACATTTTCTACTGTAAGCCTTGCACCATTCTCAATGCAATTGATACATTTGTGTTCAGCACCATGATACATAAATGTCCTTTTAATATCTTTCATCAATGATATAAGAACAAGATATAGTATGAATATTGCAACTCTGACTAGGCCTTCTATAAGATTAAGAAGTGTCTTTGAAGCAACGTATCCTTTAACAAGTCTTGATACATAGTATGGCAGAAGCATAAATAAACCAACTGCAAGAAATACTGACACTATAACTGTAAGTGCCATAAGTACTGATTCAAACTTGTCTTTGAATATTGATTTGCCGATTTCATCAGCCTTGGTCTTCTTCTGCTCATCTGGATCATCATAAAATGATGCTGAGTAGTTGATTGTTGATATTCCTGTTATGAGTGAGTCTATGAAACTTACTACACCTCTTATTACAGGGTAACTCATCCATTTATGTTTTTCAGTAAGAACCTTACTTTCTCTAACGGTAACTTCGATTTCATTGTCAGGCTTTCTTACGGCAATAGAGTATTTGTCTTTATTGCGCATCATAATCCCCTCGATGACTGCCTGACCACCTATACCTGATGGTTTCATAGTTTGGACCTCCAATTTGTTTGATGGAATATTGGTGAGGTTAGCGGACAATGTGTGTAAACCGGACGGGCTTAGATATACGGACGGGCTCTAGGCGCTTCGCTGTAGAGTGCCTGTTCATTGACCTGTCGGACAAGCTCTAGGTGCTTTGCTGTAGAGTGCCTGTTCATTGACCTGTCGGACAAGCTCTAGGCGCTTCGCTATAGAGCTTTGGGGCTGTTATAGCGGTAGGTGATCGGTTTACGTTGTGGCTAACTCGTAACGATGCCGTTCCAGAAGCAAAAGCTTCTGTCACTGTCGCGGTGCTCCTCGAATAGAAATATATAATACCGTGAATTCCTGCAAGCAGGATTCACAGCATTATATATTCCTATTCTCATCGTTACTCGCGCAAAAAAAAGTTGAGGTCTTGACAACCTCAACTTTATGTTCATAACTAGTTATTAACACCATACTTTCTGTTGAACTTATCAATACGTCCACGAGCTGATGTAGCCTTCTGCTGTCCTGTATAGAATGGATGGCACTTTGAGCAAATTTCTACGTGAATTTCTTCCTTTGTAGAACCTGTTACGAATTCGTTACCACAGTTACAAACAACCTTTGCCTGATAGTATGCTGGATGTATTCCTTCTCTCATTACTTTCACCTCTTTACAATATCTTTATATGATTTATCCTTATTTCTTTTTATCATTTTGATAAACAGCTTTGTTATTGTATCATACACATATATGTAATGCAAGTACTAATTTTAAAAACTTACAAAAAACTTACCAATTTTTTAACTTCCATATATTCCATATATTAATACGAATTAACAAACGCAGCTTTTATATTTTATATATAATATTTTTATACATAACGGTTCTTGATGATTGTCTTTACGAATTCATCATTATTTCTTGTCTTGGTGAACAGGTCAAGTATTCTTTCTGCAGCTTCATCTGTCTTAAGGCTGTTAAGGGCCTTCCTCATTATGTCTACTGCCTCAAGTTCTTCCTTATCAAGAAGAAGGTCTTCTCTTCTTGTACCCGACTTGGCTATGTCTATTGCCGGGAATACTCTCTTCTCGGATAACTTTCTGTCAAGTACAAGTTCCATATTACCTGTTCCCTTGAATTCCTCAAATACTACGTCATCCATTTTACTTCCTGTTTCAACAAGTGCTGTTGCAAGTATTGTAAGACTTCCGCCTTCTCTCATATTACGTGCTGCACCAAAAAATCTCTTAGGCATATGGAGTGCCGCCGGGTCAAGACCACCTGATAATGTACGTCCACTTGCCTGAACTGTCATATTATAGGCTCTTGCAAGTCTTGTAATACTATCCAGAAGAATAATTACGTCCTGCTTCTGTTCTACAAGTCTTTTAGCTCTTTCTATAACCATCTCAGATACTCTCTTATGTCTTTCCGGAAGTTCATCAAATGTTGAATATATTACCTCTACGTTATCACCTGTTATTGACTCTTTAATATCTGTAACTTCCTCTGGTCTTTCATCAATAAGAAGAATCATAAGGTGCATTTCCGGGTTGTTCTTAGTAACCGCATTGGCAATCTGCTTAAGAAGTGTTGTCTTACCTGACTTAGGCTGTGATACTATCATACCACGCTGCCCCTTGCCTATAGGTGATATAAGATCAACCATTCTCATCGCTATTGTATTGGAATTCCTCTCAAGATGAATTCTTTCATTAGGAAAGATTGGTGTGAGCGTTTCAAACGCCTTTCTTCTCTGTGCAACAACCGGATTAAGTCCATTTACAGACTCAACATACATTATTGCGGAGAACTTCTCAGCCTGTGTCTTGGCTTTCTTAGGTCCTCTTATTATATCACCTGTCTTTAAGTTAAATCTTCTTATCTGTGATGGTGCTACATACACATCATTCTCGCCAGGAAGAAAATTCTCACATCTTATAAATCCGTAGCCTTCCTGTAATACTTCAAGTATTCCATCCGCCATCTCTGGCTCTTTTGCTTCATCATAAGAAGCCTTACCTTCATTAACTGTATGCTCCTGATATGTACGTTCCTGATATTGACGCTCCTGATATGGGCGTTTCTCATATCTTTCGTTCTGGTGCTGTCTGTGATTATTATTCACCGCTTCATTATTATTAGTATTATTTATTGCTTCATTATTAGTATTAGCTGTTTCAGAATTATTAACTGTCCGTTCAGTAACAGTATTAACAGTTGCCTCATTATCAGTATATCCCACAGTACTCTCATTTTCCTCTGCTGCAATAATAGCATCAATAAGCTCACTCTTTCTCATAGCAGATATGTTCTTTATCTTCTTATCTTTTGCAAAATCTCTTAATACGCTTACTGAAAGTGTTTCTAATTTCTCACGCATCTAAACCTCCTTACTTATTCCAGTATTTATTGATTATAAAAATGCTATTACCCATAAATACCGGATATACACTATGATTAAATCTAATATCAATTGTAAAATAACTATATATAACAAATTAATCTGGGAAACGATACGAATATGTATCTTAGATTTCGTAATTTATTATACATTATTTTTCCCAAAAATAAAAGACTTATATTGATGATAATTTCAGCTTGTGTTATTATATAGTCTATATGATTATTCTATAATATTATTCATGAAAGGAACATATATCTTATGACTAATGCAGAAAAAGCTTTACAGCTTCATAAAGAATGGAATGGTAAATTTGAAACAACTCCTAAGATGAGTATTACAACAAGGGAAGACCTTGCTTTAGCATATACTCCTGGTGTAGCAGAACCTTGTAAGGTTATTGCCAAAGATAAAGAAGCCGCTTATACATATACAATAAAGTCTAACACTATTGCTGTTGTATCTGACGGAAGTGCCGTTCTTGGTCTTGGAAATATCGGTGCACACGCCGCTATGCCTGTTATGGAGGGTAAAGCTGTGTTATTCAAATCATTTGGTGGTGTTAATGCAGTTCCTATCTGTCTTGATACTCAGGATACAGAGGAGATTATTAAGACTGTTGTTAATATTGCACCTGCATTTGGCGGCATTAATCTTGAAGATATATCGGCTCCAAGATGCTTTGAAATAGAAAGCCGATTAAAAGAGCTTCTTGATATTCCTGTATTCCACGATGACCAGCACGGAACAGCTATCGTTGTATTAGCTGGTATCATCAATGGTTTAAAGGTTACAGGAAAGACCAAGGAAGAATGTAAAGTTGTAATAAATGGTGCTGGTTCTGCCGGTGTTGCTATTACTAAGCTTCTTCTTACCTACGGCTTTAAAAATGTTACTATGTGCGACAAATCTGGTATTCTTTCTAAGAATAGTGAAAGTCTTAACTGGATGCAGAAATCTATGATGGACGTTACTAACCTTGAAGGTAAGACTGGTTCACTTGCTGATGCTTTAGTCGGCGCTGATGTATTCGTAGGTGTATCTGCTCCTAATATCGTTACTGCTGATATGATTAAGACTATGAATAAGGATGCTATTATATTTGCTATGGCTAACCCTGTTCCAGAGATTATGCCAGATGTTGCGAAAGCCGCTGGTGCAAGAGTTGTCGGTACAGGCCGTTCAGATTTTCCTAATCAGGTTAATAATGTTATTGCATTCCCTGGTATATTCAAGGGTGCATTACAGGGACGTGCTACACAGATAACTGAGGAGATGAAGCTTGCAGCAGCTTTAGCAATTGCTAACCTTATTCCAGATTCAGAACTTTCAGATACTAATATTTTACCAGAAGCATTTGACCCTAAGGTAACCGATGTTGTTGCCAAAGCCGTTATGGACTTAATTAAGTAATATATGTTACCATATTACTATTCCCTTAACGAATTTCTTCAAAAAGAATATGGCCATAAGCTTTACAAATTAGCCCTGAACGGTGGAATGACTTGCCCTAACCGTGACGGGCTAATTGATACAAAAGGATGTATATTCTGTAGTGCCGGAGGTTCAGGCGACTTCGCAGGCGGCAGAAAATCCGATATGGATATTAACACACAGATAGATAATGCCAAAGCATTAATAAAGAACAAATATAATGGCGGTCATTTTATCGCCTATTTCCAGTCCTTTACTAATACTTATGCTGATATAGATTATCTGCGTAATCTTTATATGCCGGTTATCAGGCGTGATGACATAGACATTTTATCTATAGCTACAAGACCTGACTGCATAGATGATAAAGTTCTTGATTTATTAGCTGAGCTTTCCTTAATAAAACCTGTATGGGTTGAATTAGGCTTACAGACTACCAACGAGAACACTGCCCGTTATATAAGGCGTGGGTATCCTCTTAAGACATTTGATGAGTGTGTAAGCACTCTTCGTTCTATTGGAATACGTCCAATTGTCCATATGATAGCAGGGCTTCCCAATGAAAATATGACTGATATGTTAAATACTGCTGACTACATCGCACACTGTGGTGCATCAGGAATTAAGATACAGCTTTTACATATTTTACAAGGTACTGACCTTTGCCAGGATTATGATAAAGGTCTTTTTAATGTGCTTTCACTAGAAGAATATATGGATATTGCAGGACAGATAATAACTCATCTGCCACCTGATATGGTTGTCCATAGAATAACGGGCGATGGTCCCAAATCAATACTTAAAGCTCCTTTATGGAGTTCTAACAAGAAGCTTGTATTGAACTCACTCAATAAACACTTCAAAGATAATAATATTTATCAAGGACGGAACTATGTATGAATACCGATTCGACAACGCTTTATAAGCTGATGATTTTGTATATGTTAAGCAAGGTCAATTTTCCGCTTTCCAATGTACAGATATCAACTTTTATGCTCGATAATGAATATACTTCATATTTTACATTTCAGGAAACAATTAATTCATTAGTTGAAGATTCCTTTATCCAGCAAATGAATTACAGAAACAGTACACAGTACAAACTCACACAGGAAGGCGAAGATACTGTAGCGTTTTTCTATACTAAGATTTCACCTGCAATACGTGAAGATATTGATTCATATCTTGCAAGGAACAAATACGAACTAAAATCCGAGGTTGGAACTACTTCTGACTACTATCGTACTACCAATGGAACTTATATCGCACATCTTCTGGTTAAAGAAGGGGACAGCACACTTATTGAGCTTAACCTTGGAGTACCTTTAGAAGACCAGGCTAAAGATATGTGTGACAAATGGAAAGACTCAAGCCAGGATATATATGACTTTATAATGCACAGACTTTTATAATTATAATGAGGATTAATATGGATAATTGCAAATACAGACATATTCTATTCTTAAGTTATAAAGATATATGCTACAACTCAACATCATATTTTGAACAGCGTATATCAGAAGAACTCATCAATGCTGGTATTAAAGTTACACATCTTAATATTCCAAAGCCAGCCAAAGGTTTAAGCGGCACATTAGCTGATACAGCATATATGTTGCTTAAGCCTTATTTTAACGCAGATTTAGATGCCATAATTGATATTAATACGACTATTCCCTGTATTAAATATAACAATGGATACATTCTTAATAATTTTGATATTCCTGTATGGCATTACATTCTTGACCACCCACTCTACCACTATAAGGCTCTTAAAGTGCAGCTTAACAATTACAATGTAATATGCCTTGATACATTTCACGCAAAACTAATCAGGGAAAGTTTCCCACATATCAGGGAAGTAAAGGTTATTCCGTTAAGTGCTGATGAATATTCCATCAGTAATATTTCTAAAAAATACTGTCAGGACAATATGGCTGATACTAATTCAGACAGCAGCTACAACACTTTATCATACCATAAATGTAGTAAACGTGCGGTAAAACTGCTATTTACAAGCACTTACACTGACCCTGTAAAGGTTGCACTTTTATATAACAAAAGTGGCTTAAATATTCAAAATAATAATATTAACGATAAAGATATCAACGATAATAGCACTAAAAATACACTAATTAAGGATATAGATAACGATTATCTGCTTAATGCACTTCTTAATAATCCTTCATTTACGCAGGAGAAAGCCGTCCAATATCTTAGAAGCCTTAATATATTAGACAATTCTTCTTCAACAATACAATATCTTCACAATAATTTCCTAATAGATGTATATCTGCAATGTATTATCCGTGAGGAGATTATAAGCACAATAATTAAAAACAGAATTCCAATAACTATATACGGACACGGCTGGGATGCTTTTGCCGATAAATGTGATATCTTAATTCCCGAGTACACTAAGTATCTTGATATACGAAAGGAAGTTACTTATAACAGGCTTCCAGCCATATATTCAAATGCACGTCTGTCTTTAAACCAGATGCCCTGGTTTAAAGGCGGTATGCACGACAGAATTCCACTTGCACTTATGAATGGCTGTCTTTCATTGACTGACGCAAGCACCTATTTAACTGATATTCTGAATATTGGTGAAAATGAAGGTGTATACACATACTCTCTTGAAAATATCGAAGCTGTGCCTGATATCATTATGGATATTCTAAATAACACAGCTGATGATAATTGTGTTCCTGAAATTATTAATTCATTATCCGATAAAGATTGTGTTCTGGAAAATATTAATTCATTGTCTGATAATGCAAGAGCTTACGCACATAAGCATTTTTCCTGGAAATGCTGGGTAGATAAATTTTTAGATTAATATTAATATATTTAAGAAAGCCGCCTTACAAGTAGTTCATTGATTAACTGAGCCAGCAATTGTTATTTATCATATAACAATTACTGTATTATCAAATTTCTGCCTGCAAGACGGCTTTTATTATTAAATTGGTTGATACTGTTTAGTTAAGCGTATCAGCAGTTTAAAAATGTCATTATTAGATTTATCTAATATATGGCTTTTACCTAGTTGCCACCCTGTGACATCTGTTCTTCCTGCTTTCTGATCATTTTCTTAACCATATTACCACCTACAGAACCAGCCTCAGCGGAAGTAAGGTCACCATTGTAGCCTTCCTTTAAGTTGACACCGATTTCTGATGCTACTTCCATCTTAAATCTGTCGAGTGCATCCTGTGCATTCTTCTTAGTCTTTGATGAAGTTGAACTTGAATTTGAACTAGCCATAATAAACCTCCGTCCTTATGTCCTTAGACATATTCTTTATTAGATAAGCTTCATTGCTTATCTTGGTATTATTATGTGCTTATACCGTCTGTTTATTATACCAATTTATGGAAGATATCTTTCATATATCTTAAAACCGTCAAATATTACATACCAGCGGTTGCCTGCCGCAGCCATAACTGTTACATATTCTTTTCCATCTTTTTCTGCAAAATTAACAAGACAGTTATGGGCTTCATCTGTATAGCCCGTCTTTCCTGCCTTAATGGTTACTCCCGGCACTTCATTACCGACCATTCTTGAGAACATTGTGCTTGTAAGATGTATTCCCTCAGGGTGCTGTGGTGTAGACGCAGTTGTATACTGGTATGTTCCAAGAACCTTTGCACACACCTCATTACTCATAGCATATTCCATAATCATTGCCATCTCTGCCGGCGTTGTATACTGATTAACATCGTGAAGTCCTGACGGATTGCAGAAATGTGTATTCTTCAATCCCATTTCTTCGCATTTCTCATTCATAAGCTTAACGAATTCTTCTTCTGAACCAGCAGTTATCTGTGCTATTCCGTATGCCGCATCTGCTCCTGAGGGAAGTGCAAGTCCATATAATAAATCATTGGCTGTCACTTCTTCATCAACACTAAAACCTGCAACTGATGCCTGCTGTATATACAGATTATTAAGCTCTTCAAAACCAAAACGGTACGTTTTATTCAAATCCTGTATATTCTCAACTGCTATTATAAGTGACATTACCTTTGTCATAGAGGCTGGATATATTCTTGTATCTGCCTGTTTGCCTGCAATAAGCTGGTTATTGGTAACATCAAGAAGTGCCACATAAGGTGACTGTATATCACCATCAAGCATTTCCTTATAGTCTGGTGACTTTGCAGCATACTTAAATACCGGTTCCTGCTGTATAACTGTTATATTATTATCTTCTATAACATTATCTGTAAGCACTGCCTGCTGTTGTGCATTACCATCATCTGCGTGCGAACTTATTGCTTTAACTGACTTGGTGACGACAACCGATATTACTAACAGTAATATAGCTGCAAATAAATTTCTCTTGATAAGTCTTATCTGTGCCTGTCTTTTTCTCTTCATTGCCATAGCCTTCTTCTTTCTTGCTCTATTGGCTCTGACAGCTTCATCATAATCTAAATACTCACTCATACTGCCCCCAGATACAATTAATCATTAATATACTGTGTACTGACAGCAAGTTCATCGGCTAATTCTTTACCCCTAATAAGAGTAACAAGTTCAAGTCCTAAATCAACAGAAGTTCCCATTCCTCTTGAAGTTGTTATATTACCATCTGTAACAACTCTCTCTGTCTTAGGTGCAACCTCAGCCCCTTCTAACATATCTTCAAAGCCCGGGAAAGCTGTTGCTCTCTTTCCTTTAAGGAAGCCTAACTTTCCAAGTACGCTTGGTGCGGCACATATTGCGGCAATTCTGCCACCAGCTTCATTATGCACCTTAAGCATATCAATAAGCTTGTCACAATCATAATATGTCTTGTGTCCCGGTCCTCCTGGGAGGAAGCATACATCTTCATCGTTACAGTTAATATCTTCAATAAGCTTATCAGCTTCAACTATAATATTCTGTGCACTTTTTACTGATTTATTACCAGTAATTGATACAGTGTCAACACCTATATTCGCTCTTCTTAATATATCTATAACTGCAAGTGCTTCTACAGTTTCAAATCCATCTGTTAAAAAAGCTAAAACTTTCATTTATTAATCTCCATTTCTACTAAATGTCTTAATCTACCGATATTTTATAAAATGTTATTTATTAGCGTATTGTTTTTATAAAATTTTAATTAAATCAATTTATTTTATAGTATATCACTTTTTGTTATTTCATACCATACTTTATAACACTTTAATTACAACTTTAATTCAATTATAACTGATTATTTTTTAGTCAAGCTGAAAACATTTTTATCATTATGTCTTGTGGTTTTGAATACTATGTGTTATCATATATAAATAAATATTTGAATGTTGGAGGCACATATGTTTAAACTTATAAGTGATACTTCATGTGACTGGATTAAGGAGTACGCAGAAGAACATAATGTTACATTAGTTCCGTTATATACTACATTTGACGGACAGACTTATTATAAAGAGCAATTTGAAATCAGCTATGATGAATTCTATAGAAAAATGACAGATGAGAACGCATTTCCTAAATCTTCTCTTCCTTCTATTCAAGATTATGTTGATGCATTTATGCCATCAGTTGAGGCTGGTGTACCTATTATATGCTGTTGTATAACAACATATTTCTCTGGTTCATACAACTCAGCCTGCACTGCAAGGGATATGATTATTGAAGATTATCCGGATGCTAAGATTACCGTTATCAATTCCTTACAGAATTCAGCTTCTATGTCTTTATTCGTATATGAAGCTATGTGTATGAGAGATGCTGGATATTCTTATGAAGATACAGTTAAGAAGCTTGAAGCTATGCGTCCTTTTGGAAGAATTATATTCACAACAGAATCTCTTGATTACTTAACTAAAGGTGGACGTCTTGTAAAGACAGCTACTATGATTACAAGCAAGTTAAATCTTCGCCCTATTATTATTATGAAGGGTGGGGAAATAGGCGTTGGCGGTTTCTTTAGAACAAGAAAGAAAGCTAAAGCAAAGGTTATCGAATTATTATGCAAGCATTTTCAGGAGTCAGGACTTAATATCAATGATTATGATATAACAGTTGGATATTGTACTAACCCTGAAGAAGCAAGTGAATACAGAAAAGAAGTTGAGGAAGCTATAAGCACTAAGCTTCTAGAGTCAGGAGTTGAATTCAAGACACGTATCGGTGTTGTTACTTCGTGCCATACAGGTCCTACTGCACTTGGGGTTGCACTTATGCCTAAGTTTGATAGATTTGAGGCTTAATTAGGAGGGCTTCAAATATAAATAATGTGTCATTTGATGATTGATTTCTACCTTTATTGGGTGGCGGACGGACGTAAAATGGTGGGTGAATACACGCTGTGATGAGCGGACGAACGGGTGACACAGCTACGGTATTGTATGAAGACAATTGGATATTCTAAGCCTTTCTTATTTAGGTGGTGAGGACGGACGCATACGCTCCTATTCGCCATCGTGGCTCAGTAGTCGCTTGGCAGGACACCGTGTCCTGCCATTGCTGGTTTATGGGGAAGAAAGGCTAAGAATATCTCAGTTGTCTTTATAAATCATCCTCTTTAGCTGTGTCACCCGCCCGCCTCGCTCATCGCATTGCGTATTCGCTCACCATTTTGCTGGTTGTATCATTATGTACGCTGACTTATCATCGGAACAGCATAACTCTTACATATAGTTCTGGCTTTCCTCTAAATTATGAAGCTCTATACAACTACGGCTGTACAGCTGTTGCATTTTATCGCAATACAGGCATGGGAGGGGCTTGCTGATAGCGGGGTGTGGTGCTGTGTTTTATAAGACAATTGGCGAATATTCCAAGCTATTCTTACAATAAACAGCAATGGCAGGACACGATGTCCTGCCAAGCGACTACTGAGCCACGATGGCGAATAGGAGCGTATGCGTCCGTCCTCACCACCTGCATTAAGAATAGCTTAAGAATATCCAATTGTCTTATTACACAGCACCGCACCCCGCCATCAGCAAGCCCGCTCCCCTGCCGTCCGTAATAAAATATAACCCAAACCTATACCACCACAGTTGTATAAGCTTCACAAAAATTATAACGCCTTAATTCTCTCAAGTGCCTTAACAGTATTCTCATAAGATCCAAATGCTGTAAGTCTGAAGTATCCTTCACCGCTTGGTCCAAATCCTGAACCTGGTGTACCTACTACATTAGCTTTCTCTAAAAGATAATCAAAGAATTCCCAAGATGTCATCTTATCCGGAGTCTTTAACCAGATATATGGTGCATTAACACCACCTGATACTGTATAACCCGCTGACTTTAAGCCTTCAAGAATAGTCTTTGCATTATTCATATAATATGCAATCTGTTCTCCTGTCTGCTTCTGTCCTTCTTCTGTATATACAGCCTCTCCTGCTCTCTGGATAATGTATGGAGCACCGTTAAACTTAGTGCCATGTCTTCTTGCCCAGAGGCTGTGAAGCATAACATCTCCACTCTTTAAATCCTTAGGAATAACTGTGAAACCAAGTCTTGTACCTGTAAATCCTGCATTCTTAGAGAATGAACGAAGTTCTATGGCACAAGTTCTTGCTCCTTCACATTCATATATTGTATGTGGTACATTTTCTTCTGAAATATATGCTTCGTAAGCTGCATCATATATAATAACTGCACCTACCTTGTTAGCATAGTCAACCCATCTTTGAAGTTCATCTTTAGTTATTGTTGAACCTGTTGGGTTATTAGGAAAACAAAGATATATAATATCAGGTGTTTCCTTGGGAAGTTCTGGTGCAAAGTTAGTCTCTGCTGTACAAGGCATATAGATAACATTGCTCCACTTCTGCTGTTCTGGAATATAATCACCTGTTCTGCCAGCCATAGCATTAGTATCTACATATACCGGATATACAGGGTCACATACTGCAATCTTATTATCAACCGAGAAGATGTCTCCGATATTACCTGAATCAGACTTAGCTCCATCACTTACGAATATTTCATCAGCAGATATATCTGCACCTCTCTTCTTATAGTCGTGCTCTACAATAGCATTTCTTAAGAACTCATAACCAAGATCTGGGGCATATCCGTGGAATGTCTCTGCCTTACCCATCTCATCAACTGCATTATGTAATGAATCAATAACTACTGGTGCAAGTGGAAGTGTAACATCTCCGATACCAAGGCGGATAATCTCCTTGTCTGGGTTAGCTGCACTGTAAGCACTTACCTTCTTGGCAATTGTTGAAAACAGATAACTTCCTGGAAGCTTTAAATAATTCTCATTAATCTTAAACATTCTTCTCTCTCCTTATCCTATACATAAATCATTTGCAAGTATTATACACTACTATTATTCTAACAACAATATAAAGGATAATAAACCTAATAATAATAACCGTTACTATACATTTACCGCTATGTCCCAAGATAAAATCTTAATAATCTTTCATATTCTTCATTAATTGCAAGCACAATGTTATTATCTCCGTGTGTGTTATCAGGATGATATATTTTCAACAAATCTTTGTAACGTTTCTTAACAGAGTCAGTATCATTAACACCTTTAAAGAATATCTTGACATTTTCTGCATCAGCCATAGTTCTTCGTGCTTCGCGATACACCTTATCCCTGTACATAAGCTTTTCTCTGTTAAACCTCTCCTTGTCAATTGCAAGCTGTCTTGTCTCTTTTTCAAGTATAGTCCACTTCTGATCAAATAAAGACTGCTGGCTCTCAAGCTGTTTCTTCATAAGCTGGTTCTTTCTCTGCTGGCTTCTTAACATACCCTTCTGTATATCAATAAGCTGTCTGTCCTCTTCAAGAGACTGGCTTAATTCATTCAATCTTATATTCTCTTTGAACAGAAATTTCTTCTGTTGTTGTTCACTAAGAGTTTCAAACTTTTTCTCATCCATAAACAACCCTCTCTAATAATTACTTTGCACTATGAAACCAGAACACCTTAACAGGCTGACATCCCTCTTTGGTTCTTATCGTATGGGCCACTCCTGCGAGTGCAACAAATGAATCACCCGCCTTAATCGGAAATACCAGATCATCAAGCTTGGCATACCCCTCTCCTTCTAACACATAAAAGCCTTCCTGGTCATTATGCACGCCTGGTTTATCTGAAAATTCATTAGAAGCATATATTGTTGTTCCTGAAGCACACCCATTAGTACAGCCATTCTCTGCTGTAAGGAATCTGTGTGTTCTGCTGTCCGCTCCCTGTGTACTGATAACTTCTTCCATAGTTACATATGGCTTCATAATCTAATCCTCCTATTAAACAAAATGGAGTCAATGCCTGAACACCGACCCCACTTGACTTTATATAATTAATTATTATCTGTTCTTATATGCAAGCATCTCTGTATAAGCAAGAAGAAATGGTCCAACACCCTTAGCATCATCTTCAACGATTGGCTCTGACATATAATAATCATATGTACCTGGTCTGTTACCCTTGCCACCAAGTCCTGCTACAAGACAGATGCCACCAAGTGACATCTCACCATCTTTAATGTTAAGATATTTATCACATATTCCATTAATAGCTTTTTCTGCATATTCTCTATAGTTTTCTGGAAGATATCCTAATCTTACACCCTTAAGAATTGCATATGCCATAATCGAGCTTCCACTTGTCTCAAGATAGTTCTTCTCCATACCACCATAATTAACTACCTGATACCACATTCCGCTTTCATCCTGATACTTAAGCATTGAATCCATAAGTTCAACAAATGCGTCCTCAAGCATCTTACATTCTGCATCATACTTGTGGTCTGAATTATCAACCTTATCAAGAGTGTCAAGTAATGCCATAGCATACCATCCGCTTGCTCTCAGCCAGCAATGCTGTGAAAGTCCTGTAACCTTGTCACACCAGAATGCTTCCCTGCTGACATCAATAGCATGATAATATAATCCATTAAGAGGATTCTTCATATTCTCAATAACATACTTGAACTGTGCAAATATATCTGGATAATTCTTTCTATTATTAAACTTAGTCTCATATTCAAGGTAAAATGGCTGTCCCATATACATACCATCAAGCCATACCTGATTAGGATATATATCCTTATGCCAGAAAGATCTTGCTTCATTGTTACATCTAGGCATAATCTCAATCTGTGAATATACTAAATCAATTGCCTTTCTATACTTTTCTTTACCTGTAAGGTCATAAAGTTCAAATAAAGTCTTACCAGCATTGACATTATCAATATTCTTCTCTCCAATGTTGTATCCATCTATTGTTCCATCTTCGTGAACTCTGTAATCGATAAAATTATCTGCGAACTTAAGATACTTCTCATCCTTAGTCACATCATACATCTGAAGCACAGCCTTAATCATAACTCCATCAATATAATTCCAGTTAGACTTAAGACCCTGTCTTATCTTTTCAATATTCCACATAGGTGCTTCTGGTGTGCTCTTTTCGAGCAATTCATCAATATACTTTACAATAATATCCATCACGTTTCTCCTTAACATTCTCAATTTGTTATAATTGTATCAAATTCCGTCCAATTTTACAACATTTTTTGTCATAAAATACAATTTGTTTATAGATTTATTATACCTAAACTCTCTTGTCGTATTCTGTCAGAAAAGGTAACTGATTAATATTTTCTAAAGAATTAATAGCAGATAACAGCATTATCAGGAACAACAGCTTTATATGATACTCCCATACCATCGGTATTTCTGATAATTGAAGTAACTGTATTGACATTGCCAGCTTTGATATATTCAAGCTTAATATTCATTCCTGCCTCATATCTTATAATGTCAATATTGTCCGCAGCATTAACATCATATATATCATTGTGTCCGTCAAGCATAATATACATATGTGTGTTGCCATCAGCTACAACAGGCATAATCTTTGATATAACACCTGTTACACTTTCTGTGTTAGTAATCTCCTGCGTAGATTTATCAACAATTCCATTATCCTTAAGAAGCTGGATATAATTAGATTCACATTGAAGAACAGAATCACCAATTGCCACATTCTGGTACTTCTCTATGTTAAGCATTGCATAACATTTTACAAGCCCTGCATCATCTTTTAATGCCATAAAATATGTCGGCTGTCCACTTACATTAATTAAAAGTGGAAATGTCGCTTTATATCCAAGATTCTGCACCCGTCCTTTGGCTGAATCCATAGCCGAATATTCCTCAGCTCCCGAAACCTCATAATAACGTGTCTCCATTGTACGCTGGTTCATAAGCACAAATCCTACATTGGAATTATCCTGTCCAACTGATGTGATTCCTGTATATACCCACACATCGTCCTCAAGTGCTATATAATTATAACCATCCGTTGTCTTAAGGCAGTCCCTCTGGCTTAAAATACTGTTAATAAATCCATGCTTAAGACTTCCGTTATAATCATACAAATCAATAAGAAGCTCTGCTGAATACACTTTATCAACCCACGTTGGAACATCTTCCACCTTATAATCTGTCATTTCGCCTGTAACTGCATTACAAAGCACAACCCTGCCTACTGTCTGTCCGCCAAACAGTCCTATATTAAACTTCTTAACAGGGCATACCCAGTAAGGCGTTCCCTCATCATCAATCTCGAAGTTAATACTATCAAAAATATATGTTGGATATGCAAATCTTAAATGCCTGTATATATATCTTGAAAAATGATCCGACTCCGAATACTTAATCCCCTCTGAAAGCCTTACACATTCAGCCTCCTGTGTTGTCATATCAATTCTTATATATGCTGGAATACCCTTCTTATAGTTAGCAAACCATTTAATAAGATTACCATATTCAAGTGGTGTAACCCTGACTGGCTTTTCTTTATAATTAATCTGGGAATACATATCCGCAACTTCATACTGGGAAACCATATCAACCATAGTTCCCATTACTCTTGTTCCTATTATTGAAGCTGACTCCTTATCAAGCAGTGGAATCTGGTCATACGAAACTTCCCTGATATCATCTGTAAAGCTTCTGTTCTCCACTGTTAAGAGATTCCGGTACTTTGCCGCATTAATTATTGGCGAAGATAATACATTGCCAACTACATATACAACAACAAATGCAATCGTAACATTAAGAAGCACCTTAAATATAATACTACCTGCCTTAGTCTTAAATTCAAAATGAGGGACTTTTATTGTATTATTATTAATGTCTTTATATCTGGTGCTTCCCTCCTTATGATTCATTATCCACTGGGCAATTGTAATTATTATCATAACAAATATAATAAATCCCCAAAATCCCTGTGAATGTATATTAATTGCCGGTAGCTTGATATAGTAATACACTGCTGCAACAACAATAACAACAAACGCCATAATAAGCTTCAATCCATTACTGACTTTCTTCATATACTCTTACCTTTCCTCTTAATTCAATATGCTATGTTAAAATTGTATTAAACTGCAAAGCATTTAACCAATCCATATAAAATCATAGACATATATGCTTATTTTTATAATCTTAATATTAATCTTAACATATATTTTATTGACAATCCATAATTTTAGTATAAAAATGATAATTGGAAAATATATGCTATAAAGGATGGTAACTAAAGTGAAAACAGGAATTGTATTTGAGGGCGGCGCATTCAGAACCATATTTTCTTGTGGTGTTATGGACGCTCTTGTTGAAAATGATATTATGCCAGATTATATGATTGGTGTATCTGCCGGTGCGGCATACGGCGTATCAATGGCTTCAAAACAGCCCCGCCGTAATCTTGATGTACTTATGAAATACCGCAATGACAAAAGATATCTCGGTCTTAGTAATATGATTGATAAAGATAACAAGTCTATCTATGGATTGGAATTCTCCTATGAAACAATCCCTAATGAACTTAATCTGTTTGATTATGATGCTTTTAAGCAGTATAAGGGTGATTTCTACTGTGTAGTTACTAATCTTCTTACCGGTCAGCCTGAATATATGAAATACACCGGTGATGACAGGACTAACACCGTGCTTAAAGCTACCTGTGCACTGCCTATGCTGTTTCCGCCAATTATTATTAACGATGTTCCTTATATGGACGGCGGCTTATCAGACTCAATACCTTATCTTAAAGCCATTGAGGATGGTTGTGACAGAATAATTGTCGTTCTTACAAGACAGTCAGGCTACACTAAGACAACTTCACGCTCTACTAAGGCTATTGCATATTCTTATAGAAACCAGTACCCTAAGCTTACAGAAACTATGCTTACAAGAGCCAGCCGCTACAATGAAAGCCTAAAAGGTCTTGACCAATATGTTAAAGAGGGACGTATCATAACTATACAACCTACAACAAGCAAGGGCTTTTCACGTCTTGAAAAGGATAAGAACAAAATCCTTTCTATGTACAATGACGGCTACAACCAGTGCTATGAACTGCTGGATACCATCAAAGAATTCTATGAAATTAAATAATTTTATGGAATTAAATAATTCCACATAATCCGCTTATTATTAATGTATACACTCTGTTTATTCTTCAGAAAATGGAGTGCATACATTAACATCTTAATAATTCCCGCATACAAAGTCTTTCACTATTCCTATCGCTTCCCTGACCATATAATTAACAAACAACACATCATCGCTCCCGCTTGCTATTCCACTTACATGTGTCAAGCCTTGTCCCTTAGCTAAAAGCTTAGACCTGAATATATGGAAATTATTCGTTGCAATGCCTACCGGAGAGCTGAAATCTGAAATGTATTGTACGGAATATTTCATATTCTCATTAGTATCTGTTGACTTATCTTCCATAATTATTCTATCACTATCTATACCTCTTTCGCATAGATATTCATACATTGCAAGTGCTTCTGTCTTATTCTCGCCACGTCCTTGTCCACCCGATACTATTATCTTACATTCTGTATTAATACATGCGTAATCATAGGCAGAGTCAAGTCTTCTTTTAAGTGAACGTGTTATTCGGTCGCCTCTTATCTGACAGCCAAGCACTATTACATATTCACAATTATAATCTGGCTTTTGCTTCATACTTATAACTATAAGGCTCTCAAGTATTGCAAATATAACAAATCCTGTTATTATGACAACTCTTACAATATTCTTGACAAGCTGTGGGATATCTATAATTCCTTTGGCATCTAGTGTTCCTGCTATGTATAAGCCTGCAAAGAAAATTGTACCTAAAAGCCATATCCATATAAATGAAGATTTACGACCTGCATATGATACACATAGTATATAGTAGGCAAGGCATATTATGGATAAAATTAAGCATATATATCTCATATGTGGTTTCACTTAGTGCTCCTTTACTGTTTGGTGGATTGTTTCTTAATTTAATGTTTGGTGGCGGACGGACGTTAGGTAACTTTACTATATTACCGCTGGGCACGCTTTCGCTGCTTGTAGCCGTAGCGGACACTAAGCGGCTAAAGGACAGCCGCTAAGTGCCGACGGCTGCAAAAGCACCCAGCTTGCAATATAGTAAAGTTACATAACTGGATAGCGGCTGTATTTAATGGAAATAATCCGGAGGGCCGCTTTGCAGGTTTTAGAAATCTTTGATTTCTAAAGCCTGCTCGCTATTTACTATCGGGGTATAATTAAATAAGATAAAAATTGCTTTGTCAAAACACAATAATTTCTTATTAGCTATACCTGATTAATTTATTAGTTATAATCATACAGATATTTTGTCTTTTTGTCTATTTTTTGATAATTAATTGTATTGACACTGGTTTTAAAGATTTATACACTTTAATTAATACAATTAATATGTCTGATTTCCTCTATATAATATAATTTTTTAGGGCTTGTCAGGCGGAAAAGGAGTTTTTATGTTTAAATATAATAAAGATGTTATACCTACTGATTGTGAACCAGGAGTCACACGCAAAATTCTCTGTTATTCTGATGACCTTATGATGTGCGAGATTACTTTTAAGAAAGGCTCTAAGGGGAACTTTCATAAGCACGAACATTTACAGATTACTTATATTGCCAAGGGAAGCTTTGAATTTACAATTGGTGGCGAAACCAAGATTGTAAATCAAGGCGACAGTGTGTATATGCCATCTAATGTTGAGCACGGCGTTACTGCACTTGAAGACGGCATACTTGTCGATGTGTTCAATCCTATGCGAAAAGATTTTCTTGCTTAACCGCATTACAATTAATGTATTGGATTTTAGACCCTTTTCGTGCGGGTGCGCATAATCGGCACATAGTGTCTTTTATGTAATATACCATATAATTAAATAAAAACTGCGGGACATACATAAATGATACTCAAATATCATCTATATAATATATCCCGCAGTTTTTATGTTCTTAAAATATTATCGCAATAATTTAACAATATTCTTAGTATCAATTAAACTGCCTACCACCACTGATATCTGTAACAGACAATTACCTATTAACCGTTATATTAAGAAATGCATCCTGTCCGATATTCTTTACGCTCTTTGGCACTGTTATCTCTTTAATTCCACTTGACATAAATGCCGCATAGCCTATATTTTCCAAACCATCTGGAAGTATCACCTCTGTAAGATTAGTACAGCCTGAAAAAGCATATGTACCAATGTTCTTAACTGATGATGGTATTGTCACACTCTTAAGATTGGTATTGTTATAAAATACACCTGAGGCAATTGTTACAACTCCATCTTTAATAGAGTAATTCTCTTTATTCTGGTCAGCTTCATAAAGAATATTATTAACAATTATATCATTAGAATCTTTTAATTTTTCTGCCCTCCATCTGGTTTCAGTAAATGCGTGTGTGCCTATATCTTCAACTGACTCTGGTATGACTATTTCTTCAAGGTTATAACAAGATAAAAAAGCATTTGAAGATATGTAGGTTATACCCTGCTCTATAGTTACTTTTTTAATCATCGTATCGTCCCTGAATGCACCATCGCCTATTGTGGATACACTTTTACCGTCAAGAACTGCTGGAACAACAAGTTCATCTTCCGACCTGCCCTTATCTGTAAGAGCAGTAATTGTAAGCGTTCCGTCTTCATTCTCTGTATACTGGTAAAGAGCAATTTTAATATTCTTTCTACCACAGCCTGATATTGCTAATAACATAATAAGTATCAAGCCTGCCACCAACATTTTCTTATGTATCTTCATTAACAGCCTCCCTTAGCCCACATATAGCAGAATGCCTGTGTTCTTGCCGCAAATCTGCAATTCTTAAGAAGTTCTTTCACTTCTTCTTTAGTGTACCACGAAGCTGTTATTTCTTCCATAGTTGATGTACTTTTAGAAAATGTTCCTTCTGCCTTTCCAATGACTACCTGATTAGTTTCATTTGAAAAACCTATTGCACTGTAGCTGTCATAAAGCTTATCATCAATCCTTATAAGATTAAGTCCTGTTTCTTCCTTCAGCTCTCTCTTAGCCGCAACCTCCGCCGTTTCGCCCTCATCAATAAGTCCCGCCGGGAAATTGTATACATAATCTCCTACGGACATTCTGTATTCCTTATTGATAAGTATTTTCCCGCCATCAATATCTGTCGCAACTATAACAACCCCGTCAGGTCTGTCATTATGAAGGTCAGCCAATGAACTCACATTATCATTACGGCTTATTATTTCATATACCTTGGTTCTGTTATCCTCTGTTGTATATGTAATATCATATCTGTTAATAAAATGTCCGTCTAAAACCTTCTTGATACCTTCAAATCTCATTTTATTCCTCACTTCTTATTCTGCATGCATAGAAAATGCTTCCATATCGTAGCTCTTAAGGTTATCATATATCTTTCTGTCATCGGCTTCTGATAAGAGCTTATCCCTGTCTTTGGCTACAAGCATTTCATTCTTGCTTGAACGATGATGGCTAGGTCCGCCTACACAGCCTCCTTCGCACGCCATTCCTTCAACAAAGTCAGCTTGAAGTCTGTCCATTTTTAATAGCGTAAGTGCTTTCTTACATTCTGCTCCACCTGAACATTTTTCTATAGTGAACTTAGATGGGTCTTCACCTAACTCCTTCATACATTCTACTACAGCGGCAGCAACTCCACCACCATTACCAAATCTCTTGCCATATACACTTGCCTGCTGGCTGCTGTTAGCTTCAGCCTCAATCTTAACGTCCTTAGCTCTAAGCATTGCTCTGTACTCACCTACTGTAAGAACATAATCAGCATTTCCTTCTAAGTCCTTGTTACGTCTTTCATCTTTCTTTGCAATACAAGGTCCGATAAATACCGTTACTGTGTCCTTATCCTTAGACTTTAACATTCTTGAAACCGCACACATAGGTGATACAGTTGTCGATATATTGTCTGTTAATTCAGGATAGTGTTTCTTTATCATATTAACAAATGCAGGACAGCACGATGTTGTCATCTTTTTGCCCTCTTTATTAGCTTCAAGCCATTCCTTTGCTTCTGCACCGGCTGTCATATCACCACCAAGGGCAACCTCTACCATATCAGAAAATCCAACTTTCTTGCAGGCTGTTCTTATACTGTCCATTGTAATATCTGCACCAAATGAACCTTCAATTGCCGGTGCTACCATAGCGACAACCTTTTTACCTGATGTAATTGCCTTAATAACATCAACTATATCTGTCTTAGAACCAATAGCACCGAATGGACAGGCGTGTATGCAATGTCCACATTTAATACATTTACTGTCATCTATCTCACATATACCATTTTCGTCCATAGTAATTGCACCTACCGGACAGATTTTCTTACAAGGTCTAATCAAATCTGCAATAGCATTATATGGACAGGCTTTAGCACACTGACCACATTCTTTACATTTGTCAGGGTCAATATAAGCTCTGTCGCGCCCCATAGATACAGCCCCAAACTTACACGCCTGCTGACAGGCTTTAGCCATACATTTTCTACAATTATCTGTAACTATATAATGTGAAAGTGGACAGTCAGCACATGCCGCTTCTATAACCTGAACCACATTATCCTTACCTGTCTTAGGTGTTTCTGATGGACACTTTCCTTCTGCAAGTCTTATACGTTGTCTTACAACTTCACGCTCTTTGTATACGCAACATCTGTACTTCGCCTGAGGTCCCGGAAGCAGCTCATATGGAAGCTCCTCCTTCTTCTCTTCAAGCTGTCCAGCATAAGCAAGCTTTGCAACCTGATATAATATTTCATGTTTAATTTTCAGTATATTAGCATCATTAGAAAGCATATCTTTTGTCCTCCTGTAATCAAATATATTTACTAAGTAGATACAGTATAGCACACTTAATATATGTTTCCTAACCCTTTTTTAAACTTTCCCATCTAATCCCCCAACTCCAGCAAAAACATTCCCTCACAACCAAACAACACACCCCTCTCAACAACCAGTATAAACTCCCCCAGCAACCAGCAATGCCCAGACATAAGTCTGGGCGAGCGTCACTACTATCCAAAATCTTCAAAACCCCAGTCAACAACATACCAGCCAAAAAATCATCACACCCCACCAATCAACATATACTCCCCCAACAACCAGCAATGCCCAGACATAAGTCTGGGCGAGCGTCAGTTATTATCCAAAATCTTCAAGAAACCAATCAAAAACAGAAAAGTCAATATCTACCAAAATCCCTGATACCCTCTTCTCCCCCTGTTAGTGTCCCTCATCAATAAATTAATTCCTAAGCAAATCACTTCAAGAACGTAAATCAGATTGGGGAAGCTTATAGTTGCATAAGAAGACGATGGGGAGCCGCCGGTCCTTAGTCGGCAGCCCTGGCTGGCGACTTAGTACCGCTGCGAGCGACACTCAGTGCAAACGTGTCTTCGTTGTAACTATAAGCTTCCCCAATCCTCACTCACAACCTCCCGTTCTTAATCCTCACAACCTCAATTAATTTATCGCTATCACCTTATAATCCTGCTCCTCCACAGCCTTCTTAAGTACCTCATCATCAACTTCCTTTGCAAGTGTCACGACAGCCTCATTCTTCTCGTGGCTTACAACTGCCCCGCTTACACCGTCAACTGACTCTAATGCCTTCTTTACTCTTGCCTCACAGTGTCCACACATCATACCTTCAATATTCATTGTCTTTGTCATTTTATTATCCTCTTTTCTTTTATTATTAATATCCTGTGATGTAATATTATTCACAGGGCTATTATCAGTATTGTCTGTTGTCTTAACAATAAGACCCTTTCTGGCAGCTTTCTTTTTGTATACCTCATCTCTTGCTGTGTCATATATCTTTACAAGATTAAGCCTTAAAGCATTAGTCACAACACAGAAGCTTGAAAGGCTCATCGCCGCCGCACCAAACATAGGATTCATCTCCCAGCCAGTCAGATGTATCCACACACCTGCTGCAAGTGGAATTCCTATTATATTGTATATGAATGCCCAGAACAGGTTCTCGTGGATATTTCTTATCGTCCTGTGGCTGAGCCTGATAGCCGCCGCAACATCACTTAAGCAGTTCTTCATAATAACAACATCTGCTGCATCAATCGCCACGTCTGTTCCTGCACCAATCGCAATACCTATATCTGCTGATGTCAATGCTGGTGCATCATTAATTCCATCACCAACCATTATTACTTTGCCATACTTCTTAAGACGCTGTATTTCCTTTTCCTTACCGTCCGGAAGAACTCCTGCAATAACCTCATTAACACCTGCTATCTTTCCTATCGCATTGGCACTTCTTTCATTATCACCTGTTATCATTACAACATAAAGACCCATATCCTTTAATTCCTTTATGGCTTTAGGACTGTCCTCTTTTATTGTATCGGCAACAGCGATAATTCCTAAGAATTCTTTATCTGTTGCAAAGAACATAGGTGTCTTTCCATCGCCTGAAAGCTCGTAGGATTTTTTTATATATTCTTGTGGTATTGTTGCCTTTTTGCTTATATAATCTGCATTACCGCCGTATAAGCTGATTTTATCAGAAATATCTGCACTGTCCGCCTCAAATGCTTTAATATACTGTGCACTGGCTTCAAGCCCATTTCCTGCAACTGCATTTGATACATCTATTGATATAATATCTGAATAATCATTCTGCTTTGCTGTATAATCGTAATTCACAACAGCTTTAGCAAGTGGATGCTCACTTCTTGCCTCTAACAGCTTCGCTATTGATATAAGCTTGTCGTCAGTAATTCCATCTGCACTTACAACATCAGTAACTACCGGTTCACCAGCTGTTATTGTACCTGTCTTATCAAGGGCAGCAATCTGCATTTTACCAGTCTGTTCAAGTGAAATGGCTGTCTTAAACATTATACCATTCTTAGCACCAACACCATTACCAACCATAATAGCAACTGGCGTTGCTAGTCCAAGTGCACAAGGACAGCTTATAACAAGCACCGATATTCCTCTTGCAAGTGCAAATCCAGCACTCTGTCCGGCTAACAGCCACACTATAATAGTAACTGCTGCGATTCCTATTACTACAGGCACAAATACTCCTGATACCTTATCTGCTATCTTTGCAATAGGTGCTTTAGTTGCCGCCGCATCACTTACCATCTGTATAATTTTTGATAAAGTTGTATCCTCACCTACTCTTGTTGCAACACATTTTATATAACCTGATGTGTTAAGAGTTGCCGCTGATACACTGTCACCGACATTTTTATCGACCGGGATACTCTCTCCTGTGAGGGCTGACTCATTAACCGCACTCATACCCTCTATAATCTCACCATCAACAGGAATATTCTCTCCTGGTTTTACAACAAATGTATCCCCTTTGTGAACCTGTTCTACCGGAACAACCTGTTCATTACCATCAATAACTACTGTCGCTGTTGTCGCCGCAAGCTTCATAAGGCTTTTAAGTGCATCTGTTGTCTTTCCTTTTGAATGGGCCTCAAGCATTTTACCTATTGTTATAAGTGTAAGAATCATTGCCGCTGACTCAAAATAGAATTCGTGCATATAATGCATTACACCATCCATATCCATACGCACCTGTGCATCAGTCATCGCAAATAAGGCATATGTGCTGTATACAAATGCTGCACCAGAGCCAAGTGCTACAAGCGTATCCATATTAGGTGAGCCGTGAAGCATACTTTTAAAACCACTTATAAAAAATCTCTGGTTAATAACCATAATTATTATTGTAAGAAGCATCTGTATAAGTCCCATAGCTATATGGTTATTCTCAAGTACACCTGGAAGCGGCCAGCCCCACATCATATGTCCCATACTGAAATACATAAGTATAAGCAGAAATACAAGCGATGCCACAAGTCTTTTGGCAAGCTTAGGTGTTGTTGTATCTTTAAGCGATTCCTCAAGTCCTGCTATTGTTTGATTGCCTTCACTTTTACTACCTGAACTTTCTGAACCTCTTATGCTTGCACCATATCCTGCATCGGTTACTGCCTTTATTATCTGCTCGTCTGCGGCTGCACCCTCAACGCCCATTGAATTAGTGAGCAGACTGACTGAACAGCTAGTTACACCAGGAACCTTGGATACAGCTTTCTCAACTCTTGCCTGACACGCGGCACAGGTCATCCCTGTAACATTGTATTGTTTCAAAATGTATCATCTCCTCCCTTAATCTGTTAAGCACATTAATTATATTGTCTTAATATCTACTACCTTAAAATCTAATCTTTCTATAGTTCTTCTTATTAAATCATCATCAACAGGCTTATCAAGCTGTATTGCAGCTGTCTTTTTCTTTAAATTAACTTCACAGGCCGCTCCATCTATTCTGTTAATCTGATGTTCTATGCTGTTCTTGCAGTTATCGCAGTGCATACCCTCAATTGTTACAAGCTTAGTTGCAATTATGTCACCTGCAAGCACTTTCTTGTCCTCTTTCATTGTTCCACCGCTGCCACAGCAGCCGCCTTCTCCTTTGCCGTGCTTTATGCCGCTTTTTACTGCAAATATTACTATAATAACTAATACTACAATTATTATCGCTGTTCCCATATATACCTCTTTTCTTACTTCATAAACTTCTGCATTGTCATAATAAGTTCATCAACTACCTCATCATCACCATTCTTTATGTCATCAACTACGCAGGTCTTAATATGATTAGAAAGTAATGCTTTATCAAATGCAGTAAGCGCCGCGTTAGCGGCAAGTGCCTGATTAAGAATATCTATACAGTAGGCATCATTCTCAACCATACCGTATATTCCTCTTATCTGGCCTTCTATCCTTTTTAATCTGTTAAGAAGAAGCTTCTTCTCTGAATCACTTCTTTCTTTCATCTTGCTGCCACAACAGCATTGTTTATCTTCTGCCATTCAACCACTCCTTTCGCCTGCTATATTACTGTGTTAATATCATCATCTATAATATATACCCCCTGTGGGTATTTTGCAAGGATAATTTTTCTCATTTAAGGCATTTTAATTTTAAAATGAATTCTATCAGAATTCACTATTACACAAAAAATGTGTATCCGTCAGATAACTACCCAATTATAGCTGCCTGTAAGATACACACTTTACTTTTAATATTCTTTTTTCTGTTATTTTCCTGTACAAGGACTATTAAAGTCACAGTACAAAATTGCCTCTGCTATTCTGTTGTCCCTTTCCAGCCCGCGATATCACTGTCACTAAAAGCATAATCAAGAGGCCTTTTATATATTTGCTCATAAGCTGCTTTCTTCTGCTCATAATCTTTTTTCATCATATCAAAGCTGTTATCACGCTCATTCTTTTCCGGGTCTGGATATATAGGGTCTAATATGTGAAGAACATACTTAACTCTTTTAAATTCCTCTGTATCATCCTTATCCATATCTTTCATCTCAACAAAGCACGATATAATCGGAACATTAAACTTGGCTGCATAAAAGTATGCCCCCCTCTTTGGTGGACGAGGCTTTCTGTAATTAAACCACATTTCCTGCTCTGGATATATAAGAATATACTCTTTCTTATTAACAAGAAGGTTATTAAGTGTTCTATAAAAATGTCTTTCCATATAATCCTTATCTTTGCTGACTGGAATTTCATCTGCATATCTCATAAGAAAACCAAGAAAACCTTTCATTGCAAAGTTAGTATCCTGACTTACGATAAACATTCTGTATCTTCTTGCCTTCTTAATTCCATATCTTATAATCGTTGTATCAACAGGATTAAAATGATTACTTGTTATAATAGCTCCTGATTTAATATGTTTAATCTTCTCTGCACCTACAACCTTTGTATTAGCATTAACGCCAAAAGTTATAAAATCAACAATTCTTCTTGCAAGCCAGTTCCTGTAATGATATGGAATTTCATTACGCTGTTTTACATATTTGCCAAGAAGCTTTTTTCTTCTTGTACTGTCAAGTTCCGGATCGCCGATTTCTACTTTGTCATTAAACCTTCCGTTATCTGCCGCATTTTTAATATTAGCAACAACTTCCTTCTTGCTTCCACCTATTATCATAATCTTATCTTTTCTCCACTTTCAAGCACTTTTCTAAATGTTACTTCTGTATCTGCATTAGCTCCTGCTCTTCTGAAAAGATCAGCCATATGCTCTTTATCTTCTGCCTTCTGTTCATCTGAATAATTCTCTTTGCTCTTAACAATGTCTTCAAAATAAACAGAACGTTTAGCATAATCCCAGAAATAATTCTCGTACTGAATTCCGTCATAACACCAAGGCTTATCAAATAAATTATAATGAATTATCTTAGGTGATGGATTCTCAGGCTTGTTTCTGTTAGGCATTGCATCCCAGCAAGATTCAAGATATTCTATCTTACCATAGCACATAGAATTAAGATAATCCTGATCTGGTGCAATACAGTCAAAATGATACTTATTAAGAAGATATAAGAAATGCTCTGCAAGCTTAGCCTCTCTTAAAGCCTTCATATTCATAAGAAGCATACCTGAATTAAAGTAATCACCAAGCTTTAAACCAAGAGATTCTGTCATATATCTTTGCAGTTCAGGAGCATCATTAACCGAACTATCTTTGCACACTCCTATAAGATTGCCGTGCATATCTGTATCATAAAGCTCTGATATATCGCCAGGAACAACTATATCACTGTCTATATATATAGCCTTATCATATTCCGGATACATATCTGGAATAAATATTCTGAAATATATTGTCATTGTGAAATAATCTGAACGAAGTCTGTTCTCAATTCTGTCTGTTATCATATCAAGGCTCTGCTTCATATACTTAAATTCCATCTCAAAATTAGGATGATCCTTAACCAGTTCAGCAAGATTATTTCTATTCTCCTCATTAAGCTCCTGGTAAACTACTATTATCTTGTAGTTTCTGTCCTTTGAAGCATTTTCAATAAGTGATATTAATGCAACATGCAGATATGGTGCATATGCATTATCAATTGTAAAAAATATTGGTATTATCTCATTCTTGTTAATCATATTAATTCTCCATTCCAATTATCTTTATTATTTTAATTATTTTAATATTTTTATTTACATATTTTAATTTCATTAATCTGTACAAATACTCATAAATAATAATTATATTTCATAGCTGCCAAGCTCTGCCAAAGCATTTTTGTATTTATTAAACAATACCTCGTATTCTTCTCTTGGGATTTTCAGCACCCCAAATACTTCTTCTGTCTGCCACGGCTTCACTGTTTCTGTCCTGACATAAGGAAAGAACTTAAAATGTGTTGTAAAATGCTGGAATACTGTATCACTGTGAAGTCTTCTCTGGTCGTTATATTTTCTTTCACATATTTTCTTGTTAACCGATAGCTTGTTAAGTGCCGACTGGTCTGGCATAAACATCTGCTTTGAAGTACACATTTCACGGCATTTCTTTAAAAGTCCTGTCTTCTTTAACTGTACCATATTCATAAGAAGCACTCCCGAGTTAAGATAATCTCTTTTAAAAATGTTCTTTCTAAAAAACCAGCTTCCGTAATAATCAAGAACTCCAGCTATCTCTACATTTTCCATATTCTGATAATAAAATTCTGTAAAATCTTTTCTGCATATTATATCAGTATCAAGATACAACAGCCTGTCTGGAAGCTCTGCTATCTCATCTGCAAATAATCTTAACATACAGCATGGCGTAAATCTTGTCGACATATTGGCAAGAGGCACTTCTTTATTGAATAAACCGGACGTATCAATAAATTTAATACGAAGCCTGTTATCATATTTCTTCGATAATTCTGTATTACAATAGTCAGAAAGTCTGCCATCTATCGGCTCATAATGCTTATCATTAACAGACATATTAAGCGTTAATACATATACATCAAGGTCTTCTTTGGTGTGTTCCAATAATGATATAACCGCTATAAGAAGCCCATTCTGTATATTCTTATCTCCACAAAACAATATATTCATATCTGTAATCCTGCAATGCTATTACATAACATTCTTTCTTTCATATCTTATATATTCATAATCGCTAAGATGACTTCGCGACTTCATAACTTCATATACCCTATCGTGAAGCATCTTCTGGTTATCCTTTATTCCTGCACCTGTGTCTGGATAAAACGGTCCATCAATATACACATTGACCTTTGGTCTTTTTATAATGTTCTTAAGAAAATGTCTATGCGTATATGTTGTCGTCATCACATACACCGGTTTATTAAGCTCCGCTGGAAAACGGAATGACGTCTTCTCAAATGGTCTTATCTGTGTATAATACGGCCAGACGTGTGCCTCAGGATATATAATAACAGGATGACCCTGCTCAATGTGCTTCTTATACGCTTCTGTAAACTTCTTATACTGGCTTATGGAATCCGGAACAGGAAGTGCACCAAGCTCTGGAAGTATCTTACCTATAACGGGTATTCCATAATTGGCCTGGCTTACTATTACATATACTCTCTTTCCTACACACGCAAGTGCTGGTATTACAACATCTCCTACAGGCTGTGTGTGATTGGCATATACAAAATAGCCATCTTTCTTACACTTCTTTAAAAGCTTTCTATTCTTGTAGCTTATATTAAAAAATAACTTACAGCATATGTAACCTATAACTATTGCCAATACATATATAACCATTGAAGCCATTTTAAATAATAAGCTGTTATTTATCCATTCGTAATTAGTCTTTAACTTAAAACTCTGATTGTGGCTTTTAACAACATCATCTGTGTATGAACTATAATATATAGTTCTGTCAGCCTTCATAATATTATCATCTCCAATCACTATCTGCTTTATAGAATAAGATATAAAGCAAAAAGCTACAATTTGTTGTATTGTACCCCTCTGCAACCTGTTTGTCAACAAAATGTAGAGTTAATACTCCAAAATGTAGCTTTAATATCTTTCAATATAGTTCTAATTATTATATTGCATTCTCTTATCACTATGTGATATAGCTTTCATTACTATATAATATGATTTTAATACTGTAATGCACTCATTATATTATATACAATTAAACAGCTATTCAATTACACATTTTCTTCAATCCATTCATATAAATCGCTGAATATATCCTCACGGTCTGTTTCACTGTGAAGTTCGTGTCTGTCATCTTCATAAAGATAAAGTTCAACATTATCCACATATTTAGTATACATTTTAAATGCCTTCTTTACACCCTTACCATAATCTCCTACCGGGTCTTCAAGTCCTGATGCAAATAATACAGGAAGCTTATCCGGTGTCTTTGCTATATTCTTCTTATCAATATCATATTTAATAACATTTAAAAATCCTATATACGCATTGGCTGTGAACTTATAAGAACACTTAGGGTCGCTTAGGTACTCATCAACTATCTTAGTATCCTTAGTAAGCCAGTCGTTAGCTGTCCTGTTGTCCTTAATTCTCTTATTATATGCACCGAACATAATCGTATTAAGGAGTTCACTTCTATATCTTTCTCCCCTTACAAGCTTCGCAATATGTGCAAGCTTAAGTCCGCTGTCAACAACTGCCTTAGGCTGGTTGCCTGTTCCTAAGAATATAACCCCGTCAAGCTCATCTCCATATATGCTGGCATATTTTCTTGACATATATGAACCCATACTATGACCGATAAGAACATATGGAAGGTCTGGATAATTCTTCTTCATTATAAGTGTAAGCCTGTGCATATCTTTAATTAAAAAGTCTGCACCATGATTACCCTTGGCAAAATATCCCAGATCTTCATCACTATTAACTGAATCTCCGTGTCCTAAATGATCATTACCTGCAACTACAAAGCCTTTGCCTGTAAAGTATTCTGCCATCTCTTCAAACCTTTCAATATGGTCTATCATTCCGTGTGCAATCTGTATTACACCTACAGGCTTCTTATACACGTCACTGTCCGGATACCATATAACCGCGTGGATATTACATATTCCGCTAGAAGACTTAAACTGTTTATCTTCTCGTTCCTTTGGCATATTTAAAACCTCCTTTTATCTGATATTTTTATTTAATATTGCAATTTCATATACTGACTTATACTATCAATATTATTATCTGCTATTAATAATTACCAAAGTGCTGCTCATAATGATTAATCCCTGTGGCTTCTGTCAACATATTCCCTCTTAGTAACAAGGCTCTTATATGCTGGACGGATAATCTTGTCAGTTGTAACAAGTTCTTCTATTCTGTGTGCACTCCAGCCAACAATTCTTGCTATTGCAAAAAGCGGTGTATAGAGTTCCTTTGGTATATCCAGCATATCGTATACAAATCCACTATAGAAATCAACATTAGGACTTACACCCTTGAATATCTTTCTCTCCTTGGCAATAAGCATTGGTGCAATCCTCTCTATATTATTGTACAATGCCATATCCTCAGCTCTTCCCTTTGCATTAGCAAGCTGCTCAACAAATCCCTTGAACACTCTTTCTCTTGGGTCTGATAATGAATATACTGCGTGACCCATACCATATATAAGACCTTTCTTATCAAATGCTTCTTTATTAAGAATTTTATCAAGATAATGCTCTATTTCCTCTTCATCGTGATAATCCTTAATATGTGCCCTTATATCTTCCATCATATTCATAACCATAAGATTAGCACCACCATGCTTTCTTCCCTTAAGTGATGACATAGCTGCTGCAATTGCTGAGTATGTATCTGAACCTGAGGAAGTAACAACTCTTGTTGTAAATGATGAATTATTACCACCACCATGTTCCATATGAAGAAGCAGTGCAATATCAAGTACATGTGTTTCCAGTGGTGTATATTTCATATCTGGTCTTAACATTCTTAAAAAATTCTCAGCAAGTGATAATTCCTTATCTGGTCTGTGGATATACATACTATCATCTCTCTCATAATGATTGTATGCGTGGTAACCATATACAGCAAGCATTGGAAATGTACTTATAAGCTGTATGCTCTGTCTTAATACATTTTCTATGCTAAGATCATCTTTCCTGTCATCGTAAGATGCAAGTGTAAGAATACTTCTTGTCATTGAGTTCATAATATCAGCTGAAGGTGCTTTCATAATTACATCTCTTGTAAAGTTAGTCGGAAGCTCCATACAGTTAGCAATTATATGTCTGAATTCTTCAAGCTGTGTGGCATCTGGCAGTTCACCAAATAATAAAAGATATGCACTTTCCTCAAATATAAATCTCTTATCGCCAGCACCTTTTACAAGTTTAGTTACATCATAACCCCTATATAAAAGTTCTCCATCACAAGGTACTTTCTCTCCGTCTATTACATCAAATGCCCTTACACTTGATATATTAGTAAGTCCTGTAAGAACTCCCTGTCCATTTTCATCTCTAAGACCCTTCTTAACTCCGTAATCTGTATATAAAGCCTTTGGAATGCTGTCATTATCAATGCACATATCAGCCTGTTTCTTTGAATAATCATTAATATTCTCCATAGTTTTGTTCCACCTTTCCATCATATGCCTTCCTTTCCTATCAAACTAACATAAACCTGTGCTACGTCCAGCACATATACAACTTTAGTTACTCAAGTTCACCATTAACATTGTCATTCATCTGTCTTATGACTCTTCTAAATACCTGCAACTCCTCTTCTGAAACCCCCTCCGTAAGTATCTGCCTGCACTGTTCATATGCAACATTAACTTTATCTATGACCTTATAAGAAGCCTCTGTCAGCGTAATTCTCATTACCCTGCGGTCATCTTCGTCTTCTTTCATATTAATAAGCCCCTTTTCTAATAAATGTTCCAACGACTTAGAAATATGCGACTTTGATAAATGTATTCTGTGTATAATCTCTTTAGCTGTGTCGATATTCTCTTTGGTGATGAATTCAAGAATATCCAGTTCAACTGGTCTTAATCCATATTCTTCCATAATAGGTTCAACCCTTTTAGCAAGAAGCTTTCTAAGCTGCAACCCTGATGTAATTAAATCATAGGCATCCATTGTTAACCTTCCTTAAAATATTATGCAGTATTTAGTTCGTTAGGAAACTATTTCAAGTATAAATGCTAAGCTTTAATCTGTCAATAAAATATATCAAAAGAAAATATAAATTTTAAAAATTTTAAAAAAATTTAATAGAAGTATGAACATCTTTTTATATTTGTATGTTATAATCTGTCATATTTTGTCGATATATAATATAAAAGTAACATTTTGAAATAAGGTCCAAGGAGGGATTATTGCAGTAAATGGAGTTATTAGCAATTCAAAAGTGTACCCTGTCCAGACCATCAGTAATCTTAAAGGTATAGGACGCGATAATACAAGTGCTGAACATAAAAGCGGTGAAAAGCCTCATAGCCAGACAATGAATATGAAGATTGCTTTTGAAGCTTACAACAATGCACCTGCTGACTGCTATACTGTTACTTACAATAATAAGAGCCAGTTACAGTCATTTTATTATTGTCCTCACCACGAGTATACTTACTGATAGCGGACATACAAGAAAAGAGGCTGTCACATCAGGCATAATCCATACAATATATCTGTTAGTCATTACTTACAGTTTATATATTATATGAACAATATCTGATATGACAGCCTCTTTCCTTTTTCTATTTGCTTTACTTTATTTTTATTGATTAAATTCATTTACTATTTAGTAACACAGCATTTTCTTAAGTTCTTCTCTTTCGTCTTCTTTTACTCTTATTATAATGGCTTTCCTGCCAGCACTTCCTTATAATCCTTATAATTATCCTCCAGCAGCTTAGGTGTATCAAGCCCATATGGACAATGAGCACTGCACGCTCCGCAATGTATGCAATCCTCTATCTTCTTCATCTTAGCCTGCACCTCCTTAGTAAGCTGAAGCTCTGATGGTGAACGTCTAAGAAGCAGTGACATTCTTGCACAATTGTTAATCTCTATATGTGCTGGACACGTTGGCATACAATATCCACATCCCCTGCAAAAGTTGCCAGCAAGCTCTTTCTTATCATTTTCAATTACCGCTTTAATCTCTTCATCAAGAACTGGAGGGTTATCTATGTAACTTATGAACTCATCTAATTCTGTTTCCCTCTGGACACCCCATATTGGAAGAACATTATCGTATTGTGCCTGATAAGCATATGCAACCTTGGAATTAGTTATCAGTCCTCCAGAAAGTGCTTTCATTGCTATAAATCCGATATTTTTCTCACGACAGACTTCAACAAGCTTATGCTCTTTTTCTGTTGCAAGATAGTTAAATGGAAACTGCAATGTTTCATAAAGTCCTGACTCAAGTGCCTCCATAGCAACATTAAGCCTGTGGTTAGTAATTCCTATATGTCTTATCTTTCCCTGTGCTTTTGCCTCAAGCATAGCTTCATAAAGTCCTGTTCCATCACCCGGCTTTGGACAGAATGATGGATTGTGGAACTGGTAAATATCAATATAATCTGTCTTTAAATTATTAAGGCTTGTTGCAAGGTCCTTCCAGAAATCCTCTGAATTCTGTGCCGCTGTCTTTGTTGCAATGTAAATATTATCTCTTACATCTGACAAAGCTTCACCAATCTTTTCTTCGCTGTCTGTATAAAATCTTGCTGTATCATAAAAATCTATCCCCGCCTCATATGCCTTTCTTAACAAATGGGCAGATGCCTCATGACTAATTCTCTGGATTGGCAGTGCGCCAAATCCATTTTTATTAACTGTTA
Source organism: Bacteroides galacturonicus (assembly GCF_003096855.1). Taxonomy (NCBI): domain Bacteria; kingdom Pseudomonadati; phylum Bacteroidota; class Bacteroidia; order Bacteroidales; family Bacteroidaceae; genus Bacteroides; species Bacteroides galacturonicus. Next base: position 43,466 of record NZ_QEOA01000004.1, on the reverse strand, counting down.
TTCCTGTACTTCCTAATGTAACCTTAACCATAATATTCCTCTTTTCTATGTATTATTTTATTATTCCTGCCCAGCCTTAACTAACAGATTGTCCTGTATAATTACTTTATCGCCGACATCTATACCCTTATCATAAAGATACATATCTGCCGCTTCTATATATAGAAGATTTCCCTTCTCATCTATAAGTGTAACCTTATCAATAACCTGCTGTCCATCCATAAGACCCTCACAGCCAAAATCCGGTTCTTCAATATCCTTAACTGTATATATCATCTGTATCCTTCCCTGCTATTTACACTTTTATATATTATATTTATTATGAATATTCAACCTTGAAAGTCTGTTAAAATCCTGCTAATATAATTTAATTATAAATCCAATAGTAGTATTATAGCAATATAAATAACACAATTAAAGACAAAGTATCAACAAAAGCTGTTAGAATTATCGGCAAGGCACCAGATAAGAAATACATATTTGTAACAGGTTTTATACCTAAAAATGCTTAATATCTTGAAATATATATGCTATACTCTATTCATAAATCAACGCGTATATTTAACACGTTTAGATATATCACGATTTAAGAAAGGAATTACATCTATGTTTAAAATTGATGAAAGACTCCCTAAAGAATCTGCTAAAGATTATGTTGTAAGACAACTTGTATATAACATTGTCCACATCAATCTTACACCGGGACAGCAGCTTGACTCTGACGAGATAAGCGAACTTCTTAATGTCAGCAAGAACCCTATACGTGAGGCAGAGCTTGAACTTTCACAGACACGTCTTATTGAAATCAAGCCTAAGATTGGTGCTTATGTATCATTGATTGATGCCAATATTGTCGAGGAAGTAAGGGAATTAAGAAGCGTGCTGGAAGCTGAGCTTGCAGCTCTTGCCTGTACTACTCTTAACAAAGAGCAGATTAATATGCTCTGGGAAAATGTCGCTTTATGGCAGATGTATATGAAACGTAATGACGAAGAAAAGATATTCCAGCTTGATAAAGAATTCCACAAATCATTATATAAAATGTGCAATAAGAATTACTGGTATGAATTAGTGAATAATATCTCACCACATTTTGACAGAACTACTATTCTTAGTTTCAGATGTATATCTGTTGGCCATATTTTATCAGACCATGAGGAACTTGTGGCTGCCATTGAGAACAGGGAGACTGATAAAGCCCGTGAAATATCTAAACGTCACTTAAACAGATATACTGAGAATATTAATTCTATAAAAGATAATTATGCTGAGTACTTTAAAGAATAATTAATGACTGCTACTTATCAGCGTAAAAATATATTTTAACCCTTAAGATTAGTGCCTGTGCACATATGACATAAAATTGTTATCACAAAAAACGTGCACAGCCACAAACTTTATATGTGCAAAAATATGCACAGAAATGGAGATTATTATGGCTCACTTAACTATTAATTACAAATCTTCTGCCCTCAATATGCCTATTATGCTTGATGTCCTTATACCTCAGGGAAGAGGGAATTATAAAGTCCTGTATCTTTTGCATGGTGCAGGCGGTGACCACTCAAGCTGGGTACTTAACACCCGTATTGCAGATTATGTAAATACTACTGATATTGCTGTAGTTATGCCATCTGGCAATAACCGTTTCTATATCAATAATATTCACGGCAAGGACTATTATACTTATGCTGTAAAGGAACTTATAACACAGTGTGAACAGTGGTTTAACATAAGCCGCGACCCTAAAGACCGCTATATTGCCGGTATGTCAATGGGCGGATATGGTGCATTTTATGCAGCACTTAATAATCCTTCTATGTATAACACCGCATTTTCATATTCAGGTCTTCTTAATATACTTGAACGCTACGATAATCCTCAGGGAATTGATATGTTCCCTGTATTCGGAAGCCGTGATGACCTTATCAATAACAAGCTGGATTTATACAGCCTTATTGACGCCTATGCTAAGGAGAACGAAAAGCTTAAGGCTTCTGACACTCAATATAACGATACCAAATTTGTAATAACCTGCGGATTGCAGGACCCAAGAATACATATGAGCTGTGAATTTAATAATGCTCTTTCAGCCGCCGGAATTAACACGTCTTATTACGAAACAGATGGTGGTCACAACTGGGAATACTGGGACAGATGTATTAAAAATACAATTGATTATATATACAATGCAAAAGGTGCAGAATGGAGGTCATTATGTCGGTAATTAATATTAACTTATTCTCTATGATGTTAAGGAGAACTATTGATGTAACTGTCGTTCTTCCTGATAAGATTAACGATGATGAAAAGCTTCCCTGCGTATGGCTTTACCACGGCGGAAGTGGTGACCATACGGAATGGCTCTATCACACTTCTTTGGTGGATACTGTTAACGAACGCCATTTTGCGGCTGTTCTGCCAGAAGTATTTGAATCCTGCTTTGTCAATATGAATATAGGCGACAGGTACGAAAGCTTTGTTGCCAAAGAACTGCCATCTACTATACATAATATGTTTGCGTGTATCTCTGATGACAGAAAATATAATTATGTGTCTGGATTTTCCAACGGAGGCTATGGCTGTTTACATTCAGCCCTCAAATATCCTTCAACTTTCTCAAAGGTTGGTGCTTTTTCTGCTGGTGATAAAGCCGATTCTGTATTTGTTAATGATAACAGTACTAAAGCCAAAAACCGCATATTATTATTCGGTGACAAAGATATCCACAATACAGATTACTGCCTTACATATCTTGCGGATAAGCTTATAGCTGATAATAAGAAGGCACTTGCCCCTGATATATATCACGCCTGTGGAAGTCTCGATCCCTGGCTTGACATGAACCATATTGTAAGAGATTATTTCCTTGAACATAATGATTTCTACAATTACACCTATGATGAACTTGAAGGACTTGGACACGAATGGAAATTCTGGGATATCGAATTACAGAAATTCCTTGATTACGCAGGACTTCCTGTAGTTAAATAAATATAATTATATTCATACAACACTGTATATATCCGGCAATAATTTGTAATACATTTATTATAATAATCGACAAGGCGTTTTATAGCTGTCACTTACACAGTACTATAAAACGCCTTTTATTCAACAGGGTTGTCGCAGCCCTATTTATATTAATTCAATACAATTCCCTTATTAAGTTACCCCAATATTATATTTCAAAATGCTTCTGAAGTTTTTCTGATACTTCTGAAATATTCTCAATATCACTAAGAATATTACCAATCGAATTATTCTGTGCAACAATAGTCTGTGATATATCTTCGATTGTTGCTGAATTCTCCTCTGATGTTGCAACCAAAGTCTGCATTTCTTCCTGTATAGTTCCAAAGCTCTGCTTTATATTATCAATAATGCTATACTCTTCTTTGACAATATCACTTGCCTGCTCTGTGGCATTATTAATATTCTTAAAGTATTCAAGAAGTCCATCAATAGTATCAACACTCTCCGCCGCCGCATTGGTACCTTGTGTAATCTCATCATCAACCTGTCTGGTAGTATCAGTAAGCCACTTTAGTATATTCTGTATATTTCCAGCGGACTTTGCACTCTCTTCTGATAATGCACGGATTTCATCCGCAACAACAGCAAAACCTTTTCCGTGTTCACCTGCTCTTGCCGCTTCAATAGACGCATTGAGTGATAACAGATTAGTCTGTGCCGCAATTGAATTAATCTCACCAAGAATGTCTGTAATCTTCTTCATCTGTGTAAGAAGCTCACTTGTAGTCTTATGTGCTGCTCCTACTGTACTCTTAACAGAAGCAATCGTACTCTTAGCTTCTTCAACAGCCTCATTACCTTTTTCTACAGCTTCTTTAACATTGTTAAAGCCATTATCAAGCTGTCCAGCCAGTTCATAATTATTTCCAGCTTCCTCTGTTGCCGCATTAACCTTTTCCATAACATTTACTGTTGACTTTGCAGCTTCTTCAACTATCTGCTGCATCTGTCTTGCCGCCTGATTAACATTACTGCTTCCGTCTGCCAGTTCATTAACTGCGATCTTGCTTGTGTTAATCGTAGCACTAAGGTCATCTGCTATGTCATTAGCCAGCTTTGCATTCTGCTGTACAATATAAAGTGCTTCTTCCGTACTTTTTACAACTGAAGCACCTCTCTTAGTTGCAAAATAAAGTATCAACGCAGTTATTCCAAACAATAGAATTCTTGATACAACTCCTGCAACAGTATATTCAATACTGCTATAGTCTGTGGACTAACAATACCGAATATAACCGAAATAATTGTAAATGGAACTGCAAACGAAATTATTACTTTCTCAATAAAATATGTTGCAGTCATTGCAAGTAATACGAAATTTGCTATGTAAGGTATAGAATTTCCTCCTGATACCCACGAATAGAACAAAGTTCCTATTGCTGGTGGCAGTGCTAATATTAATGCTTTTCTGGAATCTGATATTGGGAGGAAATACCCGATGGTTGAAATAATTCCTGACACAATAACTATCATACTTCCTTTAAGTGCCATTGCTGTCATCCCATATCCGAATACAGATACAAGACTTAATGCCACTACCGAACACCATATGATAATAAGATTCTGTTGGTGTAACTTTTTCATCATAAGATCATCTACCTTTCTTTATCTCTAGGTGCATATTTCACAATCAAAATATCAATACTTTAAATTGTATATAATAATCTTTTCTTTCAGCCTCAGGCATATCAAAAAGGGTTGAATCTCTTCCATCATCATCTATAGTGTTTAATTTCAATATATTTTTAGAGTATATTATCACACTATTTATATCTCCTGAACGGTTATCTACCTCAATTGGCGTATTCCCTTTGATACATACTACTTCTTGAATAATTTTATTATTTTTTCCAACAAACTGAACTTTCACGCCATTGTCATCCGACATTCTGTCAACTTCAACTTGTAATCTGATAATATCCTTATTCTGCGGAAAATATTCTATTATTGCTCTTGCACACGCATCGCGGTCAATAATCTCATATTTATCATCATAATCGGTGAATTTATCCCTGTCTGAATATGGTTTTGGATTATGTTCATAGTTAATATCACACCATAAAGGTTTCATTATTGAATATTTATTATCTTTTGTCAGCTTGCTTATCCATATATCTTCCTTATTACAGCTATAGGTTATCCACACATTTTTATCAAAATTTCCATTATATGAACATATTCCACGCATATATTGTGCACCAAGATTCTTAATATTACCCTGATATTTATAAGGAGGTATCTCTGGAATAAGTGCTTTCATATTATAATATTCCCTGCCGTCGTTACTTTCCATAACTGCTAAAGGCCATCTGTGAGAACCATCCGTTGTTGGATTATAACATATAATATAATTTCCATCAGGTGTCTTTTGTCCCCATACTTTAGCAGTATTAGTTATAAGAGAGGGTATTTTCTCATCTATAAGAACATTCCCCTCTTTATCAAACAGATACCCCTCACCTTTCTTGCAAAGCCCTACTATATTGCCATAGGCATCTTCATAAAGGGAAACAGCCCTGCCGTGTGTCTTATATGATTTATCATACATCTCCTCCTCATACCACTGCTCAAGTATAAGCTTCTTAGAGAGCAGCTCATCACAGGCTTTAACGAATTCTTTATCCGAAGAATGAACATAATATGGAATATCAAGCTGTTCATTACTGCCCTCTGGTGAATAAAATATTGTGTTGTCCCCATTAAATCCACCAGCCTCATTATATTTAATAATATACATATCTGACAATGTGTAATCTTTATACACTTCTCTTACAAGACGTGCTGCACCATAACCATTATTAGGGGCTCTGTGGCTGTCTGGTGAGAAGCCATAAAATGTTGTTGCAATAAGCTTTCCATTGGAAGCCTTATAAAAACACATTCTAAAATGCACTATTGCCGGTGCTTTCTTAGGAAGAAGTTCTTTATCAGGTCCTGTATATCCATCTGTGTCCGCTAACATATATGGAAAAAGTACCTTTTCCTTATCCCATACACAGCCGTCTTTAGATGTTGTATACACGATTTCATCAGGTGCACCGTGCTCATCACGCTTACCGCTTATATATGAAAGCACAAGCCTGTTATTAAAAGCAGTAAGCATAGGTGCGTGGTTATATGTATAATCTCCATCCGTGCGGCAGCTCCTCCTTATCTGATATGTATACACACCTGCCTTATGTTCCAATCCGCCATCTTGTCGTGTCATATCAATCTCAGGCACATCATTACAATTAATTACATGTTTATCATCCATAGTCTTCTCCCTTTCTTAGCACATTTTATTACTTCCCTTAATGTTACCTCACCCATTAAAATACTCTTTTACAAGCTTAATTACAACGACTGACAACAAGAATACGGCAATAAGATTAAGTATAGTCATAAGTCCATTAAATGTCTCTGCTATGCTCCACATATGTCCAAGATTAACAGTCATTCCAACTATTGCAGCATATATATAAAGAAACATAAATGGGTTATATGCAGACTTAAGTCCACATATAACCCATTATATATAACCTTATTGCATAACAATATAATTCTTAATTATGTTATCTGGCATTTTGCTATTTATACTGCTATTTATGATAACTTTGTTCCACAGTTAGAGCAGAACTTAGCACCATTCGCAGGTGTCCCACAATTAGGACAGAACTTGTATGTACCCGCTGATTCTAAACTATTATTCATATCAACATTCTTCATCATCTGTTGTCCAATTGCCATACCCATCTGTACGCTCATCATATCACCAGCAATGTTATTGCCACCTTTGCCGATATTATCTGCCATAGCCACCTGGCTGTACTTTCCCATATCTGCTACCATAGACTGTGAAGCTGCCTTATTCTGCATCTTCTGTATCTCTTCTGGATAAGAGAAGCTTGCTATATTAAAATCTGTAATCTCAATTCCAAGCTTGCTCATCTGCATATCAAGGTCGTCTTTAATTCCTGATGAAATATCAAAAGCATTAGCCTGAAGGTTGAACATATCCTTGCCTTCCTTAGTTATCCACTTCATAAGAAGCTGGTCTAACACTGCTACAACTCTTTCCTTAACATCATTAACAACATACATCTGCTTAACGCCTGCAACTTTATCAATTAAGCATACATAATCAGTTACCTTAAATGCAAAATTGCCAAATGCTCTTATTGGCATACCTCCTGGAAGGTTAGCTGCTGGAATAGCTATAGGATTCTTAGTTCCCCAGTTGACATTAAATTCCTTAGTATTAACAAAGAGAACTTCCGCTCTCATACCACTGTTAAAACCGAATTTAAAGCCTTTAAGTGTTGAAAGAAATGGAATAATCTGTGATTCTATATCGAATTCACCTTCATCCTTAAATATTCCTTCTATCTTGCCATTGTAAAGAAATATTGCATCCTGTCCGGGACGGATTATAAGACGGCTGCCTTTCTTAATCTCTTTATTAGTCCACTTCCAGAATATACAATCGTCCTTGTATTCTTCCCATTCTACAACATTAGATAACTGACTCTTAAATAAACCCATGGTGTCCTCCAATTATCAATTAATTCTATTCAATTCCCATCTGTGCCTTAAGTGCAGCAAGTTCATCATCAACTGCAGTATTAGCTGGCTCAGCATCATACTTAGCTGCAAGATTATCAATATTAGAATCCTCTGCTGATGCATTAAGTTCAGCCATAGCATTAGCTTCATCAAGCATCTTGTTAGCCTTAGCTTCCATCTTATTGAAAGCATCCATACTATTGCTTGCACCCACAACACTTGAACCAACCTTGTTAATTCTTTCCTGTGCCTTAGCTGCCTTTACTGTAGCCTTAATAGCAGTTCTTCTTGCTTCAAGTGAAGATATATCCTTAACAAGCTTATCGTGCATCTGACGCATCTTAGCTGCATTATCTGCTGCCACATTGTAAGCCTGTGTTAAAGCTGCCTGTGTTGTTGCAAGCTGCTGCTTCTTCTCAAGGAATGATCTGGCATCTGATTCATTACCAGCCTTTAATGCTTTCTCTGCATATGCCTGCATCTTGTTAATCTGCTCTGTGCACTCATCAAGTTCTCTCTTAGCTCTTGTCTCCTCTGCCATAACAGATGCTGTCTCAGCCTTAACCTTGCCAAGATCACTTTCAAGATTTCTCATATACTGGTCAATCATCTTCTCTGGATCTTCACACTTATCAAGAAGTGCATTAATATTAGCGCTCATAATGTCCTTAAATCTTGTTAAAATACCCATAAAATCCTCCCATATATCAAATCAATATTATATGATTCCTTATATTTAGAACCAATAAGGTAATTATACTATATAGATAATTAAAAGTCACGTTAATTTATCAATACTTGTCAGAAATCTTTATAAAATATTATCAATTTTTCGTTCTTTTCTTAACTTCCTTCTTGTCTTCTTTGACATTTCCCTTACCAGACGATAATACATTTGCCTTGTTAGTATAATCATCTATGAGGCTTTCTATTATATTTTTCTTCATATATACATCAAAGCTTAAAAGTCCCACAAGGCTGAATAACTGAAGAAAATCCTTATCCTCCTCATTTTCCACATCTAAGAATGCTTCCTTTGCAACCTGCGTTCTTTCAACAACATCTTTAGAAAGGCTTGCTATCTGTGCCTTTTCCATATTGTATATTTCACTATATATATATTCCAGATCCGGAAGTTCTTCTTTATTAAAGAATTTGTCTGTCAATGGATTTAAAAGCTTCTGAATATCGCTTATAGATAGAATATTCTTAAGATAATATATAAAAGTAAGAACATATATATGCTCTTTAGAATATTTTTTCTTTACCGGAGGTGGAAGCAGGTCATTCTTAGTATAATTGTTAATCATAGTCTTAGTAAGAATTTTATCATCCTCATACCTTTTGACATCTGATAAATGTTCGTCCATAAATGTTGTGACCTGATCCATATATAAATCTATATTAGGCACATCGCCCGGTTTAATATAATTAAGCTTCGCAAGTCTTTGTAATAAAGAATTAACGAATTCCTGATTATCTTTGTTCATAATACTCCACTCCTAACCAATAATAACTTAGACAGCCACATACTTCCTATGATATATCACAACCCGTCTGTAATTATCTAAATATAAAATATATCAAATACAAAATGATGTCTCTGTATACAAAAACATCACTTTACATTTTTAATACTTGTATCATATTATATAGTATTAAAAACCATATATCAAGAGGGAGATTATCCATCTTATAGTAATAACTTATTCCTGGAATCATAATTTATAATAATAATCTTATCAGCATCTTTACTGCTTATCTGATAATATACCAAGTCTTTCAAATACCCTGTCATATCCATCATTGCCATAATTAAGCGAACGGTTGACCCTGCTTATTGCAGCTGTTGAAGCACCTGTCTTTTCCGCTATCTCAAGATATGTCTTCTGTTCTCTTAACATTTTGGCTACCTCAAATCTCTGAGCTAAAGATAAAAGTTCATTAATTGTGCATACATCCTCAAAAAAATCATAGCACTCTTTAACATCATTAAGACTTAATATAGCCTCAAATAATTGCTCAACTTCTTTTGATTTTAACTTATCGTTCATATTAACCCTCAACTTTTGCTAATCTGCATTTATAATATATTGTACAGTTTAACACAGTAAAGTCCTACAGTAAATACATTTTATTAATTTTACTGTCTTTTTCCTATATATGACTCATATAATTCTGTATTACTGTTCACAATCAGCTCCTTCGGGAAACCTACTTCCTCAATCACCTTATAAGCCCTGTCAAAATCACATATTGACTCTTTAATATGGGCATCACTTCCAATAGATATACATACGCCGGCTTCTTTGCAAAGCTTAAGCATTGTAACATCATTATCATATGCTCCCTGTCTTGGTCCTGTAGGTGATAATGATGTATTGTTAAGTTCTAATAAGACGTGCTTTTCCCCCGCTGCCCTTACAAGCTGTTCATAATCAACCGGGTATCTTGAATCATCAGGGTGTCCTATTATATTAACATATGGATTATCCATAGCATTTATTAAAGCTTTAGTATTCTGTTCAATGCTTCCTGGCTTAATACACGGAATGTGAAGGCTTGCTATAACTACATCACAGCCCTTAAGTCCATACTCTGATAAGTCTATTCTGCCGTCATAATCCATAATATTAACTTCACAGCCCATATATATATTAACGCCATATTTCTTTCTTGGAATTATTCCCATATTAGAAAAATATAATACACCTGCACTTCCCGGCATCTTAGGTGCGTGGTCTGTTATTGCAAGATGTGTAACCCCATGTCCTGCAGCATATACTGCCATCTCGTCTATTGTATTATATGCGTGTCCGCTTGCAATTGTATGCGTATGTGTATCTAATGTAAATCTCATATTAATCCTCGTTTCTACTCCGAACGCAATGCAACTACCGGGTCTTTCTTTGCTGCAAGTCGTGCCGGTATAAGTCCTGCAATAAGCGTAAGAAGCATACTTATTATAACAAGAATAACTCCACCTGCAACAGGAAGCTGTGCAACATTCGCAATCGATGTAACATTTTTAATAATTGCATTAGCTGGCACACATAAAATAAGTGTGACAATTATACCAAGTGCGCCTGCAACAAAGCCTTCAATAAGTGTCTCTGCGTTAAATATTCTTGAAATATCCTTCTTTGATGCTCCTATACTTCTAAGTATGCCAATCTCCTTAGTTCTTTCAAGAACTGAAATGTAAGTGATAATTCCTATCATTATTGAAGATACGATAAGTGATATTCCAACAAATGCTATTAATACATATGAAATAGCATTAATTATAACTGTTACTGATGACATTATTATTCCTACATAGTCTGTGTAGTTGATAACATTTTCATCCTTGCCATCTTTCTGCTGGCTTGTATTATAATCTGATATTATGTTCTGAATATGCTCCTTAGAGTCAAAATCTGATGGATATATATTAATTCCTGACGGATCGTCCAAATCAGTTATTCCAAGCTTGCTTTTATTAGTTTCCAGTGTCGCATCAGTTGTCTGTGCCTTAACTGACTGCGAGAACATATCAAGTATCTGCTCATCTGTCATAGTCGATAAGAACATTCTTGTCTGTGCCTGCTCATCTGATGGAAGACTCTCAAGATATGCCTGCACATCATCCATTGTTATAGGTGTATCTTTATTATTATCAAATGGAACACCTGTGAATATATCTGTATCCTCATCTGCAAGCTGTGCCTTAGCTATAGCACTGTCATTAACACCATTGATAATATATTCTGTAAGTTCCTTTGTATAACCAATTCCACGGCTTAAAGATGTACTTACTGCTTCTTCTGAAGGTTTAATAATTCCTGCAATCTTTATATCTGTTCCGTTGTTGACAACATTTTTCATAAATATATCATTATCAGACTTATCTTCCCAGATTTCCTTACTTTCATTATACGAATATACATCAGTTGGAAGTATAAGCTTAAATGTTGTATTTAATATCTCGTCAAATGTGTAAGTTGTTTCATCATTATCAAGAGTATAGCTCTTTCCTGACATCATAGCCTTAATCATCTCTGTAATCTCGTCAGGGTCTTTAAGTCCTATTGAATACAAAGTATAATCATCAATTTCATTGTTCTCATTAACAACAAGCACAACCTCGTTATAGCTTTCCGGCCAGTGTCCGGCAAGTACAGTATACTGCGACTCAAGTATCTCTTTATTATCAAATAACTGTGACCATACGCTTGAATTAGAGTACATGCTCATTCCACTCATACTGCTCTGTGAAGAACCGCCATACATCGCATCAAACATTGTATTAGGGTTAAGCTGTGTTACCTTATCAGATGTATCTGACTTATATATATTAACTGGAATATCATAAGTATATTCTATGGCACTCGCATAATCCTTTATATCGCTTCCACCATTCTCTATATAATGCTTGAATTCCTTAAGGTTGTTGCTCTGAACCTCTGCAACCATAGTATTCATCATATCAGACATTATATTGTTGCTATATATTTTATCCATATCCTCGTGTGTTTCACCACTGCCGCCATTATCTGTCATACTTGAAACCATACTACTTATATCTACAGTTTCTGACTGTAACTGGATTGGATAACTTGATAATGTATCCCTCTGCACCCTGTCAATATATAACTGGATACCATTTGATATTGATAAAATGAGTGCTATACCGATAATTCCTATGCTTCCTGCAAAGGCTGTAAGAATTGTTCTTGTCTTTTTCGTCATCAGATTGTTAAAACTTAAAGATAATGCTGTAAAAAATGACATTGAGGTCTTTGGCTTTTTCTTTCTTTGAGTCTTTGAGACAGATATACTTGTTCCCTGACCTGACACGCCTGAATTATATGCTGAACCATTGGCTGTTGCTGTGCCTGACTTATCTGTTCCCTCTGCTATGTCTTTTTTAAGCTGTTCCTCTGTATATGGATCTGTGTCATCAACAATAGTTCCGTCAAGAAGCCTTACAATTCTTGTTGAATATTTCATAGCAAGTTCCGGGTTATGCGTAACCATAATTATAAGCCTGTCTTTGGAAATCTCCTTAAGAAGCTCCATAATCTGTACACTTGTCTCTGTATCAAGTGCACCTGTCGGTTCATCTGCAAGAAGAATATCAGGATTATTGACAAGTGCTCTCGCTATGGCTACTCTCTGCATTTGTCCACCTGACATCTGGTTAGGCTTCTTATGAATCTGTTCACCAAGTCCTACCTTCTCAAGTGCCTCAACTGCTCTTTTCCTTCTCTCTGCCTTTGATACACCTGATAATGTAAGTGCAAGCTCTACATTAGAAAGAACTGTCTGGTGTGGTATAAGATTATAGCTCTGGAATACAAAACCAATTGAATTATTCCTGTACGCATCCCAATCCCTGTCCTTATAATCTTTAGTAGACACACCATTAATTCTTAAATCACCACTTGTATACTTATCAAGTCCTCCGATAATATTAAGCATAGTTGTCTTACCACAGCCCGACTGACCGAGTATTGATACAAATTCGCAGTCCCTGAACCTTAAGTTAATACCCTTTAAAGCTGCAACCTTTGTATCACCGGTTTCATAATCTTTCTTAATATTAATTAATTCAAGCATATAATTCCTCTTTCTTTCTATAATTTAGTATACCACGATAAAACTCTCATCATCTCATTACCATTAATTTGATATGCTAATTAATAATAACACCCGTTGTGGCTGCTTGCAATTTATGTGGACACATTTTATACTATATTAAGATTTTGGTGTTATAGCTAAAAAATATTAATAATACGATATCAGGTATAAAATGTCTGACAGTTGTTCTTGCCTGCACGATAAGACTTTTGACTTTCAGCCACTCCTGACATCAAATTTATAGAATCAGAAAGGATATAACTTGCAGTTGAAACATTTTAATGCAGTAACTAAATACATAGCGTTGGCACTCATTGTCTGCCTGACTTTCATATCCGTTACATCACCTGTATATTCACTTGCTGATACCAAGACAGAATATGATGATAATAACAAAGAACTTGAACGCTTAAGAAATGAGCAGTCGCAGCTCTCAAGTGAACTTAACGACCTTAATTCAGAGCTTGATAATGCTGGTGAAAAGCTGAACTCTATTAATGACAGAATTGCTGATACACAGGAACAGATTGACAGCCTTAATGAAGACATAAGCAATATGGAGATTGAGAAACAACACCAGTTCGATACTATGAAGCTTCGTATACAATATATGTACGAGAACAGCGACTATAGTTTTCTTGATGTATTGCTTTCTTCTTCAAGTATGGCTGATTTATTGCAAAGAAACGAATATGTTTCTCGCATTTCCCAATATGACCGCAAAATGCTTGAAGAATTAAGTTCTCTTATTGCTGTGCTTAACCAGAACCAGCTAAGTCTACAGACTAATATGACAGAACTTGTGTCTTTAAAAGAGCAGTCAATAGCTGAGTCTAATAATATTAAAAGGCTCATAGCTTCAAAGCAGTCAAAAATAGATACTAACTCTGAAAATATTGCCAAAGCTGAAGCCCTTGCATTAGAATACGAGGAACGTATCCGTCAGGAAGAAATCCAAAGACAGCTTGAAGAAATCAAAAAAATGACCCCATCAGTTGATGAAGTCATTAATAATACACCTATAGCATATGATACAAGCGACCTTGCAATGGTATCCGCTATGATAGAATGTGAAGCTGCCAACCAGCCTTATGAGGGCAAGCTTGCCGTTGGAAGCGTTATCGTAAATCGTGTAAACAGTCCTAAATTTGGCAACACAATCCAATCCGTACTCTACGCCCCTTCCCAGTTCAGCCCTGTCGCAAGTGGACGTTTCGCAATTGTCCTTGCCAGAGGTGCTAACGCTGAATGTACCAGAGCCGCTAATGAGGTTCTTAATGGTCATATAACAATCGCTGCCCTGTACTTTCACGTCTACGACAGCACTGTCGATAAAGGCGGCACAATAATAGGCGACCATGTCTTCTATTAGCTAACCAGCACCAGCCAAAGATGCACCACTGTAAGGTGTCAGGCTGGATTAAATCAACATAAGCGTGTCTTTGCTGCTTATGTTGATTTAATCTAATTGTCTGTCCTGTCTAGCCTATCCACTCACCAAACTTATTAAGCCCTTCCGAACTCCCTGAAAGATACAATATATCCCCATTTCTAAACACATACTCTGGATTTACAACCTGCATAACTTCCCCATTATTCTCAATTGCAATTATATTAACATTAAATTTCTTACGCATATTAATATCCACAACTGTTTTCCCCTCAAGCCTGTCAGGAAGCATAACCTTAGATATATTAATTTTCTCACTAAGCTGAATGACATCTATAACCTGCGAAGCTATAAGACGGTTAGCAAGTCTTTCTGCCATATCCTTCTCAGGATATACAACTTCTGCCCCAAGCTTAGCCAATATTTCTCCGTGTTCAAGACCTCTTGCTTTCGCTATAACCTTTTTTATTCCCATACTGACAAGATTAAGCGTTGTAAGAATTGACGTATCAATATGTTCACCTATACACACAACTGCAACATCACAATTCTGTATTCCTGTTGCGCTAAGGCTTTTCTTGTCAAGTGTCTGCACGACATAGGCATTTTCCGTATAATCGCGCATTTCTCTTACCTTTTCCTCATCTTTGTCTATAACCATAAATTCAGCACCGCTGTTAGCAAGCGATAATGCAAGCGACTCGCCAAATCTTCCTAAACCTATAATTCCATAAGTAGTATTTTTATTTGATATTCTAGTTTTAAACATAATTACCTCCGAACTCACGTATTATTGTTGGGTGTGTATTGATGATTGGGTGTTGGCTAACGGACGTTGTGAGGGCGGACTATATTACCGCTGGGCACGCTTTCGCTACTTGAAACCACAGCGGACACTAAGCGGCTAAAATACAGCCGCTAAGTGCCGGCGGCTTCAACAGTACCCAGCTTGCAATATAGTCCGCCCTCACAACTGTTTCGTTTCAATAACAACATTCACCAAAACAGTGCATCAATACTCTCTCCACATATATTTCACAATCATCACCCTATAGTTATATTACCCTCCGGATAATTAATCCTCTCTCCCTTAGAGAAATGCCACAATGTAGCAATCGTAAGCGGTCCAAGTCTTCCTATGTACATAATAACAATAGATAACAACTTTCCTGCAATTCCTATCTGTTGTGTAATTCCTGTTGAAAGCCCTGCCGTTCCAAATGCACTTGCGACCTCAAATAATATATCAATAAAATCAATATCCGGCTCAAATATTCCCATAAGATAAGCTCCCACGGTCACAACACACATAGCAAGTATCATAATAACCGAAGCCTTTCTGAACGCTTCCTTAGGTACTGCATAATGAAATGCTTTCTCCGACTTATTAGTTGCTGCCGACTTAACACCCTGTATGAGGACAAAAAATGTGCTTGTCTTTATTCCACCTCCTGTAGAACCCGGCGAAGCTCCTATAATCATAAGTATTATAATCACAAGTAGTCCCGATTTTGAAAATGTCCCAAGTGAATATGTTGCAAATCCAGCCGTTCTGGCTGATACACTCATAAAGAATGCTCCCATCCACGAGATATTTTCTGTAATCTTAAGAAGCAGAGCACCAGCGATAATAAGCACAATACTCACTGATATTACAATCCTTGTGTGCATTGAGAATTTCTTCCACTTAAATCTCTTTTCCCACAATTCACATATTACAAAAAAGCCAATACCTCCAAAAAATACAAGCGTACAGGTTATAATATTAAGTGCTATATTACCACTGTAATTAATAAGGTTCTGGTTATTTCCAAGAATATCAAAACCAGAATTATTAAACGCCGCTACCGAATGAAACACGCTTATTCCCAATGCCCTAAAAAATGGATAATCTCTTATAAACACCAGAAAACCTGCTATTGCACCAGCCCCCTCAAATATAAGCGTAACAATAAATATCTTATGTATAAGCCTTACAAGCCCCTTTGCCGTATCCATATTCAGTGCTTCCTTTAAAAGAGTACGTCCTTTTATATCTACCTTTTTACCCATAACAAGTATTATTCCGGCACCCATAGTTGTCACACCAAGACCACCTATCTGAATAAGTGCCCCTAGTATAAATTGCCCCACAGGTGTAAATGTGTCATATGAGTCAACCACCACAAGCCCCGTTACACATACTGCACTCGTTGATGTATACAAAGCATCCGTGTATTTTAAATCAACACCATCCCTAACACTAAACGGCAAAGACAAAAGCACTGACCCTGCTATAATCACAAATATAAACCCAAACGCTATTATTCTTGCAGGCGACTGCTTTCTTATTAAATTAACCATCATAGTACTTCCTTAAATCGCAATATTTATACTCAAATCTCATAAAATTTATCATTTAAGATACTATATACCACCCTGCTCTCCAATGCAAGCAAAATTCTCATAAATATTCTAATGTCAGCTTCCAAACCTTCCCACAAAAAAGTGTGTACTCCGCCACTACAGCAAAATACACACTCTTCATAACTATTTAATTAAACATCTCCAACTACTAAAATACACACTCCATAACAATCCTCCCAATGTGTCCCTGTAAGTTGGAGAACCGCCGGCACTTAAGTGATGTACTTTAGCACTTTAGTACCGCTGATAGCGACACTCAGCGAAAGCATATCTTTGTTGCTTATGTTAATTTAATCCAATTGCCCGTTGTCTATACATCTATATCTGATATAATCAACCGTCACAAATCCATCCCCCTGATTCTCATTCTTAATCTCATTATTATGATTAACAAACATTCCATTCTTAACGCCAACCCAGCGTCCTGCCTTTGCTGTAAAGCTCACCTGCTTCTCATAAGCCTTTCCATCAAAGCTTATCTCCAAAGTCACCTCTTCTACAGGAACATTTTTAACAGCCAGTGCCATTTCCTTGGTATCCTTAGTTCCTGTTCTCTTAACTGTATACCTTAAATATACAGTCTTTTCCTTATCAGCAAATGTATCCTTAGCTATAGGATAGTCCTTAAAATCTTCCTTAGAATATGCCGCCTCACAATCAAAGCTCTGGGTGCCTCTGACTGTCCTTATTGCATATTCCCCGAAATTCTTGACAATTCCAACTGCTCCATATTCCACGCCTAATGACACAATTCCGGCATAGTCTCCATTTTCAAGACCATTCACGCACATTTTAGTAACACACTCAAATTCAGGTGCAGGCCATTTCTGTAAGAGAAGATTTCTGTAATCGCTCACTGGTCTAAGAGGTGTTGATGCAAGTGCATTAAGTCTTATATATGAGCCGTCTGGTGTTTTCTTTCCATAGGCATCTGTCTTAGTCACATACCAGCTGTCATCATAATTAGAATTCCACTGCCACTGTAACATCATCTTGTCGGTATCAAATTCATCTGTTGTGTCTGGCTCACATACTGGATATTTATCTGTGTCCTTAAACTCCTCTGCTGTCTTTCCAATATTGGGTTTTACATACTGCATAACTGGTTCACCGTAATCATTGCCCTCTTTATTAACACCAATTATTGGCCAGTCATTTTCCCAATGCATTGGCTGTAAATGTGTTATTCTGCCTGCGGCATACACATCTTGAAAATGTAAGAACCAGTCCTCACCAGTAATTGTATCTACCCACGCACCCTGATGAGGTCCGTTGACTGGAGAGTCACCCTGTCTTAATACAACCTTATATTCATATGGTCCAAATGGATTTTTGGAACGGAGTATTGTCTGCCAGCCGGTCTTAACACCGCCTGCTGGTGCAAATATATAATAATATCCGTTACGTTTATACATTTTAGGTCCTTCTATTGTTATCTGATCATTCTCATTACCATCAAATATCTTTACTTCATCTCCAAATATCCCCATACCGTCTGGTCTCATTCTTACTATATGAAGAACACTCTTATATCCAATTCTGCTCTTTGCAACACCTGCCACAAGATAAGCATTACCGTCATCATCCCAGAATGGACAAGGGTCAATCCAGCCTGCACCTGGTCTTATATTAACAGGCTCGCTCCATTCACCAAACGGATCTTTGGTTGTTGTCATATATATTCCCTCATCTGGCATTGGAAAACATACATAATATGTACCCTCGTGGTATCTTATAGATGGTGCCCACACACCACATCCGTGCAGCGGATTGTTATATCTGAATTCCGGAATGTGTTTCAAGCAATAATTAACAACCTTCCAATTCACTAAATCTTTTGAATGTAATATTGGAAGTGCTGGCGAATTAGAAAAGCTTGATGCTACCATAAAATAATCTTCTCCCACTCTTATAGCATCAGGGTCAGAATAATCTGCATAAAGTATCGGATTCCTATAATTTCCATTGCCCAAATCAGCTAACCACATAAACATTACCTCCATAATCATACATAATATTTCTTAAGTTAATCTAAGTTTACATCATTACAAGTAATTTGCCAACACTTTCATAAAGTAATTTTGTAAAAGTATTTTTACATAAGTATTTTTCATTATAGGTGCCTATATTTGCACTGCAGTACGAACCTGTATATAGGACTTTTTATGTATAATGAATTAAATTAATTAGATTTCCCTATTACATAAAAAGCCTGCCAGTATCACATCTTACAATATATCACATAATTGTGATACAATCATAAAACCCGATACAAGCAGGCTTACATATTATTCTATTTATTGAAATCTTTTTCTATTTTCTTAAGTGTTTCAAGTGGAATATAATAACTTATTCCAAGTGGATTAAATATTGCTCCTGAAGCTCCAAGCTCGTCTATAGCCTCAACAAGTTCCTTATATGTATAGAGCATATTCTCATACTGTCCCTTATAGCATTTGTCCATCTCAAAACCATCTGTAAATGCCGGTATTGCTATAACCTGCTCGTCTTCCTTATGCTTAACCCTGTCTGTAACATCAATAAAATGATGTGCTATAGATACTTCTTCCTCTGTCTCCTCCTTAACACATGGAACCATATATTCAGAATTAACCATAGCATTTAACATAGCATTTTCTCTCTTATCAAGAAGCTCTTTTATTGTATCTTTGTCTGTATTCTTTCTGAACTCCTGAAAATAAGAAATCATTGTATTCTGTAAACCTGGGTTAGTCACATAATCATCCCTAAAGAACTCATCATATGTTCCAAATGCTTCTCTTGGTATTACATATTCAAGCTTGTCGCCATCTGTAAGTCTTATATTCTTATATCCATTACGATACATATGGCATAACTCCATAGCAAACGCATCATTATTCTCAACACCAACTGATACCTCGTAACCACTGAGCTTAAGCTTTTTCTCAATAAGTGAAGAATTCTTAGGATTAAAAAGAACAAATAAATCACTGTCTACCATATATGGGTACGATGTTGTACTTGAATATACAACCCATAAATGTTCCTCTTTTCTTAATTTATCAGCTATAACCTTTGCATATATCTCTTCAATTCTTCCAAAATATGCTAAATCGTTAGTATTGCCCATCTCCTTGGCTCTTTTCTTTAAAGATGGCAGTACAACAGCCATAACCTCTACTGCATCAGCTAAAGAAAGCTTCTCCATCATATCTACGCCGTAGTCTTCATCTTTGCTGATATGTCTTATTACGTCCTGTATTTTTGTCTGATTCATAATATATATACCCTTTCCGAATTGCATCATATGTATAATAGTAACATATTTGTGTACAATTATCAATTCAACTTTATTTAATGATTCAACTCACAAAATCTTTACTCTGTTTTATTTAATTCAGCTGCCCTGATATAACTGCACGAATTATGTAATATACCGCATCTGCAAATTGCACTGCCACATTACAGCTTCACAACTGCCATTAATTAAAGAACTCCTGCCAGTCAGTTATATTCTTATCTGTAAGACATAACATTGCCATTATTCTTGCCTGCCAGCTTGTCATTGTCTGTGCTGTGATGACATTTAAACCATCAGCCGCATAGTCATATTCACTGCCAGAATTATTAACAACAATTACCTTAATATAACCTGATACATCTTTTACAAGCTGTGTCATTGCTGGCGACAGACTTCCGTCAGCAGTATCGCTGACTACTACTACAGACTCATATGAAGCCATTATTTTCTGTGCTGTATACACATCATTGCCTATATAATCATTAACCATACCGACATAGCCCATATCCTTAATCCCTGTCACGTCAAAATGATGTTTTGCACTATCATTAACCTTATTCGCTTTATTATCAACAATATCAGCTATTTCTGTCTTATAATTGTTATTATCTTCCTCAACAACATATATACTCTTATCTGTATCTATTGTATAAGTAAGAAAATATCTGATCTGGTCTGCAAATCTTTTCCTCGCCGATACGATAACTATATCCGCATCACCACTACATATTTCCTGGACTTTAGAAGCCAATGATATTAAATCCTTTGTTTCATCAAAATCTTTATTTTCCTGAATTAATTCAATATCTATTTTATCCTCATAATCTGCTGTATTAACAAGCTCGCTCACACTTCCATATGTCCCAACAATACAAACCTTTCGCTTACCACTGGTCTGGTTATTACCATTACTATTGTCGCTGCCATTAACAATACTTCCGGCATCAGAGCTGTTATCTTTCATACCGCCCGCATTATTTCCACTATTATCTGTTATCTTATCAGTGTTATCGCTAACCGTACCATTCTCATTATCTGCCTGGCTCATATATTCAACCGGGTTAGACACAAAGCCACAGCCTGCAAGTGAAGTTACACCAAGCATAACAGCTGCCGCTATTGACACTGCATTTTTTAACTTCAATTTATTCTTTAGATTAATAAGCTTATCACCTATATTCAATAATCTCATATATTCTCCTTTTTGCCCTGATTATCAAATATATTATTCAGGACATATTAAGCATTTTAACATAATCCCCCTGATTATAAAAGTCCCCCAAAAGCTTTTAAGGCACATTCGCCTTACTTAGCTTCTGGAGGACTATAATATTACTTATAAAATGTATTATATAAACATTATATCACTCTGCATAATTATACTATTTGCATTAATTCAATTAACCTCTGTTATCAATTGTAGCAATATCTACTATTGAAAGTTCCTGATTATTAAATGCATGCTCAAGACTTGAGATAAGTGCGTGAGCTGTATCAAGACTTGTAAGGCAGTGAACGCCTGTCTCGATAGCATATCTTCTTATAAGGAAACCATCCTTTGCTCTCTCAATACCATTTTCTGGTGTATCAATAACAAGATCAATCTTATGCTCTAATATAAGGTCAAGGAGTGTTGGAGCTTCCTGTCCAATCTTATTAACCTGAATAGCGTGTACGCCATTTTCTTTAAGAACCTTAGCTGTACCTCTTGAAGCATATATCTTGTATCCAAGTGCTTCAAATCTCTGTGCTATATCAATACCGTCCTGCTTATCCTTATCTGCAAGAGTCATAATAATCTGCTTATGCTTTGGAAGTCTTATTCCAGCTCCCTCAAATGCCTTGTAAAGTGCTTCATCAAAGCTCTTAGATATACCAAGGCACTCACCTGTAGACTTCATTTCTGGTCCAAGGCTTATATCAGCACCTCTGATCTTCTCGAACGAGAATACTGGCATCTTGATTGCATAGTAATCAGCAGCCTTCTGAAGACCTGGCTCATAACCTAAATCTCTTATCTTAGCTCCTGTAATAACCTTAGTTGCAAGCTTAACAATAGGAATACCAGTAACCTTGCTGATATATGGTACTGTACGGCTTGAACGTGGATTTACTTCAATTACATATACCTGATCGTTGTATACAATAAACTGGATATTAATCATACCCTTTACATGAAGTGCTCTCGCAAGTCTTCCTGTGTAATCAGCAATCATTTCAGTTATCTTTGGAGAGATTGACTTAGCTGGATATACTGAAATACTATCTCCAGAATGAATACCAGCTCTTTCAATGTGTTCCATAATACCAGGAATAAGAATATCTTCGCCATCGCATACGGCATCCACTTCAATTTCCTTACCCATAAGGTACTTATCTACAAGGATTGGGTGATCCTGCTTAATTCTGTTGATAATTCCCATAAATTCCACTACATCTTCATCAGATACAGCAATCTGCATACCTTGTCCACCAAGTACATATGAAGGACGTACAAGAACAGGATAACCAAGTTCATTAGCAGCTTTAAGGGCTTCCTCAACAGTGAATACTGTCTGTCCTTTTGCTCTAGGAATCTGTGTCTTTTCAAGAATCTCATCAAATAACTCTCTATCCTCAGCAGCATCTACATCTTCTGCCTTAGTTCCAAGAATTGGCACACCCATCTTCATAAGAGCTTCTGTAAGCTTGATAGCTGTCTGTCCACCAAACTGAACTACAGCTCCATCCGGCTTCTCGAATTCTACAATACTTTCAACATCTTCTTCTGTAAGTGGCTCAAAGTAAAGCTTATCAGCAATATCAAAGTCTGTTGATACTGTTTCTGGGTTATTATTGATAATAATTGTCTCATAACCCTCTTTCTTAAATGCCCATGTACAATGTACTGAACAGAAATCGAATTCAATACCCTGTCCAATTCTTATTGGACCTGAACCAAGTACAAGAACTTTCTTCTTATCCTTAGTCTCTGCAGCTTCATTCTCACTGCCATATACTGAATAGTAATACGGAGTTGTGGCTGCGAACTCAGCGGCACAAGTATCAACCATCTTAAATGCTGCGTGAATATCATACTTATCACGAAGTTCTTTTATTTCTCTTTCTGTATGTCCTGTAAGTTCTCCAATAACATTATCAGGGAACTCAATTCTCTTAGCCTCTCTTAATAATTCTTCTGTAAGAGGACCTTTCTTTAAAGAATTCTCCATCTCAACGATAATCTGAAGCTTATCTATAAACCATCTGTCAATCTTTGTTATGTCATGCATAACTGCTGGCTCTATGCCTCTTCTTAAGCCTTCTGCTATCTTCCAGATTCTTCTGTCATCAACTACAGCAAGATCTTCTAAAAGTTCCTCATCTGTAAGTCCTGTAAAATCGTATGACATAAGGCTGTCAACATGCTGTTCAAGTGAACGTATAGCCTTCATAAGACCACCCTCGAAGTTATCAGATATACTCATAACCTCACCAGTAGCCTTCATCTGTGTTGTAAGTGTTCTCTTTGCAGAGATAAACTTATCAAATGGAAGTCTAGGTATCTTAACTACACAGTAGTCAAGTGCTGGCTCAAAGCTTGCATATGTCTTTCCTGTAACTGCATTCTTAATCTCATCAAGTGTATAACCAAGTGCAATCTTAGCTGCAACCTTGGCAATAGGATAACCTGTAGCCTTAGAAGCAAGTGCTGAAGAACGGCTTACACGAGGGTTAACCTCGATAACGCAATACTCAAAGCTGTCTGGATGAAGTGCATACTGTACATTACATCCACCTGTGATACCAAGCTCATCTATAATGTTAAGGGCAGATGTTCTAAGCATCTGATATTCCTTATCTGAAAGTGTCTGTGAAGGAGCAACTACGATACTATCACCCGTATGTACACCAACAGGATCGATATTCTCCATATTACATATAGTTATGCATGTTCCGTTGCTGTCACGCATTACTTCGTATTCGATTTCCTTCCAGCCAGATATACATCTTTCAACAAGAACTTCACCAACTCTTGAAAGTCTTAAACCATTCTCAAGAATCTCTCTTAATTCTTCTACGTTATGGGCGATACCACCGCCGCTTCCACCAAGTGTGTAAGCAGGACGAAGAACAACCGGATAACCAATCTTAGCTGCAAATGCTTCACCAGATGGAACATCATTAACAACTAATGAAGGTGCACAAGGTTCACCTATCTTTTCCATAGTTTCCTTGAACATAAGTCTGTCTTCTGCCTTCTTAATTGTAAGTGCAGTTGTACCTATAAGCTGTACATTATTCTCTTCAAGGAAACCTGTCTCTGCTATCTCCATAGCAAGGTTAAGACCAGCCTGTCCACCAAGTGTAGGTAAGATGCTGTCTGGCTTTTCCTTTAATATAATCTGCTTTAATGCTTCTACAGTAAGAGGTTCAATATATACTTCATCAGCAATATCCTTATCTGTCATGATAGTCGCTGGGTTAGAGTTAACGAGGCATACTTCTATTCCCTCTTCCTTAAGAGAACGGCAAGCCTGTGTACCTGCATAGTCAAATTCTGCTGCCTGTCCGATTACGATTGGACCTGAACCGATTACTAAAACCTTCTTTATATTAGGATTCTTTGGCATTGTCTTAGTCCTCCTTCTTCATCATATCCATAAATCTGTCAAAAAGATACGCTGTATCCTGTGGTCCTGCACAAGCTTCCGGATGGAACTGTACAGTAAATATATTCTTACCCTTATAAGATAGACCTTCATTAGTCTTATCATTAACATTTTCAAATGCTGGTTCTGCAACCTCTGGATTAAGTGTTGCTTCATCTACAACATAACCATGATTCTGTGTTGATATATATACCTTTCCAGTAGCAAGATCCTTAACTGGGTGGTTAGCACCTCTGTGTCCATACTTTAATCTGTGTGTATCAGCACCTGTCGCAAGAGACATAAGCTGATGTCCAAGACATATGGCAAATATAGGCACATTGCTTGCATAAAGCTTCTTTATCTCTTCTATTATCTCTACACATTCCTTAGGATCTCCAGGACCATTTGATAACATAATACCATCTGGATTAGAAGCTAAGATTTCCTCTGCCTTAGTATACGCTGGATATACTGTAACCTCACAGCCTCTGTCATTAAGAGACTTAGCAATATTCTTCTTAGCACCAAAGTCCATAAGTGCAACTCTTGGTCCATCTCCGTTAAGTACATACTTTTCCTTGCATGTAACCTTTCTTACAACTCCCGCAACCTTGTATTCCTTAATCTTAGGAAGTACTTCATCAAGATTATAGTTTTCGTTAGTTGTAATCATTCCGTTCATAGTACCCTTTTCTCTTAATATCTTAGTAAGGGCTCTTGTATCTATTCCACAGATACCTGGTATATCATTATCTAAAAGGAACTTCTGTATAGGAGCTTCATTTCTGAAGTTACTTGGCATCCTTGATAATTCTCTCACAATAAATCCATCTGGCCATGCTTTTTCAGACTCCATATCTTTATAGCATATGCCATAGTTGCCAATCAGAGGATATGTCATTGTAACTGCCTGTCCTGCATATGAAGGATCAGTTAACACCTCCAGATATCCTGTCATCGAAGTATTAAAAACTATTTCGCTAATGACTTCGCGAGTGGAACCAATACTTGTTCCCTTAAATACTGTTCCATCTTCAAGTATTAAAAATGCTTTCATGAATGCCACCTATTCCCTTTCGTATATTAAATTGATTATAGTGCGCAAACCACAACTGTTAATAGTCTTTATATAGTTTCAATTGACTTTTGCGCAAAAAAAAAGACACAAAAATGTCTTTTTTTCTTAAACTCTATAAATATTATCATATAATGAATAATAATTCAAGCAAAAAGTCAATTATGCTTATTATTATTCTGCGTAATCTCAAGCTGCCTTACGAACACCCATGTATCACCTTTATCAGATGACTGATACTTAGCCGCCGTCTTTCCATCATTATAAGTTCCATCAGAACCCTGTGTAAGATATACAGTTATAATACCTTTATCATCAACTGTAGGAACTAACGCTTCCTTGTATACATCATTCCATTTTAACTCATCATCTGCTACCGTGCTTGAAGCCGTTGATGACTTAGCTGTACTGTCAAGCTCCTGTTCTGGAAGTGTCACTTTAGAAAATGTCTTGCCGCCATCTTTAGTCATATAAAGATTGCCGTCCATTCCTTCTGCATAATTGTAGCAGAAAAATCCAACATTTTCGTCCACATACATAACACCTTTTAATATATAATTAGCAGGACCGCTTCCAACTGTTGTCCACGTCTCGCCACCATTAGCTGTCTGGTATATCCTGTAAGACTCCTTTTCATTATCAGTCCTGGCATAACCACATACAATAACACCCTTATTCTCATCAAAGAAATCAACATAGTAATCTTCTGCGTTATATATATTATCAAGTTCACAGCTGGTCCAGTTAACACCTTTATCATCAGAATATATAAGAGTTACCGGTACTTTCTTAGAACTTCCCATCCTGCCGCCAAATAAAAATGCAGTCTTTGATGTAGTTATAAGATAACTTCCATCCTTCAACGTGCTTGTACTTCCGCTTTCATACATAAGATTTTCAACATCTACTGGAACAGTTGCATAATGCTCACCATCATCATAAGTTACACTCAATATATCATCTCTTATAACATATCTTGCAAGCAGGTCTGTAGAAGCATTGGTCTTGTTCTCGCTATCTGCTGCCAGGGCTGCCTTCTCATTGTACTGTGCTATTCCGTATTCTTCCGGACTTAATGCTGATGTAACATACACCGTAGCAGTGTTGTCAGTATGTGCATCAATATAGTAAGATACAACCCACTCACATTTCAATCTGTCATCATCAGTAACTCCGTCCCACGAAAGAAAATAATCAGAAGCAGCATTTTTAAGAATTACCGAAAAACTTATTAACGCTGTATGTTCATCTTCATTCAATACATTAATATCATCTATTGTCATCCTCTTAACTGACTTATTATACGGAAGATACTCATTCATATACTGATTAACATACTCATTAAGCCACGTCCTGGCCACTGTTTCTGTCTTAACCTGTGATACATCAGGCATCGTATTTATGACATTAGAATCATCATATGTAGCTGCCCTTGTCTGATACTGCTCATCAATAACATCCCCGTAAGCATCTATATCCACCGTGAAAGTATACCTTGACTTAATATCAAGATTACTTTCCTTGCTTCTGTAATAATACGAACGTATGAATACAGCTATAACAAAAGCACAAAGAATCCCTATACATACCCTTAATGTAATCAATCTTAACTTTTCTCTGTTCTTTTTCTTCATATTCGTTCTCCATCATCCTAATCAGCTCTCGTGTTTTAAATGCATA
The DNA here is from genome assembly GCF_003096855.1 of Bacteroides galacturonicus. Taxonomy (NCBI): domain Bacteria; kingdom Pseudomonadati; phylum Bacteroidota; class Bacteroidia; order Bacteroidales; family Bacteroidaceae; genus Bacteroides; species Bacteroides galacturonicus. The sequence goes on along the minus strand of NZ_QEOA01000004.1, from coordinate 15,795 downwards.
GCCTCTCTGACAATCTTTCTGTAATACTTATACCACCATAAGAAATACATTGCACCAGCTCCTGCAAGGAAAAATACCAGCACCACAAAAGGATGTACTGCATAGAGCCAGTTATGGGAAAGTCGTCTTACAAAAAATGGCACACCATACGCAAGTAAAACACATACCGCCATAACAGTTCCATTAAACACACTTCTATTCTCATATACCCATATAAAATGATCAAAAGACATAATCGCAAACATCTCACCTATAGGTCTTACGCATATCGTAAGCATACAGAGCATAAGCGAATGAAACCACGAAACGCCGAATATATTAAGAATAATAAAATAAAATATGAATTCAGTAACCATCTTATAAAGAAGCTTTCCTAAAAAATTCATATATGGACTTATTGACATAACTCTTATCATAAGGTAATCCCTGTCACCTATAGTAAATAATATGTTGTTAGAAAGACTTCCGCATATAACCGAAAGCATAACAAACATATATATAATTGTAAGCTCCTGATTGGCCTTAATCAATGGACACTCAAGACCTATAAGCACATATGGTATATATATAAGAATAAATACATATGCAAACTTCTTTATAAATTCCCATAAAACCATAAATAACTGTGCCATAATTCCAACAAATAATCTCGCCTTGGAATTCTCTGCAAATGTATTCTCTTTAACACATCTGCCTATAAGTGGTGCATTACTTATATATCTTATACCTGCATTAGTACCCTCATAAAACCTTAAAATCTTCTCAGCAAACAGCTTCCTAAATAATCTCATTGTCTGTCTCCCCTAATATATCTAAAACTGCCTTCCTTATCTCTGGAATTTCCATAGTCTTTTTATCTATGTGATTAAATTCTCCGTTATTTAAGACTAGCGTATCCTCACTTATCCTCTTGGAAATCTCTAGAAGTCCTGTTGAGATAAGTATTATCCTGCCTTCTTTTATTGTATTAATAACTTCGATAAACTTATTAATGTATTCTTCACTGCAATAATCAAGTGGCTCATCAAAAAGCACAACATAAGGTCTTATTACAAGAATACAGGCAAGCTGTAAAAGCTTCTTCTCCTCAAATGTATAATCCGCTATAAGCTCATCTCTCTTGGCAACACTGAACCCAATTCTATCAAATATATCCTCTGGCTCAGGGTCGTCTCTCTCCATATCACAAAGCATACTTATAAACTCATAACCTGTTATGTATACAGGAAGAACACTCTGCTTTGCCGCATAAAAATATTTACACTTATCAATTGTAACTATGCTTCCGTCATCAACAGATATATCTCCACATATACACTCAAATAATGTTGTTCTTCCAGCTCCCGGTCCACCAAGTATAGGATATATCTGTCCCTCCTCAAATGTAAAGGATATATCTGTAAGAACTTCATTCTTCTTATAGCTCTTTTTTATATGGCTTAATTTAAGCATATTTTTCTCCAATTCATATCATATAATTAAGTGACAGCCGTTAATATATCCGGACATCTACAACATAATTGTATACCAATCCATCACTTACTTTACAAACATTTTCTAACTATTATAATAATTTTTTATTAAATATTAAATCACAACAAAATATTATATTAAAAATCTATAACTTTGTAAACACATAATCAAATTGCTATTGCTTTTGATTAGAAACAATGCTAACATTTTAATATTATTTATTATAGCGGTTATCTGCTGGAAATGAAGGTTATGATGAAAACATTTAAAAAAATATGGTGGCGTCTGCTTTTTGCACTTTACGCTTTTATATATCTTCCCTGGTTCTTTTATCTTGAGCATAAAATAACTATGGATTATCCCGGAATTCACATATTAAACGGAACAATCGACAGCTATATACCTTTCCTTGAGATATTTATAATCCCTTATCTTTTATGGTTTGTCTATATAGCTGCTTCATGCATATATATGGTTCTGAAAGCAGACAATAAAGAATTTATAAGATTTGCTCTTTCACTTATTATCGGTATGTCGGTATCTATGTTTATATGTATGATATACCCTAATGGTCTAACATTAAGACCTGATAACATCCCTGATAATATATTTGGAAAGCTTGTTGCTGTACTCTATGCTACCGATACGACAACCAACGTATTTCCAAGCATACATGTATATAATTCAATTGCCGTCCACACTGCCCTTTCAAAGTGTAAGGCACTTAAAGAGCACAAATATATTGTCAATGCTTCACTTATATTATGTATACTTATATGCCTGTCAACAATATTCTTAAAACAACACTCTGTATATGATGTTATCGGAGGTATCGTTCTTATGGCATTTATGTATTTTATGCTTTACATTCTGCCAGAAAGAAATACAGAAGCAAAGTGCGAAGCTGAAAGCCAGCAGCAGTCTATAACAGACTAACAATAATATTATTATAACCTGCCCGATAAAAGTCTTTACATAAGATTGACTTTTATCGGGCAGATGTTATACTATCAATCATAAGATATTAACTGGGGAGCAGAAGGCTTTTGCCTGGCTGAGAGGGAATCCGGTTCCGACCCATATACCTGATGTGGATAATGCCACCGTAGGAAGATTATTATTCTCTAGTCATTTTAATCAAATATATGATGTTAAATTAAATGCAGATATTATAATTTTATGTTACGTTCTATTTTTTAATCTGTATAAATATTCATCTTCCTAATTCTTCCAGTCAGTTCCCTAATTAATACATTACACGAAAGCACCAATACTTATTATGAATTTTTATTTTGTATTATGTGTGGAAATGGAGGATACTTATGGAATACACAACACAGATGGATGCCGCCAGAAAAGGCATTATCACTAAAGAAATGGAATGTGTTGCAGCTAAAGAACACATGGATATTAATGAACTTGTAAAACTCGTAGCCTGTGGACAGGTTATTATACCAGCTAACAAAAATCACAAATGCCTTGACCCTAACGGAATAGGCTCTATGCTTCGTACTAAAATTAATGTCAATCTTGGTACTTCAAGAGACTGTGTTGACCTTGATATGGAACTTGATAAGGTAAATAATGCAGTAAAAATGGGTGCTGAGGCCATAATGGATTTAAGTTCATTTGGGGACACACAGAAGTTCAGAAGAAAGCTCACTACTGAATGTCCAGCAATCATCGGTACTGTTCCAATATATGATGCCGTTGTATATTATCACAAGGCTCTTAAGGAAATTACTGCTAAGGAATGGCTTGATATTGTAAGAATGCACGCTGAAGATGGTGTCGACTTTATGACTATCCATTGTGGAATTAACAAAGCTACAGCTAAGAAATTCAGAGCCGACAAACGTCTTATGAACATTGTATCAAGAGGCGGTTCAATCATCTATGCGTGGATGGAAATGACAGGCAATGAAAATCCATTTTTTGAATACTATGACGAAGTACTTGATATATGCCGTGAATATGACGTTACTATGAGTCTTGGTGATGCCTGCAGGCCTGGCTGTATTATGGATGCCTCTGATATATCACAGATTGAGGAGCTTGTTACTCTAGGTGAACTTACAAGACGTGCGTGGGAAAAGGACGTTCAGGTTATGATTGAAGGACCTGGACATATGCCAATCAACCAGATTCAGGCTAATATGGAAATCCAAAAAACCATATGCAAGGGTGCTCCTTTCTATGTACTTGGACCTCTTGTTACAGATATTGCACCTGGCTATGACCATATAACTTCTGCTATCGGTGGTGCTATCGCTGCTACATATGGTGCTTCTTTCCTCTGCTATGTAACTCCTGCTGAACATCTTCGTCTTCCTGACTTAAATGATGTTAAAGAAGGAATTATTGCAGCAAGAATTGCAGCTCACGCTGCTGATATTGCAAAAGGTGTTCCCGGTGCAATCGACTGGGATTTAAAGATGGATAAAGCAAGACGTGTACTTGACTGGGATGCACAATTTGATGCTGCCATAGACCCAGAAAAAGCAAGACGCTACAGACAGGAAGCCAAGCCAGAAAAAGAAGATACCTGCTCTATGTGCGGTAATTTCTGTGCCGTTAAGAATATGAATAAAATTATGGACGGTGAAATCGTTAGTATATTTGATGAATAATACACCAAAAAGCCAGCCGGATATTATTCCGGCTGGCTTTTAATATACTGTTAAATATTAAAGATGAAGCACTCTTTCCTTAATCTCCTGTGTACGTCCCTGATTCCAGAACTGTGTTCCAATATAACCGCATGTTCTTCTTGCAACATTCATCTTATCCTGATTACGGTTGCCACAATTAGGACATTCCCATATAAGCTTTCCATCATCATCAGTTATAATCTGTATCTGTCCTGTATAGCCGCATACCTGACAATAATCGCTCTTTGTATTAAGCTCTGCATACATAATATTGTCATATATAAACTGCATAACAGAAAGAACTGCTGGTATATTGTCATTCATATCCGGAACTTCTACATAACTTATTGCACCACCTGGTGAAAGCTCCTGGAACTGAGCCTCGAACTTCAGCTTGTCAAATGCGTTGATATTCTCTGTTACATGAACATGGTAACTATTAGTTATATAATTCTTATCCGTAACACCTTTTATCTTGCCAAATCTTTTCTGAAGATTCTTAGCAAACTTATAAGTTGTTGATTCAAGCGGTGTTCCGTAAAGACTGAAATCTATATTAGTCTCCTTGGCCCAGCGGTTGCAGGTATCTCTTAAATATGTCATAAGCTTTAATGCAAATTCTGTACCATTAGGATCCGTATGTGTAACACCCTTCATATAGTAAGTACATTCACACAGACCAGCATACCCTAAAGAAATAGTAGAATATCCGCCGTAAAGAAGCTTATCAATGGTTTCGCCCTTCTTAAGTCTTGCAAGTGCACCATTCTGCCAGAGAATTGGTGCAACATCTGATGGAGTACCTTTTAATCTATAATGTCTGCACATAAGTGCTCTCTTACAAAGCTCAAGTCTTTCATCAAGGATTTTCCAGAATTTATCCATATCCTTACCTGATGAACATGCTACATCTACAAGATTAAGTGTAACTACACCCTGATTAAAACGTCCATAATATTTAGGCTTATTATCATTCTCTGGGTCATTATAAGGTGTCAGGAAAGAACGACAGCCCATACAAGGGAAGCAATGTCCTTCTCCAAACTTATCAACCTTAAGCTTCTTCATAATCTTTTCTGATATATAATCTGGAACCATTCTCTTAGCTGTACATTTAGCGGCAAGCTGTGTAAGGTTCCAATACTTTGAATCTTCTCTTATATTATCTTCCTCTAGCACATATATAAGCTTAGGAAACGCTGGTGTAATCCATACACCCTTTTCGTTCTTAACACCCTGTATTCTCTGCTTAAGAACTTCCTCTATTACAAGGGCAAGGTCTTCTCTTGTCTGTCCTTCCGGAACCTCATCAAGATACATAAATACAGTAACAAATGGAGCCTGTCCATTAGTTGTCATAAGTGTTATGACCTGATACTGAATCATCTGTACACCACGTTTAATTTCATCTCTTACTCTTAATTCTGCGACTTCCTTAATCTTATCTTCTCCTGCATCAATTCCAGTTGCCTTGAATTCCTCTGCAACCTGCTTAATGAACTTTTCCCTGCTTATCTGCACAAATGGAGCAAGGTGTGCTAATGAAATGCTCTGTCCGCCATACTGTGAGCTGGCAATCTGTGCAATAGCCTGTGTAGCTATATTACAGGCTGTAGAAAAGCTGTGTGGCTTCTCAATCATTGTTTCACTTATAACCGTTCCGTTCTGGAGCATATCTTCAAGGTTTACAAGACAGCAGTTGTGCATATGCTGTGCGAAATAATCTGCATCATGAAAATGTATAAGTCCCTGCTCGTGTGCATCTACAATATCTGCTGGAAGAAGAAATCTTTTAGTAATATCCTTGCTGACCTCTCCTGCCATATAATCTCTCTGTACACTATTAACAGTAGGATTCTTATTGGAATTCTCCTGCTTTACTTCCTCATTATTGCACTCTAAAAGACTTAATATCTGCTCATCTGTTGAGTTAGACTTTCTTACAAGAGCTCTCTTATATCTGTATGTAATATACTTTCTGGCTACTGCAAATGCCCTCATATTCATAATCTGGTTCTCAACAAGATCCTGAATTTCTTCAACATTAAGTGATCTGTTCATCTCCTGGCAGATGCTCTCGACATTATCAGATATTGTTTCAATCTGCTCATCAGAAAGTCTTTCGCTATGTACAACCTCCTTATTTGCCTTTGCAACTGCTGCCATTATTTTACTAATATCAAATGTAACTTCTGATCCACTACGTTTGATTATCTTCATAATTAGTAAACCCTCCCTTTTTACCTGACAATAAATTTCTATTCACATTTAGTATACAAATAAAATTACGCGTAATATTTATTAATAATAAAATATATCATATTGGGGCTTTATCTACCCTAATCGTATATAATGCGCTACACAAGAGTTCTCTTGTATAGCGCAGTTTAAATTTTACATCACATATATCTTCAAGTCAATACAAACACAATATGTTGTGGATTTAATACAATATAAATACAATATACTGCAATATATAAAATTCCCCTAATTACTTATGCCAATAGTAATTAGGGGCTGTTTTTAATCAGTAATATTCATTGCTGCAACATAATTCTGCTCTTCATCACTTATTATCGTATACAATAAAGTTGATGTTATCACAGCACACTCTATCTCATATTCTGCCCACTGTGAAGCTTCTTTGGTCTTATCTATTGTAAGAACACCTTTTATATCATCCCTGCCACCAATAAAACACTGAATTGTTGAACATATATGCCGCTTTTTCATCTCCTCAACGAATTCAGGAGCTACATCCAGATTTCTATTGACAAAATCGGCTGATATATAATTCTTATCTCCCATAAGCTTATTAAAGCCATCTGTATTAACATATGGCAGATACTCTGCATCCTCAAGCTGCTGTCCAAATGTCAAATACCTCTTTAAAGCCTTACCTTTATAAATGCTTATGCTGTCCACCTTGTAAGTCTGAATCATATGTTCAAACATATTGCTTACAGCACCCTTTCTGTCTGTGTTAAACTGTAACATAATGTCTGTAAGATATCTTAATTCGCGCATCTCCCTGCCGTCATTAAATATCTTATCCTTCTGGTTAAGAGAATTCTCATAAGACTCTTTATGTATCTCATCCCTGAAAAATACATACCTGTCCCTGCCCTTTTCCTTTGCTACATAAAGACAGAAATCAGCCTTTTTAAACAATTCTTCATATTCGTGTCCATTATTAGGACTGAATGCAACACCTATTGATGTCGTGACCTGAAAATTTTCATAATCATTCTTGAATTCCCACTTAACCTGTGTTCGTATAGCTCTTAATATTCCTCTTAATGAATAATCGTCATTAATTCCATTTAAGACGATCATAAATTCATCTCCGCCTATACGTCCGACAACACCATCTTCACCAACAACCTCTTTAAGCTTCTTGGCTACTCTTGTAAGTACTTTATCTCCATAGAGATGTCCATATCTGTCATTAACCTGCTTGAAATAATCAACATCAAGTATAACTATGCTTACCCTGTTAATCTTCTCTTTCTTAACAAGCTTCTGTGCATACTCTGTTATAGTCTTCTTATTATACACCTTGGTAAGCGAATCCATAGTAAGTTCATCGGCAATCTCAACAATATTACCCATACTGTTAGTTCCGTCAGCAAGAATAATCCTTCCAATAACCATATTCTCACCTGTATACTTAGTATATACAGCTCCTACGAACTTAACCTTTTCCATAGCTTTGCCAAATGTTCTCATATTAGTTGTAAGCTTGACACTGAACTCTGATGTATACAGCTTTATATACCTTATCAGATTATTCAGTTCAACAACGTCCTCTTCAAGAATTCTGCCATCAAGCATATATGCTTCCCATTCATCAATAGGCATTCTAGTTATTACTTCTCTTGAAATGCCTTCATATCTTACAATCTTAATATCCCCAGTCTTCTCAGAATACGCAAATACATACTCGCCTGTGAGTCCCATAACTACTCTTTCCATTGCGATATCGTCACATATCCTGCGATTAGTCTCTACAACACTATCTATATCGATCATCTCTATATCAATATTACGCAGAGCATCATTATTCTCAAATGACAAAAGCTTAATAAGATTCTGTCTGTACTCCCCCTTATAGTCCCTGAATAAAAAGCATTTACCCACAGGACTTCCATCAAACGAATCAATAAGCTCTATTAACTTTTCTTTATCATCTGGATGTACGAACTCCGTAAGACAGCCATATGACGTATTTCCAAAATAGTCATTAAAGGCACGGTTCGTTACATTAGTAAGATAAAATCTGTCTATGACCGCAAGCCGGCGGTCCAGTCTATGTGCTGTCACATAGTCATCCCCGATTCCAACATTCTGTTGTGAATACATATCTAAACCTTCTCCTTAATTCAATTGTCGAAATAACCCTGCGATTATTATAATTTATAATGCACAAATATGCAACAATTTTATTTGTTTTTTGGTACTTTAGTACCAATGGCAAATCTTGTATTTTATTTTAAATATGTATGTGATACAATACAACATATTGTTAATTTGTTTTAACAATTATATATTATTAATTTAATATGTGGAGGTTTTTTATTATGGAGCGTGTGAAATTCAGCAGAGTAGAGGTGTATCACGGAGACAGTCCTAAGAAGTTTCCGGTATATGAGATTTATCTTGACGGGGTCATTGTAACAAAAGTATCATCTAAGACAGAAGCTGAGGAGATGGTGTCACGCTGGCAGGAAGTTTACAAGTAAGCATATAAGTATAATAACAAATATTACTAGCAATTATAAAGCTGTGGACAAGCATTATCTTTAAAAGATTATTTTTAAGCAAAGATTACTCTTGGATAAAGACTACTTCGGGATAAAGACTACTTTTAAAGATAATTACTGTTCCACAGCTTTTATTAAACAAATTATATAATTTTGCCATTGTATATTATATTTTTTATATATAATAAATCTTCTTAAACACCTTAAAGCATTTTCTTCTTCTTAAGGAACCACAATACAAACACACATATAATAAATATTATTACAACAATTATATAAAATCCATACCTGGTTGCTGATAAAGGCATCCACTCACCGGCAACATTCATTCCATATATTCCCGATATTATTGTAGGTATAGCCATAACTATAGTGATTGATGTAAGAATTTTCATTACATTATTAAGCCTGTTATTAATAACCGATGACAACAGCTCTCTTGTACCATCTATAATATCCCTGTATATAGACGTCATCTCGATAGCCTGCTGGTATTCGACTGTTACATCTTCAAGCAGTTCCATATCCTCCGGATACTGTTCAAGTCTTTTGTATCGTCTCAATCTTTCAAGCACAATGCTGTTCGCCCTTAAAGATGTAGCAAAGTATACAAGCGTCGATTCTAATTCGTGAAGCTCGATAATATCTGTATCGTGTGTATCATCGCCAACTCTTTCTTCTATCTCAGTTCTTTTCTTATCAATCCCACGTAAGTAAGCCTGATAAAGCATAGCCGAGCGGAACATCATTTCATATATAAAACGCATTTTCTTCTTAGTACTGAACTCTTTTAACTTATTGCGCACAAAATAGTTAAGCACGGGTGTATCTTCCCTGCATATCGTTATTATTGCATCATTCTTTAATATGATACCTAATGGTATTGTTGTATACATCTTTTTCTCGTGTCGTACCTCAGGTGTTGGTATATCCACAAGAATAAGTGTATAACCGTCTTCAAGACTTATTCGTGAACTTTCTTCCTCATCAAGTGCTGTCGCAAGGTCAGCTAAGTCTATCTCAAAATAGCCTGATACAAGGGATAATTCACTGCTTGTCGGGTCAATCATATTAACCCAGCAGCCTTCTTCTATATTATCAAGCTTTTGCAGTACCTTATTATCTGTCTTATAGATTTCTACCATAATCCACCTTCTTTCTGGTCTTTACGAAAATGTTTCTCTCATCTTTAACCATACTTCTGTAACCTGACGGACACTGCGTTACACACTGTCCACAGCCTATGCACCTGTCTATATCATATACAAGCTCTGCGCGCTCTTTATCATACCACGTTGCATTGGTCGGACAGAAACAGGCGCACCTGTTACAGCCTGTACATTTCGCGTTATCAACTATCTGTGGTCTGTAAAATGCCTTAATCATAAGCTGCGATAAAGCACCCTCCCTGAAGCTTCCATATAAGAAACAGCAGTCTATACAACAGTTGCACAGCACAATCTCTTCATTACCTGAGTATGTGCCATAGTGATATAATGTATGTATACAGCCTTTTTTCTCAAGCGTATCTATAAGCTTTCTGGATTCATCTATGGAAATGTGTCTTGCAACGCCAGCTTTTTCAAGCTGTACAGCCATTCTTCCAACCGCCATACACGACTCAATCGGCATATCATAGTCACATTTTCCATTCTCAAGCATCTTTTTGGTGCGGCAGAAACAGTTCATAACAGCAATATGTTCTTTATTCCTGTTAAGAATATCCATAACCTCACCCTCTGTATACACAGCCTGCACAGCATCTACATTTTTATTAATCTTAATAATTCTCTTTTTAGCACTCAGATTATTGGCAGGGTCAGGTATAAGCGTTGACATTCTTCCCTGCTCTCTTTGCATATTGCGCTCATTGACACGGTTCATATACATTCTTACAGGTGCTATATTAAGCTTTATAAGAAGTTCCTCAAATTCTGCAAACTTAATAAGAAGCCGTCTTCTCTTATCATTAAGCGGTCCAGAGGCATACAGCTCAACCCAGCCCGGAAATATCGGCGTTATATCATAGACACCTTCCTGCCTGCTCTCCCATATTCCGCCTTTGTCCCTTATGCTTGTAAATACTTTCTCAAATGCCTCACCGTCAAGCTGCCACAATTCTTTAAGCTCATCCCTGCTGTAATATCCGTCCTTCATAAGAAGCATATAATCTATATCCTGCTCACTGAATACTATCTCAAAACACTCAATAATACATTTTACAAGCGGTACAGATAATTTAGACTTGCTATTCATTAGCTTTCCAAGTTCGACAGCCTTTTTCCTGAATTCATTAGTCATATTTATTCTCTTTCTTACTTCTTATCTTTAGAACCAGTTGAACAATGGGCACTGCACGAAGAACAATTGCCGCTACAGGTATCTCCAAGTCCGCTCTCTTTGTGCTTAGATGAAACCCACAGGAACAATACAACTACAACAAATAGTACAACTGCACCAAGTATAATATTAATAATTCCTGACATATCTAATCTCCATTTCTTCTATAATATTTCTATAATATCATTTCTCAAATCTTGCCTTGCTTATCTTATCAGTAAGCGACAAAAGCATATTCTTAATAAGTGTTCTGCTGTCCTTATCAAGTCCGGCATACTGACGTATAACCTCCCTTGTGCTTCTTAATCTGTCTGCTGACACATCTGACAAATTCTTAGCACCGCTGGCATATAAAAGTCCGAATAAAGTTTCAACGAACTCCTCCCTGCGTTCATTATCAACGCTGTTAATCCAGCTGCTTAATGCCTTATTAAGCCTTCTGCTCTGTGCACTTAATTTCTTAGCCTTTACAAGAAAAGCACCAAGCACCTGCCACGACATTGCATCATGCTGCATAAGCCCGCTCTGTGAACTCTTAACAATAATATAATCCTCATCGTGTTCAAGTAACATTCCTACTATCGAATTCTCTGGGACTATGCTTTTGATAAGCGGTAACATCGCCTGATATTTCGCACTTTTTATCATATTCACATCAAATCCAGGGCCATCATTATTGTATACACAATCTATCTTTTTTCTTACTCTCTCACTGCATTTTACAGCCGAATATATAGCAAGATTGCCACCCTTGGAATGTCCGCCTATATAAAGCCTTCCTCTTATGTACTGGCATGTACTATTAATATACTCTACCGCCGCCTCCTGTGACGGAACAGGCATAATAAAGCTCATATTAAAATCCTCTTTCCAGCCGACAAGTGTATCATCTGTACCCCTGAATACAACATAAGCATGCTTAGGGCTTATTCTTATGTGAAATGCCCCGAACTGCTTTTCCAAGGTTTCATCTACTGTATCTACATAATTAGATAAAATCAGATTTCCAAATCTTTTGGAAGCTGCCGCTTTTTTCATAAGAAATGGAGCTTCACTAATAAATGATTTATCCTGCTTTAGTTCATTTTCTGTATACATATCAAAAAACATCTGCGATGCTTCTTTTAATGTAATGCTTCTCTTCTCCTCAGGTGATGGTATAATATCCCTGAAATTAACGTATGCAAGCTGTGCAAGAATAACATTATCAACCTCATTAAAAGGTGACTGTTCAAATGTTATATCCCCACGCCAGTCAAGATAATCCATTATATTTCCCATATATACACCCCCAGCAAATGCTTAATAAACCTTATTTGGATAAAGTCTTAAGTTCATTAACAATATCTATATCAGACTGCATAACCTTCATATTAGAAGTTACCGGCTGTTCTCCTGGCTTTGTCACAGTTATCTCTATAACTGTTCCCTCCTGAATTCCACCATTGAGGCAGTAATTAATAAATGACACAAACTTTGGATGGTTTGCGGCAAATTTATTCTTTAAGTTCATTATTTTCATAATTGATGCTGGATTAACCATATCATATCCTCCGACTATATATTATTATGATTTCGCATTCTGTTATTCTTTAGTATAAGAAATACTACGCATACAACTGCCGTTATTAATTCTGTTGCTGGAAAACTGCTCCATACTCCTGTCATTCCAAACAGCTTTGAAAGGCTGATTGACATAATAAGCATAAGCACAATTCCTCTTAATAATGATACCACAAATGATTCTTTAGCACACTCCACTGCACTAAAATATCCGGCAGATACTATATTAAATCCTGCAAATAAAAATCCTGCAAAATATATTATCATTCCGCTATGTGCATATACAGCAAGTGTCTCAACACCCTCACTGTTAAACAGTGCAACAAGCTGGTCTGTAAATCTAAATACAATTATATATATTACTGCAAAAAGTGCAACCGCTGTAGCAGCACTCATTCTGTACAGCCTTTCAGCATCTTTTCTGTCACCCCTGCCGTAACATTCACTAATAAGCGGCTGTGTTCCCTGGGCAATACCATTAAATATAGCTGTTCCAATATAAGCATAATTAGCAACAACTCCATATGCTGCAATACCGATATTTCCTGTGATTGACAGTAACAGCATATTAAATACAGTTGTAGTAACCGCCGATGCTATCTCACCAATAAATGCGGCTGTTCCAAGCATACACGACTCCCAGAGCATTTTTAAAGACGGAAAGTGCCATTTAAACACAACCGTATTATTCTTACCAAGAAAATGTGTCAGGCACACCAATATACTGCATACAGGTGAAGCTGCAGTAGCCATCGCAGCACCTAACAGCCCAAGCTTCATTGGAAACATAAATATATAATCAAACACTATATTAAAAAGACTTCCACAAAGTGTCGCAATCATCGCCCTTGAGGGATCATTATCATTTCTTACATATGCACTTACAATGTAATTACACATAAAAAATGGAGTAAACATAAGAAATGTCCTTGTATAGCAGGTTCCAAGTGCCGTAATTGTATCATCTGCACCCATAAGCCTTAAAAGCCTATCTGGTGCAAACAGGCCCACAAGTATAAATACTATGCTTAACAGGCACGCACACATTATTGCATTTGAAAAATAATCATCTGCCCTCTCATCATTCTTGGCTCTTAATATCTTAAATCTTATCGCCGAACCAACACCTATCATTGAGCCAACAGCAAATATAACATTAAATACAGGAAGTACAAGATTAAGAACTGTAATTCCGTCTGCCCCTGCGAATTTAGATATAAAAAATGTGTCTGCAACAACATAACACGATATTCCAAGCATACCGAATATGTTCTGTGACACATATTTAGCAAATTTCTTCCTTATGTCCATTAATATTCCTCATCTTTCCGTAAGCATATACCATATCTTAACCAGAATATTCCAGTTATTTCAATACACTTATATGCCGCATAAACAACAATATTAATATACAGTAATTCAACCAGAAAATCAATTATAGTTTGACATACAAAGTAATATATTATATAATCCCGTTTGTTATATTTTGATTACAAAAATATTTGATACTATTATCATAATTTAATTGAAAATTGTATCTAAGCTGTATATTTACAGACCATATTGCAATACTATTTTCACGTTCAATTTTGGGGTTTTACACACTTCCTGTATTGCAATACTATTTTCAGGCTTGTGGCTTTGCGTACCAGCACCTGCCTGTCAGCAATGGTACGCAGAAATGAGGATTATTTATGAATTCAGCTTCTAAGATAACAATTATAACAGATTCAGCATCGGATATGCCAGGAAATTTACACAATCAGGTCACAGTTCTTCCTATGACTATATCATTTGGAGATGAACAATTCGAAGATGGTGTCACACTCTCAGCAGATGAGTTCTATATGAAACTCATCGAAAGCGACACTCTCCCTAAGACAAGCCAGGTAAGTCCTTTCGCATTTACCTCTGCCTATGAAACTGCACTCACCCATTCTGATGCCGTTATAGTGATAACTCTTTCTTCTAAATTATCGGGAACTTACCAGAGTGCCTGCATAGCCGCCGAGGATTATGAAAGCGAACACGCCGGCAGCCAGGGGAAAATATATATTATAGACAGCGAAAATGTAACTGTAGGCGAACAGATTCTAATTGAATATGCTTTAAAACTTATTAATGATGGATTGTCAGCCACAGCAATCGCTGATGAGTTAAACTCCGCCAAAAAACGCATACGTCTTGTAGCACTTCTTGATACTCTGGAATATCTTAAAAAAGGTGGCAGAATATCAAGCAGTGCCGCTTTCTTAGGAAATGTATTAAAAATAAAACCTGTAATCGCAATTGATAATGGTGAAGTTGCCATATTAGGTAAAGCCCGCGGCTCAAAGCAGGGCAACAACTTCTTAATTGAACAGGTCAACACCTACGGTGGAATTGATTATTCTATGCCTGTCCTTCTTGGCTACACCGGCTGTTCAACAGAACTTATCGACAAATACATTAAGGACAGCAGCTCTTTATGGGAAAATAAGATTCCTGTTCCGGCCAGAATAAAAGTAGGAGCTACAATCGGAACACATATTGGACCTGGTGGAATTACTGTCGCTTTCTTCTCAACAAAGTAATTATTTTAATTTTTTTGAAATTTTTTCAAAAAAGTGCTTGACACTTTTAACTTTTGCGTGTATTATATCACTTGTGTTCGCGAGAAACCAAACGAACAACACAATATAATATGCGCGAGTGGCTCAGTGGTGGAGCACCTCCTTGCCAAGGAGGGGGTCGCGGGTTCGATCCCCGTCTCGCGCTCTCTTAGATAACAAAAGGGGCTGTCGCTTTAACGATTGAAAATCGTTAAGGTACCAGCCTCTTTTTCCTATAAAAATACGATTTTTAAGTTACTATTTATTAAAATGAATGGGATGTGCCCCAAATTGGCGTACTTTAATAAACCTATACAGGTTTTAAAAATTTTTATTTTGATATTTCTAAATTCAGGCACTTTTTAAAGGAAATAAATATGTTCCTGTCTTCCCGTTCTGAATCTTATTATGAAG